>NZ_MBLO01000229.1 GCF_001854805.1 Pseudofrankia coriaricola
TTCGGAAGGGATAACCGCTGAAAGCATCTAAGCGGGAAGCTCGCTTCGAGATGAGGTCTCCCACAGGGTTAACCTGGTAAGGCCCCCGAGAGATGATCGGGTTGATAGGCCAGATGTGGAAGCACAGCAATGTGTGGAGCTGACTGGTACTAATAGGCCGAGGGCTTGTCCTACAAAGATGCTACGCGTCCACTGTGCGGTTCCCGAGGAACGGCAGACCACCCCCCACTCGCCGTGGGGGGAGTGGTGTCGATAACTCGATAGTGTTTCGGTGGTTTTGGCGGAGAGGGTACGCCCGGTCCCATTCCGAACCCGGAAGCTAAGTTCTCCAGCGCCGATGGTACTGCTCGGGAGGCCGGGTGGGAGAGTAGGTCACCGCCGAACAATCATTGACGGAAGGCCCGTCGTCCCCCAGAGAACACTCTGGCGCGGACGACGGGCCTTCCGCATATCCACCCTTCTACCCAACTGGCGGGTCGACAGGTCGCGGCGTCCCAGGTGCCATCGGCGGAGGTCGACCGGCCAGCGACCAGCCCGTCGGCCGCGAGCCCCCAGACGAGTTCCGGCTCTAGCGGGCTCGGGTCAGCCGATGGGTGGCCAGATAGCGGCGTGCCAGGTGCCGTCGGCGGAGGTCGACTGGCCGGCGACCAGCCCGTCGGCCGCGAGTCCCGTCGGATCGACGGCGAGGCCCCCGAGAGTCCCGAGCACGACGATCCGGCCGTCGTGCCACAGGTAGCCGCCCGGTGAGGCGGTCGGACCCGTCAGGGCGGACACGAGAACGTCGCCGCGGTCATCGATGTCGACGACGAGGTCGGCGTCGGCGATTCCGAGCCGGGTGGGCTTGGCGTCCGCCGTCGCGGACCACACGACGACGTCGCGGGAGGAGCCGGACGGGTCCGCGACCACTCCGGCGACCTGGCCGGAATGGTTGATTCTCACCGGTCCAACGCCGTCGGCGCCCGCGGCGAGCGCGGTCATGGTGCCGGACTGCCAGCGGAACGCCGGTCGGAAGATGGGATGGGCGCCGGACGGGGAGTCCTGGTCGTCCAGCACCAGCCCGGCGATCTGGCCCGCGTCGTTGATTCCCGTGACCACGGGATGCGTCGTGGGCCCCGTGTCGAATGTCGTCAGCCTGCCCTGGTCCCAGAGAAAGCCATGCGGGCTCGTCCCGGAGTCCTCGAACGCCAGTCCCACGACCTGCCCGGCCTCGTTCAGATAGAGGTTGTGCTCGTTGAGGTCGGGGTCCACGCCGAGATCGACGGTCGTGGTCCCGTCGGTCAGGTAGGCCCGGGCGGTCGTCGCGCGGTCGGTCCCCTGGGCGGTGCCGGGCCGGCTGGCCACGGCGACGGCGGTGACCTGGCCGCGGTCGTTGAGGTCCTCGGGGATGACCTGGCCGCCGTGTACCGGCAGGACCGTGCTGTGCCCGTCCTGCCAGCGCACCAGGCTCGGGGGCTGATGCCCGGCCGGATCCGCCACGACCCCGACGACCTGGCCGGCGTTGTTCAGCAGGCTCGGCTCGATCGGCGCGCCGTCGTGCGTCAGCGGGATCGGCCGGGCACCGTGGGCCAGGTAGTAGAACTCGGCACCGGCCGGGCCGGCGCGTCCGACCACCATGGCACCGCTGTCGTTGACGGCGCTCACGGACATGACCGTGGCGAGATCCGGCGCCGCCGCGACAGCCGGCCGCACCGCCGGTGTGGCCTGGCTCGGTGACGTGGCTGGTGGTGGCGTCGCGGTATCCGTGTCCGCGCCGCAGGCCGCCAGGACCACGACGGCCACCAGTGCCGGGAGCGCCAACGCGACGCGTGGCCCGCCGGACGCGCATTCCCATTCGGTTCGAGCGGGACGGCCCCGCGGTCCAGGAACGGTCGCCATGGGCATTGCCTGACCTCTCGCGCGGCCGGACTCGCGTCGACGTCCCGGTCCCACCTCCGCCTCGGGAACTGTCGGGCCATGCTCAGCCCGCCAGGTCGAGGGCCGGTACGGCCGCCGGCAATCGCGGTCACGGCGTCGAGCCCGGTGGCCACATTGTGCCCGGCGGGCGGCGCGGGCGGCGCGGGCGGCGCGGATCTGTGTCGGGTGACGGCGGGTGTCCCGCGGCCGGGCCGAACCCGCACGAGAATCACGCGAGAATCGCACCGGTCCGCGGGACGGCCCCGGTCACGCGATGGTGACGACCACCTTGCCCCGGGTGTGGCCGCCTTCGACGTGACGCAGGGCTTCCGCGGCGTCAGGGAGCGCGTAGGTACGGTCGAGTACCGGAGCGAGCTTCCCGCCCTCGATGAGCTCGGTGAGGGCCTCCAGGTCGGCTCGTCGAGGTTTCCAGATGAACGGTCGGATCCGCTGGCGGACGACCGTGTTGAGCGCGAACCCGCGCGGGAAGTTCGTGACGGCGCCGAACACCTTGCCGGGTTTCCCACCGCTGTTGATGACAAGCGTTCCCGTCGGCGTCAGCACGCGCCGCAGCCGACGCAGCGGCCGGTTGCCGACGTTGTCCAGGATGGCGTCGTAGCGTTCGGGCTGGTCGAGGAAGTCCTCGGCGGTGTAGTCGATGGCACGTACGGCTCCCAGGGAGCGCACCAGCTCGGCGTTGCGGCCGCTGCACACGCCGGTGATCTCCGCGCCGAGCGCGGCCGCGATCTGGACCGCGAACGTGCCGATGCCGCCCGCGGCGCCGTTGACGAGCAGGCGCTGCCCGGCCCGCAGCCGGGCGATGTCGCGGACCGCCTGCAGGGCCGTCAGGGCGGCCAGCGGGACGGCGGCCGCCTCCTCGAAGGTGAGGCCCGCGGGCTTGGGCACGAGTGCCTCGCGTGGCGCGGCCAGCGCATACTCGGCGAGCGCGCCGGCGCACAGACCGAGCACCTCGTCACCGGGCCGCAGGTCGCGCACGTTCGCCCCCACCACCTCGACGACTCCGGCCGCGTCGATCCCGGGAACCCGGGACTTCGGCCGTCGCAGGCCCGTGCCGCCCATCAGACGCGCGAAGTACGGGTCGCCCCGCAGCATGTGCCAGTCGTAGGGGTTGAGCGCCGCGGCACGTACCCGTACCAGCACGTCGTCGGGGCCAACCCTCGGCACGTCGACATCGGCGAGCCGCAGGACCTCGGGCGCGCCGAACCGTTCCTGGACGATCGCCTTCACCGGCCGGCTCCGGCGACGGACACCCGGCGCGTGGCGGCCCCATCCGGGCGGGCGCGCAGGGCCACCGACCCGCCGAGCATGACGGTGCTGATCAGGGACTGGGCGACCCACCACCCGCCGACCTGGTGGTGTTGCCAGGCAGGGCACAGCGCGCAGAGCGCGACCAGGCCGGCGCCTCCGTAGGTGGCCGGGCCAAGTCCCCAGCGCCGTCCGGCCAGGAGGGCGGTGACCGCGACCGCGAGCAGCCCCAGGGAGACGGCGGCGGCGACGTCGGCCCAGGCCGGCTGCGTCGGCGGCCGTGCCTCCGGACCTGGCTGGATCGCCGCGATCACCGCGAACCCGGCCACCAGCGCCGCGCCCCACAGCCGTGTCCGAACGGTCGTCGCGCTGGCTTCGCGCGCCACCGGACGCCGCGGCACCGACTCGGCCGTGTACCAAGGCTCGGCCGCTCGTCCCGGTTCGGCCAGTCGCTCGGCTCCGGCTGGCCGCTCGACGGCGTGGTGCGTCTCGTGCGCCCTCGCTATGGGCTCGGTCTGGATCTCCTCGGTCCATGTGGCGGGCCGGGCGTCCATCCGCGGGTCGCGGCGTGTTGCCTGGAATGGCAGCGTCACCACGTTCGTTCGTAGCCTTGCCGCTGTCGGCCCTGTCATTGGTGTCCGCCTCCTGCACTTGGCTGGCTGTGCCCTCCTATGACCGTCCTCTGTCGACGTCGAGCCATCGTTGAAGATCTGTTGAGCTACGGTTGAAGGGGCCAGCTCGTTGGCGGGCGGAAGACTCGGTGGGCACCGCGTCGGCGAGCACTGCGTACGCCACGACGGTGCGGCGCACAGGAAGACGGTGCGGCGCACATGAAGGAGCGGTGAGCACGGTGACGGCCCAGGCCCACGAAGGCCAGCCTGATGCGCGGGTCCACCTGCTCGGCGGGGTCCGCGCCGTGACCGGCCGAGGCGAGCCGGTGGCGGTCGGGCCGCCGATGTGCCAGACGCTGCTCGCGGCGCTCGCTCTCTCGGCCGGGACGGCGGTACCGGTGTCCCGGCTGGTCGACCTGATGTGGGGCGCGGACCGCCCGCGTACCGCCGAGAGGACCCTGCACTCCTACATCACCCGCCTGCGCCAGGCGCTCGGCGCCGGGACGATCGCGACCGTCGGCGCGGCCTACCGTCTCGACCTGCCGGCTGACGCCGTCGACGCGCTCCGCTTCCAGCGGCACGCCGACGCCGGTGACGCCGCCGCGGCGCTCGCGGAGTGGACGGGCCCGCCGCTCGCCGGCCTGCACGTCGCCCCCGGGCTGGCCGCGGTCCTGGACGGGCTGGAGGAACGCTGGCTCGCGACCGTGGAGCAGGAGCTCGCGGGCCGCGTCGAGACGGACCCGGTGGCGTCGGTCGGGCGACTGACCGAGCTGACCGCCGGCCACCCCACCCGTGAGGGGCTCTGGGCGCTGCTGATGACGGCGCTGTACCGCGCCGGCCGGCAGACCGACGCGCTCGCCGCCTACCGGACCGCCCGCCGCCACCTGGTCGAGCACCTCGGTGTCGAGCCGGGTCCGAGGCTGCGCGAGCTCGAGGCGATGATCCTCGGCCAGGACGACCGGCTGATCGCGCGCGGGTCCCCCGGGGGGCCACGCCTTCCGGCCGAGGACGGCCGCCCCGGGAACCTCCCGCTTCGGCTCGGTCGGCTGATCGGCCGTGACCAGGACCTCGAGACCGTCCGCCTGGCCCTGTCCGCCTGGCCGGTGGTCACGCTGATCGGGCCGGGAGGCATCGGCAAGACTAGGCTGGCGGTCGCCGCGGCCAGCCGGGAGGACGATGAGGACGGCGTCTGGCTCGTCGACCTGGTCGAGGTCGGTTCGTCCGTCGACGTGCCGCGTGCCGTCGCCGGAACCCTTGGTGTCAAGGAGAAGGCCGGGCGAGAGCTGACAGAGGCCATCGTCTCGGCCCTGCGCCCGCGCCGGGCCCTGGTCGTCCTGGACAACTGCGAGCACGTCCTCGACGGCGCCGCGGCCCTCGCCCAGGCCCTCGCCGACGGCTGCCCGGGCACGCGGGTGCTCGCGACGTCACGGGAGCGCCTCGGCCTGCGCGACGGCCACGAGAAGATCGTCCCCGTCGGCCCGCTCGAACCCGACGGCCCTGGCGTCGAACTGTTCCGGGAACGCGCGGCCTCGCTCTCACCGGGCTTCGGCCCGGCGGCCACCGACGGTGTGGTCACCGCGATCTGCCGGCGTCTGGAGGGAGTTCCGCTCGCCATCGAGCTCGCCGCCGCCCGGACGACGACGCTCGCCCCGACGGAGCTGCTGAACCGGCTCGACGACCAGCTTCGACTCCTCGTCGCCGTCGGCGGCGGTGGGCGTGCCAGCGCCCGCCGGCACCGCGCGATGCGGGCGACCGTCCAGTGGTCGTACGACCTGCTCGCCCCGGCCGAGCGGCTGTTGCTGCGCCGCCTGGCCATCTTCGTCGGCACGTTCGACCTGGCCGCGGCCGAGGCCGTCGCCGCCGACCCCGAGACGGCGCGGACCGTGACGGCCGACCCCGGGACGGCGGAGCGCCTGACGGCCGGCCCAGCCCCGGCCGAGGAACTGCTGGCCGGCCTGGTCGCCCGTTCGATGGTCGTGGCCGAGCCGGGTGTGGCTGGCCGGCGTTTCCGGTTCCTCGAGCCGATCCGCCAGTTCGCGGCCGAGAAACTGGCCGAGGCCGGCGAGACCGACCTGATGGCCGCGCGTCACGCCGCCTGGTGCGCCGAGCGGGTGGGCGTCATCCACCGGCTGCTGACCGGTCGCGGCGAGGCGGCGGGCACCACGCACCTGGACGACCTCTGGCCGAACCTGCGGGCGGCGTTCGACTGGGCCGGCGGCCATGCGGACCGTCATCTCGCGCACGCGCTCGTCCGCCCCCTCGTCACCGAGATCCCGCGCCGCAACCGGGCGGAGCTGGGGGACTGGGTCGAACGTCTGCTTGCCATGACCCCGTCGCACGACGCCGACCTCGTCGCCTTCGGACTGACCTGGGCCGGCCAGCGCCACAAGCTCGCCCAGGACCCGGTCGCGTTCGAGCGCCTGGTCGCCCGGTACGGCCCGGGAGGCACCGGCGCCGCACCCGGCGTCTCCGGCGTCTCCGCTGACGGCGTCTCCGCTGACGTCGACGCCGCTGACGTCGACCGCGCTGACCGCGCCGTCGTCGTCGCCGACGGGTTCGTCGACGTCGCCGTGCGGCACGCGCTGGCGTCCGTGCACCAGGACTTCCGCGTGCTCGGGGAGCTTGCCCCGGTGGTGATCGCCCGGCTCCGGGCCCGCGGCGAGGACGACCTCGCCGAACACTTCGAGCTCGACGTCGGCGCGTCGATGATCTTCGGCGGCCGGTTCGAGGACGGTGACGCGTTCGTCGACGCGCTCGCGAAGCGCTACGGCGCCGACGGTCCACCGACGCTCCTGAACATGGCGCTCGTGCTGCTCGGCTACTCCGCCCTGCTCCAGCGCAGGCAGGAACGCGCCGAGGCGCTGCTCGCCGCGGCTATCGCCGTCGAGGTGCCGGAACGCACCCACTCACCGAACCGGTGCGTGGAAGCCCGCGCCTACTTCCGCCGCGGCGAGACGGCCCGGGCCTTCGCGATCCTGCGCGCTCACATCGACGAGCTGCTCGACACCGGCAACATGCAGGGCATCTGCGTCACGGCCGTCGAGTTCGTCAACATGATGGTCCAGGCCGACCGCGTGGCCGACGCCGACCGCGTCCTGCGCCATCTCGACCGCACCGCGCCCTACTGGGCCACCCTGGTCGCCGACGCCCGCCACACCATCGCCACCACCCTCCGGGCGGCCCCATCCCGGGCCCACCTGCCCACGCCCGACCTCGACGACCACCAGGCCCTCGAGTACATGCGCTCGGTCCTCACCGAGCTCGCCCCGGCCGCCCGGGGATGACGGAACGGTCCGACGTCCGGCCCGGCCGTCGGCCTGGCAGGTCCGGTCAGGTGGCCTGGCGGACCTTGGCATAGTGGCGGGCGGCTCGGGCCCGGTTGCCGCAACCGGCCGAGCAGTAGTCCCGCCGCGGCGCGCCGTGGACGAAGTAGAGCACGCAGCCCGGGCCCTGACAGGCCCGTACCTCGTCGCGGGCGGGTCCGCCGAACAGTGCCACCGCCTCGTCGGCCAGCGCGGTGAGCACGAACGCGACGGATGGGCCCGCGCAGCTGGCCACGACCCGGGGCTCGGGGTCTACGCGCAGCTCGCGCCACCACGGGGTTCGTCGGGCGAGCCGGTTGAGGGCCGCGACCGCGTCAGGATCAGGCTCGCGGCCGTTCGCCGCCGCGTCCGCCAGCGACCGGACCGTGTCGCGTAGCTCGCGGGCTGTCCGAAGGTCGTCCTCGCCGATGCCGACCAGGTCCTCGTCGGCCAGGACGACCGGGAGCCGTGGACGGATCGCGCGCAGCCAGCCGACCAGGTCCGGCACCGTCCGCAGGCCGTCGCGTGGACGGCCCCGCACGGCGAAGGTCGTGTTGCCCAGCTCGATCACCGGCGGCTCGCCGAGCATCGGAGCGCCGCCGGGCGCGGGACTGGCCTGTTCCATCAATCTAACGCTACCTCCGGGTTGACGCCGTTAGAAAACTGGGTCATCTTCTAACGGTGGTAGCACGGCGGTGCCGTGAGAACGGTCGATCAACGCGTCGGAGGTATACATGGGCAACCCTGGGCCGCAGACCGGCCACGTCGGTCTGAACGTGACCGACCTGACCCGCTCGACCGCCTTCTACCAGCGGGTTCTCGGGCTCGAGCGGATGGGCGGGCAGGCCGACGGCGACCGCAGGTTCGCGTTCCTCGGCCGGGACGGCACGCTCGTCCTCACCTTGTGGCAGCAGAGCGAGGGGGCGTTTCCGACGGGGCTGCCCGGGCTGCACCACCTGTCCTTCCAGGTCGCCGACCTCGACTCGGTCCGCGAGGCGGAGGCGGTGCTGCGCGAGATCGGCGCCCGGCCCTTCCATGACGGCGTCGTCGCGCATGGCGAGGGCGCCTCCTCCGGCGGGGTCTTCTTCGCCGACCCCGACGGCATCCGGCTGGAGATCTTCGCGCCGGTCGGTGTCGAGGCCGCGCCCGTGCCCACCCAGGGTGCGCCGACCTGCGGCTTCTTCTAACAGCGGCGAACCAACCCGACCAGGCGGAAGGAGCCGGTCATGCTCCACTCGGGCGAACGCGCGGTCCAGGCACGCGTGGGCCTGCCCCCCGACCCGCGCGGATCGGCCGTCGTCGGCGCCACCATCCCGACGGTGGCCGCGGACTTCCTCGGGCAGCAACGGATGCTCCTGCTCGGAGCCGCTGACGAGGCAGGCGCCGTCTGGGTCAGCCTGCTTACCGGCACGGCCGGTTTCGTCGCGGCGGTGGACGAGGAGACCATCGTCGTCGACGCCCTGCCCGCGGCCGGGGATCCGCTCGTGGGCGCCTTCGCCACCGAGCGGGACGTGGGCCTGCTCGCCCTCGACCCGGCAACCCGCAGACGGATGCGGGTCAACGGGAAGGCCCGCCGGGACGGAGGCCGGCTGATGGTCCACACGGAGCAGGTCTACGCGAACTGTCCGAAGTACATCCAGCTCCGTCACCTCGCGCGGGACGACGTCGCGGCGCCGCGCGGGCCCGTCTCGGTGAGCCCCGCGCTCACCGCCAGCCAGCGGCGCTGGCTCGCCGAGGCCGACACGTTCTTCGTCGCGACCCGGGTCGCCGGCCTGGGCGCGGACACCTCACACCGGGGCGGGAACCCGGGCTTCGTCACGGTCGCCGACGACCGGAGGCTGACCTGGCCCGACTACCGCGGCAACTCGATGTACATGACGCTGGGCAACCTGGACCTCGATCAGCGCTGCGGCCTGCTCTTCCTCGACTGGAACCACGGCCACACCCTGCACCTCACCGGCCGCGCCCGGGTCGACTGGGACCCCGTGCGGGCCGCGGCGGTGCCCGGCGCGCAGCGTCTCGTCGACTTCGAGGTGGAACGGGTCGTCGAGATCGCCGCGGCCAGCCCGCAGCGCTGGTCGTTCGACGGCTACTTCCGGCTCAACCCTGCCTAGCGGTCGGAGGTGAGGTGCGCCCCAGCCCAAGCCCGGTCAGGTGATCCGGGCGCGGTCACGCCAGAGGGCGAGAACGGAGCGGTCGCCGACGACCTCGATCCGGTCGGTGTCCCGGCGGTTCCACAGGAACAGGTAGAGATCGGAGGCGGCGCCACGGATCGTGCACTCGGCGTCGGCACCGGCGTCAGCGGTGGGGGAGGTGGCGTCGGCGGGCTGGCGGCTCACCTCGCGCGTGTCGGGCCCGATCCGGATCGTCCAGCCCGCGTCGGCGTCCGTGCAGCGCACCGCCAGCGCGACGGGCCGGGGCGAGACCAGTCCCCGGTGCCGCCGGGCGTAGAACCCGGCCAGCAGCTCGTCGATCCCGTCCGCCCCGAAGCCCGGCGGTACGGACGGCCCGTCTACCGGCTCGGCGCCCGCGGCACCCTCCGCGCCCGCCCGCCTGGCGGTTGCGAGCGCCAGCTCGGCGTCGACCCGGTGCACGGCCGTCTCGTGGGCCTGCCGGCGCGCCCAGAAAGCCAGCGGTGACGGCGCTGCCGGCCACAGCGTCCAGCAGGACAGGCCGGGGCCGGCGCCGTCGAGCGCGTCGACGAGCGCCGCGTGCCCATAGCGGAACCAGCCCAGCAGGGCGTCGTCCGGCTCGGCCGGCATGCCGTCCCCCTCGATGTGGGCGGGTGACGGGTTGCCGGTGCGCAGGTAGGACGTCGCCCAGCGGTGGACGCGGCCGGTGTGGGCCAGCAGGTCGCGCACCCGCCAGCCTGGCGCCGGGGGCACCTCGGCGTCGAGCCCAGCGGCGGACGCCGCGGCGGCCATCCGGTCGCCCTCCCGGCTCAGCGCGTGGATGTGTTCGCTGATCCGCACCTCGTGCTCCCTCCCGCCCTCTCGCCGCCCTTCCAGACGAGCCACCGTGTGACCTGGCCGTGCCGGCACTGGCGAGTTCAGCCGCTGATCGTGGGGATCTCGGCGCGGCGGCTGGCCAGCCGGGCGGCGGCCCGCGAGACCGCGGCGGTCGCGAAGGCGCGGATCACCGGGTGGACGCGGGCGGCGTCGGCGGCCAGCTCCGGCTGGAAAAGGGTCGCGAGGAAGAACGGGTGGTCGGCGAGCTCCAGGACGCGCACCTCGCCGTCGTCGTCGATACCGGTGAAACGCAGGCCGCCGGCGCGCAGCCGGTCGAGATAGTCGTCCGAGACGCCGTAGGAGCAGTAGTAGCGCTCCGTGCTGCGCTCCACGCCGAGCACCCACTCGGCCAGCGAGCCGCGCTCGATCCGCACGCCGCCCTCATGCCCCCGCAGCGAGCAGGCCAGCGGCACGATGACCAGGTCGGCGGCGTCTGGCGTCACCTCGGCGTGGGCTACGTGGCCGAGGCCGCAGACGTTGCGGGCGAACTCCAGCACCGCGTGCTGGAAGCCGCCGCAGGTGGCGAGGAACGGCACACGGGCCTCGCGGGCGAAGCGGACCGCCTCGACGGCGCCCGCCTCGCTCGCGTACGGGCTGCCCGGCACCAACCAGATCGCGTCGAAGCCGTCGAGCGTGCCGGGACGCTCCGTGTCGGTGGTCGGGACCCAGTAGGCGTCGAAGGCGAGCCCGTCACGGGCGCGCAGCTGGCGGATGATCGTCGGGATGCGGCCGTGCGCGGCGACGTCGGCCGAGCGGTCACCGACGAGGGCGACGCGGGCCGAGGCGGCGACGACGGCCTGAGTGGCGGCCGGGGTGGCGGCCAGAACGACGGTCGGGGCGGCGGTCGGGGCGGCGGTCGGGGCGGCGGAGGTCATGTATCGATCGTGACCAGCTGTCTGATTCAGGTCCAACGATAATTGTTGGTATATGGATAAGGAACCCTGATACTGGCGGCGCGGGCGGACGGGACGGAGGAGTGGCATGGACCTGACGCTGCTGCGGACGTTCACCGCGGTGGCGCGCGCCGGCTCGTTCTCCGCGGCGGCGCGTGAGCTCGGCTACACCCAGAGCGCGATCTCCCAGCAGATCGCCGCGCTCGAGGCCTCGCTCGGCGGCATCCCGCTGCTGACCCGCCGGCCCGTTGCCCCCACCGGTGCCGGCGCCCGCCTGCTCGAGCACGCCGAGCCGCTGCTGCTGCGAGCCTCCGCCGCCCGGGCGGACGTCCTACGGGCCGCGGGCGGCCCGCCGGACCATCTGCGGGTCGCGGCCTGCCCGCTGGCCATGCCGCGGCTCGCGGCCGCCTTCGGCGAGATCACCGCGACGATGCCGCGCCTCGACATCACGATCTCGGTCGCCGCCCGCGACGACGTCGCGACCGAGGTCGCCCGCGGCGCCTGCGAGCTCGGCCTCGCGGTCGGCCTCGCCGTCCTCGGCGACCCGCTGCGGCTGCCCGACGTCGGCCCGCTGCGGTCGGCGCTGACCGGCACCGAGCCGGTCAGCGTCATCCTGCCCGCCGACCATCCGCTCGCCGGCCGCCCCGGCCTGCGCCTGGCGGACCTGGCCGACGCCCGCTGGTTGGACGCTCCCGCGGCGGCCACCCCCGCCGACGACGTGCGCCGCGCCGCCAGTGCCGAGAACCTGCTGCACTGCGCGCGCTACACCGGCACGGACCTGGCCGGGCTCGCCGCGCTGGTGGCCGCCGGCGCAGGCCTCACCCTCCTGCCCGCCTGGGCCGTCTCCGGCCACCCGGGCCTCGCCGCCGTCCCGGTCACCGCGCCTCAGCTCGTCTACCGCACCGAGCTCCTCTCCGGGGTCACCGTCGACAACGGCCCCGCGGGCCGCGCGCTGGCCACCCTCCTCGGCGGCTGACGCCCGGTCCGCTCTCTCCGACGCGCCCGGTCGGGCCTGGTGGGCGGGCACCAACGTGCCTACCGGCGGGCAGGCGCGCGGCGCGCCGCCGGGCTGTTCGTAGGATCGGGATCCCCGGCGGGGCAACGATGACCGCGGCGACGACAGCGGAGAGGTCCACGGATGTTCGACAACCTGAAGGATCTGGCGGGCAAGGCCGGCGACCTCAAGGAGAAGGCGGAGGACCTCGCCGACGAGCACGGCGACCAGATCAACGACGGGCTGGAGAAGGCCGGGGACTTCGTCGACGACCGGACCGGCGGCAAGCACGGCGACAAGATCGACACGACCGTCGACAAGGCGCAGGACCTCGTCGACAAGCTCGGCGGCCAGGACTGATCTCCCGCCTGGCGACCGCCGCCACGGTCGCCAGGCGGGTTTGGCCGAACGGCCGGCGGTCGGCGGTCGGCGGGTGGTTCTCCGAACCACCCGCCTTTCGCCGTCTCCGGCTCCAGGCGCCCCGCATTCCACCGGCGAACCGCCGCGTCTTGCGCGACCCCTCGTTTGGCGGCCGCGGCGGTGGTTCGCACTCTCGATGACGTGACACTCACGATGCTGCGCGGTCTGTTCGCTTCAGCTGAGGCCGACCGCTAGACGACGCGGCCCCTGCGTCACGGGGACCTGCGGAGACCCGTCGCGTCCGTCGCCTCGGGTTCCCGGCGGAGCCGCCGCCGTTCGTGGTTCCGGCTCCGATCGTGGCCTTGGGGGCCACGCGCTATGGTTCGCATCGTCCTGGTCCGGTACGATGACCATGTGGGCCTTATAGTGCTCCTATTGCGGTTCATCGGCAGCGTCTGCGTATTTTCTGGCCTCTACTTCCTGGTTGAAACCCGCTTCGCCCTGGGGATTCCAATTTTCTTGCTCGGCCTCGCGCTTGGAGTTGCGGCGGGCTTTCTGAACGCGGCGAGGGAAGCGGGAAGGTGATTTCTTGTGCCCCGCGGAAAGACGGGTGATTGTGCGGTCCGGGTTCGGGCCACCGAACCCGGACCGAGGGACCGAGGGACGGCGGGTCGACGGTTTATCCTGCGTGTTCGATGCCCTGCCGCGCCCGACTGATGAAACCTGACCCGAGTTCGAGGCGCCACCCCTGAATCCGGACGAGGCGGCTGGCGGTTTTGGCCCACCGCGCCACCGGTTTCGCGCACGGTTTCCAGGACAAGGTCCGCCGCACAAAGAAGTTTCATCGCCGGCGGCTGTGCGCGGCCCCATGTCCCTTGCGGCACGAATGGTCGACATCGTCGAGCCCGTGCGCGCGCTCCCGGTGCTCCTCGCCATCGGTGCGTGAACCGGACCCCGGCCGTCCCGCCTCGGGAGGGCGGATGAGCCAACCGGAGGGGCCCGTCGGTCGCGTTTGGTTCGTTAGTCGAACTAAACTGGTAGCGTCGGGCGCATGGAGACGCCCACCGAAGCCGCCGCGCCTACCGGTGTGGTCGAGTCCGCCGAGGTCCGGATGCCCGTCGAGGCCGTCCGTGCGCTCGTCAGCGTGGCCCGGGTGCTCGAACGGGCGTCCGGCGAGCTGAGCCTGGCTCAGTACCGCGTGCTGGCCGCCGTCGCCGCCGGCGACGAGCGGGCGTCGCGGATCGCCACCCGGCTCACGCTCGGCAAGCCGGCCATCAGCGCGACCGTCGAGTCGCTGCGCCAGCGCGGGCTGCTGACCCGCGGGACGGTCGACGACGATCAGCGCGCCGCCGCGCTGCGGCTGACCGACCAGGGCCGGGCCGCGCTCGACGTGGCCGAGCGGGCGATGCTCGACCGGCTCGACCGGATCACCGCCCGCGCGCCCGATCCCGCCGCGATGGCCCAGGCGCTCGCCTCGCTGGATGGGGCGGTCAACGGCTACCTGGCCGATCACCTCGCGGCCTATCTCGCCAGCCGGGCAGCCGCGAAGGAACGCCGATGACCATGCCCCCGCACCTCCCGCTGCCCGCGAACGACCGCACGTCGCCCGACGCCCCCGCGGCGAGCCCGCCCGGCCGTGACGCCCGGACCTCGGACGGCCCGCCCCCGGACGGTCAGGGCTGGATCCGGCGGCTGGCGGGGTGCCTCCTGCGGCACAGGGGCGCCGTCGTGCTGGCGCTGCTCGGCTCGCTGTTCGGCAGCGGGGCGCAGGCCGTCGTCCCGCTGATCGGGCGCCAGATCGTCGACGGGGTCATCATCCGGCGGGACGCGGCGCTGTGGCCGTGGCTGCTGCTTCTGTTGGTGGCGGCGGTGGCGAGCTTCGGCTTCGCCCACCTGCGCCGCTACCACGGCGGCCGGGCGGCGCTGCTCGTCCAGTACGACCTGCGCAACGCCATGCACGACCACCTGCTGACGATGGACCAGGACAACCTGAGCCGGATGCCGACCGGCCAGCTCGTGGCCAGGGCCAACTCGGACTCGGCGCTGGTGCAGGGGCTGCTGATGTTCCTTCCGCTGCTCACCGGCAACCTGCTGATGATGGTCGCCGCGCTGGCCGTCATGTTCGTGCTGGCCCCAGGCCTGGCCGTCGTCGGCCTGGTGGTCGCGCCGGCGCTGGTGGCCGTCTCCTACCGGCTGCGTGTCCGGGTGTTCCCGGCGAGCTGGGACGCCCAGCAGCGCGAGGGCGACGTGGCGCAGATCGTCGACGAGGACGTGAACGGCGTCCGGGTCGTCAAGGCGTTCGGACAGGAGGAGCGAGAGCTGCGCCGGCTCGCCGACGCGACCGGCACTCTCTACGGCACGAAGATGCGCGCGGTGCGGCTGCGCTCCCGCTACGGCCCGCTGCTGGAAGCGGTCCCCGGTCTCGCCCAGGTCGCGATCCTCGCCCTGGGCGGCTGGCTAGCCGTCCGCGGCTCGATCACGATCGGCACGTTCCTCGCGTTCTCCACCTACGTCGCCCAGTTCACCGCCCCCGCCCGCCAGCTCGCCGGGGTGCTCACCATGGGCCAGCAGGCCCGCGCCGGCTGTGAGAGGATCTTCCAGCTCCTTGACCTGCCGCCCGCGATCGCCGACCGGCCGGGCGCCGTCGACCTGTCCGAGCACGGCGGGCTCCGTGGCGAGATCGTCTTCGAGGACGTCGAGTTCTCCTACCCGGGCGGCGTGCCGGTGCTGCGCGGCTTCGACCTGCGCATCGCCGCCGGCGAGCGGGTGGCGATCATCGGCCCGAGCGGTAGCGGCAAGTCGACGGTGGCGGCCCTGCTCGGCCGCTTCCACGACCCGAGCTCCGGCCGGGTGACCGTCGACGGGCACGATCTGCGTGACGTGCGGCTCGCGTCGCTGCGCCGGCAGGTCGGGTTCGCCTTCGAGGAGAGCTTCCTGTTCTCCGACACCGTCCGAGCCAACATCGCCTACGGCCGCGTGGGTGCCGTGGGTGCCGTGAGTGCCGCGGGCGGCCTCGGTGCCGAGGCGTCCCAGGAGGAGATCGAGGCGGCGGCGCGGGCCGCCGGCGCGCACGAGTTCATCCTCGGCCTGCCGCTCGGCTACGACACCGTCGTCGGCGAGCGCGGGCTGTCGCTGTCCGGGGGGCAGCGCCAGCGGGTCGCGCTCGCCCGCGCGATCCTCGCCGACCCGCGTGTCCTCGTCCTCGACGACGCGACCAGCGCCGTCGACGCCCGCACCGAGCAGGTGATCCACGACGCGCTGCGTGACGTCCTGCCCGGCCGGACCACGCTGCTGGTCGCCCACCGGGTGTCCACGCTGCACCTGGCCGACCGGGTCGTCGTCCTCGACGAGGGCCGCGTCCTCGACCAGGGCACCCACGAGGAGCTGACGGAGCGCAGCGCCACCTACCGCACGCTGCTCTCGGGCCTCGACCCGGCGCTCGCGGCCCAGCTCGGCGACAGCGCTGAGGCCTTCGCCGAGATCGCCGAAGCGGCGGGCGGGCCGGCCGCCACGACGACCGAGGCGTGGGACGCGGCCAGGGCTCGGCAGGCGGCGGAACGCGCCGGCGGCGGGCATGCCCAGGCGGCGGGCGTGGCCAGCCTCGGCGCCGGGCTCGGCGGTGGCGCCTCGCGCGGCGGCGGGGTCGGCGGCGGCACGTGGCGGCTGAACCTGGCGCCCACGCCGGAGCTGCTGGCACGGGTCGCCGCGCTGCCGCCGGTGCGCGACGAGGCGGACATCGACCTGGCCGTGGAGAGCCGGCCCGAGCCGCGGTTCAGCCTGCCTGGGCTGCTGCGCCGGTTCCGCCGGCCGCTGTCCGTCGGTCTGCTGCTGGTCGTCATCGACGCGGCCGTGGGGCTGGCCGGCCCGACGCTCGTGAAGACCGGCATCGACCGGGGCGTCACCGACGGGACGACCGCCGTGGTGTGGGTGGCGTCCCTGGTGTTCCTGGCGCTGACACTCGTCGACTGGGTCAACCAGGTCGGCGAGACGTTCGTGACCGGGCGGGTAGCCGAGCGCATCATGCTCTCGCTGCGGATCCGGATCTTCGCCCAGCTGCAGCGGCTCTCGCTGGACTACTACGAACGCGAGATGTCCGGCCGGATCATGACCAGGATGACGACCGACGTCGACCAGTTCGAGTCGCTCATCGAGAACGGCCTGCTCTCGGCCCTGGTCGCGTTCGTGACGTTCGTCGGCGTCGGCGTCGCGCTGTTGCTGATCAACCTCGACCTCGGCCTGCTGACGCTGACCGTGGTGATCCCGTTGGTGATCGCGACCGTGCCGTTCCGCAGCCGGGCGGCGAAGCTGTACGAGCTGTCCCGGGAACGGATCGCGATCGTCAACGCCGACTTCCAGGAGAGCATCTCCGGGGTGCGCGAGGCGCAGGCGTTCGTCCACGAGGCCCGCACCGTCGAGCACTTCCACGGCCTCGGCCGGGCCTACCTGGACTCCCGGGTCGCCGCGCAGCGGGTGGTCGCGACCTACTTCCCGTTCGTGCAGTTCCTGTCGGCGGTCGCCGACGCGATCGTGCTCGGCGCGGGCTCGGCGCTCATCGCGCACGGCCAGCTGACCGCCGGCGCGCTCATCGCGTTCCTGCTCTACATCGACATGTTCTTCTCGCCGATCCAGCAGCTGTCCCAGGTGTTCGACGCCTGGCAGCAGACCAGGGTGTCGGTCGGGCGGATCGCCGAGCTGATGCGGCTGGAGACACTGACCCCGCCGCCGGCCGAGCCGCTCGCCCCCGGCCGGCTGCGCGGCGAGCTGGTGCTCGACGACGTCCGGTTCGCCTACCCGGCCGGCCCGGTGTCCGCCGCGTCGGCGTCGGTGGCGGCCGGGCTCGCCGCCGCCCGCGGCCGCGACCGCGGCTGGGCCGACGCCCGGACCACGGTCGCGGGGAAGGACCCGCGGACGATGGCGGCCGCGGCGGCGGCGCGGGCGGCGAAGCCGCCGGAGGCGCTGCGCGGGGTCGACCTGCGGGTGCGCGCCGGGGAGACGGTCGCGCTCGTCGGGGAGACCGGCGCGGGCAAGTCGACGGTGATGAAGCTGCTGGCCCGGTTCTACGACCCGGACACCGGCGCGGTCCGCGTCGACGGCCAGGACCTGCGAGCCTTCGACCTCACGGGGTTCCGCCAGCAGCTCGGCTACGTGCCACAGGAGGCGTTCCTGTTCACCGGCACCGTCCGGGACAACATCGCCTACGGCCGTCCCGGCGCGACGGACGCCGAGGTGGAGGCGGCGGCGCGGGCCGTCGGCGCGCACGACTTCGTCGCCGCCCTGCCCGGCGGCTACCTGCACGAGGTGGCCGAACGCGGCCGGTCGCTGTCCGCCGGCCAGCGCCAGCTCATCGCCCTGGCCCGCGCCGAGCTGGTCGACCCGGCGGTCCTCCTGCTCGACGAGGCGACGTCGAACCTGGACCTGGCGACGGAGGCCCGGGTGAGTGCCGCGATGCAGCGCATTTCCCGGGCGCGCACGACGATCCTCATCGCCCACCGCCTCCAGACCGCCCGCGGCGCCGACCGCATCGTCGTCCTCGACCGCGGCCGGGTCGCCGAGACCGGCACCCACGACGAGCTCCTCTGCGCCGCCGGCCGCTACGCCGCCATGTGGCGCGCCTTCGAACTCGTCACCACGACGGCCACCACCACCTCGGCGGCGGCAGACTGACCGGTGAGCCCGTCCTCGCGGACCGCCATCCTGCTGGTGGCGAGCTCATGAGGCCTCGCGCGATGTCCCGTTGGCCCTTTCTGGGTTGGTCCGATACTGTCGGGTCAGTCACTGGCTGACCCGACAGGGATGGACGAGCTATGCCAAGCGGTGAGCATGAATCGGCGGTTGCGGCCTTCGCAGCCTTTCCGGACGCGACGGCCACGTTGCTGGATCGGATGTTCCGTATCGGCCTTCCCGCGCACGATGACGCCCATCGGGGCCCCACGGTCTTCCAGAAGCTCGTACCGACCAGCTACCACGCCGACAACACGCTGGTGTTCACGTGTGCTGGTCAACGGGTGTACGCCGTCGTCATCGAGGTGCAGCTTCGATGGGTGCCAAAGAAGTGGTTGAGCTGGAAGATCTACGCCGCCTCGCTTGAAAAGGAGCTGGGCGTCGGCGTGATTTTGGCGGTCTTCTGTCCGGAAATCGAGGTCGCCGCGAAGTACCGCGGCCTGTCCGGAGCGGACAAGTTCAGCGTGCGGCTGTGGCCCTATGTGCTGAGCCCCGGCGACCTGCCGTTGGTGGAGGAAGCCGTATATGCGAGGGCGAACATCGCGCTTGCCGCACTGTCGCTGGTCTGCCACGGCGGCGACGACCCGGCGACGCTCGAACCCTCGTTCGCCGCGTTGTACGAGGCGATGCACGAGGTTGACTGGGAGCTGGCCCGCAGGATCTGTGACATGTTGTTCGCCGGGTTGTCGAAGGCAGCGCGGGCACGATGGGAGGAACATATGACCGTGGTCGACTCCGAGTACCGCAGCGAGCTCTTCAGAGAGATCGAGGCAAGGGGCCGGACCGAGGGGCTGACCGAGGGCCGGACCGAGGGCCGGGCTGAGGGCATGGCCAAGGCCAAGGCGGACGCTGTGCTGAGGATCCTGAGCCAGCGCGGTGTTCCCGTTCCGGATGTGGCGCAGGAGAAGATCCGCTCCTGCACCGATCTTGACCTGCTGGACACCTGGCTCGACCGGGTGCTGACCGCCACCAGCGCCGAAGACGTCATCGCCCCGCCGAGCCGAGGCGCGCGCCGTGTCGATCTTTAGCGAGGACGCCGACGTAGGCGTCGCGGACGCGCCGACCAGCCCGGCGCAGACCCGCAGGAAGGTGCTCTTTCCCGAGCCGTTGCCGCCGACCACCGCGGCGATCTGGCCCGCGCGGACCGTCAACGAGACGCCGGAGAGGACAGTGCGCCGCCCGTAGCGCTGATACCTGGCGCCGCCGAGCCCGCACAGCCACCAGCGTCGAGGCCGTCCGGGCTCCAGGCGGGCGGTACTCAGCTCGTCAGGGCGGACGGTCCGGCGGGATCCTCCTTGACCAGGACGCCGGAGGTGTTCGCTGCCCGCATGGCGGTGGCCAGAGCGAGGATGCGGGCCACCGCCTGGGGGATGTCGACGCCGCGGGCGTGGATGTTGGAGATGAGGTTGCGGTCGGCGTCGGTGTGGCCGGGGCGGGGGCGCCAGGCCAGGTAGGCGCTCAGGCTCTCGGCGGTGACCAGGCCGGGGCGTTCGCCGATGAGGAGGACCGAGGCCGCGGGGTCGAGAAGCTCGCCGATCTCGTTGAGGAGACCGACGCGGGCGTTGCGGACGGCGAAGACCTGGCCGACGCTCCAGCCCGCCTCGCGAGCGGCATCGAGCAGGGCCGGCAACAGGGCCGGGACCTGAGCGTCCACGGCGGCGACGGACAGGCCGTCGCCGACGACGACCTGCAGGTCGGCGCCACGGGGGCAGCGGCGGGCTACCTCAGCGCGGCCCTCGGCCGAGAGGCTCCGGCCGAGGTCGGGCCGGCGCAGGTAGGTCGCCCGGTCGGGAGCGGCCGAGCCGACGGCGAACAGGCCGAACCGGTCGCCCAGCGGGGCGAGCAGGCCTGTCTCCAGGTCGAGCGCGGCGTGGACGGCATCCTGGGCGGCGGCGTGGTCGGCGCGCAGGGCGAGCTGGTCGGCGGTGCGCAGCGACGTGCCGGAACGGCCCAGGAACAGCCTGGCCGGAGTCACGGCCCGCACCCGGCGCTCGAAGGCGCCGCCCTGGCCGGGGCTCGTGGCCGGGACAGCCGGTTCCGCGGAACCGGCGCCGGCCGGGATCGTCGGCCCGGTGCCGGCCAGGGGCTCGGGCGTGGGTTCGACCATGGGCTCCGGCATGGGCTCGGCTGTGGGCTCGGGCATGGAGGTCATCGGCCGCTGGTCAGCGCGCGGGCGGGGGAGGGGACGTCGAGGACGGCCCTGTCGAGATCCGCCAGCAGCGCCGCGGCGACATCCGGGTCGGGGTCGGCGAGGCGGCCACCCCGGATCAGGCCGCGGTCGTGCAGCCAGGTGGTGTACTCCGGCGTCGCGGACAGGCCGAACAGGTCACGCATGCCGGCCGCGTCGTGGTAGCTCGTCGACTGGTAGGAGAGCATGACGTCGTCCGCGCCCGGAACACCCATCACGAAGTTGCAGCCGGCGGCGACCAGCAGGACGAGCAGGTCGTCGTTGGTGTTCTGGTCGGCGTCGACGTGGTTGGTGTAGCAGACGTCGATTCCCATCGGCAGGCCGAGCAGCTTGCCGATGAAATGGTCCTCGAGGCCGGCGCGAGTGATCTGGCGGGCGTCGGCGAGGTATTCAGGCCCGATGAAGCCGACGACGGAGTTCACCAGGAATGGCTGGTACGCGCGGGCGACGCCGTGCGCCCGGGCCTCGACGGTGAGCTGGTCGAGACCGCCGTGGGCGTCGGCGGAAAGGGCGCTGCCCTGCCCGGTCTCGAAGTACATGACGTTGTCACCGACGAACTCGCCGGACCGGTCACGGTGGTGCGCGAGCACCGCGTCCCGGCCTTCGGCGAGCATCTCCAGACTGATCCCGAACGAGCGGTTCGCCGCCTCCGTCCCGGCGATCGACTGGAACAGCAGGTCGACAGGCGCGCCGGCGGCGAGCGCTGCGAGCTGGGTGGTGACGTGGGCGAGCACGCAGGTCTGCGTGGGCAGCGAGAGCTGGCGGATCAGGCTCTGCAGGCCGTGCAGCACCGCGCCGACACGGGCGACGGACTCGTTCACAGGATTGACGCCGAGGACGGCGTCGCCGCATCCGTAGAGAATGCCGTCGAGGGCGGAGAGCAGAATTCCCTCGACGTCGTCAGTGGGATGGTTCGGCTGAACGCGCACGCCGAGCACCCCGGCCTCGCCCATCGTGTTGCGGCAGCGGGTGACGGTGCGCAGCGGCTTCGCGCCGACGATGAGGTCCTTGTCGCTCATGAGCTTCGCGACGGCCGCCGCCATCTCCGGGGTGATGGCGCCCGCGAGCCCCGCAGCCGACCATGCGTCGGCGAAGCCGGGGGAGAGGACCAGCTCGCGGAACTCCCCGACCGTGAGGCTCGCGAGCCCCGCGTCGGCGAACGCCGCCGCGTCGTGCTCGCGCAGGATCAGCTCGGTGACGGCGTCGTCGAGCAGCGGGGTGGCGAGAATGTCGCCCAAGCGCACGTCGGCGAGCGCGAGCTTCGCCGCGACCCGCTCGGTGGCGGACACGGCGGCAACGCCGGCGAGCTGGTCGCCGGACTTCTCCTCGTTCGCCTTCGCGAGCAGGGCCGCGAGGTCGGGGAAGACGTAGCTGGTACCTCGCACCGTTGCCCGGAACGTCATCGTCCGCCGCCTCCCTTGTCATCACGACATTGCGTCATCGTCCTGTGCGCCGTCGACCGGGTGGCGGAAGACTGCTGGTGGCCGGCTGGGCCGGAGCCCCGGTGATCTGGTGGACTCTTCGGCGCTGGAACTCCGAACATCCCACCGGATCATGGGACCAGCCATGATCCGGTGGGATCGCCGGCGCCCGCCCGCCCACTCGCCGGCGGGTGGGCCTCCCGTTATGCGGTTGTCGCCGTCTCGCCAGCAGGCTGGGCGGGAATGGCTCCGGCCGGTGGCAGGGCGTCCTCGGGCGCCCGCTCGTGGCTTTCCTCCATGACCATCCGCCCGATCGTCGCGTACTTCTCCGGGTTCCTGAACCGGATCCCGAGCGCCACCGCGAGACCGATCACGAACACGCCGAGCGCGATGTACGGCGACGCCTTGAACACCGGGCTGTCGGAGGCGGCGCCGGCGGCGAAGTCGAGGTTCTGGAACAGCAGGACGATGACGTAGATCTGCAACGCGGCGCCGAGGACCGGCGCGACAAGGGTCCGCCACCAGGAGGCCGTCTCCGGGTGCATCTTGCGGACGTGGAAGTAGCCGATGACGGCGATCGACGAGATGGACTGCACGAACAGCAGTGCCATCGTGCCGAGGATCGCCATCAGGCCGTACAGGTACACGTACGGGACGTCGGAGACCGTGTCGGTCGGCTTCTGCAGGAAGAAGAACAGCAGCACGATGACGAGGGTGATCGCCGTCTGGACGACCGAGGAGATGTGCGGCGAGCCGTGCTTCTTGTGGGACGCGCCGAGCGTCTTCGTCAGCCCGCTCGACAGGCCCTCCCGGCCGATCGCGTACAGGTAGCGCGAGGCGGCGTTGTGGAACGCCAGCGCGCAGGCGAACGAGCCGGTCACCGTCATGACCTTGTAGAGGTCGACGAAGAACGAGCCGAGCAGGTCGCCGGTGGGCGTGTAGAACAGCGAGAACGCGTCCGTGCGGGAGACGTCGACGGCGCCGGTCTTGCCGGAGTAGGCGACCGCCATCCAGGAGACGAACGTGTAAAAGACGCCGAGCCCGATGACCGCGATCATCGTCGCCCGGGGGACGATCTTCTTCGGGTTCTTCGACTCCTCGCCGTAGACCGCGGTCGTCTCGAAGCCGACCCAGGACCACAGGGCGAAGAAGATGCCGAGGCCGGCGACGCCGACGATGGCGCCGTCGGAGCTGGTGGGCACCGACTTGAACGCGCCGACCGGGTTGATGGCGTCGGGGAGCAGGCCGTCGGGGCCGCCGCCGGTGAAGAGCACGCCGAACGACATGACCAGCAGCAGGATGACCTCGGTGACGAGGAAGACGCCAAGGATCTTGCCGGAGATCGCGATGTTGAAGTAGCCGAGCACCGCGATGACCGCGATGCTGACCAGTGCGTACCAGACCCAGGAGACCGACGGCGCGCTGAACACCGTCTCCATCGTCGTCTTCGCGAACGACGAGAGAATGCCGATCAGCGAGCCCTCGAAGACGATGTAGCACATCGTCGCGAGGAAGCCCGAGGCCATACCGGCGGCCTGGCCGAGTCCCTGGGAGATGAAGCCGTAGAACGCGCCCGTCGCGGTGATGTGCTTCGTCATCGCGACGTAGCCGACGGAGAAGATCGTCAGAATGATGGTGGCGACAAGGAACGCCGCCGGGCCGTGGATGCCGTCGCCGTAACCGACGGCGATCGGCAGGTTGCCGGTCATCGCGGTGATCGGTGCGGCGTTGGCCGTCACCATGAACAGGACTCCGAAGAGGCCGATCGTGCCCGGCCTGAGCCGCTGCACGCTGCTGGTGCTGGCGGCTACTGGAACCGCGGCCTCGCTCTGCACGCTCACCTTGTGGCTACCTCCCGCTGTGCGCGGCCGCTGCGGCGGCTGGCGCGTATCGGGGCGATCGTGGCCCCTGCGCAGGGGGCGCCACAAGGCGGGGTCAGACCTTTTCACACGCCGAAACAGGCCACAACGTGGCGGAAACGTAAACGGTACGTACCTTTACCAGACCACTGGCCTCGGGCCACGCTACGGTCGACCCGTGGGCAACCGTGACCTCGCCGTGGGCACCACCGTGGACTCCGACAACCCGGTCAGTAACCCCGCGGGCAACCTCGTCGGCGGCGCCGCTCCGGCCGTTCCCGGCGCGGCCCGCGACGATCTTGTCGACCGGCTGCTGGCGACACCGAAGGCCGACGTGCTCGCCACGAGCGAGCGCTACTGGAACCCGAGCAAGACGAGGTTCTGGACCGACGCCGGCACCCCGCTCGTGATCGGGGAACGCGAGGGCTACCTGCTGCACGACCTCGACGGCAACACCCTCGTCGACGTCCATCTCAACGGCGGTACCTACAACCTCGGCCACCGCAACCCCGAGGTCATCGCGACGCTCGTCGCGGCGCTGGAGCATCTCGACATCGGCAACCACCACTTCGCCGCGCTCGGCCGGGCGGCGCTGGCCGAGGCGCTGGTCACCTCGGGGCCGATCCCGGACGGCAAGGTCACCTTCGGCGTCGGCGGCGGCGAGGCGGTCGACCTCGCGTTGAAGTCCGCCCGCTATGCCACCGGCCGCCTTAAGATCATCTCGGCGGTCGGCGCGTTCCATGGCCACACCGGCCTCGCCGTCGCCGCCGGCAACGACCGCTACGCCGAGCGCTTCCTCGCCGGCCGCCCCGACGAGTTCCTCCGGGTCCCGTTCAACGACCTCGACGCGATGGCGGCCGCCTTGGCCGGCGGCGACGTCGCCGCGGTGCTGCTGGAGACGATCCCCGCGACCTCCGGGTTCGTGATGCCCGAGCCCGGCTACCTCGCCGAGGTCGCCAAGCTGTGCGCCGCCGCCGGCACGCTCTACATCGCGGACGAGGTGCAGACGGGCCTCGGCCGCACCGGCGAGCTGTGGGCCATCACCAAGCACGGCGTCACGCCCGACATCCTGGTGACCGGCAAAGGCCTCTCCGGCGGCGTCTACCCAGTGTCGGCGACGATCCTCGGCCCGGCCGCCGCGGGCTGGCTGGAGGAGGACGGCTTCGCCCACATCTCGACGTTCGGCGGCTCGGACCTGGGCTGCGTGGTCGGCCTGCGCACCCTGGAGATCACCCAGCGGCCGGCGACGCGGGACCGGGTCGACACGCTGATCAAGACGTTCGCCGAGGGCCTCACCGCCATCGCCGCGGACAACCCGGACTGGCTGGTCGAGATCCGCCAGGATGGCCTGGTCATCGGCCTGCGCTTCGACCACCCGCAGGGCGCCCGGTTCGTCTCCCGCCGTCTCTACGAGCACGGCATCTGGGCGATCTTTTCCGCCCTCGACCCGCGGGTGCTGCAGTTCAAGCCGGGCCTGCTCCTGTCCGACGAGCTGGCCGGCGACCTGCTCGAACGCACCGCCACGGCGGTTCGGCTGGCGCATCAGGACGCGCTGTCCGGGGCGGACCTGGCGCCCGACCGGGCCCCGGCGCCGCCCCGGTGACCCGCTGAGGCAGCCTGCCGGGGCGGCCCCGGCGAGGGCCGGGCGCCCGCGAGGGCGGGGCGCCACGACAAGGACGATGGCGAAGCCTCGCGTGAGCGGAGGCCCAGACCCAGGCGGGAGGGCCCCGGCGGGCGGAGCCTCCTGACGGAGAGCTCGGGCGGAGGCCCAACGGAGACAGTGGTGGACGGGTGACTGAGTAGATGACGACGACCGAACCGGCAACCGCCGGGGGCGCGGCGGCGGCGGACGTCGCCGTCACCGGCGAGCTGCGGGCGCTGGACGCGCTGCTTCCGGAGGTGCTGGCCGCCTACGACCTCGGCACGCGGCCAGAGGTCGCACTGCTGAACCTGTCCGAGAACGCCACCTACCGGGTCGAGGACCCGGCCAGCGGCCGGCGGTTCGCGCTGCGGCTGCACCGCCCCGGGTACCACAGCCCGGCCGAGATCCACGGTGAGCTGGCCTGGGTCGCGGCGCTGCGTGCCGATGGGGTCGTGCCGACCCCGCCGGTGATCCCGAACCGGGCCGGCGAGGTGCTCACCACGGTGCGGCCGCCGGGCGTCGGTGACCGGCAGGCCGTGTTGTTCGCCTGGGTCGACGGCCGTGCGCCGGAGCCGGACGACACCGCCGAACTGGTCTCCTCCTTCGCCACCCTGGGCGACATCGCCGGCCGGATGCAGCTGCATGCCCGCGGCTGGGGCCGTCCGCCGGGCTTCGCCAGGTTCGAGTGGAGCCTGCCGACGACCATCGGCCCCGACGGCCGCTGGGGCGACTGGCGGAGCGGCCTGGCCTGGGCACTCGCCGGCGGTGGCGACGCCCGGCCGTCCCGGGCCGGCGCGCCCGCGGCCGAGCGTGAGCTGATGACCCGCGCCGCCGTGACCGTCGAGGGACTGGTCGAGGAGTTCGGCGCCGGCCCGGACCGGTATGGCCTGATCCATGCCGACATGCGGCTGGCGAACCTCATGGTCACCGCTGACGACGCGATCACCGTCATCGACTTCGACGACTGCGGCTTCAGCTGGTACCTCTTCGACCTCGCCGCGGCGCTGTCGTTCATCGAGCACCATCCGGCGATGCCCGACCTGGTCGCCGCCTGGCTGGCAGCCTATCGCCGCCACGTCCCGCTGACGGCTGACGACGTGGACATGGTGTCGACATTCATCCTGCTGCGGCGGCTCCAGCTGACCGCGTGGCTGGGCACCCACCCGCACGCCGACGCCGTCGACGACGTCGCCGCGTTCGCCCGCGCGACCCTCGGCCTCGCCGACCGCTACCTCTCCGGAACCCTGCTGCCAAAGGGGACCGCCGGGTAAGCCATTTCCTTCCCCCACTCGTCACCGGATCGTCCAGTGATCCTAGAGACGACGGCCGCCGGGTATGCGAAGAAAGATCATTTTCGCATACCCTTTGGCCCTCCAGCCGAGCAGTTCACGTTGGAAGGAAATGGCTCAATGTTCACGCCCGTTGACGGTCGCACGGTCGTCGTCACCGGCGGCACCCGCGGAATCGGGAAAGGCATCGCCCGGGTGTTCGCTGGCGCCGGCGCGAACGTCGTCATCACCGGCCGCGACGCCGGCGTCGCCGAGGCGGCGGCGACGGAACTCGCCAAGGCAGCCGGCGGCACGGTCTCCTTCGTCGTCGCGGACGTGGCGTCGGCCTCCGACACCGCGCGGCTGGCCGCCGAGGTGCTGGAGCGCCACGGCGGCGTCGACGTCGTCTGCGCCAACGCCGGTATCTTCCCGAGCGCCCCGCTCGCGACGATGACCGAGGGCGACATCGACGAGATGCTCGGCACGAACGTCAAGGGTGCGATCCTCACCGTCCAGGCGTTCCTGACGGCGCTGAAGGCGTCCGGCCATGGCCGGGTGATCCTCACGTCGTCGATCACCGGCCCGCACACCGGGTATCCCGGCTGGTCGCACTACGGCGCGTCGAAGGCAGCCATCCTCGGCTTCATGCGGACGGCCGCGATCGAGCTCGCCCCGCACCGGGTCACTGTCAACGCGATCCTCCCCGGCAACATCGTCACGGAGGGCCTTGCCGACCTCGGCGAGGACTACCTGCGCTCGATGGAGGCGGCCATCCCGATGCGGCGGCTGGGCGAGGTCGAGGAGATCGGCCACGCCGTCCTGTTCCTCGCCACCGACGAGGCCGCCTACATCACCGGCCAGTCCCTGGTGGTCGACGGCGGCCAGATCCTTCCCGAGTCGCCCGCCGCCCTGGAAGAGATCTGAGCCCACCCTGGGGCGACGAGGCCCTTGCCGGCCAGACCTGGACCGATACCCGGCCGCTGGAGCGTCGGACCGAGACACCATGCCAGGTTCGCCAGGCACCGGCTTTCGGCCAGACTGGAGCGGTGGTGCTCCAGTTCGACCAATCCGGCTCGCTCGACCCGTCCAGCTCGCTCGGTCCGACCGCGGCCGGCGCCCGGCGCCGGCTGCGCCAGCTGGTAACCGACGGGACACGCGGCCCCGGGGAGCGCCTCGGCGGCGAGCGCGACCTCGCCGCCGCGCTCGGCGTCAGCCGCGCGACCCTGCGCCAGGCGCTGACGGCGCTGGAGCGGGAGGGTGTCATCCTGCGGGTCCGCGGCCGCGGAGGCGGCACCTTCGTCGCGCCTCGCAAGGTCGAACGCGACCTGTCCCGGATCGTCGGCGTCCCCGAACTGTTGCGCGCCCAGGGCTTCACCGCCGGCTCGCAGGTGGTGAGCGCCGGTCTCGAGCCAGCCGACGTCGTCGTCGCGACGGCGCTGGCGCTCGCCCCCGGCGATCCCGTGGCGCGGATCGTGCGGATCCGCCTCGCCGACGGCGGGCCGATCTCCCTGGAGAACGCCTGCTTCCCCGCCTACCGCTTCCCCGGCCTGTTCAACCGGTCGCTGTCCGGCTCCCTTTACGAGCTGTTCGCCGACGAGTACGGCGTGCGCCCGGGTGAGGCCGTCGAACAGATCGAGGTCGTCGTCGCGGGCGACGAGGAGGCCGCGCTGCTGCGCACCCCCGCCGGGGCCGCGCTGCTCGCTTTGCAGCGCACGACCTACGACCCGGCGGGCGAGCCGTTCGAGTACTCGCACGACCTCTTCCGCGCCGACCGCATCCGCATCGTCGTCCGCTCCGCTGGCGCGACGGTCGCCACCACCCGCTGACCCAACTGGTAGATCACCGCCAAGGTGTCGTCGTAGTCGCGAATCTGGCCAGATCGCGACGGCGACAACACGTTGGCGGTGATCATGAATGCTGCTGGGCAGGGCGGGATCTACGCTGCCACGGCACTACGTCGTGGGGGCGGCGGGTTCGGGCGTCGCCGCGACCGGGGCCTCGGTCTGGGCTGGGGTCTCGGTCTGGGCTGGGGCTGGGCGGGCGTCCGTCGGCGGGGCCTGCTGGGGGACGGCGGCGAAGTCCTTGCCGCGGATGAGCGCGAGGGCGAGGACGCCGCCGACGAGGCCGAGGATGCCGGCGGTGACGAACAGGTCGTTCAGCGCGCCGGCGAAGCTGGCGTGGATCGCCTCGGTGAGCGGGCCGCGGGCCGCCGGCGGCGCGGCGCCGATCGCCTGGCCCGCGGCGCCGGCGTGCACCGCGTCGGCGATCTGCCCGTCGCGGCCGGCCAGCTCCGGGATGCCGTCGAGGCGCCCGCTCAGGCCGTGCGCGAGGCGGCCGGTGAAGATCGAGCCGTAGGCGGCGGTGCCGACCGCGATGCCGACCTGCCGGAACGTGGTGTTCACCCCCGATGCCATCCCGGACCGGAACGGGTGCACGACGCCGACCGCGGTGGAGGCCAGGGGCGGGTTCACCAGCCCGGATCCGACGCCGGCGACGACGAGACCGGGAATGAGGTGCGTCCAGCCGGAGCCCGCGCTGAGCCCCGCCATCAGCAGCAGCCCGGCGCCGACGAGCAGGAGGCCAGGACCGATGAGCCAGCGGACCGGCACGTGGGTCGAGAGCCGGCCGGCGACGGTGGAGACGACCATCGCGGTGGCGGACAGGATCAGCAGGCGCACGCCGGCCTGCAGCGCCGAGTAGCCCAGGTCGTTCTGCAGGTAGACCGTCAGGTAGAGCAGCATCGCGTACAGCGAGCCGTTCATCGCGAACGCGGCGACCGAGCCGCCGAGGAACGTCGGGATCCGCAGCAGCGACAGGTCGAACATCGGGTGCGCCACCCGCGTCTCGGCCACGACGAACGCGGCGAGGAGCAGCGCCGCCAGGACGAAACAGATGATCACGCCGCCGTCGCCCCAGCCGTCCTCGCTGGCTCGGATCAGCCCGTAGACGAGCGCGACCAGCCCGGACGTGAGCGTGGCGAACCCGGCCCAGTCCGGCCGGTGGGCGTGCGGGGCGCGCGACTCGGCGACCTTCCGCAGGGTGATCGCGATGGCGGCCACCCCGATCGGCAGGTTCACCCAGAAGATGCCGCGCCAGCTGACCCCGCTGGTGATCAGCCCGCCCAGGATGGGGCCGAGCGCCGTCGAGACGCCGGCGACCGCGCCCCACGCCCCGAACGCGACGCCGCGCTCCCGGCCGTGGAAGTTCATGGCGAGCAGCGCGAGCGAGGTGGCGAACATGATCGCCCCGCCGATGCCCTGCAGCGCGCGGGAGACGATCAGCATCATCGGGGTCTGCGCGGCCGCGCACAGCGCGGACCCGGCGGTGAAGATCCCCAACCCGATGAGGAAGAGTCGCCGGCGGCCGTACCGGTCGGCCAGCGAGCCGGAGGTCAGCAGCAGCGCCGCGAGGGTGAGGGCGTAGGCGTCGACCACCCACTGCACGTCACTGAAGCTGGTGTGCAGCTCCCGCTGGATGTCGGGCAGCGCCACCACGACGATCGTGATATCGAGCAGCAGCATGAACGTCGCCGCCAGCACCGCGACCAGCGTCCACCACTTGCGTTCCATCGAGCCTCCCATGTCCCGCGGCCGGGCGCGCTGCGCGGCCGGGACGACCAGGGCGGCGGGACCCGCCCCGCGGCGCCGGGTACCACTCTGCCCACCGCCATCCGAGGATCGGCCCCACAGCCTGGCCCGGTGTAGATTCCGGTCCGTGATGGCCACTGTGATTCGGGAATCCGACAGGGCGCGGGCTCAACGCGTGGTTTCCGACCCGGACGATCTGCGGATCATCCGCGCCCTGCAGCTGGCGCCGAGGGCCCCCTTCGCGCGGGTCGCCGCGGTGCTCGGCCTGCCCGAACGCACGGTCGCGCGGCGTTACCGGACGTTGCGGCGCGACGGGATCCTCCGGATCTTCGGCATCGTCAACCCGGTCACGGCCGGCGAGCACCCGTGGATGGTCCGGGTGCAGTGCCGGCCCGACAGCTCCGAGGCGCTGGCCGTCGCGCTGGCGCGGCGCGACGACATCGCCTGGGTGGTCCTCGCCGCGGCGGGCTCCGAGGTGACGTTCTCGATCCGGTCCCAGTCCGCCGAGCAGCGTGACATACTCCTGACCCGTCGGCTGCCACGCGCGGCCCACGTCCTGAACGTCGAGGCGTCCGTCCTGCTGCACGCCTTCGTCGGCCACCACTCCGACGACTGGGGCGGGCTGGTCGGCAACCTCACCACCGACGAGACCGCCCAGCTCCAGGCCGCCGCGCCGGCCGAGGCAGCCCCAGTGGCGGCCGGGACTGTGCCGTTGGATCCCGCCGACGACGCGATCGCCGCGGTCCTGGCCCGTGACGGCCGCGCCAGCTACGCCGAGCTCGCCGCCGCGGCCGGGATCAGCGAGGGCCGCGCCACCCGCCGGCTCGCCGCGCTGGTTCAGAGCGGCACGGTGTTCTTCGACGTGGACCTGTCGATGTCCAGGCTTGGCTTCACCGCGCTCGCGCGCCTCTACATGCGGGTCAGCCCATCGCGGCTGCACGCCACGGGGAAGGCACTCGCGCATCTGCCGGAGGTCGCCTTCGCGGCGGCGCTGTCCGGCCCGCACAACCTGGTGGCCGTCGTCGTCTGCCGTGACCTGAGCGACCTCTACACCTTCACCACCAGCCGCATCGGCGCGCTCGACGGCGTACAGACGCTGGAGATCTCGCCCGTGTTCCGCACCATCAAGCAGGCCGGCGCCATGACCGGCGACGGCCGCCTCCTCGACCCCCTGCCCGGCGCCCGCCCGCCCTACCGGCCGGCCGGCCGCGAGGACTAGGAGGCCGCCGCGGCGTCGACGGTGACCAGGTCCCAGGCCTTGGCCAGGGCCTTCTCGAAGGTCTCGCGGGGCTGGGCGCCGCTGATCGCGTACCTGGACTGGACGAGGAAGTAGGGGACGCCGCCGATGCCGAGCTGGCGGGCGCGAGCCTCGTCAGCGCGTACCTCGTCGGCGAACTCGCCGCCTGCGGCGACCTCGCGGACCCGGGCGCGGCCGAGGCCGAGGACGGCGACCGTGTCGGCGAGCACGTCGGGGTCGGCGAGGTTGGCGCCCCTGGTGAAGTAGGCGGCGAACAGCTCCTCAGCGGCCGCGGCCTGCAGGTCCTCCGTCGCGGCGTACCGCAGGATGCGGTGCGCGGCGAAGGTGTTGGTGGGTTTGAGGGCGGCGAAGTCGAAGGTCAGGCCGACGGTCGCCCCCATCGCCGAGACCCGCTCGTTCATCGCGATCGCCTGCTCGAGGGAGACGCTGTACTTGGTGGCGAGGAGCTGGTAGATACCGCCGGGGAACGTCGCCGGCGCGTCCGGGTCGAGCTCGAAGCTGTGCCAGCGGACCTCGACCTCGTCGGCGTGCTCGAAGGTGGCCAGCGCCCCCTCGAAGGACCGCTTGCCGATGTAGCAGAACGGGCACGCGACGTCCGACCAGATGTCGATCTCCAGCATGGCCTCTCCTGTTCTCCCTGAAGCCAGAGGCCAGTCCGGCCCCTCGCCGGTTGACCGTTACAGCCGCGCATGTCTCTCAACAGGACCGCTCGACTCAACCACGACGGGTGACGGCGCATCGGCGCTGGCGCCAACGCACCCACCTCACCGACCCGGGATCAGCCGGGCCACCGCCATGCACGCCGGCCCGGAACCACCCGTCGGGCGCGGAGCGTCCGAAGGCGGTGCCCGGTGTCGGGCGCGGAGCGTCCGGCACGGGACCGCCCTATTGGAAGCGGGGCGGCTGGCCGGTGGCTTCGAGGACCGACATCCACAGGTCGCCGGACGGGTCGACCTGGTTGCGGTAGCCGATCGCCAGCGGGAGCGGGATGTGGATGAACCGGCGCCGCCAGCGGCCGACGACCATCTCGGTGCGGCCCGCCATCGCCGCGTGCACGGCGGCGTGCGCGAGCCGGATGCAGTACACGCTGTCGTATGGGTTCGCCGGCACGCTGCGGATCACGTAGCTCGGGTCGATGTACTTCAGGTTCATCTCGACACCGACGGACTGGAAGTGGTCGGTGATCCGGCGGCTGAGGAACTGGCCGACGTCGTGGAGCCTCCGGTTGCCCGACGCGTCGGTGCCGGTGAGGTGGCCGCCGTTCTCCGCCGCGGACAGCTCCTGGCCCGCGCCCTCGGCGGCGACGACGACCGCGTGGCCGGTCTCCTCCACCCGCCGGCGCAGGTAGCTCAGCAGGCCGCCCTCGCCGTCGAGCGTGAACGGGACCTCGGGAATGAGCACAACGTCGGCGTCGGACTTCGCCAGCGACGCGTAGCAGGCGATGAACCCGGAATGGCGGCCCATCAGCCGGACCAGCCCGATGCCGCCGGGCGCGCTGGTCGCCTCCGCGTGGGCCGCGGCGATCGACTCGGAGGCCTTCGCGAACGCGGTCTGGAAACCAAAGCTCTGGTCGATGAACGGGATGTCGTTGTCGATGGTCTTCGGGATGCCGACGACGGCGATCTTCTCGCCGCGCTCGGCCGCCACCCGGGCTATCTCGCCGGCGCCGCGCAGCGTCCCGTCACCGCCGATGACGAACAGAATGCTGATGTTCATCCTGGACAGGCAGTCGACGATCTCCTCCGGGTCCTGCTGGCCGCGGGAGGTGCCGAGAATCGTGCCGCCGTCCTCGCCGATCGTCGCGACCTTCTCCGGGGTGAGGTCGAGCACGTCGTGCCCGTACCTGGCGATGAACCCCTGGTAGCCATTGCGGAAACCGAAGATGCGGGTCACGCCGTAATGCGTGGTGAGCTCGGTCACCACGCCGCGGATGACGTTGTTCAGGCCGGGGCACAGACCGCCGCAGGTGACGATGCCCACACGGGTTTTCGCCGGGTCGAAGTAGATCTTCCGGCGGGGCCCGGCCGCCTCGAAGCTGGGTAGTTCCTCGATCGGCACTTTTCGTGCCGACACCATGGCCAATGTGTCGTCGAAGAGGACCTTGTCGGCCTCGTCGATGTAGTGCTCCGTCGTCGGCCGTTCGCCGAGCAATGGGAGCAGCGGGGATGTCACCCGGCACGGCCCGAGCGTCCGGACCGCCAACGCCTCATGATCGACGTTCAGTGGTCCGCCCAGCGTAGCCACCGTGCTCCGACCCTCTCCTCGCCCGCTCCGCCCGATGACCCCGGGCCACCTCACGGCTGATCTGATGACCGTGATCCCGCTAACCGTCATCCTGGCTGTCGTGGTCCTGGCTGTTCGGAGATCCTCGGCTGTTCCAGGACTTTCTCCGAGCCTACCGCCTCACCGCACCGCCAACCGGTCACTGCCGGAGCGCACCGGGTACCCCGCGTGAACGGCCACACAGCGTCACCGTCTGGCGTCGTTCGGCCGCGCCGAGAACACGACGGTCGGCCCGCCGGCCGTTAGGGAAAGTGATGCGCGAGATCGGCCGGACATGCCACGGTAACGAATAGCGGTATTCGCGGCCTCCCGTTGTGGAGTGGGTAGCGGTGGGAATGGGCCAATGGGTGCCGTGGCGGCGGTGAAGGTTCTCCGCGCCCGCCCTCGATGGAAGCCAAGATTCCTGGCCGTGGATGCCGGGGGCAGGTGAACTCACCCCACGTGGCGATAGGCGGCCTCGTCGACCCGCGCGATCGTCCAGCCTTCTCCGGGCTCACCTTCGCGAGGTGGTGGCACCCGGCGACCACGCCTTGAGTGATGGTTCGGATGCATGCTGTGATGGTGTTGGCAGCCGAGCGCGGAGCGGTCCTGGTCCACGGAGGCTCCGGTGACCACGTCGGGTGACGATCGGCGGCGCGCCCCGGCGGCGCGGACCAGGCCGGCCGTGGGGAAGCGGCCGGTAGGGGCGTGGCCAGGAGTACGGGCGATGCCGACGGCGTCCGGGCGCGACGTCGGCCTGCTCCTGCTCCGCGCCACCATTGGCGTGATCATGTTCGGTCACGGCACGCAGAAGCTGTTCGGGTGGTTCGGCGGTGGCGGCCTGGACGCCACCGCGGCGTCGTTCGGCCGGCTCGGCTACCCGGCGGCCCGGGTGTGCGCGGTCATCGCCGGGCTGACCGAGGCCCTGGGCGGGGCCGGCCTCGCGCTGGGGTTCCTCACCCCGCTCGCCGGCGCCGCCATCCTCGGCATCATGATCAACGCGATGGCGGTCGTCTGGCACGGCAGCCTGTACGGGTCGGACGGCATCGAGTACGAGGTCCTCCTCGCCGTGACCGGCGCGTCCCTCGCTCTGACCGGCCCCGGCCGTTACTCGATCGACGACTACCTCGGCGGGCTGCGCGAGCCCCGCTGGCCCGTCGGCGCCGCCGCGATCATTCTCGGTTTCGTCCTCGCCGCCGTCGTACTGCTCATCCGAGCCTGACGGCGCCCGGCTCTGCCGTGACGATGCCGGCGGGCGGCCCTCGTGGTGTCACAAGGCCGATCTCGGCGTCGCAAGGCCGACCTTGATGTCACCAGGCCGACCTTGATGTCGCAAAACGGTGCCCTGCCCAGGCCTCAGCGCAGGCCGGAGCGGACGAAGGCGTCGATGACCTGGCGCTGCAGCACCACGTAGAGAGCGAAGATCGGTAGACAGGCGAGGCCGGAGGCGGCCATGATGGCGCCCCAGTCGCTGCCCTCCTGGGTCAGGTAGCCGCGGATCCCGAGCTGGATCACCGAGTTCGCGCGCTGCAGCACCAGCGCGGGCCAGAAGTACTCGTTCCAGGCGGTGATGAACAGCAGGATCCCCAGGGACGCGAGCACGGGGCGGATGTTCGGGACAACCACCGTCCACAGCGTCGTCCAAGACCCTCGTCCGTCGATGCGGGCGGCATCGAGCAGCTCGCGAGGGAATGCCTGCATGTGCTGGCGCAGCATCAGCACCGCGAGTATCGCGGCCGTCGAACACAGGCTCGGCACCACGACGCCTGCCAGCGTGTTCAGCAGGCCCAGCTTGTTGAGTACCAGGTAATTGGAGATCATCGTCACCTGGAGCGGGACCAGCCAGGCGGCGACGAACAGCAGGAACAGGATGTTCTTGCCGCGGAAGTCCCAGACCCCGAACGCGTAGGCGGCCAGCAGACACACCAGCAGCTGGCCGACGGTCGACCCGGCCGCGATGACGAGCGTGTTGAACAGCAGCACCGGGACGTCGAGGGTGTCCAGGACGTGGCTGTAGTTGCGCAGGGACAGCGGCCACGGCAGCGGGTTCTGGCTGAGGATGTCGGCTGGCCGGCGGACCGACCCGGCGTACATCCAGTAGATCGGGAAGACGCTGGCCAGGCTCAGCACGACCATCACCGCGTGCCGGCCGGCCGTGGCGGCCCAGGCCCTCCCCGGTGTCGACGCCGCGCGGACGACGGGCCCGCCCTCCGTCGCGCCGCCGCTGGCGGCGCTTGCGGCGCCGGTATCGCCGCCGGGCTGCCGCGCCCCGCCGGCCTCGGCCGAGATGGTGCTCATGGTCGCGCGCTCCTTGTGGTCGTCTCCCGCGGTGGTCTGGCGGCCGGCGGAAAATGGATCAGTTGTCGTGGAAGCTGAAGCGGTCGGCGAGCTTGACCAGCACGGCGGCGATCAGGCCGAACACGACGAAGAACACGATCCCGGCCGCCGAGGCGAGGCCGGAGTCGAAGTTGCGGAAGCCGAGTTCCCAGAGCAGGTAGTAGACGTTCGTCGAGCTGTCCGCCGGGCCGCCCTGGGTGAGGGTGTCCAGCAGCGGGAACGACCACTGCCCGGACAGCAGCACGGTCGTCAGCACCAGGAACAGCAACGTCGTGCGCAGCAGCGGCAGCGTGACCCAGCGCAGGATCTGCCAGCCGTTGGCGCCGTCGATCGCGGCGGCCTCCGCGTAGTCGCCACTGATGCCGGTCAGGCCCGCCGAGACGATGAGCATCGCGAAGCCGCACATCGACCACGCGGTGATCGCGAGGATGGCCAGCAGCGCCGTCGACTCCTCGCGCAGCCAGTTGTGCGGCGCCAGGCCGAAGGCGCCGAGCACCTGGTTGGACAGTCCGGTCGGGTCCAGCAGCCAGCGCCACACCGTCGCCGCCGCGACCGGCGCGACGAGTATCGGGGTGAAGACCAGCGCCCGGTAGACGTCGCGCGAGCGCCCGCCGAGCCGGCGGGTGACCAGTGCGATGACGGTTGGCAGCACCACCGAGAACGGCAGCAGCAGGACGACGTAGACCACGGTGTTGACGGCCGCGTTGCGCAGGCTCGGCTGGGTGAACACCTGGCGGTACTTGTCGAGGCCCACGTAGGTCATCGGCGAGGTCGGCAGCAGGTTCCAGTCGTAGAACGACAGCTGCACCGCCTCGACCAGCGGCTTGTACGTCCACAACACCAGGCAGGCGAGGGCGGGCAGCAGGTACAGGTAGGGCGGGGTGGCCGCGAGCAGGCGCCGGGCCAGCGAGGGCCGGGCCGCCTGGACGGCGGCCCGGCCCTCGTCGGCGAGGAGCGTCGCGGGGGCGGCGAGCTCGACGAACATCGGCCTACGCCTGGGTGAGCTTCTCGAGGTCACGCGCCGCGGTCTCGGCCTCGGCGTTGAACTCGGCGGCATAGCGGGCCAGCGTCTCCGGCTTCAGCTCGTAGATCCTGTCGCCGACCGTCACCGGGATGACCGTGGCGACGGCCTGACCCGGGTAGACGTCGATCCGGGTGAACAGGCCGCCGGTCACCCCGGCGTAGCCGCCGGCCGGGCCGAGCGTGCGCGCCGCGTAGGCGACGGCGCCCGCGACCAGGACCGGCACGCCGCCGAGCATCCCGGCCGAGGCGTGGTGCGCGTGTCCGGCCAGCACGATCCGCACGTCGGTCCCGGTGATGACCTTGGCGAGCCGCTCCGGCTCGACCAGCACCATCGTGTTGAGCATCCCGATCGGCGACGGCACCGGCGGGTGATGCAGCGCGAGGATCGTGCCGGCGGGCGCCGGGGTGGCGAGCTCGGCGGCCAGCCAGTCCAGCTGGGCGTCGGTGAGCTCGCCGAGGACCTCGCCGGGCTCCGTCGAGTCGAGCGCGATGATGCGCAGGTCGCCGGCCCAGTGGACGTAGTCGCACGGCTCGGTGGTCGGCTCGGCACCGAGCAGGCCCTCGCGGAACGGCCCGCGGCTGTCGTGGTTGCCCATCATGTACAGCACGGGCAGGCCGAGCGCGCCGGCGCGCTTCTCGACGTAGGCGCGCAGCCGCTGGTAGGAGGCCAGGTCGCCGGCGTCGGCCAGGTCACCGGTCAGCAGCAGCGCCGCGACGTCGAGGCCCGACTCCTCGATCTGGTCGAAGGCGGCGGCGACGTTGGGCAGCGTGTCGAACATCCCGTGGTAGAGCTCGCCCTCGGGGACGATGTGGGTGTCCGAGAACTGGATGACGGTGTGCGTCGGAGTCGGGGTGTCGGTGATGAGGCGCACGGTGGGCTCCTAGTCTCTAGGCGGGGGCTGGCCAAAGGGGGCGCGACGATGGCGAAGCCGCGCGCCCTCGGAGGCCTAGGCGGGATCGTCGGCGACGAGCAGGGCTTCGGTCAGCGCGTCGAGCTGCTCGGCCGTCGCGCCGTGGGCGAGCAGGTAGCCGCGGGCGCCGCCGTGGCTCGCCCGAACCCGGTCCAGTGCCGCGCGGATCAGTTCCGGTGGGGCCTCCATGAGGTTGGCCGGCAGCTTGCGCGCGTCCCCTGCGCCGCTGGTGACCGCGGTGAGCCTGCGCAGGGCGGCGATCGCCTCGTCGTGCAGGAGCTCGGCGGTGAGCGCGTAGTCCCTCACGATCACCTCGTCCGGGACACCGAGCAGGTCCAGCACCAGCATGATCGTCAGACCGGTCCGGTCCTTGCCGGCGCTGCAGTGCACGATCGCCGGCAGCGCTTTCGGCTCGGCCAGCGCCAGCACGGCGGCGGTGAGCCTGTCACCCTTGTTGTCGAGGATGAAGGTATAGATCGCGCCGAGGTCCATCTCCAGGCCGGCCGCCTGCGCGGCCCGCACCCCCTCGGCCGCCGCCGCGCCCGTGCCCGGCGCGTTCTCGCCCGCCTCGCCCGTCCCCGCATCCGTGGCGGCGTCCGTCGCCGGCAGCGGCGAGCCGCTGGAGTACAGCGGCATCCGGACCGTGGTGATCGGCAGCCGGCCGAGCGCGTTCGGCTCGTGCGCGACCTCCGTGTCCTCGCGCAGGTCGACGACCGTGCGCACCTGGATCTGCGCGAGCGTCGCGCGGGCCTCGTCGCCGAGGCCGTGCATCGCGGCGGAGCGCAGCAGCGTACGGCGGCGGACCCGGCGCTCGCCTGCGGCCGGGTAGCCGCCGACGTCGCGCAGGTTCAGCGCTCCGGGCAGTCTGAGCACCCGGTCGGCGTCCGCCGGATTGTCGAGATCGGGGATCGCATCAAGTTCGAGAGTCATGGTCCTCAGCGTTCCAGAGGCCCGCGCTGGCGGGCGGTCGCTGTTTCGTAGAAGTCAGCCGCCGGTGCCGGCCGCCGCCCGGGCGGGTGGGTGGTTGGGTGGGCAGAGGGTTCCCACCTCGCGCGCCCTCCGTCCGGGCCGGCGCCGGCCGGCCGCGCCCAGCGGTGGGCCCGGACGCGGCCGGCAGACGACGCGGATCTGGCCATCGGGGCCGGGTTCGTCGGCCCACGGCGCGCGGGTCGTCAGGCCTTCGGCAGCAGGTCGGTCGCCTGCTTCTGCGCGTCGGCCATCGCTGTCCGCGGGTCCTTGCCCTGGTAGATGGCGCCCTCGGCGGCGGACATCATCAGGTCGGTGATCTGCTGGTACCCGTTGCCCGGGAAGGACACCCATGGCTGCAGGCGGGTCAGCTGATCGAGGTTCGGCTTGATCAGCGGGTGCTGGTCCGCCCACGGCTTCAGGAAGGCCGGGTCGTCGACCAGGCCGGTACGCAGCGGCAGGTAGCCGATCTTCGAGGAGATCTCGGTGTAGGCGTGGTCGCCGGTCAGGTACTTGATCAGCTCCCAGCCGGCGCGCTGCTTGGCCGGGTCGTTCGAGAAGATCGACAGCCCGGACCCGGAGTTGGTCGGGACCGGCGGCTTGGCGCCGAAGCCCGGCTCCGTGGCGGCGGTCAGCTCCCAGCCGCCCGACTGCGCGCCGCCGATGAACAGGCCCTGCAGGGCGGATGTCTCCAGGATCATGCCGATGTTGCCCTTGGAGAATGCGTCGAGGGCCTGCGCCTGGGAGAAGTTCGGGGAGAGGCCGGCCTTGTACAGGTCGGCGGCCATCGAGACCGCGCCGACCGCGGGCTCGTCGGCGAAGGTCAGCTTCTTGCGGTCGGTCGAGATGACCTGGCCGCCGTTGGAGCGGACCAGGCTCTGGAAGCACCAGTCACCCGAGCCCTTGGTGGTGCAGTCGATGTAGACGCCGTCCTTGCCGGCCTTCTGCTTGATGGCCGTGGCGGCGGTCTTGACCTCGTCCCAGGTCTTCGGCGGGTTCGCCGGGTCGAGGCCCGCCGCCCTGAACAGCGTCGAGTTGATCCACAGCACCGGCGTCGAGAACACGTACGGCATCGTGTAGGTGTGGCCGTTCAGGTCGCCGAGCGTCGTCGCTGCCGCGGCGAACGGGTGGGCACCGGCGAAGTTGGCCGTCACGGCGTCCTTGCCGACGAGGGTGTCGATCGGCTTGGCGGCGAGCGCGGTCGCGGCAAAGTCGAGCGCGTTGAAAGTGATCTGGGCGACGTCCGGCGGGTTGCCGGCCAGCGCCTGGGTCTTGATGGAACTGGTGAAGTCACCGGCGGTCGCGTTCTGCGGCGGCTGCGCCTTGACCGTGATGTTCGGGTGCTGCTTGGCGAAGTCCGCGAGCAGCCCCTCGATCACCGGCTTCCAGGTGCCGGTGTTGGAGAGGTTGTAGCTCTCGAAGGTGATCGTCACCTTCTGGTCGGGCTTCAGCTCGGGAATCGTCGCCGCGGCGGCCGATGAGGCGTCGGCGGACGTGGGCGAGGTGGATCCGCCGGTGGCGCATGCTGCCACCAGCGTCGAGAGCAGCGCGATGCCGACGGCCGCGCGCGCGAGGCGTGGACGTGCCACGTCAGGGCTCCTAACTTTGTGCGTTCCGTAACTCTGTGCGTTCCGCGTGCCCGGGGACCGCGGGCACGCCTGGCAGCCGCGCGGCCCAGGCACGGGCCGCCGGTGCGTGGACGTGGGACGGGAGCCGGCGGGCGTCAGGCGCCGGCTCCGGAGCCGCTGTCGGGTGTCAGGCGCCGCTGGTGGTCAGCTCGACCGGTCGGGACGGGTGCGGCACCTTCGCGTCCGGCCGCCAGGCGAGCCGACGGCCGGAGTCCCGGCTGAACAGGTGGACGTGCTCGGGGGCGACGGTCAGGGCGACCCGGTCGCCGATCGCGAGGCCGAGCGGCCGCGGCCCGCGCACCGCGACCGCGGCACTCGCCGCGTCGCCGCCTGTGCCGCCCTTGCGATCGGTGCTGGCAGCGCTCGCGGCGCCGACGGCGAGCCAGCCGACCTCCTCGCTGCCGAGGTTCTCGACGCCGGTCACCGTGCCGGCCAGTCGCGCGGAGCCCACCGGCGCCGGAGCGCCGGCCGGCAGCATCCGCAGGTGCTCCGGCCGGATGCCGAGGGTGACCTCGGTCGGGTCGGCTCCGCCGGGCCACAGCGGGATCTCGACGCCATCCGCGGTCACGACGACCTGGCCGCCGCGCCCGGCCGCCGTCGCCGGCAGCAGGTTCATCGGCGGCGCACCGAGGAAGCCGGCGACGAACACCGAGGCGGGCTGGTCGTAGACCTCGGTCGGCGTGCCGACCTGCTCGACGCGGCCACCGTCGAGCAGTGCGATCCTGGTCGCCATCGTCATCGCCTCGACCTGGTCGTGCGTGACGTAGACGAACGTCGAGCCGAGCCTGCGGTGCAGGGCGGTGAGCTCGGTGCGGGTGGCCGTGCGCAGCTTGGCGTCCAGGTTCGACAGCGGCTCGTCCATCAGGAAGGCCCGCGGGTCGCGGACCAGCGCCCGGCCGAGCGCCACCCGCTGGCGCTGCCCACCAGAGAGCTCGCGCGGGCGGCGGCCGAGCAGCCCGTCGAGCTCCAGCTGGGCGGCGACCTCGCGGACCCGGGCCGCGATCTCGGCCTTCGGGCGGCGGGCGGCGCGCAGCGGGAAGCCGATGTTGCGCTCGACGCTCAGGTGCGGGTACAGGGCGTAGCTCTGGAACACCATCGCCACGTCGCGCTCGCGCGGCGGCAGGTAGGTGATGTCGCGGTCCTCGACGAGGATCCGCCCCGTGCTCGGCTGGATCAGGCCGGCGATCATGCGCAGCAGGGTCGTCTTGCCGCAGCCGCTCGGGCCGAGCAGGACGAGGAAGTCACCGTCGGCGACGTCGAGGGAGACGTCGTCCACCGCGCGGGTGGCGCCGAACACCTTGCTCAGGCCCTCGATACGGATCCTTGCCACAACCGTGCTCCTGTGTGACGTGGCACCTCCGCCGGCTCCGCCGGAAGGGCGCTGGACGCGGCCCATGCCCGTCGACGGAACTGGTGGAGATCCCTGGCTATGTACGAACGTTCCATGAATCGGAGATCCATGGATCGCTGTTACAAGCTCAGAGTCCGAGATCCAGGTGAACGGTCCAGGTACTCCCAACGAAGCCACACGGACGGCTAGGGCAACGCTGTCCATGTCGCCGGGGACGCGGGAATCCGCAGATGGCGGGTCTGTGAGCGCCGTCTCACGGGCGGGCGCCGCCCGGTCCGCCTAGTCCGCCCGGTCTGCCCGGTCCGGGCTGACGATCATGCTGTCGAGCAGTTCCCGCTGCTGCTCGAGCTGGTGCGCGAGCGACGTGCCTGGCGCGTCCTCGCCGCGCAGCATGACCGCCTGCTGCAGCGCGGTGATCAACAGCAGCGACGGTACCCGGCTGCCGATCGTGTCGCTGCCCAGCGGCCAGTGCGGCGAGCCCACGACGAGGAGCGCGTCGGCGAGTGCTGGCAGCGGGCCACCGGCGTAGCTGGTGATGGCGACGATCGACGCGCCGCGGCCGCGCGCGATCTCGGCCACCCGGATCGTCAGGTCGTTCACGCCACTGCCGGTGACCAGCAGGCAGACGTCGCCGGCGGACAGCCCGTTCGCCGCCAGCTGCTGCACGAGCGCGTCCGCCGGGGCCTCGACCGCCCGGCCGGCCGCCAGGAACCGCAGCGCCGCGTCCTGGGCGACCGGCGACGAACCGCCGTTGCCGACGAGGAGCAGCCGTCGCGCGCCGATGAGCAGGTCGACCGCGGTGGCGAGCTGGGCCCGGCCGAGGCCGGCCAACGAGTCCGCGAGCACGGCGGCGGCCGCCTGGAAGACCGTGTCGACGATCAGCTCCGGCGGGTCGCCGGCGCGCGGCTCGCGTAGGCCGCGGCGACCGCCACCGGGCGCGCCAGCGCCAGCGTCCTCGGCATCGCGGGCGAAGACGCCGGCTTCCCTGGCGAACGCCACCCGCAGCTGTTGGAAGCCGCGGAAGCCCATCGACTGGCAGGCGCGCACCACCGTCGCCGCCGACACGTCGGCCGCCGCCGCCAGCTGCGCGGCAGACCACTCGACCACGTCGTCCGAGCGCAGTAGGCATACCTCCGCGACGCGCCGCTCGCTCGGGATGAGCGTCGGCAGCGCTGCCCGGATGCCGGCGAACAGGCTGCCGGTGCGCGGCGGCGATGAGCTGACCATGCGTCCGTTCTTACCCGACCAGCGCGCCGTTCGGGCCAACTCGTAACAGGCATGCTGCGCGCGGATGTCGGGGAACTTCCGGCGCCCTGCGTGCGATGCGGCCTGGCTGGGCTACGCCGTCACCTTCGGCTTGAGCACGTACCAGCAGACCGTGGCCCAGCCCGGGGTGGTCGGCTCGCCCAGGTAGTACCAGCCCGCGGGCAGGAACGTGCCCCAGGTGGGCGGCGTGATGTCGGTGTAGGCGGCGGGGGAGGCGTCGGGGATCAGGAACGGCAGGGCGCTGGCGTCGCAGCCGCCCTGGCCGATCCTGATCAGCGGCTGGCGCAGGTCGGGCGCGGTCTTGCAGACGGCGGCCGTCGCCGGCGGCCAGAACAGGCCGGCCTGGGCGTAGTAGCCGCCGGCCAGGTGTGCCGCCGAGACCGGGTAGTCGTGGTTGGACGGGATGTTGGCCCTGGCGCCTGGCAGGCAGTCGCGGGTCGGGTCGCCGCCGGCCACGGCGGGGGTGGCCTGGCCGAGGACCGCGCCGCAGGACGCGGCGGCGGCCGTGGCCGTGACGAAGGCGGCGATCCGGTGGCCGAGCCGCCGGTGCCGTGCATGGGGTGTCCGCTCTTTCACGGAAAGCAACTTAGCGACCACGCAGGTGTATCCGGTGGCTGTGCGGCGGCATGTCGGGATCGTGGCGTGGTCCCCCTGTCGCGCACCGGCGCGGCTCGCGACGATGCCGAATGGACAGGGCCGGCTGGGTGGCTGAGGCTGGAGCCGTGCCGGTGGGGACACCGCCAGTGACGACGCCCACGCCGGTACGGCGCGGCCCGCGCCACGACCGCGAGGAGGCGTCGGATGATCCGTGGGGTGCTGCTCGCCGCGTCCCGCAGCGCCAGGGCGCGGGAGCTCGTGGTCGCCACCAGGCCGACCCGCCGCGTGGTCGACCGGTTCGTCGCCGGTGAGCGGCCGGTCGACGCCCTCGACGCGGTCCGCGGGCTCGCCGCCGACGGGATCGCCGCCACCGTCGACCGGCTCGGTGAGAGCGGCGTCGACCTCGCCAGCGCGCGCGAGTCGACCGACGGCTACCTCGCGCTGCTCGACCTCGCGGAGGACGCGGGGCTCGCCGCCGGGCTGGACGTCTCGGTGAAGCTGTCCGCGCTCGGCCGGCTGGTGCCCTACGGCGGCCTGAAGATCTGTTACGAGAACGCCGCGGAGATCTGCGCCCGCGCGGCCGCCGTGGGCGCCACGGTGACCATCGACGCCGAGGACCACACCAGCGTCGATGCGAGCCTGGCGGTGCTCGCCGACCTGCGCCGCGACTTCCCGGCCACCGGGGCGGTGCTGCAGTCCTACCTGCGCCGCGCCGAGGCCGACTGCCGCCGCCTGGCCGTCGCCGGCTCGCGGGTGCGGCTGTGCAAGGGCGCCTACCGCGCGGCGGGCGACGTCGCCTTCACCCGCCGGGCCGACGTCGACGCGTCCTATGCCCGGTGCCTGGGCATCCTGATGGCCGGCGACGGCTACCCGATGGTCGCCACCCACGACCCACGTCTGTTGGCGCTCGCGGGCCGCCTCGCCGACGCGCGCGACCGGGACCGGGACGACTTCGAGTACCAGCTGCTGCACGGCGTGCGACCGCACGAGCAGCTCAGGCTCGCGAGCCTCGGCGCCCAGGTCCGGGTCTACCTGCCCTATGGCCCCGACTGGTATGCATATCTGCTTCGCCGGATGGCCGAGCGCCCCGCCAACCTGGCCCTATTCCTGCGCGCCCTGCGCACCCGCTCCTGACGCAGCCCGGCGCAGTGACGCCGGGTTGGGCGGTGAACGGTCATGCCCCGTTCGGCCGCGCCGTTCGGGCACGCCGAATTCACCGAGAAGTGAGGTTTACCTCAGTGAGGTTTACCTCCGCGAAGGTTAGGCGGGCCTGAATAATGCCGCCTTGGTGGCTGTAATGCCCGCCCATACCACCTGTGTCATTTCTGTGGTTTGCTGTCTGTTGGGTGGAACTGGCGGCGGTCGCGCGTCGTCTTCGCTGGTCACGGATCGTGGCCGGACAAGTGCTCCGCCCTCGGATAACCTGCCCGCCCGCGACGGCGGGGTGATGGCGGAAGGTGCATGAACATGCGCGGGGACACGGAGATCATCGAGCTGTTGAACGCGGTGCTCACCGACGAGTTGACGGCGGTGAACCAATACTTCCTGCATTCGCGTATGCAGCGTAACTGGGGGTACAAGCGGCTTTCCGAGCATTCCTACCACGAGTCGATCGACGAGATGAAGCACGCCGACGAGCTCATCGAGCGGGTGCTCTACCTCGGTGGGCACCCCAACCTCCAGCGACTGCACACGCTGGCCATCGGCGAGGACGTGCCCGAGCAGCTCACCCTCGACCGCAATCACGAGGAGCGGTCGGTCGACGTGCTGCGCCCCGGCATCGCGCTGTGCCGAGAGCGCGGCGACATCGGTTCCGCGCTGCTGCTCGAGCGGATCCTGCATGACGAGGAGGAGCACATCGACTGGCTCGACGCCCAGCACGACCTGATCGCGCAGATCGGAACCGAGAACTACCTGGCTCAGCAGATCCACGACTGAGCGCCGGCCGGCGGCCGCGGCCCGCCAGCCCGCGTGCCCGGCGCGGGCCGCCGGACCCTCTCATATCTCAGAATATGAGATAGTAGTATCAGGGTGTGAGAAGCATGGGTGCGGGCTACCGATGGGTGGTGCTCGCGGTCGGGACCGTGGCGCAGGCGACCACCAGTGCGTACTTCCAGGGGCTCGCCGGGATCGGGCCGGCGCTGCGGGCCGAGCACGGGCTGACGCTCGGGGGGCTGGGACTGCTGCTGGCCTGCCCGACTGCCGGCATCCTGCTGACGCTGCTCGCCTGGGGGCCGGTGGTCGACCGGTACGGGGAGTGCCCGGCGATGACGGCCGGGCTCGCCGGTGCGGCGGCGTGCCTGTTCGGCGCCGGGCTCGGCCACGATCTTGCCACCCGGGCGGTGCTGCTGGCGCTGGCCGGGGCGGCCGGGGCCAGCGTCACGACGGCGAGCGGCCGGGCCGTGCTGACCTGGTTCCCCGGCGCGCGCCGGGGCGTCGCGATGGGGATCCGCCAGTGCGCCGTACCGGCCGGCTCGGGGCTCGCCGCCGCCGGGCTGCCGGCGGTGACCGGCCGGTTCGGCGTCGCCGCCGCCTTCTACGCCCTCGCGGCCTGCTGCCTGGCCGCGGGCATCGCGGTGCTCGCGTTCATCCGGGAACCACCGGAGGCCGTGCGCGCGGCCGCCCCCCGGCCCGCGGCCGCGGGGCCGGCGGTGTCCGCGGGGCCGGTGGGGCCGGACCTCACAGGCGGAAGGGCGGCGTCGACCCGGGACGTACTGCGTGACCGGCGGCTGTGGCGGCTGAGCGTGGCCGCGGGGCTGCTGGTCGTGCCGCAGTTCACCATGGTCGCGTTCCTGGTGGAGGTGCTGCACGACGGCCGGGGGATGAGCGCCCAGCGCGCGGCCGTCGTGCTGACCGTCGCGCAGGCGGCGGGCGCGCTCGCGCGCATCCTGGTCGGCGCCTGGAGCGACCGGGTGGGGGCCAGGCTGCGCCCACTGCGGGTGCTCGCCGTCGCCGCCGCGGCGGGGATGGTGGCCGCCGCCGCGGCGACCGCCACGGCGCCCGTGGGCCTGCTCGTGGCGGTGCTGGTGCTCGTCACGGCCCTGACCGTCTGCTGGAACGGGCTGGCGTTCACCGCGGCCGGCGAGCTCGCGCCACCCGGCCGGGCGGCGACCGCGATGGCCGCGGAGAACACGCTGAACTTCGTCGCCGCCGCCGCGACCCCGCCGCTTGTCGGCCTGCTCGTCACGGGGACCGGCTGGTCGCGCGCGTTCCTGCTGGTCGCCGCCGCGCCCGTCGTCGCCGCTGTCGCCCTGCGCCCCATCCTCGAGCGCAGGCCACCACGCCCACCGCACCCACCAGGCACCCGACCAGACGCCGTGACCCCGGTGCCCAACCCGGCGCCACCGCCCGCGCGCCTCGCCGCCGACAGCCTCCTCTGCACCGACCCCTCCGCGGGGTCCCGCCGATTGGCGGCCGAGCCTGACAAGGCGGGACGTCCTGGCAGGCGTCGACCCCCTGCATCGCCGATCGGTGGGGAAGGGGCAATCGGTGGGGGAGATGCCCGTTCCGCAATGCGCCCGCTGGCCTTCATGTTCGCGACGTCCGGACGGGCTAACAGGCGACCGGTTCCGCCGCTATCGTGAGGCCCATGCGAGGCGCTGACGGCGTGTTCACCGCCGCCGGGGCGTCCCGCCCACCGTGCTGATCGTCGTCGCGCTCAGCCTCCTCGCCGCGTTCCTGTGGGCGTGGTCGGCTGTCCTGCAGCAACGGGCCGCGATGCGGGCGAGCCGCCGTGGCTCGCCCGCGCTCGACAGGGTCGTCCCCGGGCACGGCCTGATGCTGGCCCTGATGCGTGACCCGCTGTGGTTCGCCGGCTGGCTGGCCAACCTCGGAGGCTTCGTCGTCCAGGCGGGAGCGCTCTATCTGGGCTCGGTGGCGGTCGTGCAGCCGCTCATCGTGGCGCAGCTGCTGTTCGCGCTGCCGCTGTCCCGGGTCGGCTCGGGCCGCCCGCTGCCGCACGGGGCCTGGTGGGCCGCCGGTGCGGTGTCCGCGGGGCTCGCCGTCCTGCTGACGGTGCGCGGCAAGCCGCCCGCGGTCGTGCATGTGGACGACGCGCGTCTCATCGCCGCCATCGTGGTCACGGTCGCGGTCGCCGTCACGATCACGATGGTGTCCCTCGGCCAGCCCCCGTCGCTGCGGGCGCCGATGTTCGGCATCGCCGGTGGGTTCTTCTACGCGCTCAACGCGGTGCTCATCAAGCGCACCGTCGGGCTCGCCGTCGACCACGGCTTCGTCGCGCTGGCGACCTCGTGGTACGTCTACGCGCTGATCGTGGCGATGATCACGAGCATGACGCTCAGCCAGACGGCCTACGCCTCCGGGCCGTTCGCCGGCGCGGTGACCGGCATGAACATCACCAACCCGGTTGTGTCATACCTGCTCGCCGTGCTCGTCTACGGCGTCCCGGCGCCGACCGCGCCCCACCAGGTCGTCGGGATCACGGCCGCGGCCGTGCTGGTCGTGGTCGGCGTCATCGGCCTCGCTCGGATGCTCCCGACGCCGCGCCCGGCAGGCCCTCCGGTTGTGGTGCCCACCCAGGAGCCGGCCCGGCGCCGCCGGGTGGGCGGCGCCGGACGGCGGCCCCAGGCTCAGGCGTCCCGGCGGACCATCGTGTAGGCGGCCGCGCCGAGGCCGACGACGATCCAGGCGAGCAGGACGACCAGGCCGCCCAGCGGCGTCATCACGTCCGAGTCGCGGACGACGGTCACCAGCGCCTCACCGCCGCCGTCGGGCACGAACTTGTGGATGCTGCCCCAGTCGCCGGGCAGCAGGCCGGTGATGATCGGCACCACGAAGATCAGGCCGAGCAGGGCGGCGATCGAGCCGCCGGTGCTGCGGATCAGGGTTCCGAGCGCGAGCCCGAGCAGGCCGATGGTGGTGACGAAGAACGCCCCGCCGAGCAGCACCCGCACGACGTGCGGGTCGCCGATCGAGACGCCGAGGCCGATCTGATGGAGGATCGCCTGCCCGCAGAAGAACGCGGTGAGGATCGAGACCAGGGACAGCGCGAAGCTGGCCACGCCGAACACGGCGGCCTTCGCGAACAGCACCGGCAGCCGGTGCGGGACCGCGCCGAGCGACGTGCGGATCATCCCGGTCGAGTACTCGCCGGTGATCAGCAGCACGCCGAGGACGCCGATGGCGATCTGGGAGAAGTATCCGCCGGCGAGGCTCGTCATCACCGGCTCGGTGAAGTTCTCGGCCCGCTCCTGCGGAGTCGAGTTGTGCCACTCGCTGACGGTGATCGCGGGAATGAGGCAACCGAAGCCGACCGTGACGACGAGCGCCGCGAGCATCGTCCACATCGTGGAGCGCAGCGACGTGAGCTTCGTCCACTCGGAGCGCAGGACCCGGGAGATCGTGACCTTCGCGGTCGTGTGGAACGCGGCCGGCTGCCGAACGGGTGCCGGCGCCGCTATCCGCGGTTGGAGGGTCTCGCCGGACCCGAGTGGTGTGGTGGTCATGCCCGCCCCCTCGCGGTGGTCGCGCCGGCCCCGACGGAGCCGTCGTCTACGGAGCCGCCGGCAGCGGTCGCGGAGGCCGGGACGCGTGCCTGCTGCGGCTGGCCGTGGTTGTACTCGACGGCGTCACGGGTGATGTCCATGAACGCGTCTTCCAGCGACACCTGCCGCGGGGTGAGCTCGTGCAGCGGGACGCCCGCCTCGAACGCCAGGTCACCGATCCGCTGCGCGGTCAGGCCGTTGACCGCCAGCGTGTCCAGCCCGGTGGGCGTGGTCTTCGCGTTCTCGCGGTCGAGCACCTCGGCGAGCCGGTTGGCCTCGGGGGAGCGCACGTGCACCAGGTCGCCGGAGGCGGACCGGATGAAGTCCTCGACCGACATGTTCGCGATCAGCTTGCCGCGCCCGACGACGATGAGGTGGGTGGCGGTCAGCGCCATCTCGCTCATCAGGTGCGACGAGACGAAGATGGTCCGGCCCTCGGCGGCGAGCGTCTGGAGCAGGGTGCGGATCCAGCGGATGCCCTCGGGGTCAAGCCCGTTGACCGGCTCGTCGAGGATGAGCACCCCCGGGTCGCCGAGCATCGCCGACGCGATCCCGAGGCGCTGCCCCATGCCGAGCGAGAAGCCGCCGACCCGCTTGCCCGCCACGTCGGACAGGCCCACCAGGCCCAGCACCTCGTCGACCCGCCGGCGGGGGATGCCCTGCGTCTGCGCGACCGCGAGCAGGTGCTTGTAGGCCGACCGGCCGGTGTGCACGGCCTTCGCCTCGAGCAGCACGCCGACCTCGCACAGCGGGGCGGAGAAGTCCCGGTAGGCGCGGCCGTTCACGGTGATCTTGCCCTTGGTTGGCCGGTCGAGCCCGATGGCCACCCGCATCGTAGTGGACTTCCCAGCGCCGTTCGGGCCCAGGAACCCGGTGACCACACCCGGCTGGACGCTGAACGTGAGGTCGTCCACAGCTGTCTTGCTGCCATACCGCTTTGTCAGGCTGCGCGCCTCTATCATCCGCCCACCTCGCGGTCTGTCGGCTGTCCGTCCCGTCCACCTTAGGGGTACCGCGTGGGCCCTCCTGACCCCGGAGGTAGCGACATGCCGGCCTTGACATGTACGCCGGGTGACATCGCGTCGGGCCGGGAACACACGGCCGCGCCACCTGGATGCTCGACGTCACCATTCGCGCAGGTCAGTTGCGCGGCACCCTCGGCCGGTCGGCGCGGGCGCGGCCGGCGCGCGTCCCGTGGGCCTGGGCCCTGTCCGCTATCCGACAGCCGCGCCCACGGGTAGGGCGGTCGGCCCGGGCGGGAATCGGGCACCTGCCCGATGCCCTCACCCCCGTCCGACGGTGATCGTAGAAAGCGGCACACGAAGACGGGGACACGCGCCGAGGGGCGCGAGAGGACGTGACAGACGATGTTGTCCTGGCAGATAGCCGCGGCGGCGGCGGGCGAGCACGGAGACCAGCTACGGCGGGACGCGGCGGCGGCCCGGTCAGCCCGGGCGGCGCGGGCGAGCGCCGACGAGACACCGGCGAGCGGGCGGCTGGCGCTCGACCCGGAGGACGTCTACCCCGACGAGCCGGCCGAAGGCCGCGGCGCCCGGCGGCGGGCGTCGAGCGGCCGGCGGCGCTGAAAGTAATGCTGAAAGTGATGAGGACTGCCGGCCGGTGGCCGAAAACCGGGTGGAGTTGTCGCAGCTGTCAGCCAGACTAGGAGTCATGACGCAACTCGCCAGCTCGGTGTTCGTCGGCCGCGCGGCCGAGCTCGCCCGGCTTGAGGGCGCGCTGCGGCGCGCGGCCGACGGCGACGGCGCGGGCGTCATCATCGGCGGCGAGGCCGGCGTCGGCAAGACGCGGCTGGTCGAGGAGGTTGCCGCCCGGGCGGCCGCGGCGGGGCACACCGTGCTCGCCGGCGGCTGCGTCGAGCTCGAGGGCGACGGGCTGCCGCTGGCCCCGGTCATCGAGGCGTTACGCGGGCTTGCCCGCCGGATCGGCCCGGAGGCGCTCGCGCGGCTCGCGGGCGGGCGCCGCGACGAGCTGGCCCGCCTTCTGCCCGAGGTCGCGGGCCCCGCGGCCATCCCCGCGGCCGCGGGTGACGACGCCCAGGGGAACGGCATAGGCAACGGCATAGGCCGGCTGTTCGACCTTGTGCTCGGTGTCGTCGAGGCACTGTCGGCCGAGCAGCCGGTGCTGTTCGTCATCGAGGACCTGCACTGGGCGGACCATTCGACCCGGGCGCTGGCCGCGTTCCTGCTGCGCAACCTGCGCGGCTGCCGGGCGACGCTGGTCCTGACCTACCGGGCCGACGGCGTCGGGCCGGGCCACCCGTTGCGGACGTTCCTGGCCGAGTCCGAGCGACTGCGCTGGATGTCCGGCTCGGAGCGGCTGCGCTGGGTCGAGCGGATCGAGCTCGCCCGGTTCGGCAGGGCCGAGGTGGCCGAGTTGGTCGCGGCCGTCCTCGGCGAGGCGCCTCCGGACGACCTCGTCGACGCCGTCATGGCCCGCTCGGACGGCAACGCGTTCTTCGTCGAGGAGCTGGTCTGCGCCGCCGGCGCGGGCGGGGTCGACACGATCAGCCCGACGCTGCGCGACGCGCTGCTCGCCCGGATCGAGGCGCTGCCGGCAGCGACGCGCCACCTGCTGCGGGTCGCGGCCGCCGGCGGCCAGCGGGTCGAGCACCAGCTTCTCGCCGCCGTCCTGGGCCTGCCCGAGGAGCAGCTGTGGGATGCGCTGCGCGCGGCCGTAGCCACCGGTGTGCTGATGGTCGCCCCGGCGGACGACGCCTACTGCTTCCGCCACGCGCTGACCCGCGGCGCCCTGCGCCACGAGGCGCTGCCCGGAGAGCTGTCCCACCTGCACCGGCGCTACGCGCAAGCGCTGGAGGCCGACCCCGGCCTGGTCGGCGGCGGCGCGCGGGCCGCGGCGGCGGTCGCCTACCACTGGTACGCGGCCTGCGAGCATCCCAGGGCGCTGCCGGCCCTGCTGACCGCCGCCCGCGCCGCGGCCTGCGCCTATGCCTTCGCCGAGGCGCTGCGGCACTACGAGCGGGCGCTCGCCAGCTGGGACGAGGTGCCCGACGCGGCGGACCGGGCGGGCCTCGACCATCTGGGGGTCCTGGAGGCCGCGATCACGGCGGCGAAGATGGCCGGCGAGCTGCGCCGCGGGCTGGACCTCGCGAACCGGGCTCGCACCGAGGCCGCCCTTCTCGGGGACCCGGTGCGCCTGGCTCTGGCACTGACGGAGCAGAGCTTCCTGCTGCGCATGCTCGGCCATTCGGACGGGGTCGAGGAGGCACAGGAGGCCGTCCGGCTGATGCCCGCCGAGCCGCCCACGCCGACGCGGGCGAAGGTGCTCGTCTCGCTGGGCAAGGCGCTGTCGATGGTCCCGCGGCGCGCCGCGGCGCTGCAGGCGATCGAGGAGGCGCTGGCGGTCGCCCGTGCCACCGGCGCGCGCCGGGTGGAGGGGACGGCGCTGATGAGCACCGCCTGCCTCGCCAGCGCCTGGACCCTGCCGGAGGACGCGCGCCTGGGCCGGGCGATCGCCCACGAGCTGGGCGACGACGACCTGCTGCTGTCCAGCTACACCAACGAGTCCGACACCTGGCTCGGCGGCTGCCGGTTCGACGAGGCGATCGCCGCGGGGCATGAGGGCCTGCGGCTGGCCCGCCGGCTCGGCCAGGAACGCACCCACGGTCTGCTCCTCGCCGGCAATGTGATCGAGGCACTGTTGGGCGCGGGCCGCTGGGAGGAGGCCGAGAAGCTGCTCGCCGAGACGACGGAGCTCGCCCCGATGGGGATCCACGCGCTGTTCCTGGAGCAGCTGCGGGGAGACCTGGCGCTCGCCCGCGGCCAGCTCGACGAGGCGGGGACCGCACTGGCCGCCGCCGAGGGCACGCTCGCCTACCGTTATCTCGGCAGTCAATACACGATGCCGCTGCTGCGGCTGCGCATCGACCTGGACCTGCGCCGCGGCGAGCCGGGCGCGCTGACCGACGGCGTCGCCGACGCCCTGGCGGCCGTGCGCGCCGTCGAGGCGTTCGACTTCACCGACGTGGTCCGCTACGCCGCGCCGTTGCTCGCGACCGCCATGGGTGCCACCGCCGAGGCGGCGGGCGTCGCCAGAGCCCTGCGCGCCCAGGACGACCTGCGCCACGCCCTCGAGGCGGCCGGCAGGGTCGCCGCGCTCGCGGCCGAGATGCCGTTCGAGCGGGCCGTGTCCGGCGAGGCCTGCCGCGCGGTGATCGCCGGGGAGCTGGCCAGGGCCGAGGGCCGGCCGGACCCGGAGCCGTGGGCGAGCGCGGCGAAGGCCTGGTCCGCGCTCGGCGTCCCCTATCAGGCGGCCCGGGCGCGCTACCGGCGGGCGGAGACGCTGCTCGCCGTCGGCGACCGGGCGGCGGCCGGCGACGAGCTGCGCGCCGCCGCGGCCGCCGCGGCCGCGCTCGGCGCGCACCTGCTGCGCCGTGACCTGCGCCTGCTCGCCGCGCAGGGCCGCCTGGCGCTGCCCGGCCCGGAAAGCGGGCAGGCACCGGCCGAGGACGAGTGCGAGGCCGCCACCGCGGACGGCCCGCCGCTCGGCCTGACCGCGCGGGAGCTGGACGTGCTGCGCCTCGTCGCCGCCGGCAGCACCAACCCGCAGATCGCCGCGGCGCTGTTCATCAGCCGCAAGACCGCGAGCACCCACGTCTCGAACATCCTCGGCAAACTGGGTGTCACCAGCCGCGGTGAGGCCGCCGCCGTCGCCCACCGCCTGCGGCTGTTCGACGACACCGACGTCGCTGATGCCGCCATCCCCGACCACCGTCCCGTCGCGCGCCGCTAGTCCTCTCACGACGACCCTGGTCCTGCTCGGCTTTGCCTGCGCGTTGCTGGCGTCGCTGGCGTTCGAGAGCCGGCTGGTCATTGGCTCGCAGCCTGCCCGCAACCAGATCCCGGCACTGGCGGCGCTGGCCGCCGGCGCCGCGGTCGGGCTCGGGCTGAGCGTCGTTGTGCTTCCGACGACGCTGGTCGGCCTGAGCTGTGCGTTGCTCGCGGGCGCGACGACCGCCTTCGGTTTGATCACCGGGCTGGGACCGGTGAGCCCAGAGAGGGGAGCTCGACTCCGATGGCCACGGCCATGGCCTCGCCGGCCGCCGCGCAGACGGCCACCGCGGACTCCGAGAACCCGTCCTAAACTCCCCTGGGCACGTAGGGCAGCCGGCTGCCGCGAGTGCATTGCGGTACCTCGCGGCCGACGTCAGGCACCTCACCATCCCGGATACCGGGGTGGCCGGTTACCGCCTGACGGTCCTGGCGGCGGGGGAGGAGACCGGGGCGCGGCCCGAGCGCCGGCTCGGTGGGACGGCGACCGGCGCCATCTGCCGCGGCGCGCGCACGACGTCGACGACATCGACAACGTCGACGTCCACCGCGCCGAAGCCGTGGGCGGTGCGCTCTCCTACGCCGGCGAACGCGGCGAACCGGGCGAGCGCGGCGAACATCGTCGCGGTGTAGTCGGACGTGGCCGCGAGCAGGCGCAGGTCGGCCTGCCCGACGAATCCCACCTGGCGCAGCCCGTGGCCGAGCTCGACCTCGGAGCTCGCGCCCCAGACGCCGTCGAGGAAGACCGCCTCGACGAGGGCCCGCGCGTCGTCGGCGCCGATCCGCAGCGGCCCGGGCGCATAGGTGTTCCAGCGGGCGAGCAGCCCGCCGATGGCCAGTGCCGGGTCGGGCAGCGGCAGGTCGCGCCCGTCCCGGGAGAAGAACGTCGGAGTGTTCATCGTCAGCCGGGCGCCGCGGGCCGGCCGGCCCTGCGCGAGCTCGGCGTAGGAGTACCGGTGCAGGTCGGCGCCGACGACCGGGAGTACCTGGGAGCCGAACCGGACCGTGTCCGGCTGCCACCCGGGCAGCGGCGCGTCGTCCGCGAGCCAGCCCAGCCGCCAGGTCGTCACGGCGCCGCCGCGGCCCGGCGTGCCGCACGTGGACGGCTCCCACGCGCCGGCCAGGCCGGCATCGCCGCGCCCGCCGAGCCCGGTGCCGCCGAGCCCGGTGGCGTTGGGTCCGGCGTCGGGCACCAGCGGGCCGACGCTGAACGGCCTGGCCTCGTCGGCACGCGCCCCGTCGGCGGGGTCGCAGATGGCGCTCGCCGCGGCAAGCAGCCAGCGAGGGGCCGCATCCGGAATGGCGCCCGCCATTCGGACGAGAAGTATCGACGGCATCCGAGCCTCCGCCATCATCCCGCGCGGTGGGCAACCAGCCGAGCACAGTCAGCTGCCCTGCAGCGGGGAGTGTAGCCGACGGCGCCGTCGACAATGTGGCCTGGGTCACTCTGGTGTTACGTCGAAACCGATTTCCACCGGGGAACGGCTGCTTCGTCCGCTATTGCGCCGCAGGTCGCGGTCGAGTGACCCTCTCGGGAGGGTATCTCGGGAAATTTTCGGCCCGACGGGGGATGTCCCACCGCGAGGCATCTGCCGTGCGAAGGTGCCGTTAATAGTGGATGACCGACTCGCGGCTGAGGAGATCGGCGTAGTCGGCGGGCAGTTGGCCGGCGACATCCTCGAACTCCGACGGCGAGACGCTGGCCTTGAGCGCCGCGACGACGGCGCGGGCATGGCGGCGGGCCTTGGGCTCCGTGCAGGCGTCGCCTTCGAGCTGGGCGACCCGGCGATAGAACTCCTGGACGTCGAACCGCTCGCCGCCGCCCCTGGGTGGCAGCGCCTCGGCGAACGCCGCCGGCAGCTGGGAGGCGAGGTTCCGCGTCTCTCCGCCGGAGATCCGTTCGCCGAGCACGGTAAGGGTGGCGCGCATCGCCGTCTCCGCCTGCCGCGCGGACTCGAATCCGCCGGTGACGCGGATCGCGGACACAAGCTGGTCCTGCTTCATCTCGGCTGCCCTCTCACTCGTGACCCGGAGCGGTCTCGGGCCGGACCGGCTTGAGACCGACAACCCCTGCCCGTCCCCAGTCCGCCACGGACAAAACGCCAGGTGACGGCCCCATGGTGTCCACCGTCGCGCGAGGGACGTACGACGCGAGGGGCGCACGGGTGGCGGAGAGTCATGAGGCAGGCGGCCGTGGCGGTGGGCCGAGGCGGACGGCGACCGATCCCCGGACGGCGACCGACCGCCGGACGGCGCGCTCCTGCCTGGCTGGACGCGGTGGCCTCTGATCCGGGGGCAGATTACATGTAATCGACGGAGGGCCGCTCTCTCGTCTCTCGGATCATCTCGTCGTTGCAGACAGTTTCACCCTGCGCGTCCCCGGCAGCCTCGGCCATCTGTTCGCCGGCGCGAAGATCGCCGTCATGATGGCCATGATCGGCGCGATCGTCTCCGAGTTCACCGGCACCAACAAGGGCCTCGGCGCGGTCGTCGTCCAGGCCACCACGTACATGAACCTCGTGCAGATGTAGGGCGCCATCTTCGTCTCGGCCTTCGTGGCCCTGTTCCTGCTCGGCCTGGTGAACCTGGCGGAAAGGCTCGTCGTCCGCTGGTGACGCGGGCGCGCCCGGCGGCGTTCCCGACGCGAGGGGCGCCTGCGGTGGAGGAGGTCAGCCCGGAGAGCGGGGGCTGCGTGGGGTAGGAGGCAGTCCGGGTCGCGGCGAGTCCAGCGCTGCCGCGCGGCCGGCGGTCGTCCTCCCCGCCGGCTCCCGTCCGCGGCGGCGCGGAAACACGACTCATCCATTGCCCTCTCCCGCTGCCCCGTTGTGCTTCGGTCCCTGCGCGCCCCGGCTTCGGTGAGCTCGCAAAAAATCCGCAGGGATCAAGGAACCCGGTCACGTTGACCTCGGCCGGTCGGGCCGCCGACGCGGTTTATGCGGCCGTGTGCATTCTTGCCGGCCGTACCTGGGCTATTCGTGGATGACGTCGTCGATGGTGGTGGCGGTGACCGCGCGGCGCAACCAGGTGTCGAACTGGTCCAGGTCCGTGCAGGACCGGATCCGATCGCGGACATCTTCAGTGACGTGCACCCCACGGGCATCGAGTGCGGTCAGCAACATTCGCGCCGCACTCTCGGCGTGGGCGCGGGCGGCGGTCTCGCCGAGCAGCTTGCTGCGGTATGGACGACCAAGGGCGCTATTCATATGCGTCTCCCAACGATCCCAGAGCGCCGCTGGCAACCCAGCCAGCACGATCTCATGATATAAGGGACCCTTCCTCGGACCGAGCGCTCGCAGTGCCTCCGTCAGCGCGGGAAAGGACGCCTCGATGCCGGCGTCCCCACCGTGGCAGAGCACGGAGAACATCGCCAACGCCGGCTCGACCCGCGCCCGCTCGACGTCGACGACCAGCGGCACGTCCCCCGGCGTGAAGACGAGCGGGCGCAGATGCAGGCTGACGCCCTCCGACTCGAACATTTCCCGGTAGCGGCGGGCAACCGCCGCGCTCGGGCAGTAGACCAGCAGCGCAGCGTTGACCTCCAGCTCGGCCTCCAGGTGCGCGACGTAGGTCTTCAGGGTCCAGCGCTTGCCCGGGTCCCAGGCGCGCTGGACCTCCAACACGACCGACATCAGCGACCGGTCGGCGGCATCGCACAGCAGCATCATCCCGTCGGCGCGGTAGGTGCTGGGCACCAGTTTCCGGACCTCGGTGGGCTGCGGCCGGGCGTGATGATAGCCGGACACCTTGACGTCGAAAAGTTTCTCCAGCAACCAGACGAGGACCTCCGGATTCTGTTCGGCCAGCTCCAGCGGCGACTCGTGTTCCCCGCTCGGCATGCTGCCAACCATAAAGAACGCGGACAGGAAATAGCAAACACGTAAGAAGCCCATTAATGCCGATTCAATAACCGGACTGAGTTACGCTCGTCTACCCGCTCTCGGGCAAGAAATCGGCCCGAAGAGTCTCCCCGTGAGCCTTCCGGCGGCTAGAGGCGGCCATGGGCGCGAAGTAGCGAGACGGCGTGCGGTGTTCGCGACGCGAGGTGGCGACGGCGGGCCTGGGCGTTCAGGCCGTGAGGTAGCCGTTGCGGACGAGGTAGGCGACCAGCGCGTCCGCGGCCTGCCCGGCGTCCGTCGGGCCGATGATCGTGGGCGGATCGTGGGCGACGAGGGCGCCGGTGAGCGCCAGCAGCCGGTCCCGCGGGGTCGCCCCCGCCGGCGGAGGCACTACCCGGGCCCGCGGGCGGTAGGCACGGACGTCCACGACCTCGACCGCGCCCACCGCGGGCCGCGTCGGGCGGGCGGCGGGGACCGGCGCGTCGCCGGCGGCGAGCAGGGCTGGCAGCGCGGCACGCCGCAGCCGCAGCCCGGCGGCCTCGGCCGAGCAGACCGCCGGGGTCGGCACACGCAGCCGCTCGCGGCGGCCGCCGTCGAGCCGGCGCTCGGCGAGCAGCCAGCCGTCGTCCGTCGGCGTCAGGCTGACCAGGCCGAGGGCCTGCGCGGCGCCGAGAGCGTGCGCGAGCTGCGCGGGCAGCGCGCCGGTGCCGCGGTCGGGGGAAAGGTCGCCGCAGAGCACCAGCGTCGGTTCGCCGACCGTCCGGATCGCGTCGACGAGGACCTCGGCGAGCGCGCGCGTGTCGCCCGCGAGGTCGGCGAGGTAGGCCGCGCGCGGCCCGAACGGCTCCGGGTCGACCGCCGACGCGGCGTTGACCGCCGAGGCGGCACCGGGAGCGGCGCCGTGGCCGTCGGCCTCGTCGTGCGGCGGCCAGGCGACGCGCAGGACCGCAGCGCCCAGCGCCGCCGCGGCGCGCAGCGGGCCCTCGACGATAGGCGAGCCGGCGGCGACCGCGAGCACCCGCCCTGACCAGGCCCGCGCGATCGCCAGCGCGCGCTCCAGCGCCGCCTCGTCCGCCGCCGAGAGCCCGGCGCCGTGCGCCGAGCGTGTCACCACGCCGGTCAGTGGATCGACCTCGGGCCGCAGATCGGTGACCCGCAGGCACACGACGACCAGCGGCCCGCCCCCACGGGCCCCGTCACCTGTCGCGTTCGTCATCGCCGTCCTCCTTTTGACTTCGGGACAAGGGCCGCCGGGCGCGCGAAGGAAGATCATTATCGCGCGCCCTTTGGCCCTCAGCCCTGGCGGAAGACGACGCCCTGGCCGCCGTCGGGGTAGGTCCAGGTGAGCGCGCCCTCGCCGTTGCAGACCATGTAACAGGTGCCGCACTCGAAGCACTGCTCGTAGTTGAACAGGATCCCGCCGTCCGCCGTCGGCGCGAACAGGTTCGCCGGGCAGGCGGTGACGCAGGCGCGGGTGGTACAGGAGCGGCAGACGTCCGAGTCGACGACGATGTGCGCCCGCTCGCCGACCCGGAAGTCGACCGTCGCCATCCGGTCCTCGAACGCGATGTCGCCGAGCCGCCCGCCGCCGCCTTCCGCGGCCTCGGTGGCGGCGGGCGCGGTGGCGGCACCCACCGGCTTCCTGAAACCGAACCGGCTCACCGGAATACCTTCCCGATCCTTAGTCCGTCGCGGGCGAGCTCGCGCAGGCTGACGCCGTTGCGCTTGGCGGCCCGGCGCAGCAGCGCCAGCGCCCCCGGCTTCGGTTCCGGGTTCGTCACCGTGAACAGGCTCTCGACCAGGTCGGCGACGAGCCCCGGGTAGCGGCGCTGGATCCGCTCCGACAGGATGATCTCGGGTGCGCCGCGCAGCCGCTTGTGGTCGGCGAGCACGAACTGCTTCTCCAGCTCGTCCCGGTAGCGGGCCAGCCGCTTCTTCGACGCGTCGCCGGCGGCGGCCGCCTCGGCGGCGACCCGGCCGGCGACCAGGCCGGAGCCGATCGCGAAGTTGACGCCCTCCAGCCAGATGCCGGCGGCGAGCGTCATCCCGGCGGCGTCGCCCGCGATCAGCAGGCCGTCCGTGGCGAGTGCCGGCATGTGGTCGTAGCCGCCCTCGGGGATGAGGTGCGCGGCGTACTCCTTCACCGTCGCCCCGCGCAGGTAGGGCGCGATCGCGGGGTGCGCCTTCAGGTCGGCGATGATCTCCTCCGGCCGGACCTTCGCCGCCGCCAGGCCCGGCAGGGCGAGCACCGCGCCGATGCTGACCGTGTCGCTGTTCGTGTAGAGGAATCCGCCGCCCGGGATGCCGCGGGTGTTGCCGAGCATCTCGATGTCGAGGCCCTCCTGGCCGCGCAGCCCGAAGCGCTCGTCGATCACCTCGCGCGGCAGCGACAGCACCTCCTTGACGCCCAGGGTGTGGTGCTTCGGGTCGGCCTTCGGCAGCAGGCCGGACTCCTTGGCCAGGAACGAGTTGACGCCGTCGGCGGCGATCACGACCCTGGCACGCAGCTCGCCGTCGGTCCGATCGGTGCGCACACCGACGACCCGGCCGGCCGCGTCGCGCAGCAGCCCGGTCGCGACCGTCGAGGTGACCAGCCGCGCGCCGGCGGCGGTCGCCTTGCCGGCGAGCCAGCTGTCGAAGTCGGCGCGGTACGCCGTCATGCCGTTGTACGGCGGGCCGGCCCAGGTCTGGGTGCGGAAGTCGACGGTGAGCGCCTGCGTCTCGGTGAGCACCATGGTCGAGCGGCGGACGACCCAGCGCTCGACCGGCACCTCCTCCCACCAGTTCGGCAGCACCGCGTCGAGGATCCGGCCGTAGATGACACCGCCGTAGACGTTCTTCGAGCCGGGGAACGGGCCGCGCTCCAGCAGGACGACGGACGCGCCGGCGCGGGCGGCGGCCAGCGCGGCCGCGGCGCCCGCGGGCCCGGCGCCGACGACGATGACGTCGACGTCCGCCGGCCGGTCCCCAACGGCCGTGCCGGGGGAGGTACCCGGGCCAGCGTATGGGGCCTGCTCGTCAGCCATGGGTGATCTCCGCACGCGGGTTGGGAACGTCGGCGGCCAGGCTGGCCGGGCTGGCCGGGGGACCGGCGGGGCCGGCGGATCCGGTAGGACCGGGGACGCCGAGACGGCGGGCGAGCTCGACGAGCAGGTCGCCCGCGTCGGTGACCAGGCCGAGGTCCGCCATCGCCGTCATCGGGCAGCTCGGGTCGGTGTTGACGGACACCACGTGGCGTGGCGCGCCCAGGCCCCCGGTGTGCTGGCTCGCGCCGGACACACCGAACGCGATGTAGAGCTCGGGGTCGAGGGTGACACCGGTGGTGCCGATCTGGCGGTCGTAGCCCATCCAGCCGGCGTCGGTGACGACCCGGGTGGCGCCGGCGGACGCGCCGAGCGCCGCGGCCACGCCGGCGAGCAGCTCGAACGCGGCGGCCGGCCCGACACCCGCGAGGCCGCCGTCGCGGGCGACGAGACCGGCGCCGCCGCCGAGCACCCGGCGCGCCTCGCCGAGGTCCATCGTCGCCGGGTCCGGCTCCAGCACTTCGACCACCTCGACGTCGACGATGCCGCCGGGCGCGGCGGGCAGCGCCACCTCGACCGGCACCAGGGCGCCCGCGGACGCCTGCTGGGGAATCTGGCCCGGGCTCGTCGCCGCCCGCGCCGTCGGTTCCGCCGCCGCTGGCGCCCCCGCCTCCACCGGTTCCGCTGGACCGTCGTACACCGACCGCGCACCTGGCAGCAGCGTCGCGACGGCGGGCGCCGCGCACGTCGCCGTGACGAGCAGCCGGCCGTCGACGCGGGCGAGCTCCGCCCGCACCTGACCGTCGCCCGCCAGCCCGGCCTGGACGGCGCCGGCGAGCAGTGGGACGTCGAGCGCGGCGGCCAGCCGCGGCGCGAGGTCGCGGCCGTCCGCGGACGCGGGCAGCACGACGAGGTCCGCGGCGGCGAGCAGCGGGGCGAGCGAGCACGCGAGGGCTCCCGCCCGCAGGCCCGGCCCGGTGTCGGCCCACCAGACCTTGGCCGCCGGGCCGCCGCCGGTGGCCCGGTGCAGCGTCACGGCCGCCTCGGCCGCCCCGGAGCCGACAACCAGCACCTGCCCGCCGGCCTCCGCCACCGCCTCGGCGCCGCCCGGCGGCACCTGCCCGCCGCGCGCGACGACGACCGCCACCGTCCCGGTGACCGTCAGCCCCGGCAGGGGCGCCGGCGTCGTCGCCAGTGCGTCCGGCGCGACGGGTGCCGTCTGGGAAAGCACGGTCTCGGTCATCGCGCGAGGTCCCGGGCGGACGGCGCGGGCATGCCCGCGACGATCAGCAGAACTCCCGCCACAGACGATCACTCTCCATCACGATGTCGTCGAGGATGCCGTGTGCCTCCTCAAGACTGCCCGCTTCGATCTCGGCGGTGAACAGGGCGAGGAACCCCGGCACGACTTCTTCGCCCATGGTCCACTCGATCTCGTAGATCACGCCGCACCCCCTACCCGTGCGCCGTTCTGGCGGGTGCCCACCTGGTGACGGCGCGCCAGCCGGGCCGCCGTTGTCCGCGTCGGCCCGTAACCACGTATGGAGGGCGTCCAGAGCCCTCTGGGCTGGCGCTTCAGCAGCCGCCTCATGCGAGCGCCACCGCCGCGCGCTGGCCCTCGACGACGGCGGCGTGAGCGCGGCGGGGGGACAGGCAGTCGCCGACGCGGTCCAGCGTGAACGGCAGGCCACCCGCTGTGTCGCCTTCGGAGCCCTCCGCGACTGGCCTTCGGCCAGCCTGCCAGCCGCTTTGGGCTGTGTCGCCTTCGGAGCCCTCCGCGACTGGCCT
>NZ_MBLO01000230.1 GCF_001854805.1 Pseudofrankia coriaricola
AGCCCTCCGCGACTGGCCTTCGGCCAGCCTGCCAGCCGCTTTGGGCTGTGTCGCCTTCGGAGCCCTCCGCGACTGGCCTTCGGCCAGCCTGCCAGTCGCTTTGGATCGCGCGCAGCGCCTTGTAGAGCGAGTCCTCGGCCCGCTGGTGCACCGCGCAGACGACCCAGTCGACGGTCCTCGTCTGGTCGGTCCCGGTGGGGTGGTGCTGCAGGTTGAGCACCACACCCTCGCCGTCCGGCGCCGGCGCCGCGCCCATGGGCACGAGGTCCGTGGCCTGGGTGACGCCGCGCGCCGCCGCCTTCACGTTCCACTGCTCCATGTCGAGGGTGACGCCCAGGTCCTGGCCGACGACCATGCCGTTGGAGATGACCTCGACCCGGCAGCCCCGGTCGGCGAGGAGCTCCGCGACCGACGTCGCCTGGTGGAAGCCCAGCTCGTCGACGACGACCACCGTGCCGGCCGGGACCGCGCGGCCCTCCAGCACGTCACGGACGTCGACGACCCGCGGGTGCCCGCCGGCCCACCACGGCGCGTTCGGCGCCGCGCCGGTCGCGAGGATCACCGCGTCCGGCTTCTCGGCGAGTAGTAGGTCCGCGTCCACCTCGGTCGACAGCTTCACGTCGACGCCGACGCGCTGCGCGTGGGCGACGAGGTTGCGGGTGATGTCGAGGAACTCGGCGCGGCTCGGCACGCTCGCCGCGAGCAGCACCTGGCCACCCAGCCGGTCGGACCGCTCGAACAGGGTGACGTGGTGGCCGCGCCCGGCGGCGGTGACGGCGGCCTGCAGCCCGCCCGGCCCGCCGCCGACGACGAACACCCGCCGGCCGCGCCGCCGCGGCGCCGGCAGCGGCACCGCCTCGCGGCCGGTGCGCGGGTTCTCGATGCAGCCGAGCCAGCGGTTCAGACCCATCCGCCCGACGCACTCCTGGTTGCACGACAGGCAGGTGCGGATCTCGGTGGCGTGCCCGGCGCGGGCCTTGGCGACGAAGTCGGCGTCGGCGATCTGGCCGCGCACGACGCCGATGAGGTCGGCCTGGCCGGCGGCGAGGGCCCGGTCGGCCTGCAGCGGGTCCTTGAACCGGCCGACACCGACGACCGGCAGCGACACGGCGGCGCGGATCGCGCTCGGGATGAACATCGCGTAGCCCGGCGGCACCTGCATGCTCGCCTCGATCATGTAGAGCGTGGCGGTGGCGACGCCGATCGAGGTGTTGATGTAGTCGACCTTGCCCTGCGCCTCGACCATCTGGGCGATGGCGACGGCGTCCTCGATCGTCGTCCCGCCCTCGATCAGCTCGTCGCCGCAGATCCGCACCCCGAGCACCCTGCCCGGGCCGATCGCGGCGCGGACCGCGTCGACGATCTCCAGCAGCAGCCGGGCCCGGTTCGCGAGCGACCCGCCGTAGGCGTCGGTCCGCTTGTTGGTGGCGGGGGAGAGGAAACCGCGCACGATCGACGAGTGCGAGCACTGCAGCTCGATGCCGTCGAACCCGCCGGCCATGCAGTGCTCGGCGACCAGCCCGTAGCCGGCGACGACCTCGCGGATCTCGTGCGGCTCCAGCGCCTTGGGCACCTCGCGGAACAGCGGGTCCGGCACCGGGCTCGGCGCCCACACCGGCTGGCGGGAGAACATGCTCGACGCCTGGCCGCCGTTGTGGTTGATCTGCGCAAGGATCGGCGTGCCGTGGGCGTGCACCGCCTCGGTGATCCGCCGGTAGCCGGGGATGACGGCCGGGTTGAAGCCGTGGATCAGCTTCTCGTAGGGCCAGTCGGTCGGGTGGGTCGAGTGCTCCTCGGTGATGATGAGCCCGGCGCCGCCGGCCGCGCGGGCGGCGTAGTAGGCGGCGTGCTGCTCGGTCGGCATCCCGTCGGCGGCGTAGTTCGTCAGGTGCGCCGAGAACACGACCCGGTTGCGCACCGTCAGCGGCCCGATCCGCAGCGGGCTGAACAGGTACTGGTACCGCCCCGTCGCGCTCATCGCGCCGCCCCTTCCGTCGTGCCCCCGGCGCCGACCAGCGCGCGCCGGGGCCTGCCGGTCGTGGTGGTGGCGACCTCCAGGGCGCGGCGGCGGCCCTCGAGGACGGCCTCCAGCACGCCGCGCGGGGCGACGCAGTCGCCGGCCCGCGGCGTGCCGGGCCGCCGCAGGTAGAGCGCCTCCATCGGGAGGCGGTGGCCGCAGTCGACGAGGACGGCGCAGGGGATGGCGCGGCGGGCGCCAGTCCAGATGTCCTCCAGCACCACCCGGCCATCGGCGGCCTCGCGGACCAGCGCGCGCAGCTCGCGGCGGACGCCCGCCTGGGCGAGGCGGGTGTTGGCCGGGGCGAGGTCGCCCGTGAGCGACAGCAGCGTGCCGGCGACCTGGTCGGGGGCGACCAGCGCGACCTCGCGGCCGGCGCCGGCCAGCCACTCCGCGATCCCGACGGCCACCGGGCCGCCGACCGGGTCGTGGACGACCACCGGTCCCTCGGGCAGGACGCCCACGCCGCCGTCGAGCAGCGCCAGCGCCGAGAAGACCGGGACCGTGGCCGCTCCGGGCGGCGCTGGGTAGACCCGGCCCGCCGACACCGAGCCGGTGGCGAGGATGACCGCCTGGCCGGCCGTCTCGGCGGCGTCCAGGTCGGCGGCGGTGACCGTCTTCTCGAACAGGAACCGCACCCCGAGGCGGGCGCACTCGGCGGCGAGCCAGTCGGTCAGCAGCGCGAGCCGTTCCCGGCCCGGGCCGACGGCGGCGGTGCGCAGCGCGCCGCCGAGCCGCTCACCCGCTTCGGCCAACGTGACGCTGTGGCCGCGCGACGCCAGCACCCGGGCGGCCTCCAGCCCGGCCGGCCCGCCGCCGACGACGAGAACCTCGCGCGGCCGCGGGTCGGTGCCCTCGGCAATGTCATTAGACGGTCTCCGTCGGCGGGAGGCTTCGCCCATTGTCCCGCCGACTTCGACCGGAGGGTCATTAGACGGTCTCCGTCGGCGGGAGGCTTCGCCCATTGTCCCGCCGACTTCGACCGGAGGGTCCTCGGTCTCGTGGCCGCTTCGCGGCTCGCCGACGCAGCTGACGATCGGGTTGCGGTTGTCGCGGACCCGGCAGGCCTGGTTGCACAGCAGGCAGGGCCGCACCCGCTCCGCGTGCCCGGCGCGGGCCTTGGCGACCAGCTCCGGGTCGGCGATCTGCGCCCGGGTCATCTCGACCAGATCCGCGACGCCGTCCGCGAGCGCCGCCTCGGCGGCGGCGACGTCGACGACGCTGCCCTGCAGCACGAACGGCACCCGCCCCGCCGCCGCCGTCCGCATCGCCGCGCACAGGTCGCGGTTGAACGTCGGCTCGGTATGCGACGTCGGCCGGTAGGCGGTCGTCGAGTAGGGCCCGCCGCGCGTCACGACCAGCAGGTCGAGCAGCCCGAGTCCCGCGAGCGCGTCCACCTGCTCGGCGGCCTGCTCGGGGGTGACCCCGGCCCACGGCGCCAGCTCGTCGCAGCACAGCCGCAGTGAGAGGATCCCGTCCGGGCCGAGTGCCGCGCGCACCGCGGTGAGGACCTCGCGGGTGAGGCGCAGCCGGTCGGAGCCGTAGCCGTCGCCGCGGTGGTTCGTCAGCCCGGAATGGAACTGGCGCAGCAGCGCGAGCGGGCCGGCGTCGATCTCGACCCCGGCCAGGCCCGCGGTCGCGGCGAGTTCGGCGGCGGCGGCGAAACCAGCGACGACCGCGTCGATCCCGTCCTGCTCCAGCTCGGCCGGGAGCTCCCTGCTGGCCGCGTCGGCGACCGGCGAAGGCGCCCACAGCACCGACTGCGAGTACGCGCTCGAGCCCTGCCCGCCCGCGTGCCCCAGCCCGGCGAGCACCAGGGTGCCGTGCGGGCGGACCGCCGCGGCGAGCGCTGCCCAGCCGGGGCCGCAGTCGGCGGCGAGCGGGGCGCGCTCGTAGGGCCAGTCGTCGGCGGTTACGGACGCCGTCTCGGTGACGACGACGCCGGCGCCGCCCGCCGCGCGGCGGGCGTAGTAGGCGACGTGGCGGTCGGAGATGTCCCGGCGGCGGGCCAGGTTCGTCTCGTGCGGGCCGAACAGGACGCGCGACGGCGCGGTGTGCTCGCGCAGCGTGAACGGCTCCGTGAGCGCCAGGCTCGCGGACCGTGCCACCGCCCGCGCCGGAGGCGCCACCGAAAGTGGTGCCACGGGCACCCCGTCGGTGTCACCGTCGATCGGGTTCATGCTGTGGCCATACCGTGATGTCCGTCCACATCGCAATGGTTGGTCGCCTCCCGGGACGGGAGGTGACCGCGGCCCGCCCGGTTGTGACACCCGATGTCACAACTTGACGGGTGACAGGAAGCATATTGGCACCCGATGCCAAAGGAAAGGGATCGGTCGATGCGTTCCGCGACCCCGGCTCCGCGCGAGCGGCCACACAGCGCGACAACGGCCGACGCTCGCGGGGGTGGCAAGGCCGGCGGGGACGGCACGGTTCGCGGGGATGACGTGGCTCCTGGGGATGACGCCAGCCGGGGGGATGGGTCCAGGGTGAGCGGCGGACGGGCCGGGCGCCGGCCGGTGACGAGCGCGGCCGAGCTCGAACGGCACGCTCTGATGATCTTCGAGGAGCGCGGGTTCGACGCGACCACGGTCGACGACATCGCGGCCGCGGCCGGCATCGGGCGGCGCACATTCTTCCGGTACTACGCGTCGAAGAACGACGTCGCCTGGGGAGAGTTCGACGCCCACCTGGAGACGATGCGCGCGGGCCTCGCGGCCACGCCGCCCGACGTGCCCGTGCTCCCGGCGCTGCGCCGGGCGATCCTGGACTTCAACACCTACCCGGCCGCCGAGGCGGACTGGCACCGGCGGCGGATGGCGCTCATCCTGCGCACCCCTGCCCTGCAGGCGCACTCCATGTTGCGCTACGCCCGGTGGCGGGCGGTCGTCGCCGAGTTCGTCGCCGAACGTACCGGGCGCGGCGAGGGCGCGCTCGAGCCGCAGGCCGTGGCCTGGGCCTTCCTCGGCGTTGCGATCGCCGGCTATGAGGAGTGGCTCGTCCGTGCCCGCGCCGATCTGATCCCTATCCTCGACCGGGCGCTCGGGCTGCTGGTGGACGGTCTCGAGCGCTCGCTGTAGGCCAAAGGGGGCGCGAAAATGGCGAAGCCTCGCGCCCACGGAGGCCGTCAGGCAGCCTCCAGCCCCCGGGCGAGACGGACGCCTCCGCGAGGACCCGCCAGGAACGGCCGCCGCCGCGCGGCCGACCGTCACGCGTGGTAGACACTTGGCTTCAACGCAGTTACTAAGCGTAGTCGACTGTCGCCGCTGCCTGGGCGGAAAGGGGAACAACCATGCCGTCGAAGGCGCGAACGACGACCGCCAGCCCTGACGGGAGCAACCCGGCCAGGACCACGCGGACCGCCGCGTCGCCCGCGACGCGTTCGACGGCCGCGCGTCCGACCGCCACCCGTTCGACCGGCGCGCGTTCGGCGGCAACGCGTTCGGCGGCGGCTCGCCCGGCGGCCCGGGGGACCTCGTCGCGCGCGGCCGCCGCCAGCACCAGCACGGCCGGCGCGGCAAAGCGGCCCGCGTCGTCGACCGGCCGGGCGACCGTCCGGCGTGGCCGTCAAGCCGCCTCGGAGGCGAACAGCATGGGCATGGCGGAGCAGACGCCGGTGGCCGAGGACTGGTACCGCCGCGGCGTCATGGACGCGGTCTCGCGTGAGCAGGAGGCGGTCGCCGCCTCGTTCCGGCTGCCGTTCCTGCGGGTCAACGTCGAGCGGCCCCGCCGCCGCCGCGCCCCCGTGATCGAGCCCGCCGCGATGCGGGAGGAGGCGGACCGGGCCGGCGCCGAGGGCTGGCGGATCGGCCGCTTCGAGCTGCCCTCGCCGCGCAAGACGGCCTACTACCTGGGGCTCGGCGCGCTGGCCGCGTTCGAGGTGGTCGAATGGCCGGTCGCGGCCGCGGTCGCGGCGGGCACCTGGGTGGCCCAGCACACCAGGCCGGAGGCACCGGCCGCCGGCACCGCGCCCTGGGAGCTTCTGCACCGTGGCGGCGGGCACGGCCACGACGAGCACAGCGAGAACGGGCATGCCGGCCCCGCGGCCATGGCCGGCGCCCACACGCACAACGGCCACTCGCGCCGCCGCACGTCCGCGGGCAGCTGACGGGTGGTCGCCCTGCGCCCGCCCGGGCTTGCGCTGCCTGGGCGCGCTGGCCTCGCGCGGGCGCTGGCCGCTCCCGCGATCGCGGCGCGCGCGCTGCCCAACCCAGGCCGGGTGGCGCGCGCGCTGCCCCGTCCTGGTCGGGTGGCGGCGGCGTTGCCCAGCCCTGGTCAGGTGGCGCGCGCGTTGCCGAGCCCTGGTCGGGTGGCGGCGGCGTTGCCGAGCCCTGGTCAGGTGGCGCGCGCGCTGCGGCATGAGCTGGCGCATCCGGACCGTCGGCCCCGGCGGGTGTGGCACGAGGACGGCGCCGCGCACATCGAGCTGATCGGCGCGGCCCGCACCGGCGGCACGGCGGCGCACGCGGCCGTCCGCGCCGCGCTGCGCCGGCTCGCCGGCGTCGACTGGGCCGAGGTCGACGAAGGTCTCGGCCAGGTGCTCATCGGGTTCGACGGCGAAGAGATCGAGGTCTCGGAGCTGATCGACGCCGTCACCGAGGTCGAACGCGCGCTGCACGCCGAGTCCGGCGGCGGCCAGGGCCCGGCCCGGGCCCCCGAACGTCATCCCGCGGAGACCGACCCGCTGCTCGCGGAGACCGTCGCGCTCGCCACCGACGCCGCCGCCTTCGGCGTCGCGATGGCCGGACGGCTCGTCCGGCTGCCGGCGGTGCCCCGTGCCGCCGGCGCGGTCGTCGCGCTCGTGGACGGTCAGCCCCGGGTGCGCGCCGCCCTCGCCGACCGGATCGGGCCGACGGCCTCCGACCTGACGATCGGGCTCGCCAGCGCCTGGGTCGGCGCGCTCACCCAGCAGCCGGACGTGCTCGCGGTCGCCATGGTCCGCCGGGTCGCGCGGGTCGCCGAGCTGCGCGCCGGCGCGCGGGTGTTCGACCAGCGGGCCCCTCAGCTGACCGCGGACACCGCGCGGCGGGCCCGACCCGACAGCGACCGCGCCGACGCCGACGAGCCGGCCGCCGTCCGTGCCGGCGCCTCCCGCGCCGATGGCGGTGGCCGCGCCGGCGCCGCCTGGCGTGACCGGCCGGTGCCGCTGCCGGACGGACCGGTCGAGCTGGCCAGCGCGCGGCTCGCCGTCGCCGGGCTGGCGCTCGGCGGCGCCGGGCTCCTCGTCGGCCGCTCGCCGCGGCTCGCCGGGGAGCTGATGCTCGCGACGCTGCCGCGCGCGGCCAGGGCGGGGCGGGACGTGTTCGCCGCGACGGCGGGCCGCCGGCTCGCCGGCCGCGGCATCGTCCCGCTGGACGCCGGGTGCCTGCGCCGCCTCGACCGGGTCGACACCGTGATGGTGTGCGCGTCGGTGTTGCTGGGTGACAGCGCCCGGGTGCTGTCCGCCACCGACGCCGCGACCTGGAACCGGGTGGAGGCCATGCTCGGCGGCCTCGACCCCCACCGCGCATTCCGGCCAGGAGACATGGTCGCCCGCGCCGGCGGCGGCCGGCTCGTCGCCGCGCACTACGCCGGCCGCCGCCGCGCCGCCGACCCCGGCGGGCTGCCGCTGCTGCTGTGGCATGGACAGACCAGCACCCAGGCGCTCGCCGGGGTCACGCTGGACGGCCACGCCGAGGCCGTGCTGCGGGCCGCGCGCGGCTGCGGCCGGGTCGTACTGACCGAGCACGCCAGCGTCGCCGACGTCGCGGGCCTCGCCGACGTGACCCTGCCCACCGGGCCGCCCGGCCCGGCCCCCGCGCCGCGGCCGTCCCGGTCGGCGGGCGGCCTCGCCGCCGAGGTCCGGCGGCAGCAGGCCGCGGGCGCCGGGGTGTGCGTCGTGGCCGACGCCGAGGGCGACGAGGCGCTGCGGGTCGCCGACGTCGGCGTCGGGCTGGCCCGCGCCGGCAGGCGGCCGCCCTGGTCCGCGGACCTGCTGTGCGGCCCGGAGCTCACCGACGTCTGGCGGGTGCTGCGGCTGCCGCCGTACGCCGCCGCGACGAGCCGCCGAGCCGCCACGCTGTCCGTGTCCGGCTCGGCGCTCGCGGCGCTCACCACCGTCGTCGACGGGCCGGACGCCCGGCCGACGGGCCTCCGGCTCGCCCTCGTCAGCGGGCCGGTGACCGCCGCGGCGGCGACAGCCATGGCCGCCGGGCTCGTCGCGGCCCTGCGCGCGGACCGGGCCACGCCGCCGCCACCAACCCTGCACACCGACTGGCACGCGCTGACGGCCGACACGGCGCTGCGCCGGCTGCGCGGCGCCGCCGGCGTGGGCGGCGGACCGGCGCGGGCGGCGGCAGCCACCTCGCCGACCGGCGGGTCGTCACCGACCGGCGGGTCCTCCGCGGCCCGGCGCCGACTGGACGCGGTCGGCGCCCGGCTCGGTGCCGGCCGCGCGCGGGCGCTGGTCGCGAACGGCCAGCTCACCGGGACCGTCACGCGGGCGGTCGGTGGCCGGATGGCACTCGCCGGCACGGGCGCCAGCCGCTACGTCACCGCGGTCGTCGCGGACCTGACCGACCCGCTCGTGCCCGTGCTGCTCGTCGGGGCGGCGGCGAGCGCCGTCCTCGGCTCTACGACCGACGCCCTGCTCGTCTCCGCGGTGTCCGTGGCGAACGCGGCGATGAGCGGCGCGCAACGGGCGCACGCCGAGGGAGTGCTCGCCAGGCTGATCGACCGGAACGTGCCGATGGCGCGCGTCGTGACCGGCGGCGGCGAGACGGAGACCCGCCGGGCCGACACGCTGGTGCCCGGCGACGTCATCGAGCTGGGCGCGCACGACATGGTGCCGGCGGACGCGCGCCTGCTGCGGGCCGAGGCGCTTGAGGTGGACGAGGCGACGCTGACCGGGGAGTCCCTGCCGGTGACCAAGGGCGTCGAGCCCACCCCGGCCGCCGAGATCGGCGACCGCGACTGCATGGTCTACGAGGGAACGACCGTGCTCGCCGGCACCGGCCGGGCCGTCGTCGTCGCGACGGGCGAGGCCACCCTCGCGGGCCGGGCCGGCGTCGTGGCCTCGGCCCACACGGCCGGCCCCGTCGGCGTGCAGGCCAGGCTCGGTGAGCTGACCCGGCTCGCCCTGCCGGCGACGGGGCTGTCGGGGCTCGCGGTCGCGGCGCTTGGCTCGCTGCGGGGCGCGCCGGCCAGGTCGGCGCTCAGCTCCGGCGTCGCCGTCGCCGTCGCCGCGGTGCCCGAGGGCCTGCCGCTGGTCGCGACGGTCGCGCAGGTCGCCGCGGCCCGCCGGCTCGCGAAGCTCGGCGTGCTGGTGCGCTCCTCGCGGGTGGTGGAGGCGCTCGGCCGCGCCGACGTCGTCTGCTTCGACAAGACCGGCACGCTGACCGAGGGCCGGCTGCTGCTGCGCGCCGCCGCCGTGCCCGACGCGGCCGGCCGGTGGCGGACGGTGCCCGTGCCCGCCCCGGGGACGGACGACGCGACGGACGCGACGGAGGTGCCGGACGGAACGGCCGTCCGGATGCTGGCGGTGGCGGCCGCGGCCTGCCCGCCGCCGGAGGGCCGGGTGCCGCACGCGACCGACCGGGCCGTGCTCGACGCGGTCGTCGGGCGGCCCGAGCTGGTGAGGGCGCTGGTGGGCGAGCGGGTGGACGAGAGCCCGTTCGAGACGGCCCGGGGCTACGCGTCCACTCTCCTGCGCACGGCCGACGGGCCGGTGCTCACCCTCAAGGGCGCGCCCGAGGTGGTGCTCGGCCTCGTCGACCTGGACACGGCCAGGCTCGCGTCGGCCCGGGCCACCGCCGGCCGGCTCGCCCGCCAGGGCCTGCGGGTGCTCGCGGTGGCCGAGTCGGTCCCGGGGAGCCAGCCGGCCTCCGCCGTCGACCTGAGCTCGCTTCGCCTGCTGGGGTTCATCGGCATCGCGGACAGCCCGCGCCCGTCCGCCGCGCCGGGGGTGCGCCGCCTCCTGGATGCCGGCCTGCGGGTCGTCGTCGTCACCGGCGACCATCCCGAGACCGCCTCGGCGATCGCGCGGGAGGTCGGCGTCCCCGGCGCGGAACGAGTGGTCACGGGCGCGCAACTGGACCGGCTCACCGACGACGGCTACGCCGCGCAGGTCGGCGCCGCCGCCGTGTTCGCCCGCATCTCGCCGGAGCAGAAGGTGCGGCTGGTCACGACCTTGCAGCGGCTGGGGAAGGTGGTGGTGATGACGGGCGACGGGACGAACGACGCCGCCGCCATCCGGGCCGCCGACGTCGGCGTCGCCGTGCGCGGCCGGGGCACCGCCGCCGCCACGGGCGCCGCCGACCTGCTGCTCACGGACGCCGAGGTCACCCGTCTCGCCGACGCCGTGCTGGCGGGCCGCCGGATGTGGCGCTCGGTGACCGATGCGGTGTCGGTGCTCGTCGGCGGCAACGCCGGGGAGATCGCCTTCACGCTGCTCGGGACGGCGATCGCCGGGGAGGCGCCGCTGCGCCCGCGCCAGTTGCTGCTGGTCAACCTGCTCACCGACATGGCACCGGCGATGGCGCTCGCCGTGCGCTCGCAGGAGGACCGCGGACGAGGCGACCACGGCGACTCCCGGCCGGCGGACTGGCCGCGGCCAGCCAGCGGCGCCGGCGTCGGAGTCGGCGCCGGCGCCGGCGCCGACTCCGACGCGGTCGCGGGCCGCTGGCTCAGCGGGCCGCTGCGCCGCATGCTGCTGGTCAGAGGCGCGACGACGACCGCCGGCGCGACGGCGGCCTGGCTGATCGGCCGATACACCGGCACGCCGCGGCGCGCGTCGACGATGGGGCTGCTCGCGCTGGTCACGACCCAGCTCGGCCAGACGCTGATGCTGGCCGGCCGGGACCCGCTGGTGATCACCACCGCGCTCGGGAGCATGTTGGTGCTGGCGGCGCTGGTCCAGACGCCGTTCCTGTCCCGGCTGTTCGGCTGCCGCCCGGTCGGGCCCGTCGGCTGGTCGGTGGTGCTCGCGTCGGCGACGCTCGCGACGTCCGCTGCCTGGCTCTACGAGCGTCGTCGTCGTCGCTCGCTCGGCCCGGTCGGCGCCGCCGCTCTCAGCAAGCCTCGCGTGCGCCGTGACGCGTCCGTGACGCCCCCGGTCTCCGCCGAGAGCGGCGCGGACGTGGCGCCGACGCCGGTGGGCTCCGCGGGCGGCCGCGGGCCGGGCCCGGCGGCCGCGTCCCGCGACGGTCGGGCACCGGGTCTCTCACTGACGTTGCCCCCGTTCGGGCGTCCGCTGTTTCCGGGCCGGCCGACCGCGCCGGGGCCCAAGCGGACGCGGCTGCCGGGCGTCGCCGCCAACGGCGGACCTGGTGCTGGCAGCGGGGCGGTGGCTGGCGGCGGGGCAGTGGCCGGCAGCGGAACGACGGCTGGCGCTGGGCCGGCGGCGGCCCGTGGCAGAACCGCGAAACCGCCGCCTCAGCGGGTGGCATCGTCGACGTAGCCGAGGTGGTCGGCTGTCCAGCGGCGCAGGGTCCGACAAGAAGGCAGGGCCCGGCCGCTCAGGATCTGCGAACGGTGGCTGACGAGTCGCCAGGCTGGCGAGTCGTCGGGCCGGTGGGCTGGCGAGCCGGCGGTCGGGTCAGCGGGTGACGGGGCCGATGTAGCTGCCGGGGTAGGCCTCGCGGCGTTGGTCGGCGACGGGGCCGCCCGGCCAGTCGATGCGCACCGGGTCGCGGTCGTCGGGCGGCGTGACCAGCAGGTAGCGCGCGTCGAAGACCGGCATCGCCTCGGCGGGCGGGGCGTCGCCCGCGGGCGGCGTGGCCTGCGGCGCCGGTGCGGCGAGGTATGTGAGGACCGCCGCCGCGCCGCCGCCCGGCGGAAGGCGCAGGGAGGCGGGCATGGCGGTCGTGCGGCGCGGCAGGTCGTAGGAGTCGCCCGCGGCGGTGACGAGCGTCGCGCCCGGGAACCCGTACATCGCGCAGGTCCGCGGCGTGCCGTTGGTAAAAGTGATCATGAATGCGAGCTGGGTCAGCCCCGGCGCGAGCGTGGTGACCTGGGTCGGCGTGCCGAGCCGCACCGTCAGGCCCGCGCCGGTGCACCGCGCCGCGCCGGCCGCCCCGGCCGGCCAGGCCGCGCCGTCGACGGTGGTGCCGTCCGTGGCGGCACCGTCGGTGGTGAACGGCTCACCGGTCGTCTCGGTCTCGGCCACGGTCGACGGCGTCGCGTCGGCGTCGGCGCCGTTGTCGGCGGGAGTCGTCGCGGCCGGGATCGCGGCCGCCAGCGGTGAGGGCGTCTGCGCCGGGGACGACGGGATGTCGAAGTCGGCGGACGGGTCGGGCTGCGAGCAGCCGCCCGCCACGCCCAGCGCCAGCGCGGCCGCGCACGCGGCCGTCGCGGCCGTCGCGGCGCGGCGCCGCGTTCGGGCGCTCCGCTGGTCCATCGTTAGCTCCCGGTTGTCCCGCCCCTGGACGGGGCGCCTGACCTGGGAGTGTTCGGCCCGACCGGCCGGCTTTCCGCCAGGCGCGGCGCCGTGGTCCGCGTGCGTATGCGACCGGCCGGCAACACCCGCTCTCGGCCCCTCCGGGCTGATCCGTCCATTAAGGCGCCGTTTTGCCAGAGCGCCGTCACCCCGGATCCGACGCTGGCCCTGATCTCGCGCCGACGCGACTGCCGGCGGCGCTCTGATCGCTGTCCGCGCCCTTCGGGGGTCGTGGACCGGGCTTGTTGGCGACCGCCTGAGGGCACTGACGACGATCAGCGCCCGGCGGGGCGTGTGGAGCCCGCCTACGGTCCGGGCCGGGTCGGGGACCGGGACCGGGACCGGGTCAGTCCAGGATCCGGCCGAGGCCGGTCTCGAACTGGTCGGTGAGGTCGGCGTGCAGGTAGGGCGCGGCCCCCGCCAGCTCCGGGTAGCGGGAGCGCGGCGGGTTGACGGTCGGCATCGGCGCGCCGACCCGGTCCGTCGCGATGTTCTCCGCCAGGTGGCGCGCCTCCACCAGCGCGTGGCCGACGACGAAGAACAGCAGCGTCTGCCAGGTCGCCCCGGCTTCCGCCTCGGTCCGGCCGGTGGCACGCAGGGCGCCGAGAGCGTGCTCCATCCGGTCCCACCATGAGCCGGCGCCCGGCGGCTGGCGCAGCACCGACGGTGCGAGGGTCGGGTAGCGCAGCAGCTGGCGGCGCAGCTGGCGCAGGTTCTCCCGCAGGTCCGCCGCCGGGTCGCCGGTCGCGGGCAGCGGCTCCTCGCCGCGGATCAGCAGGTCGGCGAGCGCGTCGAGCAGTTCGTTCTTGTTCTGGAAATGCCGGTAGATCGCGGTCGGGTCGACGCCGAGCCGCGCGCCGAGGGCGCGCATCGACAGGGCGTTCACCCCGCCGATGTCGACGATCTCCCGGGCGCTGTCCAGCAGCACCTGCTGGGACAGCGTCCCGCGCGGCGTCCGCCGCGCGGCCGCGCTGACCGTCACCCGGCCGCTCGCCGCGCCCGCTCCCGGTTCGTCGGGCCCGGAGTCGTCCGGTTCGAGCTCGTTGTCGTCCGACATCGCCATCCACCTCGGTTCCGCCGGCACGCGTCGGCGCGCCGCGATCGCCCATCCGATCACCTGCACTGTAGACAACGCTGTTGACGACGTCCCGGCGGCGCGCGGAAGGATTTTCGTCAACTGCCGCGAAACGTAAGAGGCGGGCGGAGTCCGGCCGGCCGCCGGTCACTCGAACGTGGCTGTCGAGAATGTCGGGCTGGGCCTGCGCCCGTGCTCCCGAGATGCTGTCGTCTCGGGTCCCGGTACTCGGGTGAACCGGGGTCTACCAGCGTCGTTGTGGCGATGGTCCGTGAACACCGCTGCCACCCGTCCGGGATGAGCGCGGTGCGTCGGCGGTTCGCTGGCAACGCTCATCCGGCACGGTTCGGCCGATCGACGTACATCCGGGCGACCGAGGAGGAAGCTGGAAGACGGGCGGGGTGGAGTTGGAATGGATCCGCGTCGTCACCGTTGAAGCAGACGAGGCTGAAGAAGCAACCGAGGCCCGACCGGTTACGACCCGACGGCAGAGGCAATCGACGCGGGTGGACCGGGCGGCGCGGTGCGAGCGGCCGGCACGGTCGGCATGGGCGACCCGCCTGACCTGCCGCGGCGGCGCTCGGTCCGCGCTGTGGCGGACGTTGCCCCGGCCCCTCGCGGCGACGCGGTGGGTCGGGCTGGCCACGATTTTGCGGGCAAGGCAGGACTATGCCGGCAGGTGCCACCCGCTGGCAAGCCCGTGACGCGACAATGCGGTGACGGCCGAGGCCGTCGCCCTGGCAGGATCCTGGCCGAAGGAGGTGCGACCATGCGGCACTGTTACTCCTGGAGAGTGACCATGCCGCGTATGGGCGCCCCCGGAGGGGGTCAACACACCAGTGGGGAGGTCTCGGCCCATGCTCGACCCGAGTGAGCTCTACGAGGTCCACGGTGACCTGCCCGACTTGGGGCGGCCGGTGATGCTCGAGACGATGACCGGCGTCGTCGACTCCGGCAACGCGATCCGGCTCGCGCACGAGCACCTGCTGACGACGCTGGAGCACCAGGTCATAGCGACGTTCGACATCGACCTGCTGCTGGACTATCGGTCTCGGCGTCCGGCGATGACGTTTGTCGAGGACCACTGGGAGCACTACGAGGACCCGGTACTGGCCCTCTACATGCTGCGTGACCGCGCCGACACGCCGTTCCTGCTGCTCGCGGGCCCCGAGCCGGACCTGATGTGGAAGCGTTTCTCAACCGCCGTCCGTGAGCTGACCAGACGGATGAACCTGCACCTGTCCGTCGGCCTTAACGCCATCCCGATGGCCGTGCCCCACACCCGCCCGACCGGGCTGATCGCGCACGCCACCCGCAAGGACCTGATCGCCGGCTACGAGCCGTGGGTGCGCCAGGTCCAGGTTCCGGGCAGCGCCGGCCACCTGCTGGAGTACGAGTTCGGCAGGGAGGGACGCGACGCGATGGGCCTCGCGGCGCTCGTCCCGCACTACCTGAACCAGACGGACTTCCCGCAGGCGACCGAGGTGCTGCTGACCTCGGTCTCCAAGGCGACCGGGCTGATGCTGCCCCTGGACGGCCTGCGCTCCGCCGGCGAGGCGGTGCGCGGCGAGGTCGACCAGGAGCTCGCCAAGGGCGGCGAGATGGCGTCGCTCGTGCATGCGCTGGAGGAGCAGTACGACGCCTACAAGCGCGGCAAGGACAGCGGCGGCCTGCCGACCGTCAACGCCGAGGACCTGCCGTCCGCCGACGAGCTCGGCGCCGAGCTGGAGCGCTTCCTGGCCGAACAGTCCGAGACCGACGGCCCGACCTCGCCCTGACGCTGGAAACGGTCCTCCGGGCGCGCGGGTTTCCCCGAGCCCGGCACGGCCACCCCGGAGTTCCCTACGGGCCGGCGGGCCGGACCGTTTCCTCTCCGTGCTAGCGGACGTTTTCGATGACCTCGGCGAAGGCGGCGAGCGTCTCGGGCGCCGAGAAGTCGGTGAACCAGGCGTAGGCGCGGTCGACGCCGCGGGCGGCGAGTCCCTCGAAATAGGCCGTGAGCTCGGTGGGAGTGCCGATGACCAGACCGCCGCCGGCTCCCATCGCGCCGAACCGGCGCTGGGCGAGCACGGTGATCTCGTCGCGCTGGGCCGGCGAGGCGTCGGCGGGGATGAGGGTGACCAGCTGTTGGACGGAGACGCGGGCCTTGCCAGCGCGGGGGCGCAGCTCGTCGAGCTGGTCCAGCCTGCCGATCTGGATGTTCCACCAGTCGGCGTACTCGGCGACGAGCGCCAGCGTGCGCGGGCCGGTGCCGCCAATGGTGATCGGGATCGGCCGGGTCGGAACTGGCAGCGCCATGGCGTCGCGCAGCGTGACGTGCTCACCCTGGTAGTCGGCGCGCTCGCCACTCCAGAGCAGGCGCAGGACGGCGAGTGTCTCGGCCAGCCGCTCGACGCGGGTCCGCGGGGTCGCGTCGCCCACTCCGTAGCGCTCGAGCTCGGCTGGCACGGAGCCCCAGCCAATGCCGAGCTCGAAGCGACCGTCGCTGGCGTGGTCGAGCGTGACGGCCTGCTTCGCGAGCAGGACCGGATGACGGAACATGTCGCACAGCACCAGGTGGCCGACCGTCAGCCGTTCGGTCTTCGCCGCCACCCAGGTCGCCGCCGTCATCGCCTCGAACATCGATGTACCCGCCGCCATGGGTGGCGCGAGGTGGTCCATCAGCCCGATGCCAGCGAATCCCGCCTGCTCAGCGTTGCGCGCCCGCTCGACGATCTCGGGCATCGTCATCCGCATCTGCGGCAAGTACAGATGGAATTCCATCCCGCCTCCTCGGCCGGCCCCGCCCGCCATATCCACGCGCCTCGTTGCACATCCGTGCCATACCGGCCGACCTTCGCCTGTCGCCTGTCGGCCCGGAACGCACCAAACCACGGCTCGCCAGGCCCGCGCCACCGACCCACCACTGGCCACCGGCCACCGACCCACCACCGATCTGGTGTCGCCCCCGCCAATGTTCGTCCGTCAGCACGCGACTGGTAGATCACCACCACCGTGTCGCCGTGGTCGTGGATCGGGCCAAATCGCGACCGCGACAACATGCCCGCGGTGATCATGAACCGTCGTGAACCGGGGGACCTTGCTGTCGCGGTACTCAGGAAGGGGATGGGCACGGGGCTCGGGTGGCGCAAGGATGCACCTCGTCGAGACCCGGCCAGGTGACCGACCGGCCGCCCAGCCGCGCGCGATTGCGCCTGTGTCTGGGTATGCAGGGGCTTGAACACGATGAGGTGGGCTGGATGGGTAACGACATCGTGCCGTTCAAGGTCGCGATTCCGGAGGAGGACCTCGCCGACCTGCGGCGGCGGCTGACGGCGGCCCGCTGGCCGGAGAAGGAGACGGTGGGCGACTGGAGCCAGGGTGTGCCGCTGGAATGGCTGCGCGACCTGTGCTCCTACTGGGGCGACGGCTACGACTGGCGGCGCTGCGAGGACCGCCTGAACGCCCACGACCAGTTCGTCACCACGATCGACGGCCTGGACGTCCACTTCCTGCACGTGCGCTCGCCCAACCCGGACGCGCTGCCGCTGCTGCTCACCCACGGCTGGCCGGGCTCGGTCCTCGAGTTCCTCGACGTGATCGGCCCGCTCACCGACCCCGCGGCGCACGGCGGCGACCCGGCAGACGCGTTCCACCTCGTCGTGCCGTCGCTGCCCGGCTATGGCTTCTCCGGCCGTCCGGCCGGCGCCGGCTGGGGGATACCGCGCATCGCCGCCGCCTGGGCGACGCTGATGGCCCGGCTCGGCTACGACCGGTACGGGGCGCAGGGCGGCGACTGGGGTTCCGCGGTGACGATCGGGCTCACCAAGGTGGATCCGGATCACCTCGCCGGCATCCACCTGAACTTCGTGATGACCGGCCCAGGAGGCGACCTCAGCGAGCTGACCGACGAGGAACAGGACGCCCTCACCGCGATGGCCGAGTTCCTGGAATGGGGCTCCGGTTACTCGGCCCTGCAGTCGACCCGCCCGCAGACGGTCGGCTACGGCCTCGCGGACTCGCCCGTGGGGCAGTGCGCCTGGATCGCCGAGAAGTTCCACGCCTGGACCGATCACGACGGCGACCCGTACACGGCGCTGAGCCGTGACCAGATGCTTGATGACATCTCGCTGTACTGGCTGACCGCGACCGCGGCCTCGTCGGCGCGGCTGTACTGGGAGTCGGGGCTGTCACGGCCCAGCCGCGCGTCCGGCCTGTCCGGCGGCCTCGACGTGCGCGTACCCGCCGGTGTCTCGGTCTTTCCGAGGGAGATCATCCGGCTGTCGCGACGCTGGGTCGAGCACAGCTTCTCCGACCTGCGTTTCTACGAGCGGGCCGACCGGGGCGGCCACTTCGCCGCCTACGAGCAGCCCGCCGTCTTCGCCGACCAGGTACGCCGCGCCTTCCGGGCCATCCGCTGACCACCAACCAAAGGAGGCCGCCTGGGCGGGTCAGGCCTTGGCGGCGGCGCCGGCGTCGACGGGGAGAGGGACGCCGGTGATGTAGCGGGCCTCGTCGGAGGCGAGGAACAGGACGGCGTTGGCGACGTCGACGGCCTCGATCAGCGGGACCGGCATGAGGTGCAGCTGGCCGAGGACGGCGGCGGCGTCGTCGATGGTCGGGTTCGCCAGGTCGGGGCGCAGCATCCGGCACAGCGACTCGTTGTCGACCATCGGAGTGCGGACGTTGCCCGGGTGGACGCTGTTGACCCGGATCAACTGGCCGGCGAGCTCGTTGGCCAGCGATCGCATGAGACCGACGAGGCCGTGCTTGGCGGCGACGTAGGCCGCCATCCAGCCCTGGCCCTTCAGGCCGAGCATCGAGCTGGTCAGGATGATCGAGCCGCCGCGCCCGCCGGCGACCAGGTGCGGGATCGCCACCTTCGCGGTCAGGAAGCAGCCGGTGAGGTCGATGTCGAGCAGCGTGCGCCAGGCATGCGCGTCGAGCGTCTCCGTCGCGGCGCCGCCGCCGGAGATGCCGGCGTTCGCGACGACGATGTCGAGGCGGCCTAACTCGGCGACCCCGGAGGCGACGGCGATGCGCTGCGCGTCCTCGTCGCGGACGTCCGCGACGGCGGTGACAATCCGTCGGCCGAGCTTCTCCACCAGCGCCACCGTCTCCGCCAGATCCTCGGCGGTCGCCATCGGGTAGTCGACGGTGTCGACGTCGGCGCACAGGTCGACGCCGATGATGTCGGCGCCCTCCTGAGCGAGCCGGACCGCATGCGCCCGCCCCTGCCCCCGTGCCACTCCCGTGATGAACGCGACCTTGCCCTCGACCCGTCCGGCCATGTGAACCTCCCGATGCCCTCGTCTGGATGTTTGTCGCATCCAGGCGACCGCCGCGCGAGGAGTCAGGCCGAAGGACCTTTCCGCCACTGTGCCCGGTGCCGGGCGCGGAGCGTCCGGCACGGGATGTCTCAGTCGGTCCAGCCGGTGAGGTCGAGGCCGCGGGCGTGTTCGAGGCGGAAGCCGAACTCGATCCTGCGCTGGGCGGCGGGCTCGAGGTCGACGGTCCAGGTCAGCTGGCCGAGGTCGGTGCGCTCGCCGACGGTGGGCGAGCTCTGGAAGTCCTTGACGGTGATCCCCTCATGGCGCGAGACCGGGATCTGGTCGCGGACGGTGGCCTGCGCCCGCCGCGGGGTGTGGTTGGTCAGGGTGATCACGTAGCCGACGTCGGTGCGCCGGAGGTTGCCGACGACCTTGCGGCTGGTGGCGCGGCTGACCAGCTCGCGCTCCACCAGCAGCCGGTCGTCGACGCCGAGCTGCAGCTCCACCTCGGCGCCCGGCGGCACCAGCTCCACGGCGCTGGTGCCGACGAAGTCGGCGTCGTGGAAGACCGCGACCGGCCCGGGCAGCAGGGTGTGCGCCGAGGTGTTCGTGACGGTGGCGCGCAGGTAGGCCTCGGGGGCGAGCTTGGGCACGGTCAGGTAGTCGAGCTGGGCCTCCAGCTCGAGGACGGCGAGGGTGGTACGGTGCGGCCGCCCGTCGGCCGGCACTGCTACTGGCCGGGCCGGCCGGTAGATCGCCGCGGTTCCCGAGGTGTCGACGGTGGCCACCGCGTGCTCCACAGGCGGCGGGGGCGGGGCCGCGCCCGGGGCCTTCGCCGGCGCCGCGGCCGCAACGGGCGTCATCTCGGCGGCGGCGTCGAAGGCGGCACCGCCGGCGAAGGCGCCACCCCGCGCGGCCATGGCGAAGGGCATCACCGGCGGGTGGGCGACGTCGACATACCAGGGGGTGAGCTCGGGCAGGCCGCTGGCGCGGCCCGGCCGGGCGGTCGACAGCTTCAGGTCACCGACTGGCCAGTCCTCGCCGCTGCGCTGGCGCACCATCCCGAACCAGGTCAGCGTGACCACGCCGCCGACCAGCCGCGCGTCGTACCGCGCCGACCACGACGCGCTGGCGACCAGGTAGGAGACCTCCAGCTCGACGTCGACCTTGCCGTCGGCGGCACCGGGGCCACCCGTCGGCTCCAGCGCGACGACGACCTGCCTCGTGTCCGGCAGGCGTACGCCGCGGCGGGCCTCCAGAGCGCGCCGGGTCGCGTCGGTCAGCTTCTGGACGTTCTCCTGCTCGTCGGCGATCGCGCGCAGCCGGGCGTGGATGCCGGCGAGCTGCGTGGCCAGCGCGCCGCTGGCCTCCGCCAGCCGCCGCTCCTCGCCGCTGGGCGGCGTCGTTCCGCCCTCCGCGGGGCCGCCGCCCCAGGACGGCGCGCCCCAGCCCCTGGCGAGTGCCGCGGCGCCGTTGCGGGCCGCGACGTCCAGGAACCTGCGGCGGGCCTGCTCGGTCTCCTCGTCGTCGGCCAGCTCGCGGGCCCGCCGCCGCAGCCGGTCGACCTCGTCCTCCAGCTCCGCCAGCCGCGGGTCCGCGGTCACCGCGCGGGGCTCGACGACGACGTCCACACCGAGCACGCGCACCGCGCCGCGCCCGGACACCCGCACCGAGCTCGTGTCCAGCTCCATCGGCAGACTGCCGAGCGTCACCGTGACCTCCGGCGGGCCGCCCCCCGCGTCCTCGGCGCCGGGCGGCAGCGTGACCGTTCCACGGCGGGTGACCCGGGCCTGCTTCGGGTAGACGACGACCGCCGTGATCGGAGCGTCCAGTATCAGCGTCGTCGCGCCTGGAGCAACCATGCTGATCACCATAGTGGTGCGGTCCGACATTTCGGCACGGCCCGTTACTGGCGGGGCAGCTCATGACGGGCGAAGAAATCCCAGATCGCGGCGGTGGCGTCGAGGTCGGCCGCGGGGGCGTCGGCACGCGGGCGGCCCTTGCGGCCACCGGGCCAGGCGTGGCCGCCGCCGTCGACCGTGTCGAGGACGACCTCGGTGCCGTCGGCGCAGGGCATGTAGGTGGTCCGCGTGACGGCGCCGTCGTGCTGCGCGACGGGGGTTGCCGGGCAGCCGTCGCGCCGGACCCAGAACGCGACGGAGTCCGCCACCGACCGGTCTACCCGGCCGCGCTCGGAGGGGAACCGTTCCTCCTGGACGGCGCCGGTACCGCCGTTGTAAGGGACGTTCTGGTCGGCGGTGCCGTGGATCGCGAGCAGCGGCACCGGCCGGCTCGGCGTGCAGCCGTCGTAGTCGAGGGCGCCGGACACCGGGGCGATCGCGGCCAGTCGGTCGGCGAGCGCGCAGCCCAGCCGGTAGGTCATCATCGCCCCGTTGGAGAACCCGGTCACGTACACCCGGCGGGTGTCGAGCGGGTAGTGCGCGGCGATGTCGTCGAGCATGGCGGCGATGAACCCGACATCGTCGACGCCGTTCTGGGCGGCCTGCCCGCAGCACCAGCCCGCGTTCCACGTCAGCATCCGGTCCTCGAGCCGCCCGGTCCCGTTCGGGCTCGCGACGAGGAAGCCCTTCTGGTCCGCGAGGTCGAAGAAGCCGGTCTGCCGCTCGATGGCGCCGTTGTTGCCGCCGCCGCCGTGCAGCTCGACGACGAGCGGCCGTGGCGCCGTCCCGGTGCCCGGGGGGACGTGGATCTCGTAGGAGCGCTTCACCCCGCCGGCCGTCAGCGTGTGGGTGACCGTCCCCGCGGGCGGCGCGGTCCCCGCCGGCGGCTGGGAGGCGGCGGGTGCCGGCCGGTCCCGCGGCCCGCACGCCGTGAGGGCCACCGCCCCCGCCAGCGCCACTGCCGCCAGCGCCACCACCGTGAGCGCCCGAGGCGGCCCCGCGCGTCGCATCTGTCCCGTCGCCCCCGTCCGGTCGGCCCTGTCCTCCTGGCTGGCAGGACCTTCGCAGAGGCCAGCACGCACGCCGTAAGCGGCATGTAAGAAAAATGTCAGCGATGCCAGCTGGCCACGGCCGCCGGCCGCGGCCTGCCGGCCATCGGGCCGCAGACGCCGCGGCCGGCGGCCGGCCGGGATGCCCGCCGTCCAGGCGGGCGCGAGGTACAGGTGCGGATGCCCCGGATGGCTCCGTGGCGTGTGTCCCGCGGCGGACAGGAGCATGCTCCACGGGACGACCCGAGGAAGATGTTGTATGGGCAACGAGTTTGCGCACGTGACGTCAGGCGCGATGAGGCGGCCGCCGTCCCGAGACGAGCATCGGAGTGACCATGAGCAGCGAACCTTCGGCGACGACGACCATCCCCGCCCCACGCGACCTGTCCGCCCTGGCGGCGGCGCGGGCGGCGCTGCGTGACAGGTACCTGGTGCCGCCTGAGCAGCGGCCGGCCTCGTCCGCCAGGGGGGTGCACCACACCGCCCTGATCAGCCGGGATGTCGAGACGACGATCAGGTTCTACCAGGACCTGCTGGAGTTCCCGCTCACCGAGCTGATCGAGAACCGTGACTACCCGGGCTCGTCGCATTTCTTCTTCGACATCGGCAACGGCAACCTGCTCGCGTTCTTCGACTTCCCCGGGCTCGACCTCGGTCCCTACGCCGAGGTGCTCGGCGGCCTGCACCACGTCGCGATCTCGGTCGCCCCGGACCGCTGGGAGCGGCTCGTCGCCAACCTGGCGGAGGCGGGCGTCGAGCACGTCATCCACTCGAAGGTCTCGGTCTACTTCAGCGACCCCGACGGCGCCCGCCTGGAGCTGATCGCCGACCCGCTCGGCGCGATGTACGGAACCAAGGTGCTCTGACGTTCCTGGGCCGGTGTGCGCCGGTGACGAGCGGGCAGGGGGCCAGCCATGGCGGCGCGGCGCGGTAGTTCGCGCGGGCTGGCATCGTTGACGCTGGCGGGGCGTCGCTGGCGGGGGTGCCGCGGGCGGTGGCGTGGTGGGCGGATGCCCCGCCCGCGCACGGTTTCGACGAAGGCCCCTCGGCCGTGTGCGGCTCCGCCCTGGTGGTGGAATCGAGACTTCGACGGTCCTGGCTACCAGATCGCCGGGGATCCTTCGTGGAGGCGGGGGCCAGTAGGGAGGCGGGGCGTGACCGTGGTGGAACCGGTGCCTGGCGAGGTCGTCACGTTCCTGGAGATGACCAGCCCGGACCAGCTGCGGGCCGGACGTGCCGTCCCCCGGCTCGCGCTGGCGGCCACGGACGACGAGACGCTGGTCCGGACGACGATCGTGCGGGTCGGCGCGCCCTACCGCTGGCCGAGCGCCACCTGGTCGGACATTGCCTGGGCCGACTGGTTCGCCGATCCCCGCCGCCAGAGCTTTCTGCTGCGCGCCGATGGCGACGTCGCTGGCATCCTCGAGACAACGGTCCATCCGCCCTGGGAGGTGGAGATCGTCTCCTTTGGGCTCGTCCCCGAGTACGTCGGCACCGGCATCGGCGGTCACGCACTCACGCTCGCCGTCCGCCTCGCCTGGAACCTCGACCATCCGACGCTGAACGGGGCCCAGCGTGTCTGGCTGCATACGTCGACCCTCGACCACCCGAACGCCCTCGCCAACTACCGGGCCCGCGGCTTCCGTCCCTACCGCACCCAGACCCGCGGCCACGTCCCGTCATCTGGGTAACCCAGACGACGGCAAAGAACACCCGTGGACGAACCGAGCCCGACCGATGAGGGCCGACCGCCAGACCGTCGGTCGCGCCGACGACCGGCGAACGACCGCGAACGACCGTCAGTCGCCGAGAAGGCCGTCGACGAGCTTGCGCATCGCGGCACCGGAGCGGGCGCCGACGACCGAGGCGACCTGCTCGCCGCCGTGGAAGACCGTGAAGGTCGGCATCGCGAGGATGCCGTAGGTGCGGGCGGTCTCGGGCTCCTCGTCGCAGTTCAGGGACACGACGGTGAGCCGGCCGGCGTAGTCCGCGGCGAGCTTCTCCAGGATGGGAGCCATCATCCGGCAGGGCGGGCACCAGACCGCCCAGAAGTCGACGAGAACGGGGAGTGGGCTCGCCAGCACGACCTCGGCGAAGGTCGCGTCGGTGACAGCGACGACCGTCCCCGGGGTGGGCGGGTTCGCGACGGTCAGGCCGCCGCCGACGTTGTGGGTCGCGATGCCATGGGTCGATGTCATGACAGATTCCCTCTTTTCTCCGAGTAGGTCTTGAGCTGGGACTGGGTCTGCTCGAAGGACAACGCACAGGCCGGCGGCGCGGCTGGGACGGCCACGGCGCGTATGGCGTCCACGGCGTCCACGGCGTGTGCCATCGGCGGCGCGGCGGGCGCCTCGGGCTCGGGCACGGCCTTGCTGGACAGTGGCGTGCCGGCGCCGACCGGGCTTGCCGCGCCTGCCGGGCCTGCCGCTCGGCCCGCCAGTTCGTCGGCGAGCTGGCCGGCCAGACCGGCGCGGATCTCGGCGAGCCGGGACACGCACGCGTCGATCTCGGCGATCTTTCGCCGGTGGACGGCGGCGGCGTCGGGGCAGGCGACGCCGCGGTCGTGCCCGGATCGCAGGCAGTCGACGAACGGGCGGGTCTCGTCGAGGGTGAAGCCGATGGCGAGCAGTGACCTGATCTCGGCCACCAGCCGCAGGTCATCCTCTTCGTAGTCCCGATATCCGTTCGCCCGGCGCCGGGCCGCGAGCAGGCCTTCCTGCTCGTAGTGCCGCAGCGCCCGTGGGCTCGTCCCCGCCCGCCGCGCCAGCTCCCCGATCCGCATGAACCCGACGCTAAACCTTGCCGCCGACGTCAACGCCAGCCCGAAACCCTGGGGCGACGCATGCTGGACGGCCCCGCGCTGGGTGGTCAGCCGCCGCTGACGGGACCGGTGACCGCCTGGGTGACGACGCGGCTGGCTTCACCGGGGCCGAACGTGGGCGGCTTGGGGGAGGTTTCGGGGATGCCCATGCGGACGACGACCGTGTCGGAGCCGGGGTCAACCTGTACTACCTGGTTGCCGAGGCCGATCGCCCAGAAGATGCCGTCCGGGGCGCCGGGCACGAGCCGGCCATGGGTGGCCGTCTGGTTGCCGACCTGGGAGAGGTCGGTCGCGACCAGGGGGTTGCCGATGAGGCCCTCGTGGTTGAGCCACCACAGGTAGCCGTAGGCCGCGTTCAGCTCGGTGGACGACGTCCCGGTCGCGGCCCGCAGCCAGTCGGCCGAGACGATCTGCTTGCCGTGCCAGACCCCGTGGTCCAGGGCAAGCTGCCCGAAGCGGGCCAGGTCGCGGCAGGTGGTGTGCAGGCCGGTGTAGGTCCGCGCGTTGCCCGCCCCGTCCGGCGTCATCTTGGTGCTGGTCATGCCGAGCGGGCCGAACAGCCGGTCCTCGGCGAACGTGACCGGGTCCTGTCCGGTGGCGCCCTTCAGCACCTGTTGCAGCGTCTGGATCGCGGAGTTGTTGTAGGCCCATACCTGGCCGGGCGGGTTCGCCTGGTCCAGGCCGACGGCGAACGCGGTCTGGTCGGTCGCCCGGATGAGCTGGCGGTAGTCGACGCCGACGCTCCAGCGCCGCCCCGAGTCGTTGCTGAGCAGGTCTTGGACGGTGACCGCCTCCGACGGCGTACCGCGCCACGTGGGAATCCACGTCGAGGCGCTCTCGCCGATCTTCAGGTCGCCGTCGTCCTGGGCGATCCCGACGAGCGTGCTTGTCACGGACTTCGTCGCCGAGAAGACGTCCTGGGTGGTGTCCTTGTTGGTGCCGCGGAAGTACCACTCGCCGGCGATCTTCCCGTCGCGGACGACGAGGAGGCAGTTCGACTTGCCGGTCTCGGCCGTCTTCGCGATCTCGTCGAGCTTCGCCGGATCGAGCCCGACCGTCGCCGGGGCGACGGTCTCCCACTCGTCGCCCGGCTGGTGCGGCGGCGCCGAGGCCTGGCCGGACGCGGCCACGCCGGTGGCGGTCGGGCTGGGCGGCTCCGCCGCGCTGGCCGAGCCGCCGCTGCAGGCGGCCACGCCGAGCAGCGCCGCGGCCGCGAGCACCGCGGCCCCGGCTCCCGCGCGTCGATGCGGGAGCCTCGGTGTGGGGGCGCCGACGGGAGAACGGCGGTGGCATGGCTGCTGGCGGCGCATCGGCGACCTCACGGAAGGCATCAACGAGGTGTGCGGCTAGATCGTCGCAAGCCGATGTCAACATCAGGTAAGGCCGGCGCGCAACCGACGTAAGCCTCAAAGGCGGTGGAGAGCCTCAAGGCGGTGGAGCCCGCCTGGCCTGGGGGCCGCGTCGCTCGGGACCATTGCTCCGGGGAGCCGATGCCTCCCTTTGGTGCCGCGCCGCGCCGCGACGGACGGCGCCGGGCATCAGGACGCCGCCGTCCGTCAGAAAGGGTGGAGAGGCGCGGTCGCGCAGACCCCGGGGAACGGTCCACTCCCCTGGGAACGACCTAAGAGGCGTCGGGGTGGGCGCGGCGGTGGCCGGCGGCCCGGGTCGAGGCGGACGACCCGTTGGGCGACGGCGCGGCGGTGCTCTCGGCGAGCCGGCCGTGCAGCCGTTCGCGGACCTCGTCCGGGGTGTAGGCGCGCCGCGCGCGTTCCTTGCGGGCCACCATCGCGCCCGTGGTCGCCACTCCCACGACTCCGGCCAGGCCGAGCACTTTCCACCAACGCATACCTGAAGGCTAGAACCTCGTCCGCCCGAGCGGCGGCGCCAATCCGCCAGAGACCGCGGCGCGGGCGGAAGAATCATGCGCCTGGGGCATGACCAGCCTGTCCGGACGGGTCCGATAGCGGGTGTGCCGTCCTAGGCTGTGAGCATGTGCGCCATGCCGGTCAGCCTGGACGCCGCCGTGGAGGCGAGCCGTACCGGTGACCTGTGGCTCTTCCGCGGCCGAACCCCCGCCGACCGGGCCATCCAGACGCTCACGAACAGCCCGGTCAACCACGTCGGGATGGCGCTTGTCCTCGAGGACCTGCCGCCGATGATCTGGCATGCCGAGCTCGGCAGGTCGCTGACCGACCAGTGGACCGGCGGCCGTCACCGCGGCGTCCAGCTGCACGACCTGCGCGACGCGGTCCACGTATGGGGCCAGCGTTACGGTCAGCGTGCCTGGCTGCGCCAGCTCGAGCCCGAGGTCTCCCGCGAGGCGGAGGACGCGGCACTGCGGATCATTGCCCGGCTCGACGGCACCCCGTTCCCGTCGACCGCGCAGCTCGCCGGGCGCTGGCTGCGAGGCCGGCTGCCGACACTCGTCCGGCGCGGGGGAGGTGCCGAGGCCGCCGACGCGCCGGAGGCACTGGTCTCCGACCCCACCGCCGAGCCCTGGCTCGCGTCCTTCCCCTGGCGCGACGGGTCCGCCGACTCCAGCCGGCTGGCGGCCGGGTCTACCGGCTCGACCGGCGCGACGGGCGCCAGAGGTTCCGCCGGCGTCGCGCGCCGCGGAGGCTCCGGGGCGTCGCCGGTCGGCGTCGCCGACGGTGACGACGCGCAGCCGGGCCGCTGGTCACGGCTCCGTGGCCTCGCTACCCGGCGCGGCGCCGCCCGCACGGCGAGCCCTACCGACGGGCCCACGGGCAACGAGACCCACGAGTCCGAGGAGGGGGAAGAAGGCCGCCCCGCCCTGGAGACCGCGTACTGCGCCGAGGTCGTCGCGATCACCTATCAGGCCATGGGTCTGCTGGCCTCCGGCCGTCGGCCGAGCTGGTACGACCCGGGCCGGTTCTGGAGCGGCGACGACCTCCCGCTCGCCCTCGGCTTCGCCCTCGGCGCCGAGATCGCCGTCTCCATGCCGGACTGACCACGGGGACGGGCCGTGGCCAGGCGTCGGGCGGCGTGGTTGGGTGGCGGCATGGATGAGAAGGGCATTTTCACGCAGATCAACGCACTCGTCGCCGAGGAGCACGAGCTGCGGACCAAACGGGCGGCCGGGGAGGTCGACCCCGAGACCGAGCTTGAGCGGCTCCGCCACGTCGAGGAGTCCCTGGACCAGTGCTGGGACCTGCTGCGTCGCCGCGAGGCGCTGCGCAACGCCGGCCTCGACCCCGACGAGGCGAAGTCGGCCCCGGTCGGCCAGGTTGAGGGCTACATCCAGTAGCGAACGGCCCGGCGACCAGCCCGGTCGGGCGTCACCCGGTTGGCGCGCGACGGGCGCCACCGTCGCGGGCGCCGTCGCCGGAGGCGCGGCCTCGGCGGTCGTGGCGTGGGCTGTGGTGGGCGCGGTACGTCCGGCCCTTCTCCAGGTTGAACGCGAGCAGGTAAAGCCGGAGGGGCAACGACCGGGACAGGCTCAGACTCACCCCGAAAGCTTTCCAGGGCGAACGGCACGCGGCGTGGTCAGTTCGCCGACATCCCGCGGGCCACGGCGTCAAGCCGTGCGGCGGCCCGCGACGCCGCTCCAGCGACCGGTAAGCGCAACTCGACCACACCTGGTGACGGCGCCTCAAGCGCAGCACCAACCCGGCCACGTCGTCAGCCCGGCCCCAGCTCTACCACCCTCATATGCCAGGACCCGGAACCACGCGGGGAGGGCGCTCAGCGCCCGACACGGGGCGAGCGCGTTCAGCGCCTCGCCCCGGCATGCGGATCGTGAAGGCGGCCCCGCCCTCGGGGGCGGCAGCCGCGTGGGCGTGCCCGCCGAGCCGGGACGCCAGCCGGGCGACGAGCGCGAGGCCAAGCCCCGTCGAGACCGGCCGTAGCCCGCGGTAGCGCTCGTAGAGCGCCGAGCGCTCGAACGCGACGGCCAGGTCGTCGTCGGTGAGCCCCGGGCCGCCGTCGCGCACCTCCAGCACCGCGACCGTCGGCCCGGCGCCCGCGAGCCCGGTACCCGCTGGCCCGGTGCCCGCGAACTCTGCCCGGGCCGCGAGCACGATCGGTGCGCCGGCCGGGACCAGCCGCAGCGCGTTCTCGGCGAGCCCGTCGAGGATCTGGCGCAGTCGGACCGCGTCCGTCACGGCCACGACCGGCCCACCCGGCACCTCCACCCGCAGCTCGACGCCCACGGCGGCGCAGCGGCGGCGCCAGACCTCGGCGGCGTCGGTGACGAACCTCGCCAGATCGACGGGTGCGAGGTCGACGCGGAAGTCGTCGGCGTCGAGGCGGGCGAGGTCGAGCAGGTCCTGGACGAGCCGGTCCAGCCGCAGTGCCTCGTCGAGGATCACCCGGCCGGCGTCCGGGGTCTGCCCCGCCGGGGTGACGCCGTCGGCGAGCGCCTCGGCGAAGCCGCGGATCGCGGTCAGCGGCGTTCGCAGCTCGTGCGAGACCGAGAGCAGGAACTCCCGCTGGCGTGCCTCGCTGACCGTGAGCGCGCTGGCGAGCCCGCCGAGCGCGTCCGCCACGTCGGCGATCTCGGCCGGGCCGCCGGACGGCAGAGCGAGCGCCAGGTCGACGTCGCGCCGGCCGTGCGCCAGCTCGCGCGCGGCCGCGGCCAAGGCCCGCAGTGGCCGGGCCAGCAGGCGGGCCAGCAGCAGGCCGGCGACCGTCGCCACGGCGAGCGCGATCACCAGCGCCACCAGCAGCCGGCGCGACAGCGCGGACGTCAGCTCCTGGGCCTGCGAGGCGGGCTGGACGAGCACGACCGTCGAGCCGTCGGGCAGTGGCCGGGTCGCGATGACGACCCGTCGGCCCGCGGTGGTACGCACGACGTCGGTCCGGTGGGTGCCGGCGAGCCGGCGCAGCGTCGCCGCCGGCAGCGCCGGCACCCACCGCCCCCCGACGGGGCCCATCGCCGTGCGCACGGCACCGCGCGGGCCGAGGACCAGCAGGCTGACCTGTTGCGACCCGATCGCGCGGGTGACGCCCGCGCGCAGCTCGGCGGTCGCCTCCGGCTGCTCGTAGAGGGCGACGACGAGGTCGGCCTGCCGGCCGAGTACCCGGCGGGCCTGCCCCTCGCCGACGTCGCCCAGCTGTCCGAGGAACACCGCCCCGGTGATGATCACCCCGAGTAGTGCGACCAGCGTCGTGGCCAGCGCCGTGCGCCGCCCGAGCCCGCCCCCGCGGCCCGGCCGGCGACGTGCGCGGCCCACCCGGTTCAGCCTGCCCGGCCGGCTCTCCCTGCCCAGCGGGCGAACCGGGCCCGGCCCGCCCGCCCGTCCCGCCCGTCCCACCCGGCTCGTCCTGCCCGGCCGGCGGTGCCCAGACGTGGCGTCAGTCGGCTGGCCGCCGGCCTGCCAGCCGGGTGCCGGCGCGCTAGCCATCGGCGGTGTAGCCGACGCCGCGGACGGTGCGGATCGGTGAGGCGGCGCCGAGCTTGGCGCGGACCTGGGCGACATGGACGTCGACGGTGCGGGTCCCGGCCGCCGCCTGGTAGCCCCAGACCTGGGAGAGCAGCCGCTCCCGGGTGAAGACGAGCCCGGGGCGTGTCAGCAGCGCGGCCAGCAGGTCGAACTCGGTCGCGGTCAGCGCGACAGCCTCCCCGCCGGCGCGTACCAGGCGGCGGTCCAGGTCCATCTCGACGGCTCCCGCGCGCAGCACGCGGCTCGCCGGCCGGTCCGCCTGGGGGCCGGCCCGGCGCAGCACCGCGCGTAGCCGGGCCACCAGCTCGCGGGGCGAGAACGGCTTGACGAGGTAGTCGTCCGCGCCGAGCTCCAGGCCGAGGATGCGGTCGACCTCGTCGTCTCGCGCCGTGACGAACAGGACCGGCGTCCAGTCGTCGTCGGCGCGCAGCGCCCGCACCACGTCACGCCCGTCCAGCCCCGGCAGCCGGATGTCCAGGACGATCGCGACCGGAGCGAGCGCCCGGGCCGCCTCCAGACCGGCTACGCCGTCGTGGCGGACCTCGACGCCGAATCCCTCCCTGGTCAGGTAGAGCCGGATCAGGTCGCAGATATGCGGCTCGTCCTCGACCACCAGCACGAGCCCCGACGACCGCCGGGCCGCCGCCCCCACCCCCGCCTCCTCCACGGGCGCCGAGGACCTCGGGGGCGCCGACGACATCGCGGACGTCGAGGATTCGGACGCGGGCGGGGTGGCCGGTGTCGGCTGGATGGCCGGTGTCGACGCCGTCGGGAGGTTTCCCACCTGCCCAGTCTGGGGCGCCATGCGCTCCTCGCCGACCCCGGCCGGGTATCGGCCGGATTGTCTTACCGTTCTCGAACATGGCGGCCACGGCACGCTGACGGTCCGCTGGGACGGTCCGTCCATGGCCACCGCGCGTTCCGATATCGCGTTTCTCTACCGGCGGGCCGGGTTCGGCGCGAGCCCGGCCCAGCTCGACGCCGTCGTGGCCGGCGGATACGACGCGGCCGTCGACGCCCTGCTCGGCGCCGGCACGCGTGCCGGCGCCGGCCCGGATCCGGAGCCGCCGCCGACGTTCGCGCCGCTGCCCAAGCTGGCCGACGTCCGGACGGACCCCCAGGCACGGTCGACCTACGCCCAGATGGTGCGTGAGCAGGGGACCGAGCTGACCGGCTGGTGGGTGCGCCGGATGGTCGCCACCGCCGACCCGTTCACCGAGAAGCTCACGTTCTTCTGGCACGGGCACTTCGCGACGTCGATCACCAAGGTGCGCGTGGCGGCGGCGATGCTCGCGCAGAACGAGATCTTCCGGCGTTCCGGGACCGGCCCGTTCGACGCGCTCACTCTCGCGGTCGCCCGGGACCCGGCGATGCTGGCGTGGCTCGACGCCGGGCAGAACCGCAAGGAGCACCCGAACGAGAACTTCTCCCGGGAGCTGATGGAGCTGTTCACCCTCGGCATCGGCAACTACACCGAGATCGACGTCCGGGAGGCGGCGCGGGCCTTCACCGGCTGGCGGGTGGACGCGAGCCGTACCGGCTTCCAACTGGCCGCGAAGCAGCACGACGACGGGACGAAGACGGTCCTCGCCAAGACGGGCAACCTCGGCGGTGAGGATGTCATCGCCCTGGTCACCCACCAGCCGGCGTCGGCCCGCTGGGTCTGCTCCCGGCTGTTCAGCCGGCTCGCCGCCCCCGTCGCGCCCGACGCCAACCCGGCGGCCGACGCGATGCTGGCGGCCTACGGCTCGACGCTCGACGCCGGCGCAGCCGTGCGCGCCATGCTGCGCTCGCCCGCCTTCCTCGCGAGCCGCGGCAAGCTCGTCGCCCAGCCGGTCGAGTACGTCGTCACGACGCTGCGGGCGCTCGGCCTGCGGGTCACACCGACAGCCGGCGGCTCGGCGGACGCCTCCACCGGCGCCGCGGCCGGGGCTGGCGGCGGGGCGCTGCCGCAGCGGGCCGTGCTGGCGGCGCTCGCCGGCCTCGGCCAGGTGCCGTTCCAGCCGCCGAGCGTCGGCGGCTGGCCCGAGAACGCGGCCTGGCTGACGACCGCGTCCACGCAGGTGCGGACGAAGTTCGCCACCGCGGCCGCCGCGGCGGCGAACCTGGCCGCGATCGCCGACGAGCCGGCCGCCGGCCGGCCGGACGCCGTCGCCCACCTGCTGTCCCTCGACGGCTGGACCTCCCGCACCCGCGAGGCGATGTCCGGCGCCGGCGGCAACCCGGCCCGCCTCGTCGCGCTCGCCCTGCTCTCACCCGAGTACCTGACCGTCTAGGACACCGCCCCGGAAGCCCGGAGGCCCTGGAAGCTCGGAGGCCCTGGAAGTTCGGAGGCCCCGGAAACCAAGAGGGAGGAGGGCCGATGCCGTTCGACCGGCGCCGGTTTCTGATCGCGTCCGGGGTGACCGGCGGCCTGGCCGCGGCCACCACCGCCGGGGTCGTGTCCTACCGGGAGCTTCACCACAGCGCCGCCCAGGAGCCGTTGGCCGGGGGTGGCGTCCTCGTCGTCGTCACCCTCTACGGCGGCAACGACGGGCTGAACATGGTGATCCCCGTCGAGGACCCGGCCTACCGGGCGGCGCGCGGCGAGCTTGCCTACTCCGCCGAGCAGGCGCTCCCGCTCACCGACGGCTTCGCGCTGCATCCCGCGATGACCGGACTGCGCAAGCTGTGGGACGACCATCGTCTGGCGATCATCCGCGGTGTCGGCTACCCGAAGCCAGACCACAGCCATTTCCGGTCGATGGCGATCTGGCAGACCGCCTCGCCGGAGACCGCGTCGACGACCGGATGGCTCGGCCGCTGGCTCGACGCCCAGGCCAAGACCCCCGCGGGCGGCTCGTCGGCACCTGGTGCTTCGTCGGCACCGGCTGGCTCCTCCTCACCCGGCAGCGCCGCCGCGCTGCGGGTGGTCTCCGTCGGCCCGACGCTCGCGCCGCTGGTCGTAGGCGCGACGACCGCCGCCGCGGCCGTCCCCACCGGCCCGTTCACGGCGCCCGGCGGCGCGATCGGCCAGGAGCTGCGCCAGCTCTACCGTCCCGACCCGGTGGACGGCCCGCTCGCCGCCCGGGTCGCGTCCTCCGGCGCCGACCTGTTCACCGTCGCGGGCACGCTCGGCCCTGTGCTCGCGGGCCAGGCCGACCAGGACACGGGCCCGGCCGGTCAGCTCGACGGCGGCGGGGGTGACGCCACCGCGGCCCCCGCCGCCGGCACCGCCACGTCGCCCCCGGCGTCGGCCACCGTGGCCGCGGCGAAGGCCGGCGAGCTGGGGGCGCAGCTCGACGTGGTCGCCGCCTGCATCCGCGCCGGCGTGCCGACCAGGGCCTACTCGGTCAACCTCGGCGGCTTCGACACCCACATCATGGAGAAGGCGACCCAGGCGAAGCTGCTCGGCGAGCTGGACGCCGCGCTCACCCGCTTCCAGGCCGCGATCGTCGGCGACCCGCACGGGACGGCGGTCACGACAGTGGTCTATTCGGAGTTCGGCCGGCGGGTCGCGGCCAACGCCAACGACGGCACCGACCACGGCACCGCCGCCCCCGTCCTCGTCCTCGGCACGAACGTCCGCGGCGGCTTCCATGGCGACGCACCGAGCCTGACCAACCTGGACGACGGCGACCTGAGGTTCACCACCGACTTCCGCTCCGTCTACGCCACCCTCCTGGAGCGTGTCCTCGGAACCGAGGCCGGCGTCGTCCTCGGCTCCCAGGAACACTTCCCCCGCCTCGCCTTCCTCTGACCGATCCCGACGGGACCGGCCTGGGGCCGGCCCCGTCGACTGATCGCGTACCGGAGTCTCAGACATCTCGACGCCACATCCGGCGCGCCGGCGGCCGGTGTAGCGATGGCCGGCGGGCTGACAGCGGGCCGGACCGGGGCTGGCGCGGCCTGGGGCGACAGTCGGGGAGGTGACCGTAAATCGGGTGAGCCAGTTCCGGCGCGCGCCATAGGGTGACTGGTGGGCGAGTCGGCGGGTGAGCCGCCGGGCGGCGGTGGCCGCTGGGACGGTTCGGCCCGTGGGCGGATAAGCCGTCGCCGCGGAGCCGGCGGCGAGCGCTCGTCGGCAGGCGCGGGGTGGGGCCGGGGCCCATGTTCCTGGGCGCTGGCGTGGTCGGAGGGATGGGCGCGTGACGGAGCCGACGCGGGTTCTGCCAGAGAAGACCGAGCCGGAGGCGCCGGCGGCCGACGGCGGTCCGCTGGACAACGTGATCTGGGCGGCGCTGACCGGGCCGCAGGCGGGGTTCGCCGAGCGGGCCGGGCAGGCTGCGCGGTTCCAGACCGACGTCGCGCCCTTCGCGGCCATGGCCGGCGGGCCGGGGCGGTGGGCCTGGGACGACCTGGCCAGGGTCGTCGGCCCGGGCGGCCCGGCGGTGCTGTTCTTCGTCGAGGAGGAACCGCCGGCTGGCTGGCGGTCCGTCGACGTGCTCGGCCTCGTCCAGATGGTCGCGACCGACGCGTTCGCCGACGCTCCCGAGCCCGAGGCACGGCCGCTCGGCCCGGACGACGTGCCCGCGATGCTCGACCTGGTCGGCCGCACCCGCCCCGGCCCTTACCTCCAGCGGACCATCGAGCTCGGGAGCTACCTCGGCGTCTTCGACGGCGACGCGCTGGTCGCGATGGCGGGGGAGCGGCTGCGGATCCCCGGCATGACCGAGGTCAGCGCAGTGTGTACCGACCCCGCCTACCAGGGCCATGGCCTCGCGACCCGGCTGATGCGCGCCGTCGCCGTCGGGATCCGCGCCCGCGGTGAGACGCCGTTCCTGCACGCGGCGGCCACGAACACGACGGCCATCCGCCTCTACGAGCACCTCGGCTTCGAACTGCGCGCCACCACGGTCTTCCGCTTCGTCGAGGCGCCAGGGCTCCTCGAGCCCCGCCTCCTCGAGCCGGGCATTCCGGAACCTCGCGCCGACGAGCCGGGCGGCTGGGCGGACGACGACGAGCACTTCGTCCGCCCAGGCGAGTGCGGCTGAGCCGGGTCCATGGGGGGTCGGGGAGAGGAAGCTACGCGCGGGGTGCGGCGAGCTGCCGGCCATGTCGCGGATTGCGGGAGATGACGGCCCGACCCGCGAGGTAGCTTGCGGAGGGGACCGGCGGTTCCAAGGAGGTGGTCGCGGTGGTGCGCAGGGCACCTACGACGGATCCAGAGGACGCCGGTGGGACCGGGCGTGGCCCGGCCTCATGGGCGGCGGGCGTGCCCGGGGTGGCGCACGCGCTCGGGCAGTCGTGGGCGCAGATGGGGGCGCGGCGCAGCCTCGCCACGCTGCGGCTGCTCAACCAGGTCGACGGGTTCGACTGCCCCGGCTGCGCCTGGCCCGACCCGGACCCGAATCACCGGCACGCCGCCGAGTTCTGCGAGAACGGCGCCAAGGCCGTCGCCGAGGAGGCGACGCTGCGCCGGCTCACTCCCGCGTTCTTCGCCGAGCACAGCCTGACGGGCCTGGCCGGCCGTTCCGGATACTGGCTGGGCCAGCAGGGCCGGCTCGTCGAACCGATGCTGAAGGCCGCCGGCTCCGACCATTACGTCCCGGTTGGCTGGGACGAGGCGTTCGGCGTCATCGCCACTGAGCTGGCCGCCCTCGCGAGCCCGGACGAGGCGGTCTTCTACACCTCCGGCCGCACCAGCAACGAGGCCGCGTTCCTCTACCAGCTGTTCGTCCGCGCCTTCGGCACGAACAACCTGCCCGACTGCTCCAACATGTGCCACGAGTCGTCCGGCGCCGCGCTGACCGAGACGATCGGCATCGGCAAGGGTTCCGTCACCCTGGAGGACCTCGAACAGGCCGACCTGGTGCTCGTCGTCGGCCAGAACCCGGGCACCAACCACCCGCGGATGCTGACCTCCCTGGAGAAGGTCAAGCGACGCGGCGGGTCGATCGTCGCGGTCAACCCGCTGCCGGAGGCCTCGCTGCTGCGCTTCCGCAATCCGCAGAAGCCGTCCGGCGTCCTCGGCGCTGGGACGACGCTCGCCGACCAGTTCCTCAAGATCCGGCTCAACGGCGATCTGGCCCTGTTCCAGGCGCTGTCCCGCCGGCTGCTCGACGCCGAGGACGCCGCCCCCGGCACCGTCCTCGACCACGGCTTCCTGGCCGCCCACACCACCGGCTTCGACGCGTTCGCCGCCCACCTGCGGACGCTCGACGACGAGGAGGTGGCGGTGGCGACGGGTCTGGCGGCAGCCGAGATCGACGAGCTCGCCGCCCGGGTGCTGGCCTCCGACAAGATCATCGTCTGTTGGGCGATGGGGCTCACCCAGCACGCGAACGCGGTCGCGACGATCCGCGAGGTCGTCAACTTCCTGCTGCTGCGCGGCAACATCGGCCGCCCCGGCGCGGGCGTCTGCCCGGTGCGCGGGCACTCCAACGTCCAGGGCGACCGGACGATGGGCATCTGGGAGAAGATGCCGGACGCCTTCCTCGACCGGCTGGGCGCCGAGTTCCGCTTCTCCCCGCCGCGCCACCACGGCTACGACGTCGTCGACGCGATCCGCGCGATGCGTGACGGCCGGGCCTCGGTGTTCGTCGGGCTCGGCGGGAACTTCGTCGCCGCCACCCCGGACAGCGCCGTCACCGAGTCCGCGATCCGCTCGTGCCGGCTCACCGTCCAGATCTCCACCAAGCTCAACCGCTCGCACGCCGTCACCGGCCAGGTCGCGCTGATCCTGCCGACGCTGGGCCGCACCGAGATCGACGTCCAGGCCGGCGGCCCGCAGGCCGTCACCGTCGAGGACTCGATGGGCTCGGTACACGCCTCCCGCGGCACCATCGCGCCCGCGGGGCCGGCGCTGCGCTCCGAGGTCGCCATCGTCACCGGCCTCGCGGCGGCGACCTTCGCCGCGCGCCTCGCCCGCCTGGGGAGCGTGCCCGGCGCTGCCGGCGGTGCCGCCGCCACTGCCGGTGCGGCCGCCGTCACTGCTGCTACTGCCGGCTCTGCCAGTACTGCCGCCGCCGACGGGACTGCCGCTGACGGGACCACTGTCACTGGGCCTGTTGCCGCGGGGACTGCCGCCGACAGGGTTGCTGTCACGGGGACCGCCAACGCCGACCCGGCCTGGGTGGATCCCGCGAGCCAGGTCGTGCCGGCCATCGACTGGGCGGGGCTCGCCGGCGACTACCGGCACGTCCGCGCCCACATCGCGCGCGTCATCCCGGGCTTCGACGACTACGAGGAGAAGATCGCCCACCCGGGTGGCTTCCTGCTGCCGCACCCGCCGCGCGACGCCCGCGAGTTCCGCACCCCGTCAGGACGGGCCGTGTTCACGGTCAACCAGCTCACCGTGCTGCGCGTCCCGCCCGGGCACCTGCTGCTGCAGACGGTCCGCTCGCACGACCAGTACAACACCACGATCTACGGCCGCGACGACCGCTACCGGGGAGTGCGGAACGCCCGCCGGGTCGTGCTGGTCAACCCCGACGACCTCGCCGTCCTCGGCCTCGCCGACGGCGACCGCGTCGACCTGGTGAGCGTCTGGACGGACGGCGCCCAGCGGCGTGCCGAGGACTTCCGGATCATCGCCTATCCGACGGCCCGCGAGTGCGCCGCCGCCTACTTCCCGGAGACCAACGTCCTCGTCCCGCTGGACTCGACGGCCGAGCGCAGCAACACTCCCACCTCAAAATCCCTCGTCATCCGCCTCGAACCCCGCGCCTGACCCGCCGAGGCGTCGTGATGGCCCCGCGGCCCGCGGTTCCGTCGTGTTCCTCGTATTGCCCGGGTTCGGGACGACTGGCCGGACGTCGGCGCCGCGTCGCGCACCTTGGCCGGACGCGCGAGCCGCCCATGATCTGGTGGAATCCTCGGAGCTGCCGCTCGGAAAATGTCATCAGGTCATGGAAGTGGCTCTACCAGCATCAGCCGGTCAGACCCCTGGCGCGCCGGAGCCCGGCCCGCTGCGCGGACCGGACGTGAGATCCGCCGGTTCGGGACGACCGAGGCGGACGCCGACCGGCAGTATGACGGTGATGACAGGCAGCGGTCCGGCCGCGGAACTCGGCCCGGCCCCGCCGAGAGACGGGAGAACGAAAGCATGACGGAGTCCGCCCAGAAGGTGGCGATCGTGACCGGTGCGGCCCGTGGCCTGGGTGCCGCGACTGCCCTGCGGCTGGCCGAGGACGGCTACGCCGTCGCCGTGCTGGACCTTGAGGAGCAGGCCACGAAGCCGGTCGTCGACCAGATCGTCGCGGCGGGCGGCAAGGCGATCGGCGTCGGCGCGGACGTGAGCAACTCCGCGCAGGTCGAGGCCGGTGTCGCCAAGGTCGTCGCCGAGCTCGGCCCGCCGACCATCCTCGTCAACAATGCCGGCATCACCCGCGACAACCTCATCTTCAAGATGCCCGAGGCCGAGTGGGACCTCGTCATGGCCGTGCACCTGCGCGGCGCGTTCCTGATGACGAAGGCCTGCCAGAAGCACATGGTCGACGCCAAGTGGGGCCGGATCGTCAACCTCTCCAGCACGTCGGCGCTCGGTAACCGCGGCCAGGTCAACTACTCGGCCGCGAAGGCCGGCATGCAGGGCTTCACCAAGACGGTGGCGATCGAGCTCGGCAAGTTCGGGGTCACCGCCAACGTCATCGCCCCTGGACTCATCGAGAGCGAGATGACCCACGCGACCGCCGAGCGCCTCGGCGAGACCTGGGAGGCCTACGAGGCCCGCCGCGCGAGGGAGATCCCGGTCGCGCGCGTCGGCCAGCCGGCCGACATCGCCCACGCCGTCTCGTTCTTCGTCAGCGAGGGCGCCGGCTTCGTCTCCGGCCAGGTCCTCTACGTGGCCGGCGGCCCGAAGGCCTGAGCCGCCAGGCCGCACGCTGGACCAACCGGCCTGGCCTCCAGGCTCCTGGCCCCGGGCCGACCACGACTCGTCGGTCCGGGGCCTTTCGGTTACCTGGAGTGGTCGGCCGTGTGCGGCTGAGTCGGCCGCTGCCGGGCCAGCGGAACCGGGTCGGCGTGTTTTTCCTCGGCCGACATCACGCCCCGGGCCCGTCCCGGGAGTGTCCGTTCGCCGGGGCCCGGTGTCAGCCCCGGACCGTGGCATCTGAGCCTGCCTATAGACACGCCAATCCAACACACATGCCCACCGGGGGATCGAACTGTGTTGGTTGAGCCTGCCTATGAACAGGCCCAAGTGCCACACATCCGCGCATGGCCGATCTCGGGCCGTGGACGGCCCGGCGGGAGTCGCCTCGCCGTCTCGCCTGGAGGGAGCGCCTGGGCGCCGGGGTTTGCGGCGGGACCGGGTGGCGAGGCCTGGGGCGGCCTACCGTTGGGACATGACGACGACCGCCGGCCCTTCCGCCCCCATCGGCTCAGCCCCGAATCGGGAAGTGGGCGGATCGGCGCATTCTGGCGACGCTGTCGCGGCCGGAGCGGTTTCGGCCGGCGGGCCGGGGCTGCCGCAGCGGCGGCAGCTGGTCACCGAGCTGCCGGGGCCGCGGTCGCGGGAGCTGCTGGCGCGCCGTGACGCGGCCGTCGCGCGGGGTGTGTCGATCGCCCTTCCGGTCTTCGTCACCGCGGCGGGCGGCGGGATCCTGGTCGACGTCGACGGGAACGCGCTGATCGACCTCGGCTCCGGGATCGCCGTCACCACCGTCGGCAACAGCGCCCCACGGGTCGTCGACAACGTGATCGCGCAGGTTCAGGCGTTCACCCATACCTGCTTCATGATCACGCCGTATGAGGGCTACGTCGCGGTCTGCGAGCAGCTGGCCCGCCTCACCCCGGGCGACCACGACAAGCGCTCGGCGCTGTTCAACTCCGGGGCCGAAGCCGTCGAGAACGCCGTCAAGATTGCCCGGATCCACACCCGCCGCCAGGCCGTCATCGTCTTCGACCACGCCTACCACGGGCGCACCAACCTGACGATGGCGCTGACCGCCAAGAACCAGCCCTACAAGAACGGCTTCGGCCCGTTCGCGCCCGAGATCTACCGGGTGCCGCTGTCCTACCCGTTCCGCGACGGCCTGACCGGCCCCGAGGCCGCCGCCCGCGCGATCGGGATCATCGAGAGCCAGGTCGGCGCCGCCAATGTCGCCGCTGTCCTTATCGAGCCGATCCAGGGCGAGGGCGGGTTTATCGTCCCGGCCGAGGGCTTCCTGCTGGCGCTCGCGGACTGGTCGCGCGCTAACGGCGCTGTGTTCGTCGCCGACGAGGTGCAGACCGGTTTCGCCCGCACCGGCTCGATGTTCGCCTGCGAGCACGAGGGCGTCGTCCCCGACCTCGTCGCCACCGCCAAGGGCATGGCCGGCGGCCTGCCGCTGTCGGCCGTCACCGGCCGTGTCGAGATCATGGAATCCGCCCACCCCGGCGGCCTCGGCGGCACCTACGGCGGCAACCCGCTGGCGTGCGCCGCCGCCCTCGGCGCCATCGAGACCATCGAGCGCGACGGCCTCGTCGACCGGGCCCGCGCGATCGGCGAGCGGGTGCTGCCCCGCCTGCGCACCGTCGCCGGGCGAATCCCGGCCATCGGCGACGTCCGCGGCCGTGGTGCCATGCTCGCCGTCGAGATCGTCGACCCCGCCACCAGCCAGCCGGACGCCGCCGCCACCGGCCGTGTCGCCCGCCGCTGCCACGAACAGGGCGTCGTCGTCCTCACCTGCGGCACCGACGGCAACGTCCTGCGCCTGCTGCCCCCGCTCGCGATCGGCGACGACCTCCTCGACGACGGCATCACCGTCCTCACCGAGGCCCTCGGCTCCCTTGCCCTCTGACAGCCCCGGGCGGACCCGTGACAGCCCCCGGCGACCTCGGGCTAGCGGTTGCGGACGTGGGGCCCCAGGCCGCTGTCGGTGAACTGGACGCGTTCGACGAGCAGGCGCAGCTCGCGGATGGCGACCGTGGCCGCGGCGACGTCGAGAGGGCCGGTGCCGACCCGCAGGTCGGTGGGCTGGAAGCCTGCCCGGCGGGCGGAACGGGGGCGGGGCTCACCGGACGGTGGCTCGCCGGCGAGCTCGGCGAGGACGGCGGTGAACGGGCCCACGGCCTCGGCGCGCTGGACGAGCCAGCGGGAGGTGAGTACCCGCGGACCGTCGGCCAGGTAGGCGTGGGCATCCCCGCCGGTGCTGGTCGGCTCCCGGGTCCCGGGTGAGATCGGGGCGTCGGCGCGGGCCGCGGCGAGGACGAGCCAGTCGAGGGTCGCCCACAGCTCGGTGAGCCGGGCCCGCAGCGCCGCCTTGGCGGCAAGCGTCCAGTGCGAGTCGGCGGCGACGTCGACCAGCCGGCCATGCAGGCCGGCGAGGCCGAGCCAGCGGCCGAGTACCACGTGCACCGCGGCGGCGTCCTCGACGGCCGCCGGCGCCGGCACCGGCGAGGCGACCAGCAGGTCGAGCGCGGTGCCGAGCGCGCCGAGCCCCGAGATCGTCCCGGTCAGGTCCCCGCCCGCGCCCGCGCCGGTTACGCCGAACGAGGCGGCGAGGTCCGCGGCGGGCCCGCGCAGCCGCTCGGTGACGGCCGTCGTGCCCGCCCGGCCGCGGGCGTGGCGTAGCAGCCACTCGCTCGCGAGCTCGTGGAACTCGCGGGCCGCGCGGCGGCCGGCCAGCTCGGCCGCCGCTTCCATCGCGTCGCCGCGCCGGTCGAGTGCCGCCCACAGCCCGTCGAGGCCGAACAGCACGGCCGCCGCCGCGTACGCGCGGGCGGCGTCGGCGCTGGTCACGCCGGTCTGCTCCTCGAGCCGGAAGACGAAGCCGGGCCCCAGCCGGTTGACCAGCTCGTTCGCCAGCCGGGTCGCGATGATCTCGCGGACCAGCGGGTGCGCGCTGATCCGCCCCGCGAAGCGCTCCCGCACCGCGGGCGGGAAGTAGTGCTGGGCGACCAGGTCGAGCGCGGGCGTGTCCGGCAGCGTCGAATCCAGCAGCTCCTGACGCACGAGTATCTTCGCCTTGGCCTGCAGCACGGCGAGCTCCGGGCGGGTGAGCCCGGAACGCGCCCCCCGCAGCTCCTCCAGCCGGACCTCCGACGGCAGGTGGTCCAGCGACCGGACCAGGCCGGAGCGGACCTCCAGATTGCGCAGCAGCCGGATGTGGCGGTCCAGGAAGTACGGCGCGTAGGTCGCCGCCAGGCTCACCGCGACCGCCTGCTAGGCGCTGTCGTCGAGGACGGCGGTGGCGACGTCGTCCGTGAGCGAGCGCAGCAGCTCGTCGCGGCCCTCGCGGGTCAGCTCACCCTCGTCGACGGCGCCGGCGAGAAGGATCTTCAGGTTGACCTCGCGGTCGGACGTGTCGACACCGGCGGAGTTGTCGAGGAAGTCGGTGTTGATCTTTCCTCCGAGGTGGGCGAGCTCGACGCGGGCGGCCTGGGTGACGCCGAGGTTGCCGCCCTCGACGACGACCCGGGCGCGCAGCTCGTCGGCGTCGACGCGGACCGCGTCGTTCGCGTGGTCGGCGGCGTCGTCGTGGCTCTCGGTGCTGGCCTTGACGTAGGTACCGATGCCGCCGTTGTAGAGCAGGTCGACGGGAGCGCGCAGCAGCGCCTGGATCAGCTCGACCGGCGACATCCCGACGCTGTCGCTGTCGCCGTCGCCGGTGTCGGTGTCGGTGTCGGTGTCGACCGAGGCGCCGTCGCTGGCGGGGGCGGCCGCGGGGGGGAGGCCGAGAACCTCTCGGGCCCTGGCCGAGAGCTCGACGCTGCGGGCGTCGCGACGGAAGACCCCGCCGCCGGTTGAGAGGATCTTGGGGTCGTAGTCCGCCCACGACGAGCCGGGCAGGTCGTAGAGCCGCTGCCGCTCGGCGAACGAGGCCGCCGGGTCGGGATCCGGGTCGAGGAAGACGTGCCGGTGGTCGAAGGCGCCGATCAGACGCATCGAGCGTGACCGCAGCATCCCGTTGCCGAAGACGTCGCCCGACATGTCGCCGATACCGACGACCGTGAAGGGATCGCGGTCGGCGTCGACGCCGAGCTCGCGCAGGTGCTGGCGGGCCGACTCCCAGGCACCCCGGGCGGTGATCCCCATCGCCTTGTGGTCATAGCCGGCCGACCCGCCGGAGGCGAACGCGTCGCCCAGCCAGTAGCCGTACTCGGCGGCGATCTCGTTGGCCAGGTCGGAGAAGGTGGCGGTGCCCTTGTCGGCCGCCACGACCAGGTACGTGTCCGGATCGTCGTAGCAGACGGTGCGCTCCGGGCCGACCGGCTTGCCGCCGGCCAGGTTGTCGGTGACGTCCAGCAGGGCCGAGACGAACGTCCGGTACGCGGCCCGCACCCTGTCCTGGCTCGGACGCCCGCCTCCCGCCCCGGTACCGGCCCCGCTCGCGTCGCCGGTACCAGCCCCGGCCCCGGCCCCAGCACCGCCATGGACACCGGCGGCCAGGGTCGGCTCGTGCAGGACGAAGGCGCCCTTGGCACCGTCGGGGACGATGACGACGTTCTTGGTGACCTGCGCGCGGTAGAGGCCGTGCACCTCGGTGCGGTAGTCCTCGGGCCGGTCGGAGAACCGCAGGCCGCCACGGGCCACCCGCCCGCCGCGCATGTGCACGCCCTCGACGGTCGGCGAGGTCACGAACACCTCGACCCAGGGGCGCGGCGCTGGCAGAAACCCGAGCCGGGACGAGGCGATCTTCAGTGCCAACGCCGGCTTCGGCCGCCCGGCCACGTCGCGCTGGTAGTGGTTGGTACGGATCACCGCGGCGAGCACGTCGCGCAGCCCGCGCAGGATCCTGTCCTCGTCGAGACTGGCGACGGCGGCGAGCAGCGCCTCCAGCCTGGCGGACGCCCGCGCGGCACCGGCCGCCCGGTTGTCCGGGCCGCGGCGGTCCGGGCGGTCCGGGCGGTCCGGGCCGGCGTGGTCCGGGTCGAAGCGGGCCCGGAAGTAGTCGAGCAGCCCGTGGGCGAACGCGGGGTTCGCCAGCACTGTCCGCGCGGCGTAGCCGTGCGACAGGCCGACGCCGGTCTGGTGCAGGAACCGCCAGGCCGCCCGGATGACGTTCACCTCGCGCCACGGGACCCCCGCGCTCAGCGCCAGCCGGGTGAACCCGTCCAGCTCAGCCTGCCCCGTCCACACCGCGGCGAACAGCTGCCCCAACGCCGCCCGTACCGCCGCGTCCGCGGACACTGTGCCCGACGGCTCCGGCAGCCGCAGCAGGTACTCGTCCCGCTCGGATGTCCTGGACCCGTCGGAGACGGCCGGCGGCCGGTCGTGGTCGACGACCTCGACGCCGAGGCGGGTGAACACGTCGACGACGGCCGCGAGCGGTGGCCGTCCCGTCGCCACCGGCCAGGTCAGCGCGCACCGCGTCGTCCCGCCGGCGCCGTCGCTGAACGTCATCTCAGGGGCGGCGGCCGCCGGCGCGCCGGACGGCCCCACCACCCGTGCCTGACCACCGTTTCCTGCCCCCGCCTCGGGGCCGTCCGTCCCCGCGCCACCTGCACTCACGGCCTCACCGGCTTCTCCATAGTCCTGACGGCCCTGCCCGGACGACCCGGTCCGAGCGCCCGGTCCCGAGCGCCGAGTTCCGGGGACCGGTCCCGAGGGCTCGGTCCCGACGGCCCGATATCGCGTCGGTGGTTGTCCACGTCCTACCTGACGCTAGAACTCGCGCCGAGATCGTGTCGTCCTGACAGGGTGGCCAGCCACATGTGCGGTGACGCCCGGGCGACAGGTCGGGACTTGCGTAGCCATCGCCGGACACGCGCGGTCTGAAGTAGCCTCCTGCCACCGGGGCCGCACCCAGTGCCACGGCGAAACAGTGTGCATGCCGTCCCGCGGGCCTTGAGCGGCACGTGACTGCGGCGAGCGGCCGGCTCATGCCAGGAACAGGGGCAGCAATGGACCAGCCCAGCTTCACCAGGTCAGCGGGTACAGGCTCCGACGCGGTCCGGAAGGCCCGGGTACGCCTCACCGGGCTCGACGTGGACCTCTTCCGCCACCCGCTCGACCGGCAGGCCACCAACAACCTCAAGAGGGTCCCGGGGTTCGACAAGGCGGTCGCGAGGTTCATCGAGTGGGGCGTCGAACGGATCGAGTACGTCGAGCACACCGCGTCGGGCGTGCGCGTCGGGCCCCGGCAGCTGCCCCGCGTCCATGGCCTGCTGCGCGAGGCCTGCGCGGTCCTCGACATCCGCGAGCCCGAGCTCTACGTCCGCCAGGGGCCCCCGAACGCCTACACATCGGGGCACAACCACCCCTACATCGTGCTGTTCACCGAGCTGATCGACCTCATGTCCGAGGACGAGCTCCTCGGCGTCCTCAGCCACGAGGCCGGGCACATCAAGTGCGGCCACGTTCTCTACAAGACGATGGCGCGGGTGTTCGGTGGCGCGGCGACCGCGGGGATGCGGCGCGTGAACCCGATGACGGTCGCCGTCGGGCTGGGTATCGGCGCGGCGCTGAAGAGCTGGGACCGCGCGTCGGAGTTCACCGCCGACCGCGCCGCGATGCTGGCCACCCAGGACCTCGACGCCTGCGTCGGGATGATGATGAAGCTCGCCGGTGGCGTCCGGTCCGACGAGATGAGCACAGCCGCGTTCCTCGAACAGGCCCAGCATCTGGACGTCCTCGCGGCCGAGAGCAAGATCTCCCGGCTCCACCGTTTCCAGCTGCGCGTCGGCAGCGGCCATCCGCTCGTCGTCGAGCGTGCCCGCCGCTTCCAGGAGTGGATCGCCAGCGGCGAGCCCGGTGACATCGTCGCCCGGTACGCGGCGGCCACCGTCCCCGCCCAGCCCACCACCGGTCCTGACGGCCGGTACTAGCGATCAGGACCAGCCTGGGCCGGCCACGTAGGGCGAGGGAAGATCGCTGGTGGCTGGTGGCTGGTAGCTGGTAGCGCTGGTGGCGGGCGACGCTGGTGGCGGGTGGTGCTGGAGGCCGGCGGTGATCTGGTGGCATTTTGGAGCCAGGACCCCGAAAATGCCACCAGATCATGAGCCGGGCCATGATCTGGTGGGATCGTCGGTGCCGCCCCGCTCACCGGTAACGACTTTTCCCTCGGGCAGCTTCTCGCTCGTCGTCCGTGGCCGCGTGCGGCGGTACGGCGGGTGCGCCTGGGCCGGTGCCATCGCCCTGACGGGCGCCCGCGCGGAGCGACCTCACCGGCCGGGCGAGCGGGATGGGCCGGCGGGATGGGCGAGTATGGCCGCATGCGACGCGCGGGGCGACACCGATGACCATGACCGGGCTGCCCCCGGAGGGGCGGGTGCTGGCCCGGGCGGTCACGGCCGTGGTCGACGCGGCGGGGCGGCGCGACGCGGCCGCGTTGCGGGCGGCGTGCAACCAGCTGCGGACCTGTGACGAGGCGGTGGCACGGGAGGTGCTGCACCGGCTGACGCTGAGGCTGGTCGAGCGGGCCTACCCCGACGGTGTCGACGCCGACGACATCCGCGGGCTGTTCGACGAGGTCGTCCGCCGCGCGTCGCCCTGGCTGACGGGCGTCGAGCCATATGCGGTCGTCGTCGTGCTCGCCGGCGCGCTGTCCATCCACCCGCCGGACGACGCGCCGAAGCCGAGCCTCGACCCGGACGCCCTGCCGATCGCCTGCGCCCTCGTCGTCGATTACCTGCTCGTCCGCCTGGGTTCCCGACTGCCCGCCGAGCTGGCACACGCCTTCGACGAGCTGCGCACCGCCCAGACAAACGAGATGCCCTGAGAGCTGGGAGAGGGTTCTGGGCGCCGGATGCCTCCGCCGCCCCGCGCCCCGCCGCGCACTGTTCGCCCGGCACCCGGAGCGGACGATCGTCACCTGGGTAGTCGGGGAACGACGGGTCCTCCGTGGAGCCGGGCGGGGTCCGGCAAGACTGGGAAGATGGCTGACACTCTTGCCGTCCCGGAGACGCACCGAGATCTGTTCACGAGCTCCACGTTCATGCTCAGCACGCTGAACGCGGACGGCTCAATCCAGACGACGGCGATCTGGGGCCTGGTGGGCGAGGACGGTGTCGTGCGGACCTCGCTGTCGAAGAACCGCCACAAGTACAAGAACCTGACGGCGCGCCCGACGGCCACCATCTTCGCGATCTCCCCGTCGAACCCGCATCACACGGCGGAGATCCGCGCGAAGGCGATCATCGAGGATGACACGGACAAGTCCTTCCTGGTCACCATGCTCGCCACCTACGGCAGGACGCTGGAGCAGTTCGGCGCCCCTGGCCTCGAGCCCCGCGTCGCCGTGACCTTCCGGCCGACCCGCGTCGTCGTCCTCGGCTGAGCCGCTCGCCCCGCCACGCACCGGCCACCTTCACCGCCCTCGCGGGTAGGACGTCGCGGAAGGGAACCAGGGCGGCCGGGGGTGCGTCGGAGGGGGCGTGATGCGGCGACGTGAGTTACTGCGAGCGGCCGTCCTGGGTACGGCGGGCCTGGGAGCGGGCGCCCTGGTCGGCGGGTGCGGCGACGCGGCGGGCCCGGGGGATCGCGGCGGGAACGGTGGCGGCGCGGCGGTGGCGGCGCAGAACGTCGCCCGCGCCACGGCGGACACGGGCGCGCTCGCCGGCGCCGCCACCGCGGTCCGGGGGCTCAGCGGCGACCTGTACCGGCGGATGGCGGCGGCGAACGCCGGAAACCTGGTGTGCTCGCCGTACTCGGTGGCGGTCGCGCTCGGGATGACCCGCGCCGGCGCCGCCGGCCGCACCGCCTCCGAGATGGACGCGGTGCTGCACGCCTCCGCGCTGGGGAGCGGGCCCGACGCGTTGCCGGCTGGGCTGAACGCGCTGACGCTGGCGGTGGAGAGCCGGGCCGGCAAGCGGACGCTGGCAGACGGGTCGACGATCGAGATTCTCGTCGACGTGGCGAACTCGTTGTGGGGCCAGCGGCAGACGCCCTGGGAGGCGCCGTTCCTGGAGACCCTGGCGCGCTACTACGGGGCGGGCATGCGGACCATCGACTTCGGGGCGGACGCGGCGGGCGCGACGAGGGCGATCAACGACTGGACCGCGAAGCAGACCCACGACCGGATCCCCACGCTGCTCTCGCCCACCGATCTGGACGCCTCCACCCGGCTGGTGCTGGTCAATGCGCTGTACCTGCGCGCCCCATGGCAGATCCCGTTCGGGGACGCGCGGCCGGCGCCGTTCACCCGTCCCGACGGCTCGGCCGTCCAGGCGCGGCTGATGAGCCTGACCCTGGCCCAGGCCGGGTACGCGACCGGGCCGGGCTGGCGGGCCGTCGACATCCCCTACGCCGGCGGCGAGCTGGCCATGGCGGTCGTGCTGCCGGACCCGGGCCGACTCGACGCGATCGAGGCCGCGCTCGACGAGACGGCGCTACGTGGCCTGCTCACCGGTTTCCAGCCGACCGCGGTGGAGCTGGAGCTGCCGCGCTGGACGTTTCGCACCCACGCCGGCCTCGGCGACCCGCTGGCGGCGCTCGGCATGCCGACCGCCTTCGGCGGCGACGCCGACTTCAGCGGGATGACGCGGGCCGAGAAGCTGCACATCGACAAGGTGGTGCACGAGGCGTTCATCGCGGTCGACGAGCAGGGCACCGAGGCCGCGGCCGCGACCGCCGTGGCCATGGCGGTGTCGGCGATCCTGACCGAGGTCCGGCTGACGGTCGACCGCCCGTTCCTGTTCGTCGTCCACGACCGGGCGACGGCCACCCCGCTGTTCGTCGGCCGCGTCGTCGACCCGACCGCCGCCTGACCCGCGCCGCCACCGTGGCCGGCGCCCGGCTGGCCTCAGGAAGTTAGCGATGCCGAAATTTCGTCCTGACGAGGCTGTCATGACGGCTGGCCAGAGTGTTCGCCAGGTCAACATGCGAGGAGAGGGGTGTGGCCGCCCCGGATGATCCGTGCGTCTGGCCGGCCGCCGGCTCCCCGGGCAACGCTTTCGCGTCTGGAGGCATCATGACCAGGATCTTCGCCGACCTGCGGGCTCCCGAGATCGCGGACCTGTCGCCGGGGGCGGTGGCCGTCCTGCCGATCGGGTCGGTGGAGCAGCACGGGCCGCACCTGCCGCTGTCGACGGACCTGGTCGTCGCCGACACGCTCGCGCGCGACGTGGTCGCGGCCCACGGAGACGAGATCGACCTGCTGCTGCTGCCGACGCTGGCCTACAGCAAGTCCAACGAGCACGCCTGGTCGGCGGGGACGATGTGGCTGTCGGCTACGACGGTGCTGGCGACGCTCGACGACCTGGGCCGCTGCCTCGCGACGACGCCCGTCGAGCGGCTGGTGTTCCTCAACGGCCACGGCGGCAACAGCGCGCTGTTGCAGGTCGCGAGCCGCGACATCCGGCTCGCGCACGGGCTGCGGACCTTCGTCATGCACCCATCGCTGCCGCCGGATCACGGCGGGACGGCGCCCGCGTCCGAGCTGGGCATGGGCATCCACGCCGGGATCGAGGAGACGTCGCTGATGCTGCACCTGCGCCCGGACCTCGTCCGGATGGACCTCGCCGAGCGCAGCGTGCCCGAGCACCTGGCCGGGTTCGAGCGGGTCGGCTGGGGCCGCCCGGTCTCATTCGGCTGGCTGTCCGACGACTTCGGGACGAACGGCACGCTCGGCGACCCGGTCGGCGCCACCGCCGAGCACGGCAAGGAGCGCTACGAGGCGATGGTCGAGACCGCGTCCGCGTCGCTGCGCGAGATCGCCCGCTTCGACCCGAGGCACGCCCGGTGACGGCCGGCCTGTCCACGGCGGCCCAGCCGCTGGCCGGGCCCGCCTCGGACGAGCTACCGGCGCACGCCGACGTCGTCGTCATCGGCGGCGGGCACAACGGGCTGGCGTGCGCGGCGTACCTGGCGCGCGCCGGCCAGTCCGTCGTCGTCCTTGAGGCGCGGGAGACGGCTGGCGGGTGCGCGTCGACGGTCGACGCGGTCGGTGCCCGCGTCAACATCTGCAACTGCGACCACACGATGATCCGCGCCAGCGGCATCGTCGAGGAGCTCGACCTCGCCTCGTACGGCCTGCGCTACCTGGACGTCGATCCGCTGGTCATCGGCGTCGGCTGGGCCGACGAGCCGGTGTTCGTCCAGTGGCGCTCGATCGAGCGCACCGTCGACGGGCTCGCCCGCATCGGCCCGGCCGTCGCCGCCGCCTACCGGCGCTACCTGGAGGTCGCGATCCCGGCGGCGAAGCTGGTGCTGGCCGTGCAGTGCGGCCGGCCGACGACGCCGTCGATCGTCGCCACCGTCGTCGCGAAGCAGAGGCTGCGCGGCTCCCGGGTGCTGCTGGACTGGCCGCGGCGAAGCCTGGTCGACGTGCTCACGTCGTTCGGCCTGCCGCCGTGGATGATCGCCTCGACGCACACCGTCGGCCCTGCGGTGTGGGGGCTCGGGCCGGACGCGCCCGGCAGCGGGCTCGGGGCGCTGGGGCTCGCGATCCGCCACCTCGTCGGCGTGGGCCGGCCGGTGGGCGGCAGCGGCGCGGTGCCGGCGGCGCTGGAGGCCTGTGCGCGGGCGCACGGCGGCCGGATCGTCACCGGGGCGCGGGTGTCCGGGGTGGACATCGTGTCGGGGCGGGCCCGGGCCGTGCGGCTCGGTGACGGGCGGCGGATCACCGCCGGGGCCGTCGTCAACGCCACCGACCCGCACACCCTGCTCGTCGACTGGCTCGCCGGCGTGCCGGCCGCGCGGGGCCTGCGGAAACGCTGGGTGGAAAGGCCCGCGGCCGACGGCTACGAGTCGAAGGTGGACGCGGTCGTCACCGCCCCGCCGACGCCGCGCGCCGTGCTGGAGCTGCCCGAGGATGTGCTGCCGGCCGCGCTGCGCCACGTGCCGACGACGGTCGTGAGCCCGACGTCCGAGCAGCAGGTCGCGGCCGCGGCGGCGCTGCGGGCCGGCCTGGTCAGCGATCCGCCGATGTTCTTCCTCAACACCCCGTCCGTCCTGGACGAGACCATGCGGCCCTCGCCGGCCGAAGGGCGGGGGGTGATGGCGGAGCCTCCCGCGGCGGGAGGCCCCACACGCGACGCGGGCGTGCACGTCCTGAGCCTTGAGGTGCTGTGGACGCCGTGGGCGCTGCGCGGCGGCTGGGGCGACCCGGCGCTGCCGTGGGGCTGGCTGGAGCGGTTCGCCTCGATCTGCGGCGACGGGCCGGGCGTGCTCGCGTCGGTGCGCGACTGGCGGGCGATGACCCCGCCCGACTACGAGCGTGAGTTCTTCCTGCGCCGCGGCTACGTCCCGTCCTTCCCCGACGGGGTCATGGCGGCCCTGCTGGGCCGCCATCGCGAGCTGTCCCGCTACCGCACGCCGATCGCCGGCCTCTACCTGACGGGCGGGGCCACCTTCCCCGGGGCCGGTGTCTGGGGCGCCTCCGGCCGCAACGCCGCGGCGACGGTCCTGGCCTCGGCCGGCCGCACCAGGCTGCCGCTGTAGCCGGAGAGGTCACGAGGTCCACACACAGGACCGGCGCGGTCTCAGCTGAGCAGGGCGCCGGACGTGTGCTCGTCGACGGGGAGGTCTCCGGCCGTCGTCGCGGTGACCTCGATCGACTGGAGGGTGACGATGCCCCCCAGAATGTCGGCGAAGGCGGCGTCGGCGGCATCCCGGCCGGTCGCGATGCGCACCAGGCTCGCCCGCGGGACCTTGCGGGTGGCGTCGTAGACCCGCCAGACGCCGTCGATCCAGGCCTCGAAGACCGCGTGGAAGTCCATCGGGGTCAGCCCGGGCGCGTAGACGGCGGCGAAGCGGGCCGGGATCAGGAGCGCCCGGCAGAGCGTGATGCCCAGGTGGGCGAAGTCGCGGCAGACGCCCTGCCCGGTGAGCAGCGTGTCCTCGGCGGAGTCGTGGACGGCGCTGGAGCCGGGTACGTAGCCGATGCGGTGATGGATCCAGGCGGCGATGGCGTCGACCCGGGGCCGCCCTGGCGGCAGGCCGCCGAACTCGGCGACCGCGAAACCGACGACGTGATCTGACGGGCAGTAGCGGCTCGGCCAGAGGTAGGTCAGTTGTTCCATGGTGAGTCCGCCGGCGTCGGCGAGGCCGGGGGATATGTCCTTGTGGGCGACCGTATCCCCGCCGGGGGAGGCCGCGGGGGCCGCGGGCGCCTGCTCGAGTTCCGCCCAGTACGACACGGACAGGAGGCCCCGGGGGGCATGAAGCAGGTGTATCCGGCCGCCGTGCGGGGCGGTGAGTTCAGTCGGCTCGACGAGGGGTGCCTCACCCGTTGTCGTGGTGGCCAGCCGTTCGACGAGTACCCGGGGTCCTCGGGCGGCGGCGATCGACAACGCGATGTCCGCGGGCTCCTCGACGTCGAACGCGAGCTCGGCGCTGACCACCCGGCCCCGGCCGGCGGCGGCTCGCGGGGGTGGAGTCCCGTCGGGGACTTCCGTCTTCGTCGTCACGCCGGCCGCCTCACCCCGGCGGCGACCTCCGCCGGACGCCCACCGCCGGCAGGGCGCCGACCACCGCGTCGGGATCCGCGATCCCGGCCCACTGATGATTGTGCCAGGTCCACTATTTGTGCCAGGTCGGTAGACCCGGGCGGCTGGCCGGACCGCCGCCCGGTAGGCTGCTCGAAAGCGACTGAGTACTCGTCCCGGTCTGGTCCGAACGCCTGTTCTGGGTTCCAACTCGCTGATTCCGTAGGGTCGGCTGAGAAGGATGACCATGACCGTTAATGCCATGGCCGCGTCTAAAATTCCGGATTTGGCCCAGTCTGACGACAGCTCGCCGGTACCGGCCGGCCGTCTCGACTACGTCGAGCTGTCCCAGCGCGTAAAGCGCGCTGGACTGATGAACCGCCGCCCTGGTCGCTACGCCCTCATGATCCTGGCGAACTGGGCGCTGCTCGGCGGCGGCTGGCTGTTCTTCGCCTGGCTGGGAAACTCGTGGTGGCAGCTGTTCACCGCGGCGTTCCTGGCGGTGATGTTCACCCAGGTGGCGTTTCTCGGGCACGACGCGGGCCACCGGCAGATCTTCGCCGGCCGGCGGTCCAACAAGGCCGTGGGCCTCCTGCACGGAAACCTGCTGGTCGGGCTGAGCTTCGGCTGGTGGATGGACAAGCACGGCCGGCACCATGCGCACCCGAACACCGTGGGTCGCGACCCCGACGTTGGCAGTGGTGCGTTCGTGTTCTCGCCGGACGAGGCCCACGACCGCCGCGGCATCCTGCGCTGGATGACCCGCCACCAGGCATACCTGTTCTTCCCGGTCGTGCTGCTCGAGGGCCTGAACCTGCACGTGGCCAGCATCCGCGAGCTGGCGGCGCGGCGGAACCGGGGCGCGGTCACCGAGGCGGCGCTGCTCGCGGCCCACACCATCGCCTACTTCGGCACGATCTTCCTCGTCCTGTCGCCGCTGAAGGCCCTGGTCTTCATCGCGGCCCACCAGGCGCTGTTCGGCCTGTACATGGGCTGCGCGTTCGCCCCGAACCACACGGGCATGCAGATCTTCTCCAAGACCGGCACCGACTTCCTGCAGCGGCAGGTCCTCTCCTCGCGCAACATCCGCGGCGGCCGGATCACCGACATCTTCTACGGCGGGCTGAACCGCCAGATCGAGCACCACCTGTTCCCGATGCTGCCGAGGCCGAACCTGCGACGGACACAGGCGATCGTGAAGGAGTTCTGCGACACGCACGGCATCAGCTACCGGGAGAGCAGCCCCCTGGGCTCGTACCGGGAGATTCTCGCCCACCTGCACGCCGTCGGCGAGCCGCTGCGGCGTCGTCCCGCCCAGGCGTGAACAGCCAGAGCCGGGGCTGCCGGACCGCGGGCGCGGGCAGCCCGGCTCGCCCGACCGAGCGGCCGGGGAGCGCCCACGTAACCCGAGCCGGGCGCGCGGCACGCCGCGGGCCTCGCGGGCGGGCCAATCCCTGACAGGCCCGCGCGCGGCCTCGGACGACGCCGGCCCAGGCCCAGGCTTGGACCGGCTGTGCGTCCGCGTCGCGTCGGTCCTGCACGTCGACGGCGCGGCGATCTCGGTGACGTCCGGCGCCATCGGCCGGGGAGCGCGCGGCGCGAGCGACGCGGCGGCCGGCCGGCTCGACGATCTTCAGCTCGCCCTCGATGAGGGCCCCTGCCACGACGCCGCCGAGGACGGCGGCCCGGTGCTCGTGGGGGATCTGGCCGGGCCGGCGGGGCAGCGTTGGGGGCGGTTCACGCCCACGACGCTGGCCGCCGGGTACCGGGCGGTCTTCGCCTTCCCGCTGCGGATCGGTGCGATCGAGTTGGGGACGCTGTTCCTCGTCCGGGCCAGCCCCGGCGGGCTGGACGGCGGCGCCCTGGCGGACGCGCTGGTCGTCGCGGACACCGTCGCCCTGATCCTGCTCGACCCGCCGGCCGGCAGCCCACCCGGCGACGCGACAGGCGACCCGGCCGAAGGACGCGCGATCATGGCGGCGCCTGGCGCGCCTGGAGGCGGCTTGGACGACAGCGCGGCCGAAGGGCGCGCGATCATGGCGGCGCCTGGCGCGTCCGAATGTGACCTGGACGACATCACGGGCGACCTCGCGGGCGGTCCTGAGGACGATCTGGCGGGCGAGGCCGCGGCCCGGCTGCGGGCGCGGGCCGCCTCGCTGTACCGGCCCGAAATCCACCAGGCTACCGGGATGGTCATGGCCCAGCTCGGCGTGAGCGCGCAGGAGGCCCTGGTGCGGCTGCGCGCGCTCGCCCGTGCCCGGGGTCAGATAGCCGACGAGACCGCCCGCGACATTGTTGCCCGCCGGCTGCGGCTCGGCGGAGACCTGCCCCGATGATGGGGGCAGGGAGGGACGGTCCCCCCGTTGGTGAGGCGTGCGGAGGCAGCGGTGTGCCGGGAACGGGAGCTGAGCGAGGCGTTCGTGGGCCTCGCCGACAGCTTGGTCGCCGACTATGACGCGGCGGACCTGCTACACCGGTTGGCTGACCACTGCGTAGCGCTCCTCGGCGTGGCCGCGGCCGGCCTGCTGCTGTCCGACCAGCGCGGGAGGCTGCAGGTGGTGGCCGCGTCGTCGGAGGCGAGCCGCCTGCTGGGGCTCTTGCAGCTTGAGCACGACGAAGGGCCTGGCCTGGACTGCTATCGGACCGGCATGACGGTCACGGTTCCCGACATCGACCTGGCGGCCCTGCGGTGGCCGGTCTTCGCGGCCGAGACCCGCTCCGCCGGCTACCGCGGCGTGCACGTGCTGCCGATGCGGCTGCGCGACGACGTGGTCGGGACGCTCAGCCTCTTCGGGGCCCGGCCCGGCCCGCTCGAGGACACCGAGGCCCGTGTCGCCCAGGCGCTCGCCGACGTGGCCACGATCGCCATCCTGCAGGAGCGCGCGATCCGTCACCACGAGCTGCTGGCCGAGCAGCTGCAGCACGCCCTGACCAGCAGGATCATGATCGAGCAGGCCAAGGGAGTCCTCGCCGAACGCGGCGGCCTCGACATGGACCAGGCGTTCGCCCGGCTGCGCCGGTACGCCCGCGACACCAACACCCGCCTCACCGACCTGGCCCGCGGCATCGTCGAGGGAACGCTCGACAGCAGCCGGGTGCTCGGTGCCTAGCCGGCCCGGCAGCCGCCGCCCTGAGCACGCGGGCGGCGGCACCGGCGGCCGGCCGTGGGGAGCCCAGGAGGCTACGGAGCGGGGAGCTTCCCGGGGTTGAGCAGGCCGTCGGGGTCGAAGCGGGCGGCGGCCTCACGGATCATGTCGACGCGGTTCTTCAGCACCCAGGTGTGCGGGTCGTTGACGAAGACCTCGACCTCGGCGAGGCGGGCCATCCGGTCGTAGAGGGTGTCGGCGTCGTCGAAGCGCAGGAACAGCATGCCGGCCCAGAACCGGCCGCCGCCCTCCAGGTCGGCGAAGCCCTCCAGGTGGATGAGGGTGTCCGGCGCGATGGCTGCCACCTCGGCGCGGCGCCGGGTGAGCCCTGGACCGCCGCACTGAAGGTGGGTGAGCTCGGGGCGCAGCTTGCGGACCCGGTAGGTGGTGTGGTTGTACGACAGCGATGTGACCAGGGCCGGGCCCTTCGGCCGGACCGCGTCGACCCGGCCGCCGTGGCGTTCGACGATCGCGGTCGCCGCCGGGACGCTCTCCTCGGTGACGATGCCGCGCACCGACAGCCGGTCGGCCGGCATCGCCGGGTCGGCCGGGCGGTAGGTGGCGACGACGCCCGCCTCGTCGAGGGAGAGCAGCCTGGGCGTCGGCTCCAGGCCGAACAGGTCCTCGCCGGCGGCGACGGCGCCGTCGAGTTCGGGGAACGAGGCGAACAGCGCGGTCCAGCGCCGCGCCGGGCGCAGCGCCACCGTCGCCGTCGCGATGACGCCGCTGACGCCGAAGGCGTGCGACTGGGCCATGTTGTCCGGGTAGGGCACGTCCACCGGGGTGGCGTCGTCGGTACACGGCACGACCCGCAGCGAGCGGATGTAGCCGTCCCAGACGGCGCCGTTCGCGATCGAACCGGTACCGCCGGCGCCGCCGGCGATGAACCCGCCGATCGTGGAGCCCACGGTCGACGGCATGATGGCCAGCTCCTGGCCGGTCGCCAGCGCCGCCTTCTCCATGAGGACGAAGGACGCGCCCGCCTCGGCGGTGATCCAGCCGTCCTCGACGGCGAGCACCTTCGTCGCCCGGGACGTGTCGAGGACCAGCCCGCCGAACAGCGGGATGCCCTGGCCGTAGTTGCCCGTGCCCTGCCCGCGCACGGTGACCGGCACCCGGTGGCGGTGCGCGGCGCCGACGGCCACGGCGATGCCCTCGGCGTCGGGCGGGCGGACCACGACGTCGGCGACGCCGCCGGGCAGCATCGGGCGCAGGACGGGGCTCATGTGCGCCCAGTCCGTCGACGCGGTCAGCCGGGCCGCCTCGTCGCGGGACACCGCGTCCTCGCCGAGCAGCTGGCTCAGCTCGAAGGTCAGGTTGTTCAGCGCTTCTGGGTCGACCGGGGTCACCTCGGGCAGCGTGGCCCGTTTGAACACCGGCATGGCGACAGGTTCCGCCATGAACATCCTCCGTCATCGGGAACGACGGATCCCGGTGGCCGCCCGCCGGGCGGAGGCCACCGGGACCCGCGTTCGTCAGCTGTACCTAGCGCGCCTGTATCCGCGCGCCCCCGGCCTCGTGGACGCCCACGAGGCCGGCGGGCGTCAGGAGGTCAGGAGGTCAGGCTGATCTTGGTGTCGAGGAACTCGTCGGTGTAGAGGTCCGACGGCTTGAGCCCGTCCTTGATCGGCTTGTTCTGCTGGGCGTAGATCGGGGAGAGGATGCCGATCAGGGTCTGGGTGCGGGCGTCGTCGAAGTCGCCGAGGGTCGGGGTCTTGCCGTTGCCGATGATGCCGAGCTCGGCCATGGTCTTGACCGCGTAGTCCGCGACGCCCTGGGTGTAGACCCAGCCGTTGTTGTACTTCGTGACCGCGTCCAGGATGACCTTGTTGGCCGTGGCCGGGTCGGCGATGAAGTCGACGATCGCCTGCTGCATGATCGGGATCAGCTTGGTGAGGCAGGGCTTGAGGGCGTCGAGCTTGTCCGCCCGCACGCCGATCTCCTGCTGGTAGAAGTCGAAGCCCGCGTCGGCGACCAGCTGGTACTTCAGCGGCTTGCCCCAGGAACGGACCTCGTTCTCCCAGGTGTAGGGCTCGGAGGTCGCGAAGCCCTGGACGGCGTACTCGCCACCGGAGGCGACGAAGTTCGTCGGGGTGCCGTCGTAGCTGCCGTCGATCTGGCTCTTCTTCAGGATGCCCTGGCCGGTGAAGTAGTCCATGTACGCGGCGCCCTCGAAGTAGAGCACCTTGGTGTCGGTCTTGCCGATGTCGGCGATCGTCTTGAAGTCCGGGTGCTTCTCCGGCGACCAGCCGATCTCCTGCGGGCTCTTCTCGAGGCCGGCGAGCAGCGCGACGGTCGGGTGGTCCTTCGAGGTCTGGATCTGCTCGTCGGTGCTGATGTAGCCGATCGTGATGTTGGGGTCGGCGTACAGCTGCGACGTGACCGTCTGGAAACCGATCGCCGGGCCGCCGGCACGGATCTCCAGCTTGACGCCGGTGTCCACGCCGCCGTGCGCGACGAGCTCACTGGTGACCGACTTCTTGCCGGTGTTGAACGACGGGTTAGGGCCGAGCAGCTGGTACTGCCCGCCGTGCTCCGACTCGGGGTTCCAGTCGGACTGCAGGACGATGGTGCTCGGGCAGCCGGCCGCCTTCAGGTCGTACTGGGCCGGCACCGCGCCGCCCGCGGACGCAGACGGCGCGGGGCTCGTCGTGTCGTCGCCGCCACAGGCGGCGGCGACCAGGGCGAGCGCGACCGCCGCGGCGGTGGCCGCGACGAGCCTGGTCGGGCGTGGTCTGGTCAACGGAGTCTCCCCCTGGTTTCTCGGGTGGCGTGCACCCGACGGCATCGATGGATATGAACCGTGCCGCGGTGGCGCGGCTGGCGTGACGCGGTGACGCGGGTGGTGCGGCGGAGCGGGTGGAACGGCAGTGGGCGGAGCGGTGGTGCGGACTACGGCGGGACGGACAGCGGGAGGCGAGTGCGAAAGCGGCGCCGCGGCGCACAAACTCGGGAGGGAGCGTTCACGGCGCCGCTGCCGACCTTGTGCCTTGGGGCCGCCGCCTCGGGCGTGACGGAGGCGTGACGGAAGGATCAGCCTCGCTTCGCCTGGTACCAGCGGCCGACGACGCGGCGCGACAGCCAGCCGAAGAAGACGAAGACGGCGATGCCGAGCAGGCTCGCCACCAGCGTCGTCGCCCACAGCCGCTCGCCCTCGAGCCGCGAGCTGTAGACGGACAGGTTGGTGCCGAGCCCGGCGTTGCCCTGCTTGAAGAAGAACTCCCCGACGATCGCGCCGATGACCGACAGCCCCGCGGCGACCCGGAAACCGGAGAACATCGCCGGCAGTGCGGCCGGCAGCTGCAGCTTCCACAGCCTGGTGAGCCGGCCGGTGTGGTGCAGGGTGAACAGCTCGTGCATGCCCCTGTCGACCGACTGCAGGCCGAACAGCGTGTTCGAGACGATCGGGAAGAACGCGATGATGACGCAGACGATCGTCCGGCTGGTGAGCGCGAACCCGAAGAAGAAGCTCAGCACCGGGGTGAGCGCGAGGATCGGCACGGTCTGCAGGACGACCGCCCACGGGTAGAGCGAGCTCTCGATCCACTGCGCCTGGCTCATGAGCACCGCGGCGAGCACCCCGAGGACCATCGAGATCGCCAGTCCGATGAAGGTGACGATGACGGTGTAACGCAGCGCCTCAAGAATGACCTTGAAGTTCGACCAGTCGAGGAAGCCGACCCGGATCACGTCGTGCGGCAGCGGAAGCATGAACCGCTGCTGCTTGGTCAGCGTGAGCCCCGAGACCAGGTACCAGCCGCCGACGAACAGGGCGAACACGCAGAACGGCAGCAGGAACTTGTTGAAGAGCGTCCCGCGCGACCGCGCCCACCAACCACCGGGAGCGCGGGGGGCCACCGGCGGCGCGACCACCTCGCCCGGCGCCGGCCCGACGGCGGGGGTTGCCGCCGTGGAGTCAACGTCAACCGTCATGATCGTCACACGTCCCTGAGGTATTGGGAGACCTCGCCGCACAGCGCGGCGAACTCGGCGCTGTAGCGGATCTCCGGTGCGCGCGGGTAGTCGAACGGGACGGCCACCTCGGCCTTCACCCGGCCCGGCCGGCCACTCATCACCAGCACCCGCCCGGACAGGAAAACGGCTTCCTGCACCGAGTGAGTGATGAACAGCGCCGCGAACCGGCTCTGGATGAACATGCGCAGCAGCTCGTCGTTGAGCCGCTCCCGGGTGATCTCGTCGAGCGCCCCGAACGGCTCGTCGAACAGGAACACGTCCGGGGCCAGCACCATCGACCGGGCCAGCGACACGCGCATTCGCATGCCGCCAGACAGCTCCTGCGGCAGGTGCTTCTCGAAACCGGTGAGGCCGACCAGGTCGATCGCGTCGCGGACCCGCCGGTCGCGCTCCTTCTTGTCCATGCGCTCGAGCTCGGCGAGCAGCCGGACGTTGTCCCAGACAGTGCGCCAGGGCAGCAGGGTGGCGTCCTGGAAGACGTAGCCGACGGACTTTGAATGGACGTCGACCTCGCCGTCGCTCGCCTTGTCCAGGCCGCTGGCGATCCGCAGCAACGTGCTCTTCCCGCAGCCCGACGGGCCGACGACCGTGACGAACTCGCCGGGCGCGACCGCCAGGTCGGCGCCGGTGAGCGCGACCGTGCCGTCCTTGAACTTCTTGCTGACGCCGGAGAAGCGCAGCGCCGCGGTCGTCGCGGGCGGGGGTTCGGTTGTCATCGTCATCGGCTAGGCCTTCGGTTGGAAGGGGGTGGACGAACCCGTCGACCATGCGGACGCGGCGGAGACGGGCGACGCCCCCGGCGGGGCGGCGAGCTCGGAACGCACCACGGTGCGGGCGACGACCCGGCCGTCGCGCCACACGGTCCGCTCGGCGCCGGCGATGCCGAGGGCGTCGAGCACGTCGGTCGCGGGCATCGCGACCAGGTCGGCGGGCGCGCCGGGCGTCAGCGTCACCGCCGGCAGGCCCATCGCCGCCCGCGGCGCCGCGGTCACCGTGTCCAGCGCCTCGATCGGGTCGAGATGGCCACAGGTGATCATGAGCGCCGCGACCTCCAGCGCGTCGCCGCGGCCGACGAGGTGGAACGGGTCGCGCAGGTTGTCGCCGCCGGCGGCGACCGTCGCCCCGGCGCGCAGCAGCGGCCCGACGGCGGTCAGCCCCCTCGGGGTCGCGACCGGGTGGTCGCGGCCCTGCAGGAACAGGTTCGTCTGCGGCAGCGCGACGACGGCGATGCCGGCCTCGGCGACCCGCTCCGAGATCTCCCGCTGGGTCTCGATCGGCTGCATCGACAGGCTGACGCAGTGGCTCGCCGTCACGCCGTGCGGGAATCCGGTGCGCAGGACCAGGTCGGCCATGGTCCGCAGGCTCAGCGCGGCCGGGTTGAGCGTCTCGTCGGTGTGCAGGTCCATCGGCTTGCCCGCCTCGCCGGCGGCGTCCAGGCAGGCGGCGACGGCCCGGTCCGGGTCGTCCTCCATGTGCGGGCAGCCGCCGGCGACGTCCGCGCCGATCTTGAGGGCCTCGCGCAGCAACGGGCCGGCGGCGTCGTTGACCAGCGCCACCAGCTGCAGGTCGATGACACCGCGCCAGCGCTCCCGGACCTCGATCATCGCCTCCAGGCCCGACAGGCCCACGTCGGAGAGCACGTTGACGTGGGAGCGGATGTGGGTGGTGCCGTAGGCGAGGTGGATGCGCAGCGCCGCCTCGGCCCGGGTGATGATGTCCGCGGGCGTGGTCAGCTCGCGCAGCAGTTCCATCGCGGCGATGGCGCCGGCGAGGTCGCCGGTGAGGTTGGGCCCGAGCGAGGCGGTGAGCGCCTTGTCCAGGTGCGCGTGCGGCTCGACGAACGACGGGAGCAGCACCTGGCCCGACAGGTCGACGTCGTCCGGGCCGAGCCCGCCGGCCGTCGCGGCAGCGTCCGCCGAGGTGCCGGTCGTGCCGGCGCCGGCCGTCCCGGCGGGCAGCACCTGCCCGATCACCCCGTCCGCGATCTCGACGTCGACGATGTCACCCGTCGCCGTCATCGCCGAGCGCAGCCAGCTCATGCCCACCGCCATCCGCCCACAACGCCTCCCAGCTCGCCGGCGCAGGCGACCGCCCGCCTGACCGGCCCCGTCCGCGCCGCCCGCCCTCTGTACACGGTCTGCCCCTTGCGCGTGACTCGTCCGATGCGGGCGGTTCGCGCCCCGTGTCCCATGGTGAACCGTCTCATGACGGCCCGGCTCCCGTGCCAGCGGCTGCCCGGCGTCGCCCCCGGCGGCCGGGCGGCGCGGCGACGCCGAGCACCCGCCTGGCGATCTCGGCCATCGCCGTGGCGAGCGCCGCCTCCTGGCCGGGTGGGGCGCCGCCGGAGAGGTTCACTCCGTCGACGCCGGGGATCTCCAGCATCCGCTCGGCGAGCTCGGTGCACTCCGCGATCCCGGCAGCCTCGATCTCGGCCGCCTCCACCGCCGTGACGGCCGCGATTCCCGTGCCCGCGGCACCCGCGGCGCCGTTGGCCGGTGGCGCCCACGCGTCGCCAGTGATCCGCTCCAGGTAGCCGGGCGGTAGCCGGGCGCCCGCGAACGAGGCGATCACCGCCGCCGACGCCGCGCTCGTGACGACCGGGACACAGATGAGCACCAGCCCCGTGAAGCCGGCCGCGCGCAGCTCACCGACCGCGTCCGCGACCGGCCCCGGCCCGCCGCAGTGGTCGACGAACACCGCGTCCGCGCCCGCGTCGATCTTGGCGAGCAGCCGGGGGAGCCGCCGCTCCGCCGGGGGCGCGGCGGGGGCGTGCGCGACCGAGCACAGCGGCCCGCCGGAGCGCGCCGCCGCGGCGGCGGCAAGCTCCACGACGCCGACGGAGTCCAGGTCGAAGACCCCCGCGGCGTCCGCCCGGTGGCCGAGCGCGGTGTGGTCGCCGGTGACGCAGTGCAGCGCGACAGCGCCTGCGTCGGCGCAGGCCGCGATCTCGCCCTCGATCGCGACCTGGTTGCGGTCCCGGCAGTTGATCCCGGCCCAGGCGGGGACGCCTTCCTCGGCGAGCAGCCGGGCCCGGTAGGAGGGCGGGAACTGGACCCGCGCGCCGCCGTGGTCGCCGAGCAGGCAGGCGTCGGCCGTGCCGGCGAGCGCCGCCGCGCTCGCGCGCAGGCTGGCGGCGGACAGCGGCGCGGCGGGCAGGTCGGCGACGATCACCGGCCGGGTGGCGGCCGCGGCCAGGAACTCGGCGACCCGCGGAGGTCGGCCGGCGGGAGAGCCCGGCGAGTCCCGGCGGCTGGCGGCCGGGACCTGCCCGGCGGGCCCAGCGGGCGCGGCGGGCGCGGCGGCGTAGGGCCAGCCGGCGGGGTCGACCTCGAGGAAGGCGCAGGTCCCGAACCCGGGAACCTCGCAGGACCCGTCCGTGTCGACCCCGGCGCAGGGGCCGTGCGTCATCGTCTTCGGACACCGGGCAGTGGCGGCGCGCCAGCGACCGCCGGTGAAGTCCCCGATGTCGACCACGCCAACACTGTCCAGCACCGCTGGCCGCGTTCGGTTGCGAGACGATCAATTCTAAGTTTCAAGCTTCCAAATTGACCTATCTCACCCCGCCGACCATCGCCAACCCGGCCGCTTCAGGAGGGGTAGTGGTGGTTGGTCGGTGGGCGGAGATTCTCCTTGATGGCGCGCGGACTGGTCCAGCGCAGGAGGTTCAGCGCCGAGCCGGCCTTGTCGTCGGTGCCGGAGGCGCGGGCGCCCCCGAAGGGCTGCTGGCCGACGACCGCGCCGGTTGGCTTGTCGTTGACGTAGAAGTTGCCCGCCGCGAACCGCAGCGCGTCGAGGGCCGCCGCCGCCGCGGCCCGGTCCTGGGCGATGACCGCGCCGGTCAGCGCGTAGCGCGACGCGTCGGGGTCGGCGATCCCGACGAGGACCCGGTCGTAGTCGGCGTCGGCGAAGACGTGGACGGCGAGCAGCGGGCCGAAGTACTCGGTGGCGAACGCCTCGTCCGCGGGGTCGGTGCCGAGGACGATCGTCGGGCGGACGAACCAGCCGCGGCTGTCGTCCGCCAGCCCGCCGGCGACGATCGTCAGCGAGTCGACCCGCCGGGCCCGGTTGATCGCCGCCGTCACCCGGGCGTAGGCGCGGGCGTCGATGAGCGCGCCGCAGAACACCGCGGGGTCGGTGACATCCCCGGTCATGAGCGTCTCGGTCTCGCCGACGAGGCCGTCGCGCATCCGCCGCCACACCGACTCGGGGACGTACGCCCTGGACGCGGCGCTGCACTTCTGGCCCTGGTACTCGAACGCGCCGCGCAGCAGCGCCGCGCGCAGCACGTCCGGGTCGGCCGACGGGTGGGCGAGGACGAAGTCCTTCCCGCCGGTCTCGCCGACCAGGCGCGGGTAGCCGCGGTAGTGGGCGATGTTCTCGCCGACCTGGCGCCACAGGTGCTGGAAGGTCCGCGTCGAGCCGGTGAAGTGGATGCCGGCGAGGTCCGGGTCGGTGAGCGCCACGGCGGAGACGTCGGCACCGTCGCCGGGCAGCATCGAGATCACCCCGGGTGGCAGGCCCGCCTCCGCCAGCAGCCCCATCAGGAAGTGCGCGGCGAGCTGCTGGGTGGGGGAGGGCTTCCACAGGACGACATTGCCCATCAGGGCGGGCGCGGTCGGCAGGTTGCCGGCGATCGAGGTGAAGTTGAACGGTGTGATCGCGTAGACGAATCCCTCCAGGGGGCGGTGGTCCGCCCGGTTCCACACCCCGGCGCCCGACGCCGGCTGGTCGGCGAGAATCTCCCGGGCGAACGCGACGTTGAACCGCCAGAAGTCGACCAGCTCGCAGACGGCGTCGATCTCGGCCTCGTGCGCGACCTTGCTCTGCCCGAGCATCGTCGCCGCGTTCAGCGTGTCCCGCCACCGCCCGGCCAGCAGCTCCGCCGCCCGCAGGAACACCGCGGCCCGGTCGTCGAACCCGAGCGCCCGCCACCCGGGCGCCGCCTGGCGCGCAGCCGCCAGCGCCCCGCGGGTGTCGTCCTGGGTCGCGGCGCGGAACGTCCCGAGCACGTGCTTGTGGTCGTGCGGCATGACGACGTCGACCGCCGCCCCACCCCCGAGCCGTCGCTCCCCGCCGATCGCGGCCGTCAGCTCCACGGGCGCCGCGGCCAGCTCGTCGCACCGCGCGGCGAGCCGCGCGCGTGCCTCGGAGCCCGCCGGATACGTCCGGACCGGCTCGTTGACCGGCCTGGGCACCTGGGTCACCGCGTCCATCGCGCGCCTCCCTCGGGAGCCTCGCGGCTGTCGGTCCGGCCCGGCGGTGGCCCTGGCTCCGTACCCCCGGTCTACTCCGCGCCGTCGCCGATCGCCACCCGCGCCGGCAGACCTTGGCCGACCACGAGCAAGCGTCGTGGCCCGGCCGGATCGTGGTCCGGTCCGGTCGGGGGCCGGGGTTGGGGTCGGCCCGGGGTTGGGCTGGAAGGTTGTTGCTGGTTCGCTCCGTGCGGGCACGGCGCTCCGGCCCCGTACTCGCTTCGCTCCCACGGGACCTCCGCGCGCCGTCCTCCTGCGCTCACGGGCGCTGCGGCGACCTCGCTGCGGCCCCCCTACGTCGCTTCGCTCGTAGGAGGGCCTCCGCGAGGCGCGCCTCCGCGCCCAGCACGGTTGCGTTCCGCTGTACGTCACCAAACCGACGGCGCAGCGCTCGGATGACTAGCACGTTGCTTCGCTCGTGGGGCGGTCTTCACGCCTGATCGGTATGGGACGCGACCAGTACCCAGTCCGGACTCCACGGGCAAAGCGATGTGGTTCCGGTAGAAGCTGGCCCCGGATCGGGCCGGTCCTGGATTGGTGCCGTTCAAGCGAGAGGCGACCGTGCTGGCGCGGAGGCGCGCCTCCGCGGAGGCCCGCCTACGAGCGAAGCGACGTAGGCGGGCCGCAGCGGAGGTCGCCGGAGCGCACGTTCGCGGAGGAGGACACGGCGCGGAGGTCCCTTGGGAGCGAAGCGAGTAAGGGGCCGGAGCGCCGTGCCCGCACGGAGCGAACCAGAGATTCAGATCAGGCCGAGGGAGCGGATCGCGTCGCGCTCCTCGACGAGCTCGGCGACCGAGGCGTCGATGCGGGTGCGTGAGAACTCGTTCAGGTCCAGGCCCTGGACGATCGTGTACTCGCCGTCCTTGCAGGTCACCGGGAACGACGAGATCAGGCCGGCGGGCACGCCGTAGGAGCCGTCCGAGGGGATGGCCATCGAGGCCCAGTCACCGTCGGCGGTGCCGTTCACCCAGGTGTGGACATGGTCGATCGCGGCGGAGGCGGCGGAGGCGGCCGACGACGCGCCCCGGGCGGCGATGATCGCGGCACCCCGCTTGGCGACGGTCGGGATGAACTCGTCGGCCAGCCAGGCCTCGTCGACCTGGTCGGCGACGGGCTTGCCCGCGACCTCGGCGTGGAAGACGTCCGGGTACTGGGTGGCCGAGTGGTTGCCCCAGATCGTGATCTTCTTGATGTCCGCGACCCCGACGCCGAGCTTCGCGGACAGCTGCGAGATGGCCCGGTTGTGGTCCAGGCGGGTCATCGCGGTGAAGCGGCCGGCCGGGACGTCCGGGGCGTGCGTCTGGGCGATGAGGGCGTTGGTGTTCGCCGGGTTGCCGACGACCAGGACCCTGATGTCGCTCGCCGCACCCGCGTTGATGGCGGCGCCCTGCGGCTTGAAGATGCCGCCGTTGGCCTCCAGCAGGTCACCGCGCTCCATGCCGGCGGTGCGCGGCCGGGCACCCACCAGCAGGGCCACGTTCGCGCCCTCGAACGCCTTTACCGGGTCGTCGAAGATGTCGACGCCGGAAAGCAGCGGGAAAGCGGCGTCGGCGAGTTCCATCGCCGTTCCTTCGGCAGCCTTGACCGCCTGCGGGATTTCCAGCAGGCGCAGCTTGACCGGGGTGTCCGCGCCGAGGAGCTGCCCGGATGCGATCCGAAAAAGAAGCGCATACCCGATCTGCCCGGCGGCGCCGGTTACCGTCACATTAACAGGTGTACGTGCCATGGCCCGGATGCTATCCTTCCCGGCCCGTCCTCGCCCCTCCGGAGCCTGTCCACGCCCCGTATGCCAGCGTGGCGCCTGACACAGCCCGCCCGCCCGCGCGGCGCGCGCTGGTCCAGGACCGCGGGCGCGCGTCCTTCCGTACGTACGTACGCCGCCGTCCCGGCGCCGACCGACCGACGACGCCGGTTGGCTGGGGCACCGCTAGATCGCCCGTGCGGACTCTGGCGAATACGGGCGGTGAGGGGGCCAGTCGCCGTAGCATCCGGATGCGGCCGTGCCGGGCCCCCGCGGCCGGCCAGCGCCGGCTCAGGCCCTGAAACCGCCTGGAGGTCGCGTGACCAGCGTCGCTGAGGGCAGCGTCGTCGACACCACGTCCGGGAAGGTACGCGGGCTCGTCGAGCAGAACGGGACGCTCGCGTTCCTCGGGATTCCCTATGGCGGGCCGACGTCCGGAGCCGGGCGGTTCCTCCCCCCGTCACCGGCCGAGCCGTGGGCGGGCGTGCGCGACTGCGTCGCCTGGGGGCCGCGGTGCAAGCAGTCGATGCTGCGGCTGGGTGCCCGCTACGGCGCGGACGAGCCCGGTGTCGACCGGGCCGCCGCGATCGCGCGCAGCATCGCGCTGGTCACCCTGTCCGGCGGCGGCGACCGGGGACGGGTCAGCGAGGACTGCCTCAATCTCAACCTTTGGACGCCCGCCAGCGACGACGGCCGGCGGCCGGTCATGGTGTGGCTGCACGGCGGCGGCTTCTCCAGCGGCAGCGCGAACAACGCGGCCTACTTCGGCGACCGGCTCGCCCGCCGCGGCGATGTCGTCGTCGTCACCGTCAACCACCGTCTCGGCGTGCTCGGCCACCTGCACCTGGACGGGCTGGGCGGGCAGCGGTGGGCCGGGTCGGGCAACGCGGGGATGCTCGACATCGCCCTGGCGCTGGAGTGGGTCCGCGACAACGCCGCGGGCTTCGGCGGCGACCCGGGCCGGGTGATGGTGTTCGGCCAGTCCGGCGGCGGCGCGAAGGTCTCCGCGCTGCTCGCCATGCCGGCGGCCGCGGGGCTGGTGCACCGGGCGGCGATCCAGAGCGGGCCCAGCCTGCGGGCCGTCACCGCCGAGCACGCCGACCGCGCGGCGCGCGCGCTGGTGCGCGGCCTCGACCTCGACGCCGCGCGCCTGGACCGGATCCAGGAGCTTCCCGTCAGCGCGCTCCTGACGGCGGCCGCCGCCGCGGCCAGGGCGGGTGAGAGCCCCGGCCCGCTCGGGTTCGCGCCCGTGCTCGACGGCGCCGCGCTCCCGGCCCACCCGTTCGACCCGGTCCCGGCGGCGACCCAGCGGGATGTACCGCTGCTGGTCGGCGCCACCGCCGACGAGGTGACGTTCATGTCCGCGTTCAACCCCCGGTTCGGCACGCTGACGATGGCGGACGTCGGCCCGGGCCTCGCCGAGGCCTGGGGCGAGCGGGCCGACCTGCGCGTCGAGCTGCTGCGGGAGCTGCGTCCCTACTGGACGCCGTCGTTCCTGCGGGCCTGGAGCCGGGGTATCGGCTTCCAGGTCGCCACGTCGCTGCTCGCCGAGCGCAAGGCGGCGGCGGGGGGCGCGCCCGTGTTCGCGTACCTGCTCGCCTGGCGCACCTCGGCGCTGGGCGGGATCCTCGGCGCCCCGCACTGCCTGGACCTGCCGCTCGTCTTCGACAACCCCGACCGCGCCCCGATCGGCGGGGAGGCCCCCGACCTGGGCGTTCTCGTCGGCGAGGTGGCCGATGCCTGGATCGCCTTCGCCCGGCACGGCGACCCGAGCCATCCCGGGCTGCCTCCCTGGCCGGCGTACGGCACTCGCGACCGGGCCACGATGGTCTTCGACCGCCCCACCCGGGTGGTGCGCGACCCCGAACCCGAGATCCGCGCCGAGTTCGCCCCGTCGTCGTTGTTCCTTTGACGAGAGAGCCGCCCGCCCACAGGCCCGTCAACCAGGCCCAGCTGGCCGAGACCACGTCCTCTCGGGCGGCCACGGCGGGAGCCGTGCGAAGAGTGGCGAACGGGATGTCCAGGCTCGGCTACACTCAGCCGCAGGCCGTACCAACGTGCCTGAGAACGCGCCCGAGGCGAGCCGAGGTGTTCGCCGGTCAGTGAGTTGTGGCTGGCTTTCCACGGCCCGCGCTGTCTGTTCGGGGAGATGACGTCTTCGGCCCGCCGGTTCCCGAGGGGGAACAGGGCTCGGCTCTCCCCGCAGACCGTCGGCCTGGCCATCCTGCTGGCCGTTGACCGTGCGACGCCTCTCATGCACCGTGATGCGGTCGTGGTTCCGGCTTACTGGTGTTTTTCGGGGTGATGTGTGCGCACAGGCAAGGTCTTGAGGTTCGATCAGGTTCGAGGCTACGGGTTCATCGCCCCGGCAGGGGGCGGGGAGGACATCTTCCTCCATGCCAACGACCTGCTGGTCGACAAGCATCTGGTGACCGCTGGCGTGACCATGGAGTTCGAGGTCGAGCAGGGTGACCGCGGGCCGAAGGCGACCGGCGCGCGGCTGGCGCGCGCGGCCCAGGCCGGCTCGTCGCCGGCCGCCGGGACGGCCGCCGCCGAGGGCCCGGTGCGCGAGGCGGGGGACGACACCGAGGACTTCTTCTACGTCCCGTCGGCGAAGGAGTTCACCCGGGAGATCACCGAGCTCCTGCTGCAGACCGAGCCGACGCTGACCGGCGCGCAGATCCTGGCCGTCCGCCGTGGCCTGACGAGGCTCGCCGAGAAGAACGGCTGGATCGACGGCTAACCGGTCCTCATGTCGCGACGGTGCCGTACCAACGGGCAGGGACCCCGGGCTGGCGCGAAGCGCCAGCCTAAGTCAGCGAGCGCGGGTCCGCGGGCACGTCGACGGCGTGCTCCCGCAGGGCCTCGAGCGGGATGATCTCCAGCGCGCGGGCATTCGTCGAGGCGAGCACCACGGGCGCCGCGGCGCCCGCCCGGTATGCCTGCAGCCAGCGGGTCGCGAGGACGCACCACCGGTCGCCGGGGCGCAGGCCGGGGAAGGCCCACTCGGGGCGAGGGGTGGACAGGTCGTTGCCCACGGCGCGCTGGTGATCGAGGAACTCCTTCGTGACCACGGTGCAGACGGTGTGACTGCCGAGATCCTCCGGTCCGGTGCTGCAGCAGCCGTCCCGGAAGAAACCGGTCATCGGGTCGGTGCCGCACGGCTCCAGAGGGTCACCGAGAACGTTGCGCTCGTCCGTCACGCCCCCAGTGTGCAGGTTCCCTGTCGAGGAGCGCAGCATGGTCCCCGAACGCTGGCGGTGTGACCCCGAGCCCGCGGGAGTGAGGATCCACGGCGGATCGGGAACGAAGGTGGCGGTGGCCGCAACGACGGCGACCGCAACGCTCACAATCTGACGAGGTTGTAAGGTATTCAGCGGTCGACTACCGACGACGACCGCTGCCCGACGGGCGTGGGGCGACAGCGTAGGCCCTCGAGAAGGCCGGCATAGCCGGCCGGTGTCGAGCGGTTGACGCGGAGCGCTGGCACCGATGGCCGTACGGGCGGCGGGAGCCTGACGCCCGGGTGGGTCCCGGCGCGCCGGGCGGCGGCGTGGGCGGGCGGCCATCGGTGTCGTGGACGTTTCGTCGTAGGCGACAGGTACGGGCGACGAGCGCGGTGCGCGGCGGCGGGTGCCGCGGCGTCGCGGAAGGGAGTCGGGCCATGGGGCGGGGTCGGGCCAAGGCGAAGCAGACGAGGGTCGCTCGGGAGCTCAAATACCACTCGCCGTCCATCGATCTCGACCGGCTGCGGGCCGACCTCGGTGGCGCGGCGGACGACGACCTGGACGGCGAGGTCGATGCGACGGTGAGCTCCGGCTGGACCGAGGTGTACGAGCAGGAAGAGGAGGACGACGAGGCGCGCGCCTCCTCCTACTGAACGCGGCGTGGCCACGCCTCGGCGTGGCCACGCGGCACGGCGGCACGGCGGCGCCGCGGCGGGCGTCCAAGGGACGCCCGCCGCGGTCGCCCGCGCCCGGTCATGGCGGCTGGCCATGGGCGGGTCCTGCCGCGGCGTGACGGCGCCGGGTCAGGGCTGGGCGGCGAGGAGATCGCGCAGGATCTCCGCCTGCTCGTTGAGAACGCCGGTGAGGATCAGCCGGGCCTGGTCCAGCAGCCCGGCGATCAGCGGCGTCGCCAGCGCGTAGTAGACAGTCGTGCCCTGCTTACGGGTGGTCACCAGGCCGGCGCGACGCAGCACCCCGAGCTGCTGGGACAGGTGGGAGGCTTCGAGGCCGACCTCGCCCACGAGCTCGCCGACCGAGCGCTCGCTGTCGCGGAGCAGCTCGAGAACGCGGATGCGGGCCGGATGGGCCAGGGAACGAAAGAACTGGGCTTGGAGTTCATAGAGCGGGGTGGCCATCGGACTAGCCACCCTGCCGGCATACCCGGCCCGCCAGTCCTAGCCCGGCCGTGGGGACGCGCCCCCCGGCCCAGACCGATCGAAAAAAGGTTGGTCGACGGGAAGGCAACACCTGCGAATCTTACGACATTGTCAGGTAGCCGGCCCTGACCTCCCAGATCGGCGCTGGTAGTTAGCCGCGGCGCTCTCCACGGCGTGAGGGAGCGCTCGCGCCAGCGGGCTTGTGACGGGTGCGGCGGGAGCTCACCGCGCCGGTTGTCGCGGGTGGGCCGAAACCGCTCGCCTCGCGTCCGGCCGCCTGCTGTTGGCCGGGCGGCAGAGTGCCCGCTGCCGGGGCGGTGCCCGCGGCTGCTCGGACCTGCCGCTCGGTCCGAAGGCCACGGGGTTCGCTGGTCGTTGGTAGCCGTGTCGGCCGAAGCGATGCGAAGTACCGCGAGGTACGCCGATAGCCGTGCGTCCACCGGTAATGGTCGTCAAGGTCTCCTGACGACTCGAACAACGCCTTGCAGTGCAGATCCGCTCGTGGGCACGGATACAGCGTCATGAGCCACCCCTTCCGGCCGCACCGGCGAGAGGCCTCCGGTGACGTGTACCGGGCGCGCGGCCGCCCCGTAAGAGCGGCTACCGCCCGATCGCGCCTCCTTCGGCCCGTGCGCTGCCAGCGCGGGCCCTGTGACATCAAGGGCCTCAGGGCGCACCTGGCCTCACCGCCGTCGCGCCCTTAGGCGTCTACCCGAGAGCCGGACATCCGAAAGCCGCGGCATCCCAGGTCCGGCCTGGCTGCCCCGGTGGAGGCGCTGCCCGGCCCACCTGGTCCGCCCGGTCGGACCGGGTCCAGCCGTCGGCCGAGGCTCCGTTGACGAGCGACCTTCGGCCACCCGGTCGGTCTGCTGAGTGACGTCCGTCTCAATGTTGCCAATAGGTTACCGTGATCAGGTTGTTTCTGTAGCCGATCCGGCGTACGCAAGGCGCCAGGGGCAGACTGTCAGGCATGGCGAACGATTCGACAACCTTCCGGGGGACACCGACCGGATCCGGGTCCATGACCACCGTGACCGCGGCGGAACTGCCGAGCGCGAGTGCTCAGGACGAGGTCGTCGAACTGTGCCGGGACCTGTTGCGGATCGACTCGACCAACCGCGGCAACGGCGACGGGTTCGAGCGCACGGCCGCCGAGTACGTCGCCGCCAAGCTTGCCGAGGTCGGCCTCGAGCCGACGCTGCTGGAGCCCGAGCCGGGCCGTACCAGCGTCATCACTCGGGTCGAGGGCGCCGACCCGAGCCGCCCGCCGCTGCTGATCCACGGCCATCTCGACGTGGTCGCGGCGGACCCGGCCGACTGGACCCACCACCCGTTCGGCGGCGAGGAGGCGGACGGCTGCCTGTGGGGCCGCGGCGCGATCGACATGAAGGACATGGACGCGATGACGCTCGCCGTCGTCCGTGACCTGATGAGGACCGGCCGGAAGCCGCCGCGCGACCTGGTCCTCGCGTTCGTCGCCGACGAGGAGGCCGGCGGGCCGCTCGGCGCGAGCTGGCTGGTGAACAACCACCCCGGCCTGTTCGCCGAGTGCACGGAGGCGATCAGCGAGGTCGGCGGCTTCTCCTACACGATCAACGACGACCTGCGGCTCTACCTCATCCAGACCGCCGAGAAGGGCATGGCCTGGATGAAGCTGACCGCGCGCGGCCGCGCCGGCCACGGCTCCATGCTCTCCTCGGACAACGCGGTGACGGCGCTCGCCGAGGCGGTCACCCGGGTCGGCCGGCACCGCTTCCCCATCATCCTGACTCCGACCGTGCACCAGTTCCTCGACGCGGTCGGCGACGCCCTGGGCATCGAGATCGACACCGACGACCTGGAGACGACCGTCGCCAAGCTCGGCGCGCTCGCGCGGATGATCGGCGCCACCATCAGCAACACCGCCAACCCGACCCAGCTGAATGCCGGCTACAAGGTGAACGTGATCCCAGGCGAGGCGACGGCCGGCATCGACGGCCGGTTCCTGCCCGGCCACGAGGAGGAGTTCATCAGCCAGATCGACGACCTGATCGGCCCGGACATCCGCCGCGAATGGGTGGTGCTCGACCGGGCGGTCGAGACGCCGTTCGAGGGGCCTGTAGTCGACGCGATGGCCGCCGCGCTGCGCGCCGAGGATCCCGGCGCCCGCGCCGTCCCCTACATGCTCTCCGGCGGCACCGACGCCAAGTCGTTCTCCCGCCTCGGCATCCGCTGCTTCGGCTTCTCCCCGCTGCGCCTGCCACCTGACCTGGACTTCTCCGGCATGTTCCACGGCGTCGACGAGCGCGTCCCCACCGACGCCCTCCGCTTCGGCGTACGCGTCCTGGACCGCTTCCTGGCCGCCAGCTGACTCCTGGCCGCCGGCTGTGCCAGCGGTGTGAGCGGTCGGGGCGTGCGAGAGTCCACCTGGGGTGCGTTGAGGAGCTGGAACCGGGCATCTTTCCGTTGTCGCAGTGTGTTCTGACCCGTCTCTGGTGACGGGGCCGGGACGAGGCGGCGGCGGTCCCACCGGGGCCGCGGGACGGTGACGGGGCCGCGCACGGCCGGCGGTGGCTCGGAGCAGGGGGGCGGGGGCTGGGTGGCGGCGCGACGGCCGGGGCCGATCGGGTGGCTGTTCATCGGGGCGGTGTTGTTGGGACTGGTCGCGGTCATCAGCAGGCCGGACGAGGGCGGCGGCGGGGACCGGAAGGTCGCGCTGTGGGGGGACTCGCTGGCCTGGGAGGCACAGGGGCCGTTCAAGGCGGCGATGACGGCCGCCGGCGGCACGTCCCTCCTGATCCACACGTACGGCGGCACGGCGCCCTGCGACTGGCTCGACGACATGCGCAAACAGTCACGACGGTGGCACCCGACCGTGGCGGTGCTGTCCTTCTCCGGCAACACCGGGTCGCGCTGCATGAAGGGCCGCGACCTCGTCGACGCCTACCGTGACGACGTCACGAAGGCGGTCGCGCGGCTCACCCGGGCTGGTTCCCACGTCCTGCTGGTTGAGGCGCCGCCGCGGCTCGACCAGCCGGTGAGCGACGGCGGGCTCACCCCGCTCGACCAGATCTGGCGTGACATCGCCCGCGACCTGCCGGACACGACCGTCGTGCCCGCGGGCCGGGCGGTGACCATGCCGGACGGCCGGTTCGCGCGGACGCTGCCGTGCCTCCCGGGTGAACAGTGCGAACCCGACGGGGCGGTGACCGTGCGCAGCCCCGACGGGGTGCACTTCTGCCCACGCCAGATGCCACCGGTGACGCCCTGCCCGGTCACGTCGCCCGGCGCGGACCGCTACGGCCGGGCGATGGCCGCGGCGGCGGTCGCGGCCCTCGGCCCGGCCCCGTCGCCGTCGGGCACGCCGCCGCCGTCCGCCCACCGGTCCACGCCGGGCGCGCCGCCGGCACCGGCGAGGGTGACGCGCCGGCGTCCGGACAGGCGGCGAGCGGAGACCCAGAGGGTGGGCGCGGGCCGACGCGGGCCACCGCCGACGGAGAGCTGTGCCGTGAGCACTATCCCGTCGCCGGTCCGTCCGCGCAGGCTTGTCGACGGGTGCGCCCGCCGCGCCCTTCGTACCCGTCGAACGCCCGGGAACTGACCGTTCCGTCCGGGTTCCGCCGCGGCCATGCCACGGGTCGCGAGACCATGCCACGGGTGTGGCCGGCCGGCGGAGCCCGGCGGCGTGTCAGCCCCGGCCGCGCCACCCGACCGCATGATCGAACAGGAGAACGATGGCCACCGTACGCGCACTTGCCATCCCGGCCGCGGGCGCGAGCGTCGAGCCCGCCACCGTCGAGCGGCGCGACCCGCGCCCGGACGACGTCGTCATCGACATCAGGTACGCGGGCATCTGCCACAGCGACATCCACCAGGCCAACGAGGACTGGGGCCCGGTGATCTTCCCGATGGTACCCGGCCACGAGATCACCGGCGTCGTCGCGGCGGTCGGCGCGGCGGTCACGAGGTTCGCGGTCGGTGACCGGGTCGGCGTCGGCTGCTTCGTGAACTCCTGCGGGACCTGCGAGGCGTGCGTGGCGGGCCTGGAGCAGTATTGCGCCGCCCACCCGGTGGCGACGTACAACGGCAGGGACCACGACGGCGCGCCCACCTACGGCGGGTACAGCGAGCGGATCGTCGTGCGGGAGTCGTTCGTGCTGCGGATCCCGGACGCGCTCGCCCTGGACGCCGCCGCGCCGCTGCTGTGCGCCGGGATCACGACCTACTCACCGCTGCGGCACTGGAAGGTCGGACCCGGCTCTCGGGTGGCGGTCGTCGGCCTGGGCGGGCTCGGGCACATGGGCGTGCAGCTCGCGCACGCGCTGGGCGCCGAGGTGACCGTGCTGAGCCAGACGCTGGCCAAGGAGAAGGACGGCCTGCGCCTGGGCGCCGACCGCTACCGGGCGACCAGCGACCCGGTGACGTTCGACGAGCTGCGGGGGAGTCTCGACTTCATCCTGAACACGGTGTCGGCCAGTCTCGACCTGGACGCGTACCTGTCGCTGCTGCGCCTGGACGGGACGATGTGCAACGTCGGCGGCCCGGGCGACCCGCAGAACCACCTCGCGTACTCGCTGATCCAGACGCGGCGCAACCTCGCCGGCTCGAACGTCGGCGGCATTCGCGAGACCCAGGAGATGCTCGACTTCTGCGCGGAGCACGGCATCGCCGCCGAGATCGAGCTGATCGGCGCCGGCGACGTCAACACCGCCTACGAGCGGGTCCTCGCCAGCGACGTCCGCTACCGCTTCGTCATCGACATCGCGACGCTCGCCTGAGCCGGGCGCTGCTTCCTATGGTTGCCTTCCGCTGTGCCTTTTAGTGAGTTGTTTGGTTGGGTTTCAGTCATCCTGATAAGGCGGGGTCCGTCAGGCGCGGCCTGATCTGGGGGGTTGCCTGGCGGCCTGGAAGAGGCGTGGCTTGCCGGGGTGTTGGGGGATCTGGGTGTGG
>NZ_MBLO01000231.1 GCF_001854805.1 Pseudofrankia coriaricola
GGCCTGATCTGGGGGGTTGCCTGGCGGCCTGGAAGAGGCGTGGCTTGCCGGGGTGTTGGGGGATCTGGGTGTGGTGCCGTCGGTCGCGCAACGCCCGGCGGCACCCGGCGGGGCCGCCGCGCTACCGGCCGCGCTACCTCCCGAGGAGGCGGCGCAGCCACAGGAGGCGGGCGGCCTTGGCCTGGCGGGCGAGGGCGGTCTGGGGGGCGATCATGTCGAAGCCGTGGAAGCCGCCGGGCCAGACGTGCAGCTCGGCCTGGCCGCCCGCCCGCCAGATGCCGCTCGCGTAGGCGACGTCCTCGTCGCGGAAGGTCTCGGCCGAGCCGACGTCGATGTAGGCCGGCGGCAGCCCGGACAGGTCCGTCGCCCGCGCCGGCGCGGCGTAGGGGGACACATCAGGCCCGCCGCGCGCGGGGCCGAGCAGCGCGCCCCAGCCGGTCTCGTTGGCGGAGCGGTCCCAGACGCCGCGGCCGGCCATCTGGACGGCGGACGGGGTGTCGTTGCGGTCGTCGAGCATCGGGGACGTGAGCACCTGGCCGGCGAGCGCCGGGCCGCCCCGGTCGCGGGCGAGCAGCGCCAGCGCGGCGGACAGCCCGCCGCCGGCCGACAGGCCCGCGAGGATGAGGCGGTCGGGGTCGCCGCCGAGCTCGGCGGCGTGGTCGGCGGTCCAGCGCAGGCCGGCGTAGCAGTCCTCGACCGGCGCCGGGTGCGGGTGCTCGGGCGCGAGCCGGTAGTCGACCGAGACGGCCACCAGGCCCAGCTGCTGGGCCCAGTCCAGGACGCCCGGCAGCCCCGTCCGGAAGTCTCCGATGATCATTCCTCCGCCGTGGGAGTGGTAGATCATGGGCTGGGCGGTGCGCGGGTCGGCGCCGGCCGCCTCGATCGTCGCCGCCGTCGGGCGGCAGACGAGCAGCGCCACGTCGGGCGCCCCGGCCGGGCCGGGTACGGACACCTCGCTGATCTCGAACGCCCCACCCCTGGCCAGGTCGTCGTTCGTCAGTCCGGTCGCGACACCGCCGTCGCCACGTAACCGGGGGATCATGTCCGGGGTGATCGCCGAAGGCAGGAACTCGGCGATCGACTCCACGATGGCGGCCATCTCCGCGTCGAACGGCGGCGGCGGCCCGACTGACGCGGGTTCCGCGCTCGGCGCGGGGACAGGTGGCGTTGCGATCGTCATGGCTGCTCCTCGGCTCCTCTGCTGCCCGGCGGCGAGCGTCGCGGCTGGTCAGCAGCATCCATCCACTGGCGCCGGGGCGCGACAAAACGGGGCGAGCGCTCCCAGCTGGGCAGGCCCGGCCACCCGCGGCTGTCTGTTCGGTCTCGGCGAACAGGCACGGCGGCCGGCGGGGAACAATGACTGGCTCCGATGACTTGAGTCGATCAGTGTCAAGTTCTCTGGGCTTGGCGATGACCGCTCTGTTGACCGTGAGGGATGTGCTTCGTGCCCCAGACTCGTGTGCTGCCTGTTCTGCCGCTCGACGACGTGGTCGTGCTGCCCGGCATGGTCGTGCCGCTCCCGCTCTCCGACGTCGAGACACGCGCCGCGGTGGACGCGGCCAGGGCGTCCGCCCAGTCGCGGTCGCCCGACAACGCCGGCTCGGTAGGCCCGGCTGACGGCCGCAAGGCGCAGGTCCTGCTGACACCTCGACTGGACGGCAAGTACGCGCCGGTGGCCGCGCTCGGCGTCATCGAGCAGGTCGGCCGGCTGCCGGGTGGTGAGCCCGCGGCGGTCGTCCGCGCGGTGGCCCGCGCCCGCATCGGCACCGGCAGCACCGGCCCCGGCGCCGCGCTGTGGGTCGAGGCGACCGTTCTCGACGACGCCGCGGGCGTCGCGACCTCGTCGGGCAAGGTCGCCGACCTCGCCCGTGAGTACAAGGCGCTCGTGACCACCCTGCTGCAGCAGCGCGGCGCGTGGCAGGTCGTCGACTCGGTGACCGCGATCGAGGACCCGTCGGCGCTCGCCGACACCGCCGGCTACGCCCCGTACCTCACCGCCGCGCAGAAGCTGGCGCTGCTGGAGACCGCTGACGTCGCGGCCCGGCTGGAGAAGGTCCTCGGCTGGACCAGGGAGCACCTGGCCGAGCTCGACGTCGCCGAGACGATCCGCAAGGACGTCCAGGAGGGCATGGACCGCCAGCAGCGCGAGTTCCTGCTGCGCCGCCAGCTGGAGGCCGTCCGCAAGGAGCTGCGCGAGCTGTCCGGCAAGGGCGGCGAAGGCGGCGACGGCGCCGGCGACGAGCAGGACGACTACCGGGCCCGTGTCGAGGCGGCCGACCTGCCGGAGAAGGTCCGCGAGGCGGCCCTGAAGGAGGTCGACAAACTCGAGCGGACCTCCGACCAGTCACCCGAGGGCGGCTGGATCCGGACCTGGCTGGACACCGTGCTCGACATCCCGTGGAACGAGCGCACGGAGGAGTCCTACGACCTCGCGGGCGCCCGCGCCGTGCTGGACGCCGACCACGCCGGCCTCGACGACGTCAAGGAGCGGATCGTCGAGTACCTCGCCGTGCGCCGCCGGCGCTCGGACGCCGGCCTCGGCGTCGTCGGCGGGCGGCGCAGCGGCGCGGTGCTGGCCCTGGCCGGCCCGCCCGGAGTCGGCAAGACCTCGCTCGGCGAGTCGGTCGCCCGCGCGATGGGGCGGAAGTTCGTCCGGGTCGCGCTCGGCGGCGTGCGCGACGAGGCCGAGATCCGTGGCCACCGGCGCACCTACGTGGGCGCGCTGCCCGGCCGGATCGTCCGGGCCATCCGCGAGGCCGGCACGATGAACCCGGTCGTGCTGCTCGATGAGGTCGACAAGCTGGGCGCCGACTACCGAGGCGACCCGACGGCCGCCCTGCTGGAGGTGCTCGACCCGGCGCAGAACCACACGTTCCGCGACCACTACCTCGAGGTCGAGCTGGACCTGTCCGACGTGCTGTTCCTCGCGACGGCCAACGTCGCCGAGGCGATTCCCGGGCCGCTGCTGGACCGGATGGAGCTCGTCCGGCTTGACGGGTACACCGAGGACGAGAAGGTCGTCATCGCCCGCGACCATCTGCTGCCGCGCCAGCTCGAGCGGGCCGGCTTCGCCGCGGCGGACGTGACGATCGACGACGGGGCGCTGCGGCTGCTCGCTGGGGAGTACACCCGCGAGGCGGGCGTGCGTGACCTGGAGCGCTCCATTGCCCGGGTGCTGCGCAAGATCGCCACGAAGGCCGCGATGGGCACACTCAGCTCCGACGCCTCCGGTGCCGGCGCGACCGGTTCGGATGCGGCTGGTGGCGGCGTGCCCGCGGCGAGGGAGGCGGCGCCGGAGGGCGCCGTGACGCTGCCGGTGACGGTCGGCGCGGGCGACCTGGTCGGCTACCTCGGCAGGCCGCGGCACACGCCCGAGTCGGCCGAGCGCACCGCCCTGCCAGGCGTGGCGACCGGGCTCGCGGTCACCGGCGTCGGCGGCGACGTGCTGTTCATCGAGGCGTCGCTGGCCGACAGGGAAAGCGGAGCGACCGGCGGGCTGACGCTGACGGGCCAGCTGGGTGACGTGATGAAGGAGTCGGCGCAGATCGCGCTGTCCTACCTGCGCTCGCGCGGCGCCGAGCTGGAGCTGCCGGTCGGGGACCTGGCCGAGCGGGGCGTGCATGTCCACGTCCCGGCGGGCGCGGTGCCCAAGGACGGGCCGAGCGCGGGCGTCACGATGACCACGGCGCTGGCGTCGCTGCTGTCGGGCCGCCCGGTGCGGGCCGAGGTGGCGATGACCGGCGAGGTGTCGCTGACCGGCCGGGTGCTGCCGATCGGCGGCGTCAAGCAGAAGCTGCTGGCGGCCCATCGGGCCGGCCTCACGACCGTCCTGCTGCCGAGCCGCAACGGCCCGGACCTGGACGACGTGCCGGCGGCGGTGCGCGACGCGCTCACCGTCCACCTGGTCTCCGACGTGCGCGAGGTCCTCGACCTGGCCCTCGAGCCTGCCGCGTTCGACCCGGCGCGGGGCGCCATGATCGCCGCCTAGGCAGCGGCACCCGGTGACCCACGGCCGGCCGGTGGACGAACGGTCCACCGGCCGGCCGTCGGCGTCGTGTGCCGTGTGCCGTGGCGATGTCGCCACGGGGTCGTGCCGCGTCGACGCTGTTTCACCGTCGGCGTGGTTACCCGTTGGTGTCGGGTGGCATCTCGGTTGGCGACGTCTCCTTTGGTGGATGAAACATCACGGTGAGATGATGTTACCTTAGGGGTGTCGGCTGTACAGGACGGTGGGGGAGTGCTTGCTGACGCTGAGCTAATTGCCTTTGTGCCGACGGTTGATCTCGACCGGGCGCTGAACTTCTACCAGGGCGTCCTCGGGCTCCCGCTGCTGGAGGAGACGCCGTCGGCGGCGGTGTTCCAGGTGGCCGGGACCATACTGCGCGTCAGCACGGTGCGCGAGGTCATGCCCCAGCCCTTCACGACGCTCGGCTGGAGGGTGGAGGACATCACCGGCGCCGTGCGCTGGCTCACCGACCGGGGCGCGCGGGTCAACCGCTACGACGGCATCGACCAGGACGGCCTTGGTATCTGGACCTCGCCGGACGGTGACCGGATCGTGTGGTTCAACGATCCGGACGGTCACACATTGTCGGTAACCCAGTTCTCCGGCGGACCCCTTCGAGGTGAAGCGCGTTCCTGAATGATTCCGGTCCCGGGCCGCCGTGGCCGGCCGTCGGCCGCACGATTCTGGATTTCGGAGCCGTTCCGTCACCCGACGACCACCCAGACGCCATTCCGGCGTATCGGCGCGGACACCGGCAGGTACGGATATCGGCCAGAATGGCCCGGGGATTGCGCGCCGGGGCGGCGTCCGAACGGATATCGGCCCCGCCCGTTCAGCGACCGGAACGCGCGAGTCCCGTGCGGGTCGCGGCGCCCGACGGGCCCGTCGGGACCGGGGGCGGCCCCACCGACGGGCGCAGCAGCTGAGCCGGCACGCCCGCCCAGATCTCGCTGTCGCCGACCCCGCTGACCACGGCCGCGCCCATGCCGATCATCGACCAGGCGCCCACCGTCAGCCCCTCGCGGACGGCGCAGTTCTGCCCCAGGTAGGCCCCGGCGCGCACCCGCACGGAGCCGGCGAGCGTCACCGCCGCGCAGACGCTCACGTAGTCCTCGACGACGACGTCGTGGGCGAGCACCGCGTTCGGCATCACCGCGACGTGCTGGCCGACGGTCACGTCCGCGGTGAGCACGACACCCGCGAGCAGCACCGAACCGGCCCCGACGGAGCACGAGGGCGGTACCACGGTGCGCGGGTGAATCACGCTGGTGTAGCGGTCGGCGCCGATGCCCATCTCCTCGAGCCGGTGACGCAGCACGGCGCGCGAGCGCCCACGGCCGGGCCCGAGCAGTAGGCGGGCCCGCGGGTAGTGGGCCACCCGTTCCAGGCCGCCAAGTACCTGGGCGCCCCCGATCGGGGCGCCCCACAACGCCGGGTTGTCGTCAAGGAAGCCCACGACGTGGTGCTCACCGGACGCGCGGGCGGCCTCCGCCGCCTCCCGGGCCAGGCCACCAGCGCCGACGATGAGCAGCGGGACGGGCCCGGCGGCGGTCATGCTGTCCTTTATACGGCTTCAGCCGTTCAAAGGCGCTCCGAGGTATTCCGCGCAGGCATGACGCGCCTCGTTCATCCGCCGTGAAGAGTCCACGGACGGCGCGAGGGATCTCAATCGCGAGGGGCCTCAGTATCGTTGCACACGGAACATCAGCCGCGGCACCGCGACAATCATGGGCCCGCCGGCCAGTACCGCCCGGCGGAACGGTTACCCCGCGCGACATTCGTGCGACGAGACACTTGGTACGGAGCCGATCCGCTCACCATTGTGGGGCCGGCGAGCGATGCCCGAACCTGGCCCGGGCATCGCCCGGCCAGGCCTGGCGTGGCCTTGTGCATGCCCTCCCGGGCGATCGGCCAGCCCGGTCTCGGCCCGAGCCGCGGACGCCGCGACGCCTCGGCCCGGGATGGTCAGGAGGCCCGGGTCAGGACGAGAACAGCGCGTTGAAGAAGCCGCCCTGCCCGTGGCGGCCGTGGCCGCGCCCGTGGCCGAACACGCCATGGCTCGCCTGGCCGCCGTGGCCCCAGGCTGGCTGACCGTAGGCGGGCTGGCCATAGGCGGGCTGGCCGTAGGGCTGCCCGGCCGGCGGCGGGGCGGGCGGAGCCGGCTGCGCCCACTGCGACTCCAGCCGGGTCAGCGCCTCCAGCTCGCCATAGTCGAGGAAGATCCCGCGGCAGCCGTCGCACTGCTCGATCTGGACACCGTTGCGGTTGTAGGTCCGCATCATCGCGTGGCACTTGGGACACTGCATCGTCGGTTGGCTCATGTGTACCTACCCATCGAGGGAGGCGGGCTCGTCGGGTCCGAAGCCTACTGACCTCGCACCCTCTACATCGCTGTCAAATGTACGACTCGCGCCAGGTCTTGCCCGCCGCCGAGCCGCCGCCGCCGAGCGGCCGCGCCGCCGCCAGGCTGCCGCCGCGATGGGACGGCGTCTGGTGCCGCATCAGCCAAGGTCGGCCCGGTGGCATCGCCGCATCGTGGGCTTGACCAGCGGTTCTGTACTCGGATCCGAACGGGCGAGGCCCGGAGCACGGATCCGAGTACAGTCCTGGCGATCTTGCGTGGCGAGCGCGGGCGAACGTTGCCGAGAACGGCACTACGAGAGCATCCGGCGGCAGCAGGTGACGAACGCATGGCCCAGCGAGTCCAGCCCATCGGGGCCGACACCGTCGCCGTCGCCGTCCCTGCCGTCGCCTTCCTGCCTGTCGCCGTCCGGCTCGCCAAGGTCCCGGCGGCTCTCTCGGGGCCCGCCCGCGGCGCTGTTCTCGTACACGTCGTGGCCGACCCTGTCCCGGTCACCATCGGAGGCCGTCGGCAGCGACGCGGTGAGGGCACGGGCGGCGTACTCGACGACCAACGTCCGGGCGGGCACGTCGACGGCGGGCCAGGGATCGCCGTCAGTGGACAGCGCCGGCCCGCCGGCGGCCCGATAGGTGTCGACGAACCGCGCCCACACCGCGGGCGGCAGCAGCCCGGCGGCGAACCAGGCAGCGGGCCTGGCCAGGTCCCATGCCGGGTCGCCGACCCCCAGGTCGTCGATGTCGACCAGCCGCCATCCGTCAGAGTCGGTCCTGACCAGCTGACCGAGGTGCCAGTCGCCATGGATCAGCGTGACGGGCCGGCCGGGCCGCGCGGTCGCGACCGCGTCCCGGTCCGGCAGCGCGCGATAGGCGGCCAGCACCGCGTCCCGCGCCGAGCCGCCGGAGACCGGGACGCCTCCGGCCGCCTGCGCCCCCTCGGCCGCCGGCGGCCGCGCGGTCTTCGGCGCCCCCGCGACCGCGGGTGCCGCAGCCGGAGGCAACGTCGCTGCCTGGCGCCGGAGTGCCTCGACCGCGGGTGCCAACCGTCTGCGCGGGTGCGCGGCCAGGGCCGCGATGCCCGTGGGACATGGCGCGGTGTGCAGCCGGGCCAGCAGCGCGGCGGCCTGCTCCCACGGCGCGTCGTCCGCGTCGTCCGGCCCGAGCGCCACGCCGAACGGCCAGGCGCTGACCCAGCGCCCACCGACTCGGGCCGCATAGCCGCCAAGCTCGGCGCCCGGGACCGGCAGCGGCGCGAGCAGGGCCGCGGCGAGGCAGGGGTCGGCCGCGGCGAGCAGCCGGGCCGCGAGCGCGGCCGGGTCGACACCGGCCTGGTGCGCCTTCAGCACCACACCCCCGCGCCGGACCACCAGCCGGTCATGCCGCCGCGAGATCACCTCGACGGCTTCGCCACCGTCACCGCCCGGCCCCACCAACCGGGCGGCTAGCGCGGCCATGCCGTCCAGAAGCGTCCGGGCCGCTGTCGCGTCCGGCGGTGCGGCGGCCAGGGGCCCGTTGGCCTCGCCGGCCGCGCTGGTCGCCCTCCCCGCCGGGGTCGTCCGCGCAGGTGTGCCGTCCACCCTGTGATTCAACCAACCCGGCCGGGATCGCAGCCGCGTCCGCGGGACCGCGCGGCCGCGCGGCCGACCAGGTGCGGTTCCCGGCAACGTTCGCCCGACCGGCGGTCGGGACTTGCCAAGCGTCCTAACGCGATATATCGTGAGCGTGTCACTGAAACACTGGTGAGCTCCAGACAGGCAAACGCCCGGGAGCGAGCCAGGTGCCGGTGGCTCTCGTGGGAGGCGCCGGGCTCGGCTGGCGCGCTTGGCCGCGCCGATCGGATACCCGTCGGACGCCCCCACGCACCTACCTCCATCAGCGCGCATACGCGCACATTCCGCAAGGAGACACCACCATGAAGTTCGATCATCGTGATTGGCCCGGACCACGCCCGGAGGAGGAGCCCGGCCCGCGCGGCGGCGGCCGGCGGCACCACGGCCCGTTCCGCCGGCACGGCCACGGGTTCGCGCACCACCCCGGTCCTGGCATGGGCCCGTTCCCAGGCCCAGGCGCGGGTCCGTTCCCTGGCCCCGGCCTCGGGGTGTTCGGTGGACCGCCGCCCATGGGAGCGATGCCTCCCGGCCCGGTGCCCCCGGGCGGGCCGGGGCCCTGGACGGCCGGGCCGTGGGGACGACGGGGGCGCCCGGGTGGCGGCCGCGGCCGCGCCGGCCGCGGCGACGTCCGCGCCGCCGTGCTGCTGCTGCTCGCCGACGCGGACGGCCCGATGCACGGCTACCAGCTGATGCAGGCGATCGCCGAGCGCACCGGCGGCGCCTGGCAGCCCAGCCCCGGCGCCGTCTACCCGACGATCAGCCAGCTCGAGGACGAGGGCCTGGTTACCGTCACCGCCGATGGCGGCCGGCGCCTGGTCACCCTCACCGAGGCTGGCCGGGAGCACGTCACCGCGAACCGCGCGGCGCTCGGGGACCCGTTCGCCGGGTTCACCGCCCGCGCCGGCGGCGGCGCCAGCCTGATCGGCCCGGTCCAGGAGCTGCACGCGGCCACCTGGCAGGTCGCGAGGACCGGCGACGCCGACCAGATCGCGGCCGCCCACAAGATCCTCACGGACGCTCGCCGGGCGCTGTACCTGATTCTGGCCGGCGAGCCCACCGCCGAGTCGGCCGGCGACTCCGCCGAGTCGGCCGGCGACTCCGCCGAGCCGGCCGCCGAGCCGGCCCCGGAGCCGCCCGCGGCATCCGCCTCGGGTGGCGCCGCGCCCGCCGCCGGCGAGTGACCACCGGCGCTGGCGAGTAGCTCCCGGCGGAGTCCGGCCCGTCTCCGGCGGGCCGGACTCCGCCGTTCCGTCAGCAGCTCTAAAGCCTTTCTTAAGGCGCAGCCAAGATTTGCCGCTCATTCTGAACGACGAGGCCCTTCTCACAAACCCGGTCGGGCGTCGCGCGCAGGGCTCCCTGCGCGCGACGCCCGACCGGGCCCCCTCCACGGCCTCTCCGGTGGATCTCGTCAGGGCGGCCCTCGACGGTAGCCGGACGCCAGTTCGCATGCCCAGCCAGCGATCACCGGTGCTCGGCAGGCAATGCTCGGCCCGTGATCGTCGTGCGGGTATGCCGACTAACGCCACATATCCCGATTTGCCTCTTTTGCGCATACCCCGTCCGCGATCTACGTGGCTCACCGGCTTCAGGAGCGCCGAAGATCGCCGGGGCTGTGCGCCGATCCGAACGCCAGGCCCCGCCGGTTCGCATCCGCGTACAGTTCCGCCGGTCAAACTGACAGTGCGACAAGGTCACCGGCCAGCCTTGCTTGAAACGGCATCAGGCTGATCCGGTGAAGCTCTGGGCGTCGGCTAAGAACAAAGCAGCGCGCGGCCCGGCGGCCGCGCGCTGCTTTGTCTGAGGTCGAGGGGTCGTCAGACGGGCTGAACCTTGTCAGCCTGCGGACCCTTCTGGCCCTGCACGATCTCGAACTGCACGTTCTGTCCCTCGTCAAGCGACTTGTAGCCGTCCGACATAATCGCCGAGAAGTGGACGAACACGTCCGGACCGCCACCGTCCACGGAGATGAATCCGAAACCCTTCTCCGCGTTGAACCACTTGACGGTACCCTGAGCCACGAGCGTTCTCCTTGCTACTTTCCCGGCAGACGTCCTTCGTCTCCCGGTCTCGCGCCGGCCGAGGAGCGCCCCACGTCCGGCCGTTCCGTTCGACGATGCATGACGTTCATACAGCGGGGAACCGGTAACACCACCACCCTACCCGCCATCGGCACTGGCGGTCCTGTCGTGGCCCGACCGGATCCCGTCCGTTTGCACGCTCCTGGGGTGCGAATGGGGTAATGGCCGCGCACACGGCCGACCCGGCACCTCTGGACAGACGGACCAGTTCGGCCGATGGGAACCGCGGGACGGCGGGCCACGAGTCCAGGCCGCAGCCGCGCGATGGTGTGGGTCCGGCAGCCAGGCCGGTGGTCAGCGCGAGGCCGGTGCCCAGGGGCCGACGCCGCCGATGCGCTGGACGGAGTACTGGACGGAGTAACGCACGGTGTAGCCAGGCCCCTTCGGTGCCAGGAACTCGGCGTCGGGGGAGATGTAGACCTTCGCCAGCCGGTTGAGCAGGTCCCATGCGTCGTCGGTCGGCTGAATGGTGGCCCGCGCATGCACCACGGCGTACTGGCTCATGAAGATGCCTGGCGCGCGCGGCGCGTCGAAGGACAATACCGCCCGCGGGTCCTGGTCGAGGTTGCGCAGCTTCGTGTACCACGACATATGTCCGCTGACCAGGTCATCGCCGTCGGGCCCGATCCAGATCACGGTCACCTGTGGGCTTCCATCGGGGTTGATGGTGCTGAGGTGAGCCATGGGCCCGGATTCGACCAGCTCTCTCAACGTGGGTGGCAGACCATTCACACCGTGCTCCTTTCCGCATGCCGGTGTGCTGTGCCATGAGATTTCCGGCATGGATGCCGGGTGACGGCCATGCCACCGTGGTGAGCCCGCCGGGTGAGGCCTGCCCGGCGGGAGGGCATCAGCGCGGGGCCAGGATGATGACGGGGATTTCGCGGTCTGTCCAGCCCTGATACCTCGCGAAGTCGGCGTAGAGGTCGACCAGTCGCGGCCACAGGCCGGCCCGTTCCTCGGGCGAGGCGACCCGGCGAGGACGGGGACATCCCGCCGGCCCTTCAGATGGACCTGAGTCCCGGGGTGGGCGATCAGGTTCAGATACCACTGCGGGTTCTTCGGCAGCCCGCCCTGGGAGGCCACGACGACCAGATCGTCACCGGACCGTGGGTACAGGAGCGGGGTGGTGAACAGCTTCCCGGACCTGCGGCCGCGGTGCTCCAGAAGCAGCGTCGGCGCCGGCCGGCGGAAACCGGCCCCGACACGCGCCACTTGCCGCCGACGCGCCCATTGGTCAGCTTGAAGATCCTCACCTGGTTCTGGCCATGTACTTGATGGCCATGGCCGTCGTGGGGGAGTCCAGGCCGTTGGGGGCCTCCTCGGGCAGGGAGAAACGTGCCACCGAAGCTCCTGAAAGTGAGCGGCCTACAGGGTGTCGGACGCGGCGTGATGGGGGGCGGTCGTCCCCCCGAGGGGTATCGGGCTCATGCCGAGCTTGCGATGATCCCAGGAACGGGTGCGCTGGACGTCGAAGCGTACGGCGATGCGCTTGTGGAGCATGAATTCCACAAGCGGCTTCGCCTCGTCGCTGTAGGGCCCGTTGTAGCGCTCCCAGACATTCACGCCGACGGCCCACAGCGCCTCGGGGTCGTCCACGATCTCGGCTCGGCCCTCCATCGAGACTCCGCGCAGCGTGTCATAGGTCAGGCCGTCCTCCATCAGGACGGTGACCCGCGGGTCGCGGCGGATGTTGAGCGCCTTCTGCGCCTTCGCCTTCGTCTCGAACCACAGCACTCCGTCGAGGACGGCGAACCACATCGCGACGGCGTGCGGATGGCCGGCCGGCCCGAGCGAGACCAGCGTCGCCGTGCGTCGCGTCGCCACATAGGCCGAGATCTCCTCGGCCGTCATCTCGACCTGGGACCGCCGATTTGCTCCCACCTGATCCTCTTTCTCTTCATGCGCTGTCTGCGTCGGTGTCGGTCTGCGTGCCACTTGTGCCGCCGACACCGGCCGGCACAGTGCCCCTGGGCCAGGGCCGACGGGGATCGACGTCACGATGCCGACGATGGCCTCTCGATGGTCGAGCAGCCTCGTCGGCGCCAGACAGGCGTGGGGTGCGATGTCCCTGCGCGGACCCGCCGATCATGGGTCGACCAGGCCGCCCGGGGGATCCATGGTGAGGAGACGATCCGGGGGTACCCAGGGGGCGGGAGCTGCGCACGGCGACGTAGTGACGGCTCGCGTGCCGCGGCAGAGCCTCGTCCGCCGCCTGCTCGCCGGTCCGCCGCCGCGTAGCTGACGAAGAAGTCGTACTCCCACGCAGGCTCCGGCCCGTCCGGTATTGCCCGAGAATGCCACAGAGCGTGGTCACAAACACGTCGGCATCTTCCGGGAGCACGAGGCCGGCCGCTCTCTCGCCGGAGACCGGAAGATCAATTGCCCGAGCTCGTGACCTGTGCAGACGAGGAACGGAGATCGCGCTCACCGCGCCTCCGACGCGTCCGCATGCGCCGGTCAGAGCAACCTGACAAAGCCCTGCTAAGAGACATAGCGCAGCCGGAGCGCCTGGCGCGGGCAGGTGTCGGCGGCGCGGCGGGCGTGCGCCGCCATGGGCGGCGGGACCGGGATGTCGCGACTCGGGCGGCCCGGGGGGAGCTCGCCGTCACGGGCGGCGGCCGCGCGGGCCGCGTCCTCGCGGGAGACCGGGTAGCCCCAGCGGTCCTGGGCGAGCACCTCGGGCAGCAGCTCGACGCACCAGCCGCGGCCGTCGCACGCGGTCCAGTCGACGGTGAGCAGCCAACTCGTCGGCGGCTTCACCGCGGCGCGGGCGCCGCCGCCCGCATGCGTGGCCGTCTCCGACTGAGCCGGGCCGCGTGAACTGGCTGACCACTGCGATGATCCACTGGACATTGCTGGGTCCTTCCGGCTGGTGTGGGGCTCAGGACTGCGCCGGCGGTTCGGTGGCGGGCGCCGCCACGTCAGGAACTACCCGCGTCGCTGCGTCACAGCACCTGGAATGACGGCGAGCACGTGACGGAAACGATGCAGCGGCCGGCCCTATGCGCCGCCAGGTCCGCGGTGAAGACGCGCAGCGTGGTGCGGACGAGCCGGGCAGCAACGATCGAGGCATCACCGTCAGAGTGGGCGCCTACCCTTGGAGCTGACTGAACGCGCGCTGTGTGCAGGCCCGGAGACGTGTCAGCGATCCGACTGCCCGTCACCCGCCCCGTTCCCCGGCTTACTCGACGAGGACGACCTCCAGCGTGCGGGGGCCGTGGACACCCTCGACGCGGTGGAGCTCGATGTCGCTGGTGGCGCTCGGCCCGCTGATCCAGGTCAGCGGGCGGGTCGCGCGGCCGGCGGCGCGCAGGCGCGCGAGCGCGTCCGGCACACCGGCGACCACCTGGTCGGCGCGCACGACCACCAGGTGGTAGTCCGGGACCAGGGACAGCGCGCGGCGGCCCTGCCCGGGCCCGCCGTCGAGCACGATCGTCCCGGTCTCGGCGATCGCCAGCGCGCAACCGGTCAGCACCCCGTCGAGCACATCCAGCTCGGCGGCCGTGAGCGGCGGCTCGTCGTCGACCGCCTCGATCCCGCGCGCCGCGGCGAGCCAGCCGGCCGGCAGACCCGGTGGGCGGACCAGGCGCCGCGCGCCGCGCTGGGTGAGCGCATCCGCGACGGCGGCGGCTATATCTCCGTCGTCGTTCCCGTCGTTCCCGTCGTTCCCGTCGCTCGCGTCATTCGTCGGGCCGGCGGGTGCGGCCGGTCCAGTTGGGACCCGGCGGACGAGCGCGTGGTAGTCGACGAGCCGGCCGGCCAGCAGCTCCAGTAACGCCTCCCGTGGCGCGTCCGCCGCAAGGCTCGGGGAACCGTCGCCGGCGGTGCGGTAGTCCCGGGAGGCGGGCGGTGCGGCCGGCCGGTCGGCGAGCGCGGCGCGCACCCGGGCCAGGACCTCTGCCCGCGCGTCATCAGACGGCGATGGGTCTGTCCGACTCATCACGGCGTCCTCTCGTCCGGCTCGTCCGGCGCGTCTCGGCCGCCCGGGGCGTCTTGGCCGATCCGCGCATCCTGGAGGTCCCGCGCGCCCGGTGCGTCCGGGTCGTCCAGTGGGTTCGACGCGTTCGGGCCGTCCAGCGGGTCTGGCGCGTTCAGGCTGTCCGGCGCGTCCGGGCCGTCGGGGCCGGACCGCTGGCGCGACCAGCGGTCGCGGAAGGTCTCGGCCGGGGGGAGCGGCAGGTCGCGGCTGGCGGTCCAGGCGGCCAGCGGTGGTGGCAGCCGCCCGATCGCGCCGCGGCGGCGCCCGAGCAGCCGGCCGAGGCGGGCGGCGCGCAGGGCGCGCGCCCAGCGGTCCGGTTTCGCCATCGTCCAGGCGGCCGCGGCCATCACAGCCCGTTCGGGCTTGGGCGGGTGGCCGGCGCCGCGCCCGGCGTCCACCACCTTGGCCCGCAGGTGGACCAGCATGGACGGGATGTCGATCGCGACGGGGCAGGCGTCCAGGCAGGCCCCGCACAGCGTCGACGCGTACGGCAGCGACGGGTTGTCGGCGACGCCGGCGAGCTGCGGGGACAGCACCGCGCCGATCGGGCCGGGGTAGACCGACCCGTAGGCGTGACCTCCGGTCCGCTCGTAGACGGGGCAGACGTTCAGGCAGGCCGCGCACCGGATGCAGCGCAACGCCGCCCGCCCGGCCGGGTCCGCGAGCGTCGCCGTGCGGCCGTTGTCGAGCAGCACCAGGTGGAACGCGCGGGGGCCGTCGCCGGGTGCCACACCTGTCCACATCGACGTGTACGGGTTCATCCGCTCACCGGTCGCCGAGCGGGGCAGCAGCTGGAGGAAGACCTCGAGGTCGCGCCAGGTCGGGACGATCTTCTCCAGGCCCATCACGGTGATGAGCGTGTCGGGCAGCGTCAGGCACATCCGGCCGTTGCCCTCGGACTCGACGACGGCGAGCGTGCCGGTCTCGGCGACGGCGAAGTTCGCCCCGCTGATCGCGACCCGGGCCGACAGGAAGCGCTGCCGCAGGTGTCGGCGGGCGGCCTCGGCGAGCGCTCGGGGCTCGTCGGTCAGCCCGGGTGGCGCGGGGACGCCGCCGGACGCGCCCATCTCCCGGGCGAAGATGTCTCGGATCTCGGCACGGTTGCGGTGGATCGCCGGCACGACGATGTGGCTTGGCCGGTCGTGGCCGAGCTGGACGATGAGCTCGGCGAGGTCGGTCTCCCAGGCCGCGACGCCGGCGTCGGCGAGCGCCTCGTTCAGGCCGATCTCCTGGGTCGCCATCGACTTGACCTTGACGACCTCGGTGGCGCCCGCGGCGCGGACGAGGTCGACGACGATCCGGTTCGCCTCGTTCGCGTCGCGCGCCCAGTGGACGACGCCGCCGCGCGCGGTGACCTGCTCCTCCAGCTGGACCAGGTAGTCGCCCAGGTGCGCGAGCACGTCGTCCTTGATCGCGGCGCCGGCCGCGCGCAGCTGGTCCCAGTCGTCGAGCTCGGCGACGACGCGTGCCCGGCGCCCGCGGATCGTGCCTGTCGCCTTCCCGAGGTTACGGCGCAGCTGGGCGTCACCGAGCGCCCGGCGCGCGGCCACCGGGAACGGCTCGTCGCCGCGCAGCATCCCCACCCCGCGTGGCGCCGTCGGCGGCACCACCGCCGGCAGCCCCAGAAACGTCGCCGGGGAGGCCCCCGCCGGCCCGCTCGCCGCCGTCACGACCCGCCCCCGCCGACGATCTGTGTCATCTCAGCGTGCCTATAGGCACGCTGAGATGACACAGTCGCTGCCCCCAGCGGCGAACTGTGGTGGATGAGCCTGCCTATAGGCAGGCTCAGATGACACACTTCGACGTCCGAGCCTGGCCGGGGCGGACGGCCACCGGCCGAGAGGACTGGCGGGGCCGTGGCCGGCATACCAGCTTTCCCCGTTCCGCCCGTCCACGGCCCGCTCAGCCGCACACGCTCCAGCACTGTGCGTGTCCGGCTCCGCTGGTCGTCGGCCTGGCGGCGCCCAGGCGCCTGACCGGCACCCGGCCGGGTCATCGGGCAGCCCGCGCGGTGGATGCCGCGGGCGGCGCGGCGACAGGGGACGCGGTGGTGGCCGTGGACGCGAGGATCTCCGCCAGGTGAACGGGTCGGACGCCGGTCCGCAGCCGGGACAGGCCTCCGCCGATGTGCATGAGGCAGGACGAGTCGCCGGCGGTGACGACCTCGGCGCCGGTGGACAGCACGTCGCGCATCTTGTCGGCGAGCATCGCCGTCGAGGTGTCCGCGTTCTTCAGCGCGAACGTGCCGCCGAAGCCGCAGCATGACTCCGCGGCCGGCAGCTCCACCAGGTCGAGACCGGCGACGGCGCGCAGCAGCCGCGCCGGCGCGTCGCCGACCCGCAGCAGCCGCAGCGAGTGGCAGGTCGGGTGGTAGGTGACCCGGTGCGGGTAGTAGGCCCCGACATCGGTCACGCCGAGCACGCCGACCAAGAACTCGGACAGCTCGTAGGTGCGCGACGCGAGGTCGGCGGCGGCCGCGGCCAGCGCCTCGTCGCCGGCGGCGGCCGCCAGCGTCGCGTACTGGTGGCGCACCGAGCCGACGCAGGACCCGCTCGGCGCGACGACCGCCTCGTAGCCTTCGAACGCGCCGACGTGCCGGCGCACCAGCGGTAGCGCCTCGCGGGCGTAGCCGGTGTTGATGTGCATCTGGCCGCAGCAGGTCTGCGCCAGCGGCATGTCGACCTCGTGGCCGAGGCGCTCCAGTACCCGCACGGTCGCGTCGCCGACGTCCGGGAACATCCCGTCGACCAGGCAGGTGACGAACAGTCCGATCCGCATCCGCTCAGCTCCCTCCGGCGCCGCCGCGCCACGGCGGGCTCGGCATAAGGACCGTCCTGGTCCTCGTCGGTTCGTACCGCGTCGGCGGGGCCGTGGCACGGACCAGCGCGCGCAACGCCTCCAGACTGACGTCACCGCCGCCCGCCCGCCGCCCGCCGGGAGCGCCGAAGGCGCCGTGGGCGCGGGCCTGGACCAGCACGTTGCCGAGCGCGGTCGCCTCCGCCGGGCCGGCGAGCACCGGCAGGCCGAGCGCGTCCGCGGTCAGCTGGCACAGCAACTCGTTGCGCGACCCGCCACCGACGAGGTGCACGACGTCGACGCGCCGGCCCGACAGGTGCTCGGCGGCGCGCACCGCCCGCGCGTAGGCGGCGGCGAGGCTGTCCAGGACGCAGCGGACGATCTCGGCCGGGGTCCGCGGCTCGCGCTGCCCGCTGGCGCGGGCCGCGGCGACGACGCGGGCCGGCATGTCGCCGGGTGGCAGGAACTCGGGGGCGTCGGGGTCGACCACCGGGCCGCTGGGCGGCAGCGCCGCCGCCTGGCCCAGCAGGTCGGCCAGCGCCCACCGGTGCCCGGCGCGCCGCCACGTCCGCAGGCACTCCTGCAGGATCCACAGGCCCATCACGTTATGCAGGTAGCGGGTCCGGCCGTCGACGCCCGCCTCGTTGGTGAACTGGGCGGCGCGGCTGTCCTCCGTGAGCACCGGCGCGTCGAGCTCGACGCCGACGAGCGACCAGGTGCCGCATGAGATGTAGGCCCAGTTCTCGCCCTCGGCGGGCACGCCGACGACCGCCGACGCGGTGTCGTGCGAGCCGACCGCCGTGACCGGTGTCCCGGCGGCGAGCCCGGTCTCCTCGGCCGCCTCGGGGCGCAGCCCGCCGACGACCGTGCCCGGGGTGACCAGCGGCGGCAGGATCTCGGGGCGGATCCCCGCGAGCCGGGCGAGCGACGCCGACCAGGTCCGGTCGTGCGCGCCGAGCAGGCCGGTGGTCGACGCGTTCGTCACCTCCGCGGCCCGCTGCCCAGTCAGCCAGTAGGCCAGCAGGTCCGGGATGAGCAGCAGGGTCGCCGCGGCGCCCAGCGCGCCGCGGCCCGCCGCCGACTCGGCGGCGAGCTGGTAGAGCGTGGTGAACGGCAGGAACTGCAGCCCATTCGCCGGGTACAGCGCCGAGGGGGAGGTCGCGGCGTGCACCGCGTCGAGAACCGCCTCGCCGGTCCTGGCGTCGCGGTAGTGGTGGGGGAGGCCGAGCAACCGGCCGGCGCCGTCGAGCAGGCCGTAGTCGACGGCCCAGGAATCGACGCCGATGCTGCGCGGCTGCCCGTGTGCCTCGCCGAGCGCCCGCAGCCCGGCGAGGATCTCGAGGTAGAGGTGCCCGACGTCCCAGTGCAGGCCGTCGGGCAGCCGCAGCGGCGTGTTCGGGAACCGGCGCACCTCGCTCGCCTCCAGCCGGCCAGGGCCGACATGCGCGGCGAGCACCCGCCCGCTGGAGGCCCCGAGGTCGACGGCGGCGAACAGACTCATCGCGCCCTCCCCGCCATCGGCGGCCCGGCCGTCTCCGGCCCGGCCGCCGGCGGCCCGGCTGGGCAGCCGGCGGCGGGAAAGGCCGCAGCTGAGCGGCCGGCGGCGGGAAGGGCCGCGGCGGGGAGGGCGGCGGTTGGACGGTCCGCGGCCAGGCGGTCGGCGGTTGGGTGATCGGTCGGTTGCGAGGTCATCGGAGGAAGGCTGCGGCGACACCGGCGTCGACGGGGATGTGCAGGCCGGTGGTGTGGGAGAGGTCGCCGGCGGTGAGGGCGAAGACGGCGTTCGCGACGTGCTCGGGCAGCACCTCCTGCTTGAGCAGGGTGCGCTGCGCGTAGAACGCGCCGAGCTCGGACTCCGGGACGCCGTACACGGCGGCGCGCTTCGCGCCCCAGCCGCCGGCGAAGATGCCGGAGCCGCGGACGACGCCGTCGGGGTTGACGCCGTTGACGCGGATGCCGTGCTCGCCGAGTTCGGCGGCCAGCAGCCGCACCTGGTGGGCCTGGTCCGCCTTGGCCGCGCCGTAGGCGATGTTGTTCGGGCCGGCGAACACGCCGTTCTTGCTGGCGATGTAGACGATGTCGCCGCCGAGGCCCTGGTCGATCATGATCCGCGCCGCCTCCCGGGCGACCAGGAACGACCCGCGCGCCATGACGTCGTGTTGCAGGTCCCAGTCGGCGGTGGTCGTCTCCAGCAGCGGCTTGGAGATCGACAGCCCGGCGTTGTTGACGACCAGGTCGACGCCGCCGAACGCGAGCGCCGCGGCGGCGAGCCCGGCGGCGATCTGCTCCTCGTCGGTGACGTCCGCGGCCACCGCCACGGCCCGGTCGGCGGGCCGCGCCGCGGTGGCGCCGATCTCGGCGGCCACCTTCTCGGCCGCGGCGCCGTCCCGGTCGGCCACCGCGACGCACGCACCGTCGGCGGCCAGCCGCAGGGCGATCGCCCGGCCGATGCCGGAGCCGCCGCCGGTGACGAACGCGACCCGGCCCGCGAGCGGGCGAGGCTTCGGCATCCGGGCGAGCTTGGCCTCCTCCAGTGCCCAGTACTCGATCCGGAACTTCTCCGACTCGTCGATCGGCGCGTACGTCGAGACGGCCTCCGCGCCGCGCATCACGTTGATCGCGTTGACGTAGAACTCACCGGCGACCCGAGCGGTCTGCTTGTCGGCGCCGAACGAGAACATGCCGACGCCGGGCACGAGCACGATCGCCGGGTCGGCGCCGCGCATCGGCGGGCTGTCGGGGGTGGCGTGCCGCTCGTAGTAGGCGCGGTAGTGGTCCCGGTAGGCGGTGTGCAGCGCGCGCAGCCGGTCGGCGACGGCGTCGAGGGGCGCGTCCGGGGGCAGGTCGAGCACCAGTGGGCGGACCTTCGTGCGCAGGAAGTGGTCCGGGCAGGAGGTGCCGAGGGCGGCGAGCCGCGGGTGTTCGGCGTGCGCGAGGAAGTCGAGCACGGCGTCGGCGTCGGTGAAGTGCCCGACCATCCGCCGGTCCGTGGACGCGAGCCCCCGGATGACCGGGGCTAGGGCGGCGGCCCTGGCTCGCCGCTCGGCCGGCGGGAGCGCGCCGAAGCCGGCGACCGGCGGGCCGAACGGCTCGGCCTTGCCGTGCTCGGCGAGGAACCGCGCCGCCGTCTGGATGATCTCGAGCGCGTTCGCCTCGCACTGGGCCGACGTGGCGCCCCAGGCGGTGATGCCGTGCCCGCCGAGGATCACGCCGATGGCGTTCGGGTGCTCGCGGGCGACGGCGGCGATGCCGAGGCCGAGCTGGAAGCCGGGACGCCGCCACGGCACCCACACGACGCGATCGCCGAAGCACTCGGCGGTCAGCCGCTCGCCGTCGGCCGCGGTGGCGAGCGCGATCCCGGCGTCCGGGTGCAGGTGGTCGACGTGGGCGGCCTCGACCAGGCCGTGCATGGCGGTGTCGATCGACGGGGCGGCGCCGCCGCGGCCGTGCAGGCAGTAGTCGAACGCGGCGACCATCTCGTCCTCGCGGTCCTCGCCCGGGTAGGCGTCGACGAGCGCGCGCAGCCGGTCCAGGCGCAGGACGGCGAGGCCGGCGGCCTTCAGGGTGCCGAGGTCGCCGCCGGAGCCCTTCACCCACAGCAGCTCGACCGGGCCGCCGGTGACCGGGTCGGTCTCGGTGCCCTTCGCCGACGTGTTGCCGCCGGCGTAGTTGGTGTTGCGGGGGTCCGCCCCCAGCCGGTTCGACCGGCCGAGCAGCTCGCCGACCACCGTCGTAGCGTCCGTCCCGGCGGCGCGGCCGGTCCCGCTTGCCGCGGCCGGTCGCGCTGGCTGCTCGTTCATCGTGTCCCAAGTCCCTTCGTGTTCTGGTGGGTCCGGTTCTGGCGGGCCTGGCTCCCGCGCTTCGGGCGGCTCCCGCGCTTCGGGCGGGTCACGCGCCGCCGCCGCCGGGGCCGACGACGACGAGCTCGATGCCGAGCAGGTCGGCGACGGCGGCGAGGTCGGCGGCGCGGTGGCCCGTGCCGAGTGCCCAGTGGTGGTCGACGCCGGTGGCCGACCAGGCGTCGACCCACTCGCCGGGGTCGCGCCCGAAGTCGACCCGCGACGTCGTGTTGCCGATCCGCAGCAGCGGCCCGTCGACGACCGTGCCCTCGGCCGCGATGAACCGGAACGTGCCGTCGCGCAACTGGCCGAGACCGAAGGCGGTCACCGGGCCGTGGGCGACGTCGAACTCGACGGACACGCCCCAGCCGCGCTTGCCGTGGTAGGTCCCGAGCCCGCGCAGCAGCGGCCGGCGGGCGCTGATCGCCAGGTGCGCCGGGCCGTCGTGGCCCATCTCGACGACGCCGTCGCGGAAGTTCAGCGCCTGGATCTCGGTGAACGAGCCGCCGGCGCCGAGCCGGTCGAACATCAGCATGGCGAGGCTGGCGCGCAGCTCGTACTCGCCGCAGACGGGGATGCCGCGCGCGGTGAGCAGCGACGCGCCGAGGATCAGCCCGGCGCCGACCCGCTCGTGCTGCTCGCCGTCGAGGCCCCGGTGGTAGTAGGCGAGCGAGTCGAGCGCGAAGTCGTCGACCAGCCGGTCGAGCGCGACGGAGACCCGGGCGCCCCAGCGCAGGTCCCCGCCCGCGACCGACTCGTCGAGGGTGAACACCTCGCGGGCGAGCGCGAGCCGGGCGTCGGTCTCGGCGTCGGTCACCTTCTCGACGCGGACTCGCAGGTCGTCGACCTCCAGGATCTCGACGTGCCCGCCGAGCTGGGCGGAGACGAGCGTCGGGTCGGTGGCGACGTCCATCATCCCGGGGTAGAGGTGGCCGAGCAGGCCGTGCCGGCCCGTGCGCAGCGCGGCCCGCACCCCGGCGGCGCGTACCCAGCGCTCGATTCGGCGCCACGCCCGCTCGTCGGCGAGGTAGCCCGAGACGGACCGGAACTCGACGCCGCAGCGGCGGAACGCGTTCGCCATCTCGGGCAGGGGGCAGGCGCCGCAGTAGGCCAGCCAGTCGCCGGTGTCGAAGGTGTCGTGGTCCATCGCCTCGGTCGGCTGCAGGTTGAGCAGGAGGACCGGGGCCCCGGCGCGCTGCGCGATCGGGACCAGCATGCTCGCGGTCATGTAGGTGGTGAGGAAGCCGACGATCAGATCGCAGTCCGCGGCCCGCAGCCGGTCGGCGGCGCGTGCGCCCTCCTGCGCGTCCGAGATGAAGCCGACGTCGACGACCTCGCAGTCGAGCGCGGACAGCCGGGCCGAGACCTCGCGCGCCGACTGCTGGAGCCTGGGCAGCAGCGCCGGGAACTGCGGCCAGTAGGCGCCGAGCCCGCCGGCCACGAGGCCCACCCTGGTCGGGCGGGGCGTGACCCGCGCCAGCCCGGCGGCGAGGCCGGACACGCCTGGCGCCATCGGCGTGCCCGGCGCCGCCGGCGTCGGCGCGTTGGTCGTCGCCGCGCTCGTGGTCGTGGCCGTGGTTGTGGTCGTGGATGTCATGGTCGGGTTCCTCCTTCCGGGGCGGCCGGGCGGGCGCCGGTCAGGGTGTCTGCTTCGCTCCGTCGCCCGCGCGCTCCGGCCCCGTACTCCGGGGTTCCTGCCGGATCGGCGGAGCTTGCGTAGCCGATCTGGCAGGTCCGGCTCAGGCGCCCCAGCCTGCCTGCTGGCCGCCCGCGCGCTCGGCGACGATCCGCTCGGCGTAGCCGGAGCGGCGGTAGGCGGCGGTCGGGTCGGGGTCGAGGCCCGCGTCGGCGCGCAGCTCGGCGAGCAGCGGGCGGACGTCGGTGTTGTAGGCGTCCATGAGGATGGCGTTCGAGCCGAGGACGTCACCGGCGTGCTGGGCGGCGCGCAACGCGTCCCGGTCGACGAGCAGCGCCTTGGCGGTCGCTTCCTGGACGTTCATCACCGAGCGGAGCACCGCGGGGATCTTCGGCTCGATGTTGTGGCACTGGTCGAGCATGAACGCGATGCCGCCCGCGAGGGCGTCGGCGCGGACGATCTCGTACATGATGCGGAACAGCTGGAACGGATCTGCGGAGCCGACCATCAGGTCGTCGTCGGCGTAGAACCGCGAGTTGAAGTCGAACGCGCCGAGCCGGCCAGCGCGCAGCAGGAACGCGACGATGAACTCGATGTTGGTACCCGGCGCGTGGTGGCCCGTGTCGATGCAGACGGCCGCCTTCGGCCCGAGCTCGACGCAGTGCGCGTAGGAGGTGCCCCAGTCGGGGACGTCGGTGGCGTAGAACGCGGGCTCGAAGAGTTTGTACTCGAGCAGCATCCGCTGCCCCTCGCCGAGCCGGTCGTAGACCTCGCGCAGCGCCTCTGCGAGCCGGTCCTGCCGGTCGCGCAGGTCGTCCTGGCCGGGGTAGTTCAGGCCGTCCGAGAACCACAGCTTCAGGTCGGTCGAGCCGGTGGCGTCCATGATGTCGACGCATTCCAGCAGGTGCTTGACCGCCTTGTGGCGGATGCGCGGCTCCGGGTTGGTGACGCTGCCCAACATGAAGTCGGGGTCCTGGAAGACGTTGGAGTTGATGGCGCCGATCCGGACGCCCTGGTCGCGGGCGTAGGCCGCGAGCCCGTCGTAGTCGTCGACCCGGTCCCAGGGGATGTGCAGGGCGACGCTCGGCGCGGTCCCGGTGTACCGGTGTACCTGCGCGGCGTCCGAGATCTTCTCGAACGGGGTCCTGGGCACGCCCTGCTGCGGGAACACCTTGAACCTGGTCCCGGAGTTGCCATAGGCCCATGACGGGGTCTCGATCTGCAGCGAACGCAGGCCTGTCTTCACAACATCCGTCGGGTTCGCCATCGTCATCACGCTCCTTGGGTCCGGCGCCGTCGGGGCGCCGGGGGCGGCGTCGCGGACGTCGGTGGGTAGACGACTGGGACCGGGCCGAGCCGAGGCCAGCTGGGACCGGACCGCGGCAAGCCGCCGCGGGTCCGGCGGGCTCGGCGCCCGCCGGCCGGCCCGCTCGGGTCGCGCTGGCGCGGTCGGGTCGTCTCGTCTGTCCGGCCGGACAGAAAGGATGGGGAGGGGTCAGTCCAGGTGGAAGACTTCGGTGAGCGGTTGCATGGCCTCGTCGGGGCCGCGGCCGTCGATGCCGGTGAAGAAATCGGTCATCTCCTTCTGCCAGCGTGTGTTCACCTCGGTCGCGGCCATCGCCGCCTGTGCGGCGGCCAGGTCCGGCGACTCGACGTACCCGATGAGCAGGCCGTCGTCGCGCAGGAAGAGCGAGTAGTTGTGCCACCCCGCGGCCCGCAGCGCGTCGAGCATCTCCGGCCAGACGGCGCGGTGGCGCTCGGCGTACTCGACCAGGCGGTCCGGCCGAACCCGCAGGGTGAAGCAGTACCGCCGCACGGCGATCTTCTCCCTCCGATGTCCCGTTCAGGCTGGTTCGCGCCCCGGTTACTCCGGTGGCGCCGGTTGCCGTGTCGCCCGGTCCCGCCCGTCGCGCCGGGTACGCCCGCCGCGACGGTCCCGGCCCTCGCGACGGACGCGCCCGACGCGACGGACACGCCGCCGCGAGGCCGGCCCGCCGGCCGCCCGGGCAGGGCGACCGGCGCGCCAGACGCGCTCAGAATCAGAAGTCGAACTTGTCGATGTTGTCGGCGCTGAAGACCGTCGGCGGGCCGAGGACGATCTCGCCGTCCTTGCCGATCGTGTACTTGCCGAGCTTGCCGGCGGTGAACGTCTCGCCCTCGGCGCCCGTGATCTGGCCGGAGGCCAGCGCGACGCCGGCGTAGGCCGCCAGGTAGCCGATGTCGGCCGGGTTCCACAGCGCGAACTGCTTGACGGTGCCGTCCTTGACGTACTCGCGCATCTGGTTCGGGGTGCCGAGGCCGGTGACGACGACCTTGCCCTTGTAACTGGAGCTGCTCACGTACCGGGCGGTCGCCGCGATGCCGACCGTGGTCGGTGAGACGATCGCCTTCAGGTTCGGGTACGACTGCAGCAGGCCCTGCGCCTGCTGGAACGACGTCTGGTCGTCGTCGTTGCCGTAGGCGATCTTCACCAGCTTCAGACCGCTGTACTCCGGCTTGGCCAGCTCGGTCTTCATGACGTCGATCCAGGCGTTCTGGTTCGTCGCGTTCGGGGTGGCCGACAGGATCGCGATGTCACCCTGGCCGCCGACCAGGTCGCTGGTCATCTTCACCAGGCCCTCGCCGATGCCCTGCGTGGTCGCCTGGTTGATGAACACGTCGCGGCAGTCCTTCGCCGCGTCCGAATCGAAGGCGACGATCTTGATGCCGGCGGCGGACGCCTGCTTCAGCGACGGGCAGACGGCGTTCGGGTCGTTCGCCGCGATGCCGATGACGTCCTGCTGCTGCTGGATCAGCGTGTTGATGTAGCTGACCTGCGACGACGCGGACGCGTCGTTCGGCCCGACCAGCTTGTACTCGCCCTTGAGGTCGCCGAGCGCAGCCTTGCCGCCGCTGACCTCGATGTCGCTGTAGGGGTTGTTGAGCTGCTTCGGCAGGAACGCCATCTTCACGCCGGTCTTCAGCGTCGCGTTCGGGTTGGCGCTCGCCGCGGCACCGCCCGACGTGGCGCCGCTGGAGGTGGCGTCGTCCTTCGACGTGCCGCCGCAGGCCGCGAGGCCGACCGTCAGCGCGACTAACGCCGCGGCGGGTAGGAGGAGTTTTCTGGACCGGCGTGGCTGCATGGCTGGGGGAGTCCCTTCGGAGTGGCCGCTGGCCGCCAGACGGTCGGCGTGACCGTGACCGCTGGCGGGCGGTAAGGCGGTAAGGCGGTGGAGCGGTGGAGGCGGATGGGTCGCCACGGGTTCGCCGACCTCCCTTCTGATCACATCCAGTAGCAAACGACTACCTAGTGTGATCAACGATGGGCGGGTCGAACGGAGCCTGTGGGCGGTGCCCGGTGGACGTGGGGTGGGCGGTCGGTGGCGGGGTGGTCGGCGTGACCCGGCGGTCAGGAACCGGGCAAGGGTGGAGAGAGGGGCGTTGGCCTGCGGTGTCGGGCGCGGGAGACCGCGGCCCTGGTCCGGCGGATGAGGTTCGGGACGAGTACCGACACGACGAGCAGCGCGCCGGTGACGACGTTCAGGGACTCGTTCGAGACGTCCGACAGGCGCATGGCGTTCTGCAGTGCGGCCAGCAGCACGACCCCGCCGAGCACCCCGGGCAGGGTGCCGCGGCCGCCGAAGATCGAGACCCCGCCGAGCAGGACGGCGGCGACGACCGCGAGCTCCAGACCGGAGCCGTTGTCGGCGCGGGCACTGGAGTAGCGCAGCGTCCACAGCACCCCGGCGAGCCCCGCGACCGCGCCGGTCACGACGTAGAGCCAGAACTTCAGCCGGCCGACGCGGATCCCGGCGAACCGGGCCGCCTGCTCGCTGGCCCCGGCGGCGAACGCCCAGCGGCCCACCGGCGTCGCGTGCAGCACGACGGCGAACACCACCGCCAGCGCGGCCAGCGGGATCAGGACGTTCGGCACCGCGGAGCCGCCGACGGTGCCTGTGACCCAGTTCGTGTACTGGGCTGGGAAGTCGGCGACGGCGGTGTCGCCGAGGACGACGAGCGCCAGCCCGCGGAAGAGCGCCAGCGTGCCGATCGTCACGGCCAGTGACGGCAGCCGAAACACCGTCACGAACAGGCCGTTCACCGCGCCCAGGACCGCCCCGAGCACGATGCACAGCGGGATGATCGTTTCGATGGTCATCCCGTGGTTCCACAGGCTGCCCATCACCGCGCTGGACAGGCCCAGCGTGCTGGCCACCGACAGGTCGATCTCGCCGGTCACGATCACGAACGTCATCGGCAGCGCGATCAGCGCGATCGGCAGCAGGTCGAGGACCAGGAACGTGAAGTTGCGCGATGTCCCGAAGTTCTCGACCGACGCGGAGGCGACGACGATGACGAGCACCGCGAGCACCACGACGCCAAGGTCCCAGCTCGCCAGCCGGCCCAGCTGTGCTCCCGGGCCTTGCCGCGCTCCCCGGCCCGCGGCCGGCGGCCCGGCGCGGCCGCCACCCGCGGGCGGCGCGGCGTCGGCGAGGCTGTCGGCGGTAGCAGCGGCAGCGGTGGCGGTGGCGGTGGCGGCCGGCCGGTCGCTGTCAGCGGACATGGGAGCCCCTCTTCTTCAGCGCCGCCGCGACCCGCGCGGCGATCAGCCGGTCGATCCCGATCGCGAGCAGGATCAGCGCGCCGACGATGGCCTGCTGCCAGAACTGGTCGACGCCGAGCACGGGCAGCGCGCTGCCGATCGTCGTGAGCAGCAGCGCCCCGAGCGCCGCGCCCCACACCGAGCCGCTGCCGCCGAAGATCGCGACACCGCCGACGACGACCGCCGCGACGACGTTCAGCTCGTAGCCGTTGCCCGCGGCGGCGTCGACCGTGCCGAACCGGGCGGCGAACAGCACGCCGGCCAGGCCCGCGAGGGTGCCGCTGGCGAGGAAGGCGGCCAGCGTGCGCCGGCCGACCGGGATGCCGGCGAGCCGCGCCCCGTCGGGGCTCGACCCCAGCGCGTAGAGCTGGCGCCCGGCCGGGTAGGACCGCAGCACGACGCCGGCGACGACGAGCACGGCGACGGCGATGAGCACCAGGTACGGCACGCCGAGCACCGTCGCGGTGCCGAACTTCAGGAAGCCGTCCGGCAGCTCGTCGGCGTTGATCTGGCTGCCGCCCGCCCACAGGTAGGCGACGCCCCGGTAGGCGTACAGCGTCCCGAGCGTCACCACCAGCGCCGGCACGTCGCCGAACCGGACGAGCAGGCCGTTGACCAGGCCGCAGCCCGCGCCGACAGCGATCCCGACCAGGACCGCCACGATGATCGGCATGCCGGGATGGTTCATCAGCAGCGTCCCGGCCGCGAACGCGGACAGGCCGAGCACCGAGCCGACCGACAGGTCGATGTTGCGGGTGATGACGACGATCGTCTGGCCGACCGCGAGCACGCCCAGGATGGCGGCGCCGAGCAGGATGTCGCGGATCGACTGCGAGTGCACGAAGCTGGGATGGCCGATGGCGGTCACGAGGACCAGCAGCGCCAGCGCCAGCACGATGCTGATCTCGCGCGCCCGCAGCACCCGCTCCAGTACGGACGTCCGCGCGGGCATCGCGCGCGCCGGCATCGTCCGGACGGAGTCCTCAACGGTGGTCACAGTGCGACCTCCACGCCCTTCTCCGCCGGCTGCTCGCCCGCGGCCGAGGTCGCCCCGGTCGTCGCGGCTTCCCGCTTCCGCTGGCCGACAGCGGCGAACATCACGGACTCCTCGGTGGCGTCCGCGCGGTCGAGCTCGGCGACCAGCCGGCCCTCCCGCATCACCAGCACCCGGTCGGCCAGGCCCAGCACCTCTGGAAGCTCGGACGAGACCATCAGGACGGCGACGCCGTCCTCGGCGAGACCGGAGATCAGCCGATGCACCTCGGCCTTCGTCCCGACGTCGATGCCGCGGGTCGGCTCGTCCACCATCAGGACCCGGGGCAGAGTCGCGAGCCACTTGGCGAGTATGACCTTCTGCTGGTTGCCGCCCGACAGGGTCGACACCGCGTCGGCCAGCCGGCCGTACTTCGTCTGCAGCCGGGCCGTCCATTCGGCGGCCGCGCGCCGCTCGGCGCCGCCGAAGAGCAGCCCGAGGCGGGCGAGCGCCCCGGAGCGCGGCAGGGTGACGTTGCGGGCGATCGAGGCGTCCATGACCAGGCCCTGCAGCCGCCGGTCCTCCGGCACCAGCGCGAGCCCCGCGGCCATCGCCGCGCGCGGCGACCCCGCGCGCAGCTGGCGGCCGTGGACGCGAACGGTGCCCGCGTCGCGGGGGTCGACGCCGAAGACCGCCTGCGCGACCTCGGAACGCCCGGAACCGACCAGGCCGGCGAGTGCGACGATCTCGCCCGCGCGCACCTGGAAGGAGACATCCCGGAAGACGCCGTCGCGGCGCAGGCCGTCGACCTCCAGCACGACGTCGCCCGGGGTCGTCGACCGCCGCGGGTAGAGCGTGGACAGGTCGCGGCCGACCATCCTGCGGACCAGGTCGTCGACGGTCAAGCCGGCGAGCGGGTCCGTCGAGACGTGCCGGCCGTCGCGCATGACGGTTACCCGCTGGCACAGCGCGGTGATCTCCTCGAACCGGTGCGAGATGAACAGCACGGCGGCGCCCCGGTCGCGCAGCGAGCGAGCGACGGTGAACAGGCGCTCGACCTCGACGGTCGACAGCGCGGCCGTCGGCTCGTCCATCACGAGCACGCGGGCGTCCGCGGACAGCGCCTTGGCGATCTCGACGAGCTGCTGATCGGCGATCGACAGGCCTCGCGCCGGCCGGGCCGGGTCGATGTCCACGCCGAGCCGCTCGAACAGGGCCGTCGCGTCCCGGACCATGCGTGCCCGGTCGATCGCGTGGAACCGGCCGCGGGGTGGCTTCGCCATCGCGATGTTCTCGGCGACGGACAGGTCGGGGAAGAGCGTGGGCTCCTGGTAGATCACCGCGATACCGGCGGCCCTGGCATCGGCGGGGGAGCTCAGCGCGAGCGGGGCGCCGTCCATCTCGATCGTGCCGGTGTCGGGGCGGTGTACCCCGGCGAGCATCTTGACGATCGTGGACTTGCCGGCGCCGTTCTCGCCGACCAGGGCGTGCGCCTCGCCTGCGTAGAGAGGGAACGAGACGTCGCGCACCGCGGCGACTGCCCCGAAGGACTTGGAGACGTCGCGCACCGCTAACAACGGCGCCTGCTCTGCGGGCATCTCACCCCTTCAATGAAAGGTTTCAATGCTGTGACCAGCGCAACTTAGCTGGCGTCCCGAACGGTGTCAAGGTCCGGGTTACTGCCCGGTTGGGCGCTTCGGTTGTGTCGCCGCGGGGGCCGTTCTGTACTATCCGCTCGTCAGGCGACGTGCATCGGTGCCTCGTCGGCGCGGTGGGGTTGGCGCGGTTCCTCGATTCGCGTGCTTCCCCAGCTGGCGTGGTTCCTCGGTTGGCATGGCGCGGTTGGCACGGTTCCGTTGGCGCAGTTCAGCTGGCACGTTTCAAGGATTCGGGGAGCGGCGTGGACGAGGCCGAGCAGGCACCACCCGAGGGCGGCGAGCGCTCTCGCGTGGCGGCAGCCGTGCCTGCGCGGTCCGCCGTGCCGGCGCAGCCTTCCTCGGCCCGCCTGTCCGGCTCGAGCCCCGTAGCGGGCCGGCCTGTCGCGGGCACGCCCGTCACGAGTACGGGCCGGGCGGTGAGCGTCAGCCGCGCCGCCGGCATCAAGGAGGTTGCGGCGGCGGCGGCGGTGTCGCTCGGCACGGTGTCCAATGTCCTGAACCGGCCGCAGCTGGTCAGCCCGCGAACCCGGGCCCGGGTCGAGCGGGCGATGGAGGAACTCGGCTTCGTCCGCAACGAGTCGGCACGGGCGCTGCGCGCCGGCAGCAGCCGGATCCTCGCCTATGTGATGCTCGACCCGTCGAACCCGTTCTTCACGGACGTCGCCACCGGGATCGAGGAGGTAGCCGCGGCCGCCGACCTGTCGGTGTTCCTGTGCAACAGCGGCGAGGACGCGGCCCGCGAGGCCCGCTACCTGGACCTGCTCCTGGAGCAGCGCGTCCAGGGCGTGCTCATCACCCCGGTCGACGCGGTGAACGAACGGCTGCGCACCCTGCCCGCGCGCGGCACCCCGGTCGTGCTCGTCGACCGGGTCGCCGGCGCCGGCGAAGGCTGCTCGGTGTCCGTCGACGACGTCCTCGGCGGCGAGCTCGCCGCCACCCATCTGCTCGAGCGCGGCCACGAGCGCATCGCGTTCATCGGCGGTCCGGACACCCTCAACCAGGTCCGCGACCGGCGCGCCGGCGCGCTCCGCGCCCTGGAACGCGCCGGCCTGCCGCCGGACCGGCTGACCGTGCTCGCAACCGGCGCGCTCACCGTCGCCGAAGGCCGGGGCGCCGCCGAACGGCTCGTCGGTCTGCCCGCCGCGCGCCGTCCCACCGCCGCGTTCTGCGCGAACGACCTGATCGCGCTCGGGCTGTTGCAGATGTGCGTGCGCCTCGGCGTCGCCGTCCCCGGGGACTGCGCGATCGTCGGCTACGACGACATCGACTTCGCCGCGGCCGCCGCCGTCCCGCTTACGTCCGTCCGCCAGCCCCGCTACCTCCTCGGCCGCACCGCCGCCGAACTGCTCCTCGACGAGGCCAACAACCCGGCCCACGAGCACCAGGCCGTCCAGTTCACCCCTGAGCTTGCGGCCCGCGCCTCCACCGTCGGCTGACCGGCGCGGTGAGCGTTCCCGTTGCCGGGTGGGTTTGTCCGTCGAGGGCGGGACAGGCCTTCGCCCCTGCCCTCCGTGCGTGCCGAGGCCTCGTGGGCCTCGGCCGCCAGCCGGACTGCCCCGGGTCGGTTCAGGAGAGGCAGGTGGCGGTGCGGGTGCCAAGGCGGCAGGCGGCGCCGGGCGGGGCACTGCCGCCGGCATCGATGCCTTCGCGGAGAGATGCCTTCGCAGACCCACTGGGCACCATCCGCGGCGCGCCGCCCGGCCACCCGTTCATACACGTGGCGGGTCTGACAGGTGGACGGGCGTCGGTAACGAACTCGATACCGGCTTTCGTCCGCGAGTTCGTGGCACGGACAAAAACGACGGCGGATTCTTCAGGAGAAGACCCTCAGACCTCTCCTCGTGCCGGCGGTCCAGCCATTGACAGGCGAACCGCGGGTGTTCGCCTGCGCCCGGAGCTGGTATCTGCTCGCGGAGTCCACCGGCGGCAGTAGTCACGCTGTGTGACACCAGTGAGGGGCAAAAGGCCCTGTGGGTGACCGTGTGGCCCATGCATCGCGCCGTCGCGGGGAGTCGGACAACGGCGACATCGGCTGACAAGACCATGCGGGCCCGCGCCGGCCTTGGCCCTTTTCGCTGTCGTTCGCCCGATCCCCGTGCCCGCCGGGACTTCCGGAATTGTGCGACAGAAAGTGTTCGCCGAAATACATGGCGCGGCATTGCTCCGGGTAGCCTTTCGACCGGACGGACAGAGAACTCAGGGGACACATCTTGAAAGAGAGGTTCTCCTATGCGAATCCATCGAACGGCAGGGCTTCTGGCTTCCGTTGGAACGGCCGGCGTGCTGGCCGTGGCGGCGGCGGTGCCGGCAAGCGCGGACCTGAACGATCCGACGGTTACGATCCGGGGCGTCGCGACGTGTGCTGTGGGTGTTCCGACGGCTGTTTCGATCAACACCGACCCACCGGTCGAGAACCGGACCACCGGGGTCGGGCCGACCGGTGTGTACTCGGTGACCCTGTCCAACGTCCCGCCGTTCGGCAAGAAGGCCAGGGCGTCGGTCAGCTGCTCGGTTCCCGCCGCCAACTTCCAGAACACCTTCGTCGTGGATCGTCCGCCGGCCCCGGGCGACACCATCCTCACCGTGAACCTCGCCTGACCTGACCTGACGGAAGATACCTGTTACGTTAGCCGGTTTTCCGTCCGCCCATGATGCGCAGAGGCGGCCTTCGCGGCTCCCGCGAAGGCCGCCTCGTCGTGCCCCGAACCCACACCGACCGAACTCGTGCCGCCGCGCCGGGTCAGAATCTGCCAGGGTCGGCGGGCCAGAATCCCGGGTGCGGCGAGAATCCACCGGCTCGCTCGCGCCGGCCGGCGGCGTGGTTTTCGTCGCGGTGGCGTGCCAACCGGGTGACTTACTGGCCGGTCTCGGCGGTGTGCTGCCCGTAGAGTTCCCGCACCTCGTCCTCGGTGAAGTCACCGAGCCGCAGCGACTCGACTTTCACATTGAACGGGCTCGCCGTGCCCCGACGGTTCGGGTCGCCACCCGAAGCGGCCTTATAGGCACGTACGTCCGCAGGCCGCAGAGGGCTATTGCGGCGGGGAAATTCGCGGGACGGTCGTTGAAGCCGTCGCGCAGCTGACGCAGCGGCCGGTTCCCGTCGCGATTCCTGGATTCTCGCTGCTACCCGGGTGACAGGCCGGGTAGCAGCGAGTCCGCTGTAGTCATCCGGTCAGCGGGTGGTGCGCCCGGACGGGTGCGAGGCCCGTCTCAGTACACCGCGTACCCGCTGAGGCCGCCGCCGGCGATCGCACTGATGTCGTGCAGGCCGGTGACCTTTGCCGGGGTCGGGCGGTTGGTGGTGGTGCCGTTCCCAAGCGCGCCGCCGGCGCCGGATCCCCAGGCCCACACAGTGCCGTTACCGCGCAGCGCATACCCGGTGTAGGCGCCGGCCGCGATGGCGGTGACCCCGGTCAGGCCGGAGACCTGGACCGGGGTCGGGCTGTTCGTCGTGGTGCTGTCACCAAGCTGGCCTTCGTAGTTGTACCCCCACGCCCAGACCGTGCCGTCCCCGCGCAGCGCATACCCGCTGTTGCTGCCAGCCGCGATGGCGATGATCTGGGTCAGGCCGGCGACCGGCACCGGGGTCAGGCTGTTCGTCGTGGTGCCGTCACCAAGCGCGCCGAAGCTGTTGGATCCCCAGGCCCAGACCGTGCCATCACCGCGCAGCGCATATCCCCGGTACACACCGCCGGCGACGGCGGTCACATCGGTCAGGCCGGAGACCTGCACCGGGGTCAGGCTGTCCGTCGTAGTGCCGTCACCAAGCGCGCCGGCGTTGTTGAACCCCCAGGCCCAGGCGGTCCCGTCGCTGCGCACCGCGTACCCGGTGTGCAGACCGCCGGCGACGGCGGTCACATCGGTCAGGCCGGAGACCTGGACCGGGATCGAACGGTTGATGGTGGTGCCGTCGCCGACGGCGCCGTGGTTGTTCAGCCCCCAGGCCCAGGCGGTCCCGTCGCTGCGCACCGCGTACCCGTTGTGGGCGCCGGCCCCGACGGCGATCACATCGACCAGGTCGCTGACCTGCACCGGGGTCAGGCGGTCGGTGGTGGTGCCGTCACCGAGCTCGTTGTGTGAGTTGTCACCCCAGGCCTGGACGGCGCCGTAGGCCATCGCGTACCCGGTGCTCTCGCCGGCCGCGACGGCGGTGATTTCGTCTATGCCCGTGGTCTGGACTGGCGTCAGGCGGCCCGTGGTGGTGCCGTCGCCGAGCTGGCCCTGGCCGTTGGCGCCCCAGGCCTGTACTGTGCCGGGCCCTGGGAGCCCGCTCTGGCCAGGAAGCACCAAGGGCGCCGGCGCCGGTTTGTCCCGTGTCAGGACCGCCGGCCCGGTCGTGGCAGCTGTCGCGGCCATGGGTAGGACGATCACCCCTACGGCGGCCAGCACCGCCGAGCACATCCCTGTTCGCCATTGTCGCTGAGACATGTCTGCTCTTTCTGTCCGAAGGACAGGCCACATCCCCCCGTGGCCGCTCTGTGTGTTACTTCTATTACACAGAGCGTTGTCGGCGAGCGGATATGTTGACCAGGCGTGCCCGTGTTGCGCCATAGCGTGTCGTCCAGTCGAGGCGAGACGGCCAGAACCCGACATACGGCCTCCGCCGCGAACGGTCGATGACGCGGCGTGATCGCGTTGAGTCCGGAGGCTCGTCCGGCCAGATGCCGGGGCGGCGGGTTCGCCCGGCAGGTTCGCAAAGCCGGCCGGTTCGCAAAGAAGGCCTGCGTCTCGACGAAGCGGAGGACGTCGCAAGTCTCGCGGACATCATCCGCTCGAAAGGGACCGCAGGCCGGGCGAAGGACCTCATCCTGCCGCCGATCCGCTGTGAGTGATCCTGGGGACAACGGCCGCCGGGTGTGCGAAGGAAGATCATTTTCGCACACTCTTTGGCCCTCTAGGCGGCTGACCAGCTCGCACGACAGCACGACGACTACGCCCTGAGCGTGGACGCCCTCCAGGTCGACCTTCCCCCCAGGAACCGACAGCTAGAGCTGGCACCGGAGCAAATCAAACGTCGCCCGTACGTACTATTTCTGTGGAAGCGACGCCACAGCAGCCCGGCGCGGGCATATGACCCGAGTCACCATTTGCTATGCAGTTCGTCGTTTCGCTGCGGCCGCGGCCACTGCCGACCTCGGCCATCTGGTCGCGGTCATGGCGCGATCATGCCGGACCCCGGCCTCCGTACCCGGACTTGTCCTGATCCCGACACCTCGACCCCAGGTCCGGGACGCGAACGTGCAGGTGGCCGATGGGACGGGCATGGGTGTGGCTCGCGCCGCATCAGGGCGTCGTCGGTTGTCCAGGGCCGGCGGGTGGGGCTGAATGAGGCGGCATGAGGACGTTGGTGCGGGGTGGGGTCGTGTTGCCGATGGCGCCGAGGCGGGCGCTGCTGCAGCCGGGATCGGTGCTGTTCGACGGGACGGAGATCCTCGCCGTCGGGACGGTGGAGGAGGTCGACGCCGACCCGCGGGCGGCCGGGCCCGATGTCGAGGTGATCGACGCGGCGGGGTTCGCCGTGCTGCCGGGGCTGCACAACTGCCACCTGCACTCCGGCCTGCTACGCGGGACGGCCGAGGGGCTCGCCCTGTTCGACTGGCTGCAGACCTACGTCGACCCGGCCCACCGGGCGCTCACACCCGAGATCGCCGAGGCGGCGAGCTGGCTGTGCTACGCCGAGGCGGTCCGTTCCGGCACCACCTCGGTCATGGACATGTGGCGTTTTCTCGACGGCTCGGCGCGCGTCGCCGGGCAGCTCGGCCTCAGGGCCACGCTCGTGCCGTATGTCGCCGACGAGGAGGGATACGACTACTTCGAGTCGATCGACTCGACCCGGGCGCTGCTCGCCGCGCACCGCTCGTCGTTCGACGGCCGGGTCCGCTCCTGGGTCGGCCTGGAGCACCTCTTCTACTGCACCGAGCGCGCCTTCGCCGACGCGGCCGCGCTCGCCGCCGAGTACGACACCGGCCTGCACGTCCACTCCAGCGAGAGCCGCTGGGAGGTCGAGGAGTCGCTGCGCCGCTATGGTCACCGGCCGCTGGCGGAGATCGCCCGGCGCGGCGCGCTCACGGACGGACGGGCGGTCGTCGCGCACTGCGTCTGGCTCGACGACGCCGAGATCGAGCTCATCGCCTCGACCGGCACCCGGGTCGCCCACTGCCCGGCGTCGAACATGAAGCTGGCCTCCGGCCCGGCGCCCGTCCCGAAGCTGTGGTCCGCCGGCGTCACCGTCGGCATCGGCAGCGACGGGGAGAAGGAGAACAACAACCTTGACCTCCTCGAGGAGGTGAAGATGGCGTCGCTGCTGCAGAAGCTCGTCGCCCTCGACCCGACCGCCGGCGACCCGTGGGACATCCTTGCCATGGCCACGATCGAGGGCGCACGCTGCCTCGGCCTCGCCGACATCACCGGCAGCCTCGAACCGGGCAAGCGCGCCGACGTCATTACCGTCGACCTGCGCAAGCTGCACACCACTCCGCTGCTGTCCGGACCGGACGCCAACGTGGCCGCGCATCTGGTCTTCTCGTCCTGCGGCCAGGACGTCGACAGCGTCTGGGTCGACGGCCGCCGCCTGCTCGCCGCCGGCGAGCTGCTGACCTGCGACGAGGCCGCCGTCCGCGCCCGCGCCCAGTCCGCCGCGGAGGAGCTGTTCGCCCGCCGCGCCGCCCTCGCCCCCCGTTAGTGATCCTGGGGACAACGGCCGCCGGGTGTGCGAAGGAAGATCATTTTCGCACACCCTTTGGCCCTCTAGATCCACGGGACCAGCCGCTTGCCGCGCCTGGCTGTGGGGCGGCCTCATGATCTGGTGGATTCCTCTCTGCTCCAGGCCGGAAAGTCCACCGGATCATGGAGGCGCCGCCCGTTCGCCAGGGCGCGGCCCGTCCCCGGTGAGCCGATACTGCTCGGCTGATCCGCGGAGCCCGCGCGGATCCCGTGGACAGGGCACCAGACCCGGGCGGACTGGCGGCCGGACGGTCAGAGCGCGGCGGCCGCGGCCCGGGCGACGGCCTGGTCGTCGTCGGCGGTGCCGCCGCTGACCCCGACCGCGCCGACGACGAGCCCGTCGCGTATCAGCGGGACGCCGCCGACGGGCCTCGCGGCCCGCCCCCGGCCGCTGACGTCGCCGAACCGGTCGTCGTCGGGGACGTGGCCGCGACCGGCACCGCCGCGGTACCCATTCTCGAGGTAACCGCCCTTGTCGTATCCGCCCTCGTCGTGCCTGTCGTGCCCGTTCGCGTCGTGCCCGTTCCCGCGGCGCCCGCCCCCGTCAGGATGGTCCGCGTGGAACCCGTCCGACCGGTAACGGTCCGCGTGGTGCCCGTTGTCGGCCTGCTCGGGCCCGCGGAAGCGGGACACGCTGGCCGCCGCGAGGTCGCGTACCCGCTCCTCGGCGGGCCGGGAGCGCCCCGCGTGGGCGGTGACCGCCTTGTTGATGGACACGTCGACGCTGCCGACCCAGGCGCCGTCCATCCGTACGTGCGACACGAGGTTGCCGCCATCGTCGACGACGGCGATGTTCATCGGCTGGCCGAGCTCGCGCGCCCGCCGCTCGCCCGCCGCGATGACCCGGCGTGCGTCGGACAGTGACAAGGTCACGATCCCCCCTCACCTTCCACTGACGGGTCTCGTCGCCCCGTCGGCGCCGCCCCCGTGCCCTGCTGTGAATCTGGGCGGTCTGCCCGTCGCCGACGCTAGATCCGTCCGCGCCGCGGGGCGCCGTGCGCCACGTGGCACACCTGTCGCCCAGCTGGCGGCGGGGTGAGCGGTGGTCGTGGGAGGAGGGCTGCCACGACCACCGCGGTGTTCACCCGGCGGGCAGGACGCGCCCGGCTCAGGACGCCGGCGGGGCGAAGAACTCCAGCGCTATGCCGTCCGGGTCCTTGACGGCGAGGCCGGAGCCGTAGTGCGCGTCGACGATGTCGCCGTGCTTGATGTCCAGCTGCTCCAGCCGGTCGCGCCAGCTCTCCAGCTCGGCGCGATCCGCGCAGCCGAACGCGACATGGTCGAGGCCGGCCCGCCGCGGGCTGAACTCGCCCGCCCAGGTGCCCTCGGGGAACTGGTGCAGGCCGAACAGCTGCCCGCCGTCCAGGGCGTAGACGACGTGGCGGAACGGACCGGTGTCCTCGTCGAGCACCGGCTCGGCGCCGAACAGACGGGTGTACCAGGGGACGCTGGTCACGAGGTCGGTCACCGTGACGGCGACGTGCGTAACCGCGGGGAAGGACGTCATCGGACGTCTCCTCTCTTGAGTCTCGTCTGAATCTCGTCGAGAAATCTCATCGGGCCGCTCCGGCGTGGAGTGCCGGAACCGGACGTCGCTGAAGCTAGGAAAGGCGACTTCCGCCGAGCTTCTTCGGGCCTGTCGGGGCCGCGACCGCGTCGGGGAAGGCCCAGGGAAGGTGCGGGTGAGCCGGGCTCGCGTCGGTCCGCTCGTGTGGGTCGGGGGACTGCGTGAGTCGAGCTCGTGTGGGTGGTCTGGGAGCAATACGGCGGTTGTCGGCGCGGAAGGTGTCGGGAAGGCGACCGCTGTCGTGGTTTCGCGGCGGGCCGGACCGGCCTCACCAGGCCGACAATCGTCGTCATGGCGCTGGCTGAACGGGCACCGGTTGTCCTGGGGTGGCCCGAGATGGAGATCCAGCTGCTCGGCGGCTTCGAGGTGACGCTGCGGGGCGCCCCGGCCGGTGGCGGCCGCGGGCGCGTCGAGGTGCTGCCCGAGGAGGTGTGGCGCCGCCGGCAGGCGGCGGCACTGGTGAAGCTGCTGGCGCTGGCGCCAGCGCGGCGGCTGCACCGGGAGCGAGTGCTCGACGCGCTCTGGCCCGACGTTCCCGTCGACGAGGCCGCGCCTCGGCTGCACAAGGCGGCGCACTACGCTCGCCGCGCGCTGCGCGACCCGGAGGGAGTTCTCCTGCGCGGCGAGGTCGTCACGCTCTGTCCGGACCGGGACGTGACCATCGACGTGCGCGTTTTCGAGGACCTGGCCGAGCGCGCCCTTGGCATTGACGGCACCGGTGGGCGTCCGCCGCGTGCCGCCGCCCGCGCGGCCGATAACCGGAACCTGCCTGGCGTCGGACCTGGCCCCGCTACCGACGCGGTTGCCGGCGTGCGTCCTGGGGATCCACACGCCGCCGGCCCGCTCGACGCCGGCCGGCGGTCCGGCGGTGCTGGCGGGGGCGACGGGGCCGCCACGGCGGAGTCGGCGCTGGCGGCGCGCGCGGTGGACGCCTACGGCGGGTCGCTGCTGCCCGACGACCTGTATGAGCCGTGGACGCAGGCCGACCGCGACCGGCTTCGGCTGCTCTACCTGCGGCTGCTGCGCGCCGCCGGCCGCTGGGACCGGGTGCTCGCCGAGGACCCGGCGGACGAGGAGGCCCACCTGGCGCTTATGCGCGGGTACGTCGCCCGCGGTGAACGGCACGCGGTGCTGCGCCAGTTCGAGCGGATGGACCGGGCGCTGCGCCGCGAGCTTGGCGTCGGTCCCGGGACCGATGCCCTCGCGCTGCGCGCCGCCGCCCTGGTCGCCCCACCACCTCCGGTGATATTGCCCCCGGCCCCGGCCCCGATCCCTACGCCCAGGCCGGCGCCGGCAGCCGCGGCCGCGACGCCCGAGGCCGAGGCGTCGGCGACCCATCCAGCCGCTCCCTCGTCGACAGACCAGGCGTCAGCCGAGGCGGAGGCGGAGGCACCGGCGGCCGGCGGCCGGCGGCTCGACAGCGGTCGGTCTGATGGCGAACGGCGCGCGGGCGCGCGGGCTGACGCCCCGCGGGGTGCGCAGGTGGGCCTACGGACTGGTCCGCGGCCTCCCGACAGCGTGGCCGCCGCGGACGGCCTGGTCGGGCGGGACGCGGAGCTGCGGTCGGTTGAGCACGTGCTCGCCCAGGTCGGGGC
>NZ_MBLO01000232.1 GCF_001854805.1 Pseudofrankia coriaricola
GGTCGGGGCCGGCAGCGGCGCCGGCGCGGGCGCGGCGGCGGGCGTCGTCGGCGGTGGCGGGGGCGGCACCGCCGTGCTGGTCAGCGGCCCGGCGGGTGTCGGCAAGTCGGCGCTGCTTGACGCCGTGACCCGGCGCGCCGTCGCCGCGGGCTGGCGTGTCGGCGTGGGCACGGCGGCGGCGGTCGAAGGCGCCTGGCCTTACGCGCCGGTCCTCGAGGCCCTCGCCGACCTGTGCCGTCGCTGCCCGTCGCTGCTCGGCGAGATCGACGAGCGTTTCCGGTCCGAGCTGGAGCGCGCCATGTCCGGTCGCGACCTGGACTGGCCGGGTGCGGGCGGGCACCAGCGGCTGTTCGTTGCCGCCGCGGAGCTGCTGCGCACCGCGGCCGAGGGCGCCGGCGTCGCCCACCTCGCGGGCGCCGCCTACTCCGCCCACCGCGCCGATCCTCCCAGCTCCACCGTCCCGGCCGTCGCCGTCACCTCCGCCGTCCTCGCTGATCCCGCCGTCCCGGCCGCGCCTGGCACCCCGGGCGCGCTGCTCGTCGTCGACGACCTACAGGACGCCGACGAAGCCAGCCTGCGCCTGGCGCACTACCTGGTCCGCTCGCTCGCGGGACGGCCTGTCGTGTTGCTGCTCGGCCACCGCCCCGTGCTCGGCCACCGCGCGGCCGCCGGCGGTCCGACCGCCCTCGCCGAGATCCGCGCGAGCCTGCTCGGTCGGGGTGCCGCCGTCGCCGTCGACCTCGCCCCGCTTGACCGGGCGGCCACCGTCGCCCTCGTCACCCGGGAGTCAGCTCTCGCCGGCCCGTTGGTCGAGCGGGTCTGGGAGGTGTCGGGCGGGCTGCCGTTCACCGCCCTCCAGCTCGCCCGGCGCGCGGCGCTCGACCCGGCGAGCCCGCTGACCGCCGACGCCACCGTGATCGCCGGCTTCGCGCCAGCGACCCGAGACCTGCTGCGCCTGCTCGCCGTCGCCGGCACCTCGTTCGACACGGACGACTTTCTCGCCCTGTCCCGCTGTCCGGAGACCGAGGCGTACGCGCTGCTGGACGACCTGCTCGACCACGGTGTGCTCGACCGGACCGAGAGCGGCTTCCGGTTCCGCCACCAGCTGTTCCGCCACGGGCTGCTCGCCGAGTTGGCGCCGCACCGGCTGCGGGTTGCGCACCGTGACGTGGCCGACCGGCTCGAGGCGGCGGACGGGCCACCCGGCCGGGTCGGTCATCACCTGGTCCAGGCCGGGGAGCGCGTCCGCGCCGTGCCCTATGTGCTGCGCGCCGCCGAGACGGCCGCGGCGGTCGGCGCCTACCGGGACGCGCTCACCCAGCTCGACGAGGTCCGCGAGCACGCTTCCGGGGCCGAGGCCGTGACGCTCGCGGCGCTGCGGGCGGACCTGCTCGTCGCGCTCGCCGACCCGGGCGCCCCGGACGCCTACCGGGCGGCGATCGAGGCCGCGTCGCCGGCCGACGCGCGGATGCCGCGCGCCCGCCTCGCCCGTGCCCTGCTCATGGCCGGTGACCTCGACGGAGCCACCGCCGCGCTTGATGGGCTGGAGCCGGACGGCGGTCCCGCCGATCTTGCGATCCTGCTGGGACGGGGACACCTCGCCTACTTCCGGGGCAACATCGACGAAGCCGCCGCGATCGCCGATGAGGGCGGTCGTCGGTTCGTGTCCGTCCCGACGACCCGGTTCGGCTTCGACATCGTCAGCCTGCGGGGCCTCGTCGCGCACAGCCGCGGCGAGTACCTCGCGCAGCTGACCGCGGACCTGCGGCATGGCAGCCGGCTGCCGACGTTCGCGACGACCGTCTTCGACGCCCATCTGTGCGTCGCCGAGATCATGCTCTACGGGGCGACGCCCTACGCCGAGGTGGTCAGCCTCGCGGACCGGCTGGCCGAGGAGGCCGAGCGGGCGGGCGCGGCCAGGGGGCTGGCGTTCGCCGCCTGCCTCGCCGGCGAGGCCAGGCTGCTCGGCGGTGACCTGGAACGCGCCGAGCGGCGGCTCGCCGAGGCGGTCGACCTGCATCGCGCCATCGGGGCGACCTCGGGGGAGGCGCTCTCGTTGCAGCGGCTCGCCGAAGCGAGGCTCGCCCGTGGTGATGCCGCTGACGCCAACCGCCTGCTCTTGCGCGCCCTGCCACTGGCGCGCTGGTCGCCGATCGCCGCCCACCTGCTGCACCGTATCCACGGGACGCTGATCGCGGCGGCGCCGGACGCCGCGGCCACCGATGTCGCGCTCACCAGGGTGGAGGAGACGCTCGGCGTCGAGGACAGCTGTGTGTTCTGCTCGGTGACCTCGGCCGTGCCGGCGACGGTCGCGGCGGCGCGGTCGGGAGACCTGGCTCGTGCCCGTCGCCACCTCGCCGCGGCACGCTCGGGCGCCGCGCTGTGGGACGGGACCGCCTGGCAGGCGGCGACCCAGGAGGCCGAGGCACACGTCGCCCGCCTGGAGGGGGACGCGGCGCGGGCGGGCGCGTTGCTCGTCGCCGCCGGCCGGCTGTTCGACTACGTCGGCCACCCGCTCGACGCTGCCCGCTGCTACGGCGCGCTCACCGCCGCCGAGGCCGGCCTCAACCAGGCCAGCCTCAACCAGATCGGCCGCGACTTCGTCGGTTGAGCCGTCGGTCGGTTGAGCTGTTCGTTGGTCGCGCCGTCCGTCCGTCGAGCCGTCCGTCGGTCGAGACAGCGTCGCTTTGGATGTCGTCGGTTCGGCGGTGCCGGGCGGACGTGCCGCCGGCCGGAAACTGTCGGCCAGCCGTCAGGAAAACTGTCGGCTACGCGCGGGGTGTGTCAGCCGGGCGTCGACCGGGGGACAGGGCATCCCGGGCGGGCTTTTATGAAGATGCGCCCCGATGTGGAGGCGTACCGGAAAGGAATTCTCCGTGGCCACAGGCCGCGGGCAAGCCACAGAAAGCAGGGGAGCCCGATGACGCGCTCATTCCCGTCCATGTCCCGGATCGGTGGCGTGCTCCGCGGCCTGACCCACTCCACCGACGCCGCCCACGGCGCGACCAGCGGCGAGGGCGACGTCCCGGAATGGCTGGTCGCTTCGATGGCGCCGGGCCGGCGAGGCGAGGCGGGTTCCTCCGTGGACCGTTCGTTCTCGCTCCCGCCGCGGCTCGGGGTCTTTTTCTAACCGGGTGACACAGGCGCGGCAATCGGGCCGACGGCCGGGCGACAATGGCGATGCCCGTACCGCCGGAGGCCTGAGGAAGCATCAGGGGGGCCGCACCTGCGACGACAAAGGCCGGCAGCCGTGCTGCCGGCCTTTGTCGTGTTCCGACGAGGTCATGTCCCGTTGGATTGTTCCGGGCCACGGCCTATCCGGCCCCGGGGGCGGCTCGCACCGGCTCCACTGATGACTGCTGGGGGAGCGGGGCGGGCGCGGCGCGTGGATCGCCCTCGCCGCGCCACGGGCGGGCGAGCGCCAGCAGGGCAACCACGGAGCACAGCAACGCGGCCAGCATGATGACCGCCATCGGGGCGGCACTGGTGGAGCCGAACAGGCCGACGAGCGGGGCGGCGACCGCGCCGAACGCGAACTGGGTGCCGCCCTGCAGCGCGGCCGCGGCGCCGGCGTTCTCCCGGCCGAGCGTCTGGCCGAGGCTGATGCTCGCCGGGAACATGCCGCCGATGCCGGCCTGGACGACGACCAGGCTGATCCACGTCCCGGCCATGCTCGCGCCGACGGTGACCAGCAGCAGCGCCTGCAGCACGGCGCCCCCCGCCGCGACCGCCACCGCCCAGGACAGCAGCGTGGTCAGCCGGACCCGGCGCGACAGCCGGCCGAACAGCGAGTTGGCGGCGAGCATCGACGCGGCGTTCGTGGCGAACACCAGGCTGTACATCGCCGCCGACGTCCCGTAGACCCGCTCGAAGACGAAGCTCGACCCGGAGATGTAGGTGAACATCGCGCCGGTCGCGAACGCGCTGGTGAGCACGTAGCCGACGAACGCGCGGCGGCGCAGCAGCCGGCCCATCGACGCGAACGTCCCGCCCAGGCCGCCCGTGTGCCGGCGCTCGGGCGGCAGCGACTCGGGCACCGCGAACACCACGGTCGCGACGAGCAGCACGCCGATCACCGCGAGCACGAGGAACACCGTCCGCCAGCCGGACAGGGTGAGCACCAGGCTGCCGATCAGCGGGGCGACGACCGGCGCGACGCCGAGCACCATCGCCAGCAACGCGAAGTAGCGGGGCAGGTCGGGCCCGTGGAACCGGTCAGTCACGACGGCGCGGCTGAGCACCATCCCGGCCGAGGCGGCGAGGCCCTGCAGGAACCGGGCCGCGTCCAGCGTCACGATGTTCGGCGCCAGCGCGCAGACCACCGACAGAGCCGCGAACAGCGCCGTGCCCACGAGCAGCGGGCGGCGCCGGCCGATCTTGTCGGACAGCGGGCCGACGAACAGCTGCCCGAGCACGATGCCGACGAAGAAGGTCGTCATCGACAGCTGGACCGCCGAGTCGCCGGCGTGCAGCGACGAGCCCAGGTCCGGGAACCCGGGGATGTACATGTCGGTGCCCAGTGGCGCGAACGCCGTCAGGGCTCCGAGCGCCACGATGAGCGGCCCGGCCCGCCCGGTCCGCCCAGCCTCCCCGGCCGCCGCCGAGCTGGCTGGGTCGGGCTGCGTGCCGGGGAGAATCTCCCGCGGCGCGGCACCCGGGCGTGGGGCACCCGCGTCGGGGGCGCGAGGGGCGTCGGCGAGTACCATGCCCCAAAGAGTAGAAGATGGTCTACCGGTTAACAATCCTTCGGAGCCTGATGGCCGCCACCCCGTCCCCGCGCGAGCGATGGGCCGCCGCCCGGCCCGACCTCGACACCTCCCCGATGGAGGTGATCGCGCTGCTCAAGCACGTGCAGGCCCTGCGGGACCTCGCGCTTGAGCCGCTCTACGACGGCGCTCCCGTCACCGCGCCCGAGGTCGACGTCCTGATCCACCTGCGCCACGCAGAGCAGCCCGTCATCGCCCGCCGCCTCGCCGAGCGGATGCGCTGCTCCCGCGCCGCGATCAGCAAGACGCTGGCGAAACTCGAAGGCCGCGGCTACGTCGAACGCCAGCCCAGCCCGACCGACCGGCGGGCGGCGCTGGTCACGATCTCGCCCGCGGGGGCGGCGGTCGTCGACTCGATCTTCCCCCGGCAGCTCGCGATCGAGGCCGAGCTGCTCGCCGGCCTCGGCCCCGACCGCGCCCGTGTCGTCGAGGCGCTCACCCTCCTGGTCGACACCGTCGCCACCCGCGTGGCCGCCGACGCCACCGCCCCTTGACGCGAGCCGTGGCAGCCCGCGCCGCGGAGCCGGCCTCGCGGGGCTTGAGCCGCGCGGCCCGGGCCACGTGTGTCAGATCTTGGACCAGGCCTCGGTGAGGACGGAGCGCAGGATGGACTCCATCTCGTCGAAGTGGCTCTGCTCGCAGATCAGCGGCGGAGAGAGCTGGATGACCGGGTCGCCGCGGTCGTCGGCGCGGCAGTACAGGCCGGCCTCGTAGAGCGCGCCGGACATGAACCCGCGCAGCAGCCGCTCGGACTCGTCGGCGGAGAAGCTCGTCTTGGTCGCCTTGTCCTTGACCAGCTCGATGCCGTAGAAGAAGCCGTCGCCGCGGACGTCGCCGACGATCGGAAGGTCGGAGAGCTTCTCCAGGGTGGCGCGGAACGCGGCGGCGTTGCGGTCGACGTGGCCGACGAGGTCCTCGCGCTCGAAGATGTCCAGGTTCGCCATGGCCACGGCCGTCGACACCGGGTGGCCGCCGAAGGTGTAGCCGTGGGCGAAGCTGGCCGTGCCGTGCAGGAACGGCTCGGCGAGCCGGTCGCTGACGATCATCGCGCCGAGTGGCGCGTAGCCGGAGGTCAGGCCCTTCGCGCAGGTGATGATGTCGGGCTGGTAGCCGTAGCGCTGCGCGCCGAACATCGCGCCGGTCCGGCCGAACCCGCAGATCACCTCGTCGGAGACCAATAGCACGTCGTTTTCGTCGCAGATCTCGCGGACCCGCTCGAAGTACCCGGGCGGCGGCGGGAAGCAGCCGCCGGAGTTCTGCACCGGCTCCAGGAAGACGGCGGCGACCGTGTCCGGCCCCTCCGCCTCGATCGCGACGGCGATCTGGTCGGCGGCCCAGCGGCCGAACGCCACCAGGTCGTCCCCGTGCTCGGGCGCCCGGTAGAAGTTCGTGTTCGCGGCGCGGAAGCCACCGGGTACCAGCGGCTCGAACATCTGCTTGAGCGACGGGATGCCGGTGATCGCGAGCGCCCCCTGGGTGGTGCCGTGGTAGGCGGTCGTGCGGCTGATCACCTTGTGTTTGAGCGGCTTGCCGACGAGCTTGAAGTACTGCTTGGCGAGCTTCCAGGCCGACTCGACGGCCTCGCCGCCGCCGGTGGTGAAGAAGATCCGGTTCAGGTCGCCGGGGGCCAGCCCCGCGACCCGCTCGGCGAGCTCGATGGCGCTGGGGTGCGCGTGCGACCAGAGCGGGAAGAAGGCCAACTGCTCGGACTGTTTGCGGGCGGCCTCGGCGAGCTCGGCGCGGCCGTGGCCGACCTGGACTACGAAAAGCCCCGCGAGCCCGTCGAGCACCCTGTGGCCGTTGGCGTCCCAGATATAGGCGCCTTCCCCGCGCACGATGACGGGCATCTCACCCGCGGCGACCGACGACAGCCGGGTGAAGTGTGGCCACAGGTGGGCCGCGGCCGACCGGGTGAGCGCACCGGTGGAGGGGGTGGGCTCGGTCGCGGTGTCGAGGGCTGTCACTGCTGTCCTTCCGCCTGGCCGGCAGTGGTCACCGACGTTGCGCCATAAGATGCGCCTCATCATACGGTTATCGCGGAACAACAGCCACCATGCGAGTGTTTCCGAAGCGTATGATCGACATGGCAACGGTTCCCGTATTGCGGTCCCGTGTCGAGTGGACCGCGGCCTGGTGAACCGAGCTACGTCGGCATGGTGCCGTTACAAGGGAGCCCAGCAGTGAGGATCGCGATCCCCCGCGAGGTCAAGAACCACGAGTACCGGGTGGCGGCCACCCCCGCCGGCGTCCACGAGCTGACCCGGCACGGCCACGACGTGTTCGTCGAGGCCGACGCCGGTGCCGGCTCCATGATCATGGATGCCGAGTACGCCGCGGCGGGCGCGAAGATCGTCGAAGGCGCCGACGCTACCTGGGCCTCGGGCGACCTGGTTCTCAAGGTCAAGGAGCCGGTCGAGGAGGAGTATCACCGGCTGCGCCCCGGCCTGCTGCTGTTCACCTACCTGCACCTGGCCGCGTCCCTGCCGTGTACCCGGGCGCTGCTGGACGCGCGGGTCACCGCGGTCGGCTACGAGACCGTCGAGTTCGCGGACCGGTCGCTGCCGCTGCTCGCGCCGATGTCGGAGGTGGCCGGCCGGCTCGCGCCCCAGGTCGGCGCCCAGGCGCTGCTCGCGGCGGCGGGCGGGCGGGGCGTGCTGCTCGGCGGCGTCCCGGGGGTCGACCCGGCCAGGGTCGTCGTCATCGGCGCGGGCGTGGCCGGGCAGGGCGCGACGTCGATCGCGGCCGGCATGCGCGCGGACGTGACCCTGCTCGACCGCGACCTGGGCCGGCTGCGCGCCGCCGACGCCCGCTTCGAGGGCCGCGTGCGCACGATCGCCGCCAACGCCTACGAGATCGAGCGAGCGGTGCTCGACGCCGACCTGGTGATCGGCGCGGTGCTGGTACCGGGGACGCGGGCACCGAAGCTGGTCACGAACGCCATGGTCGCCCGGATGCGGCCCGGCGCGGTGCTCGTCGACATCTCCGTCGACCAGGGCGGCTGCTTCGAGGACACCCGCCCGACGACGCACGACAACCCGACCTACAAGGTGCACGAGGCCGTCTTCTACTGCGTCGCGAACATGCCCGGCGCCGTCCCGCGTACCTCCACCCACGCGCTGACGAACGCCACCCTGCCCTATGCGGCCGCGCTCGCCGACCACGGCTGGCGCGGCGCCATGCGCCTCGACCCTGCTCTGGCCCGCGGCCTCAACACCCACGCCGGCGAGGTCACCTGCGCGCCGGTAGCTGAGGCCCACGGCCTGCCCAGCGTCCTCGTTGCCGCGGTGCTCGACGCCGAGAGCTGACGCCCGGCGTCGGCCCGCGGCTGGCTGTTCTCGTACCCAGGAAACGATCAATGGCTGCCGAGGCGCGGTCGGTGGCACCTCGATCGTGGCGCGGGCATGCGTAGATGCCGCGGATCCGGGCGGTGGACGCCGTTGCGCATACTCGGAATGCGATCACGGTTGAGCCTCTTCGGCGAGGCGTCCGTGATCGCCGACAGGGTATAAGGCCGGGCGTTGTGCGCTTGGCGATCAACAAACCAGAACTGGAGGTAGTACCCAGGTACCGCCCCTGGTACTGTTCGGGCCGGCCGGGTGCGGGGTCGCGCCCGGAGGGCTGGTCGCCGAAAGGGGTGGTCGCCGTGCCGGCAGAGCGTCTGTTGCCGTCCGACGAGGCGCGCGAACTGGTCGCGCTCGCCGCGGACATCTGCGCCAAGGAACTCGAGCCGCGCATCGCGCAGGACGAGGCCGAGGCGCACTTCCCGCGCGAGGTGTTCACGACGCTCGGTCAGGCGGGGCTGCTGAGCCTGCCGTACCCGGAGCGGTTCGGCGGCGGCGAGCAGCCGTTCGAGGTGTACCTCCAGGTCCTGGAGGAGATCGCCTACCGGTCGGCGTCCGTCGCCGTCGGTGTCAGCGTGCACGCCCTCTCCTGCTATCCGCTGGCGAACTTCGGCACCGACGCCCAGCGCGAGGAACACCTGGCGCGCCTGCTCTCCGGCGACCTGCTCGGCGCCTACTGCCTGTCCGAACCGCACGCCGGCTCGGACCCGGCGGCCCTGAAGACCACGGCCACCCCGCCGGCGGAGACCGGCGGCGATTACATCCTGTCCGGCACCAAGGCATGGGTGACGCACGGCGGCGCCGCCGACTTCTACACCGTGTTCGCCCGCACCGGCGAAGGCCGCGGCGGGATCTCCTGCTTCCTCGTCGACGCGGCCACCCCGGGCATGACCCCGCATGCGCCCGAACGCAAAATGGGCCTTACCGCGTCCCCGACCACCCAGATCGGGTTCGAGAACGCGGCCGTGCCGGCGAGCCGGCTGATCGGCACCGAAGGCCAGGGACTCACCATCGCGCTGTCGGCGCTGGACTCCGGCCGGCTCGGGATCGCGGCCGCGGCGACGGGCCTCGCCCAGCGGGCGCTCGACGACGCCGTCGCCTACGCCAAGGAGCGGGAAGCGTTCGGCCGGCCCATCATCGACCACCAGGGCCTGGGTTTCCTGCTCGCGGACATGGCGGCGGCCGTCGAGTCGGCCAGGGCGACGACACTCGCCGCGGCCCGCCTGCGCGACGCCGGCCGGCCGTTCTCCAGATCGGCGAGCATCGCGAAACTCATCGCCACCGACGCGGCGATGAAGGTCACCGAAGACGCCGTCCAGGTCCTCGGCGGCGCCGGCTACACCAAGGACTACCCGGTAGAGCGCTACATGCGCGAAGCCAAGGTCTTTCAAATTTTCGAAGGTACCAACCAGGTCCAGCGTCTGGTGATCAGTCGTCATCTGGCTCGTGCCTGATCAGGCGGCGTTTCCGCTGGTCGGGAGGGTTCTCGGGGCGTGCCGGTGTTGCGGGCGGAGATCGGATGCCTGTCCGGTTGTGGCCAGCCGGATCCGGTGGTGTCCGGTGGTCTGTGGACTATATGTGGACACGATCTTGAGGTCGCGAGCGCTCGGCGGAGCCTGGAGGTCCCCGAGTGCTCGTCAGAGTCCGAAGTCGTCCGTGTCCTGGTTCAGGTCTGTGTGGGGGATCGGGAGTTCGTCGGGGGTCGGGGGCTGGGGCGCTTCGGCGGCGAAGGAGTCGTCGATGAGCTGTAGGGCGCGTTGTTCCTGTCCGACGATGCAGCGCGCGTAGACCATCAGGAGCACGCGCACGCTGTGGCCGGCCCATTCGGCGACCTGGGTGGCGGGGACGCCGGCGTTCAGCCAGCGTGACACGGCGGCGTGGCGTAGATCGTAGGGTCGTCGGGCGAGTGGGCTCGCGGCTTCGGCTGGAGTGAGGGCCGTCTCGCGGGCGGTGCTCCAGACCTGTCGGTAGCGGGCGGTTTTGATGGGGCCGCCGGTGCGGGAGCGGAAGAGGCGTCCGTCCGGGGCGAGGCCGAACTGCGCTATGTGGCGGCGTAGGAGTGCGACCAGTTGGGGGTGGAGGGGGACGGGGCGGACTTCTCCTTTCTCGCGGTGTTTGAGTTCGCGGGCTTGGCGGGGTTTGCCGGGTTCGTCGGACCAGCGTGGCGAGATCTCCGGGTTGTTGCTTTCGAGGACAACTTCGCCCCAGCCGGTCTTTGGTAGCCGAAGCTGGTTGGTGGTTAGTGCTTGAAGCTCGCCAGGTCGGGTGGCGGCGTAGTACATGCAGCCGAAGAAGGCCTCCAGGTCGGGTGCGATCTCGGCGACCGCGGCGAGTAGTCGGAGTGCGCGGGGGTGGTCGACGACGGCGCGTCGGTCGACGACGATGGCCTTGCGCGGTGGGGTCCACTGAGCGCTGGGTATGGGGTTGACGTGAAGGTCGCCGCGGGTGACGGCGAACTTCACGACCTGTCCGAAGACGAGTCGGCGGCGGGTGATGGTGTTTGGTGCGGCCGGTTTTCCATCGATGCGGCGTGACAGCGCGATGAGTGCGGCCCGGGTGACCTCGACGTCGGCGAGGTCTCGGACTGGCCGGCTGTGCGTCTCCATCCAGTTGAGGATCTCGGACCAGCTTTCGGGTGCGGTGTTCTCGACACGGCGGCCGTCCGCGCGGGCGGTGGTGCGGGCGCCGGTGTTGAACACCCAACCCGCCAAGGCCTCGCGCATGAGGCCTGCCAGTCGGGCTGGGGGGCGTGTGTCGAACAGTGCCGGGGTGATCGCGCAGAGCGCCTCCGCGATCGAACGGCGGGTGCCGGGGGCCTGGCCCTCTTCCCATTTCGTGTCGACGAAGTCTCCGGCGACAGTGAGCCAGGTCCGCTCGGCTACCTGTTCCGGTTGAGGGAGGGCACGCCACTCGGAGACCGGTAGCCCGGTTTCGACGTCGAAGGCTTCGCCTTTGCGCACTGCGGTGAGGATCTCGGCGCGGCGTGACTCGGCGGCCTTCTTGGACGGGAAGTTGCGGGTGTTCGCGGAAGGTCGGCCGGCGACCTGCCAGCGGACCTGCCAGCTGGAGCGGATCTTGAGCTGTACCTCACGGACCGCCCAGACACGGGCGTCGAACGTCGTCGGCCGTTCAGCGTCGTCGGAAGATCGGTCACCGGCGCCGTCGGGGCTCACGGGGTGGCCGGGTCTCGGGTGAGGCCGTCGAGCCAGGTGTTCAGGTCGTCGCGGGCGACCCGGATCTGGCCGTTCGGCAGTTTGATGACTTTCGGTCCAGTGCCCTTGTTCTGCCAGTCGTGCCAGGTCGACCGTGGCAACGGGCCGTTGGGGCTGCCGAGTTCGGCGAGGACCTGGTCGAGTGTGAGCAGGATGCGCTGGTCGGTTCGGGGGGCGTGTTTCGTGGCCTGGGCAGGTCGCGCTGATCGACTGGTCGGGTGTTGCCAGGCGTTGTCGCCTTGGCCGGAGATGGTCAGAGCCTCGGTCGCGGGGTTCCTGCTGATCGGGCGGAGAGGTCGGCCTGGGTCGGTTTTGGCTGTGCCTGGTGGCGGCGTGCGGCCGGCGCCGCCGTCTTTTCGGGGCGGGAAGGTGCGCATGGTTCGGCAGCGTCGGAGCCGATGACATCCCCGCTGTCATCGCAGCAGGCATCGCCACGCGCACCGCGACGGACTGCCGCACCTGACCGGTACTCGTGCGAACGAACGCCGGTTCGACACATTGGATCTTGCTTGCCCTTTTCGAGGCCTCGCCGTCGACATCGCGGGTAGCTGCGACCTTGTCGGCGAGGACCGGTCCCGGCCGCGCCCTGGGACGAGGTCATCCCGGCATTAGCGCAGTAGGCCGTCTGCAGCTCGCAGAGTGATGCCGTGGGGGTTCGAGTCGGAGGGGGATTCGACCCATTCCTACATGATCGGTCTCCGCGAGGTTTTCGACCTGACGCTCCTGGCTGCGGCGACCGGGGCGCAGCGATGACCAGTCGCGGCGTCGCTACCCCTCGCCGCGCGCCGCGGGCGAACCGAGGCTGCTACGGCGCGATCAGAGCTGGTGCTCCGATCGGAACTGGTGTTCGACGCAGGCGTGGGACGAGTTCGACGGGAAGTTGTGACGGGCATTTCGTGACGTGAGCGGATCGCGGATCATGGCTCTGACCAGGCTTTCCGTGTCTTGCGGGACCTTGCGTGATCTGTCGGGAGTTCTGGTGTCTGACGGTCCAGGGACGGTCCAGGAGGCGGGCCGGACCAGCCGTCCTACGGGAGGATCCGACCCGTAGGGCGGTGACGGGGAGTAACTGGCAACAGATCGCATCCGGTCCGTCCCGGCTGCCTGTCGATCTCGGCCTGACGACAGGAGCCTGGCGCCGGTGGCTGGACAACCGGACGAAAGACCCATCGTTCCGCCGGGACGGAGGCAGCTCCGGGCTGGACGCGGCAGGGCGGGTGTCTGGCCAGTGGCGCTGGACAGGCTCGGGCGGGCACACGACCGGCTGGCGATACACGGGATGGTGCAGGGACCGGATGCCGGGCACTGGCCGATCGCGCCGCGGTCGCCGCCTCAGCGGGACTGGTGGCGCAGGTTGCCGACGGCGTCGTCTGGGCCTCGAACCCTGAACTCGCCGGTTAAAAGAGAGCCATCATAAATGTCGTAGCGTGTCAAAGGGAGTCGCGGTGTGCCGCGTTCTTCAATGACACCAAGGGTTTTCGGTGTCCGTCCTGCCGTCCGATGGCGGCTCGTACCGGGCGATGTCGGGGGGTTCACGCCCACACGACGCCCACATCGATCTTGTGGTGAGCAGAGGTTGAGGCCCGCGCGGCCTTGACGGCCGGCCCGCGCCGGCCGGCCGTGACGCCCGTTTCCCTCGCACGGAGGAGGCCAGGGGTTCGAGTCCCCTCACCTCCACCTGGACTCGCAGGTCAGAGCCTTGATCAAGTTTCTTGATCAAGGCTTTTGATCGTTTGTCCGTCATTTGTCCGTGGGACCTGCCGGCAGATCCCGGTAGATAGCGTCACGGAACGGCTGTGATCCGAGTCATGCCAGTCGTGGTCGGCGGGGTTCTGCGCAGCCGACCATGCCCCAGCCGGCCCTGCGAGGCCCCCGCGCCTTCGATAGCCGGCCCGTCCAGCCGCGATTTGATCAGACGTGTCCGCTCCCGTGGGGGCCATCCCCGGTGCACTCCTACCGGTCGACGGCACAGCCGGGCTCAGAGGAGGTCGCCATGGCATTGGGCCACGCCGACGGTGAACCCGCCGCGAATACCACCGCCAGCCGCGCCCGTTCGACCAGCCGGCCATAGGTCAGCGGGCCCGACGGCTCAACCTCGGCCATGATTCAAAACGACGGGGTCGGGCGCGCCTCCGTCCAGCGAGGTCAGCGCCATCCGGGTGAATGCCGCCACTATGGTGATCTTGGATGGTTGGGAGACCGGGGCGGCGGGGCCTGTTGGCCGGGTGGGAACGAGTCGGTCTCGGTGACGGCGGAACGGGCATCCCAGCGCGCGGCACGGCGGAATGCGGTCCTGGCAGCGTGACCTGGCAACGGACACCCGGCGACCCGGTCACCGCCACGCACATCCCCATGGCCCTCGCTGAGGCCATCGCCGCGGTCCTCGCCCATGACTGTGCCACCCGCATCGCCATCAGCCGACCGGTGCCTCGCCGGCGACACCGACGGGTCAGGCTGTCGGATGGTGCGAGTCGGGTTAGAGGGTGAGTTCGGCGAGGATGGGGGCGTGGTCGGAGTCGCGGGCTTTGCGACGGCCGGTGGGGTCGTCGGTGACGCTGGGCAGAGGTCGGTCCAGGAGGGGGGTGACCGGTCCGCGCCCGGCGAGTAGGGCGTGGCTGATGAGGATGTGGTCGATCAGTTCGCCATGTCCCTGGAAGACTCTGGAGTAGCGCTTGTCCGGGGGAATTTCGGCGGCGAGGTTCCATAGCCGTTGGGTGTCGCCTTTGTCGGGGCGGTTGAAGCCTGCGGTGCCGATCTCCGAGCCGGGTGGGCCGGTCAGGATCTGGGTGGTGGCGGCGTGGGGTTCGTCGTTGAGGTCCCCGACGACGGCGAGCCGGTGGATTCGGCCGTCGCCTGCGAGTAGCCGGGTCGCGAAGTCGCGGACGGTGACGGCTTCGGCGGCGCGGCGGTGGAGCGCGTAGGAGGCGAAGCGGGCGCGTTCGCCTTCGTCGTTGGTGCTGAACCTGCTGCCGCCGCCGTGGGCGGGGAACGAGAGCAGTTTGGACTTCAGGTGGCAGACGACGACGGTCAGCGGCTTTCCGGGGGTGGGGGTGACGGTGACCGCGAGGGCGCCCCGGCCCATCTGGGTCGTGGTCTGCGCGTTATCGCCGACCTGGACCGGCAGCAGACCGTCGGGAAAGTCGACAGCCTCGACCGTGGTGTCGAATGGAAGGCGGGACAGGACTCCGACCCGGATGGGGTGGTGGGGTTCGAAGTGCGTGGACAGGGCGCTGTGCCAGGTCCCGTCGAGCTTGGCGACGAGGTCGGCGAGCGCGTCGGGGTCACCGACTTCCTGGACTCCGAGCACGTCCACGCCGCAGCTGTTGATCGTCGCGGCGAGCGCGGACAGCTTGCCCTGGTAGACGGCCACGTCGTCGGCGCCGAAGTCGCCGCCGGGCTGGAAGAGATTTTCCAGATTCCACGTTCCGAGCAGCATCGGGCCTCCCCGTACGGCCAGCCAACGGTCGGCTCAGGATAGCCGGGTACGCCGTGAACTGTCACCGAACGTCGGCTGTCCAATACGCTCCGGCTGCGAGCGCTCTACACGCCCGGCCCCAAGTCCGCTCCACCCTCACCGGCGTCCATGCTGGTCCGCCGGTGCGGCGGGCTTGGCTGTACGGGCCAACGACTCCCTCACAAATCCGCAGTTTGATCTGGATCTTCCGTCGGCGTCTGTGGCAGTCCATCGTTTCTGGTCGCCGGCGGCTCGGCGTCCGTCGACATCCCCGGCGATCCCTTGCCGTCTGCGGGCTGGCCCGTCAGGTTGGCCGTCGCCCGGACGGGCTCCCCACTCTCCCCGTCGGCGGGTTAAGAGTCACGGAGAGTTACTGTCGTTCGGTGTCGGGGCGGGCCGGCTGGTGCCGTGGTGTCAGCGGCCACAAGGGATCTTACGGTCCACCCCTGACGTCTGATGTCGGTACGTGACGGCCCCTGCTTGCGCTTCTGCACCCACCTCATACCCATATCGATCTTGCTGTCCGCAGTCGAACGATTCTGAACATCCCAGGTGCCAGGCATGCCTCCACCAGGAATGTCGTCGCAGGCGGCGGTTCGATCCCACGCTCAGTCGACTCACCCCTCACGTCCCTCTGTTCGCTACTGCGGTCGGACGGATAATGTCGGGGCATTTGTCTAGGACCCTATCGCACCTGCTCTACGCCGACAACGGCGCCCGGCAGAATGGCACCCTTGCAATCTATGGAGTGCAGGCACGCCCAACCGGCGGGATCTCCCCGGACGGCCGAGTAGGCGTACCAGAGCGCCGCAGTTAATGCTCCTCCTTGCACTCTTGAGGAGCGAAACTTTACAATGCACTTCTTAGCCTTATTTTCAAATCTCTCCTGAAGGTTCTCGTTGAAGGCGCGCCCAATGTCTTCAACGATTTCGGGGGTGGCGAGATAGTCGTGACCGCCGATGGTGCTAGGATTGAAGTGGTTGTCACGGACGAGCATAGCGTACGGCCCGTGGTGGAATGCGTTTGACACTTTAATCCGGTACAGCCGCCCGCTGTGGCCGCCTCCATCCCGTTCGAGTTCAGCTCGGAATTTTTGCCAGTCCGACTCATTGACCTGATCTCTTACGAGATCATATAGCGAGGACCAGATTCTGTCGATCACGGCGCCGAGCGGGAGGATCCCTTCACGGATAAATGCTTCCGGTTCGAGCGAGCGGGTGCCGTGGAAATAGTATGCTCCGTCGAATCGGACAGAATCGAGGTCGACATCGATCTCTGACAGGAATGATCTTATGGATCGTTCCTCTCTCTCGCCGGTCCAGTCTGTTTCAAGGTTGCACTCGAGTAATGCCCTCGCTAGATCGTCGTCGTGGAGGTGGAATGCGGTAGCGAGTGAGGTTAATGCGGACGTCGCGTCATGACAGTCCAGGTAGACCATCGCAATAGCTTCTTTCGGACTGGTCAGGCCTCCGGGGCTTCTCGGTTGGCCGCGTCGCCCTGGGTTGCGTCGGCTCTGGCGAGAAGTTCGAGAATTGTTGCGCGGTACGCATCCGCGAGGCCGCGGAGGGGGTACGTGGGCAGTGATTTTGATGCGGCGGTGTCCGCATCGGGTTCTACTTCGTCACCGCATGCTCTGAACCGGTGCGGCACGGACGCTTCGATGCGGCTCCGACTGTTGGCCACTCGGCGGAGAAGCGACACCTCATTGGGGGTGAGGTTTTCTCCGAATGAGGTGAGCCATGCCCCTTCGAGATCTTCACCTTCGTCGCTGGCGGCGATATCCACAAGCGCGGCGAGTATCCGATGGTGAAGGTCTTGGAGGTCTGCTAGGAGGGTCTCGCGATGCCATAGACTGGTGTTCTCTAGATCGGGCAGGTCGTCGAGCAGCCGCGCTATTATGGCGGCGCGCGGCGGTGGCCATCCTGTGGGCCACGTGGTACGGGCGTTCCATAATTGAAGGATCGCCGCGCGTGCCTGGGCTGCTTTCGCGTCGGCGTCGGCAGAGCCTTCGTGGCGGGCGCTGTCGGCGGCGTCGATGAGGCGGGCTACGTGGTGTGCGAGCCAGCGAGTCAGGGTGTTGCTGGTTCGCTCGTCTCCGAATTCAGTGAGTATCCTTTCGCCGAGCGCGGTGATCGAGTCAGCGGGCGGTGATGCGCCCTTCGGGGTCGATGAGGTAGACGCGGCTGCGTGGGGGAGGGTATTGTCCCTCTCGGCGTCTGGCAATCTGTACCTCCAAGATGAGCCAGTTGTTCGTCTCGCGCAGGTAGCGAAGCAATGGTTCGCGGGCGACGCGTACGCGGTAGCCAGATGATGTCGTGACTCTGTCGTATTCTCGGCCAGGGTCGCGGTCGGCCCACTGTTCCCCTTGCGCGATAACACTTCTATCGTTTGTGATCAGTGCGAGCCCTTTGGTGTCAGGTATGGAGCGGGTTGCGGTGCGAAAGGCGCTGCCGGGCAGGGGTAGTGTTTTTGACAGGCCGCGCGCGTAGGGGTCGTGTCCGTCGACGTCGGTTGTGTGGTTTTCTGGTTCGCTGAGCCAGCCGTGCAACTGGAACAGGCCGTAGTCGACCTCGTGTTCGGCCTCGCCTTCGTCGGGGAGCTTCCAGTCGCGCGGTTCGGACGCGGCGGCGAGTGCTCTTTGCAGGTCGTCGGCGTGCGCTGGCCCAACGAGGGCCGACCTGACGTAGATCGTTTTATTCTTCCCTGGATGGTGAAGGTCGACGCTGGCGGCGACGAGGATCATGCTTGGAAGGTGGTCATTGCTGATCTCGAGCGCGTGGTCGTAGTCGTCGACGACGGGGACGTCCCAGGTGGCGTCGCCGCTGGGCTGCTTGCCGAGGAACGCGGGTTCGGCGGGTACAGCGCTGGCGAGATCGGCAGGCCAGACGTCGAGCGATGGTAGACGATTCGATAGCCAGCGCTGCCATGGGTCGCTGTCGTCGGGCTCCCAGGAGCGAATACAGACCGGCCGGCCGGAATCGACGAGCTGGCCTGCCGCGACCATCATCGCGTGGTACTCCAGATACAGCCGCAGGCTCTCTTCCGGGGGGAGGGCGCCCTGGCGGTGGGTGGTGCGCTCCCAGTTTCGTTCGTCCCGGAGTTCGCGGGCGTCGGCGTACCAGTCTTCCTGTCCCAGTCGCTCCCGGTCGACGATCCAGTCTTCAGCGAATTCGGCGACGGTATCGACCGGCACGTCGAAGACCCGGGCGAGAGGGCCGAACCAGTAGGGCAGCGTGTCGAGTTCATCGAAGTCGTAGCGGCGGCTGGCCGAGACCCGGCGATCGCTGCCTTCGTGGTGGGCCGAGCGATCGGTCGAGCAGCTGGATGGCTGGTTCGCGTGGCGCAGGACGTCGCTTGTGGAGCTGATGGGGTCAGCGACGGCGAGGGCTGTGCGTCGTGCAAGCTCTCGAATCTGCGCGTGCGGCAGGTCGCGGTTGGTTGCGTGCCGGAGGAGGTCGTCGAAGTGGGGAGCGAACGAGGCGGGCTCCACTGCAGCGACCTGGTGGAGGGCGACGAGGAGCCCGACGGCCGCAGAAGGAGCGTAAAAGTGCAGCCGTTCGTCTCGGAACGGACCTGGGTCCGTGTGATCGAGGCTTCGGATGAACTCCGCGACCAGCGGTGCGACGAGGTAGTGGGATCGCCCGGTGAGCAGGTCGCGGGTGGCGTGCGCCGCGCGTGAGCGCAGCTCTCGGACGGGATGGCCGAAGATGCTCCAGAGCAGCGACGGTAGGGCTCCTGCCGGGCCAGGATCGGGAACACGCAGGACGGTCTCGACCGACCGCTCGTCGAGGAGGGTGAGGAGCGCTTCCGCGGCGTGTTCGGTTCCGCATAGGCGTCCCAGGAGCACGGCGAGGTTCTGCCAGCCGAAGGAGTTCAGCTTCGCTCGCGCCTCGGGTACAGCGAGCAATACAGCCTGTCGAACGGTGCGATCATCCGCGAGCATACGAAGCCGTCGCACCAGTGTGTCGGCGTCGAGGTGCCACATCATGAGCGAGGACAGGTGCGCGGCGAGCAGCGCCGGGAGCGCGGCTGCCGCCCAGGCCCGGACCTGAGGCCAATCGCGCCAGGCATCGACCCGGTCAGCGAGCACCGTGAAGATCGTGTCGGCGAAGGCGTCCTCAAGCGACGCGACGGCGTCGAGCGTTGCGACTCGCTGGGCCGCCGGCGCGGCCCGCGCGACAGCGATGATGAACGCAGCCAACTCGTCGCCGTAGAGGTGGGAAGCGCGCAGTATGGCGACGTCCTTTGCGAGCGTCGCCCTTGTCCGTGTGCGAGCGTTGGCCAGCAGGTCCTGCGCTGCGGGTGAGGGGTCGCTGCTCGGTGGCCGGGTGGTGTCTAGCTGGCTGGCGTCTGGGTCGTTCGCGTATTGGGCAACCGTTTCGAGGTCTGCGCGCTGAATTCGGTCAAGGCTGGTCAGGTCAGCGGTGTCAAGGAGGCGCCGCGCAAGGGCAGGCTGGTCACGGCCGGGAACGCGGCAGCGCAGCCACCGCGCAGCGCGAGTGATGGCAGCGCGAGCGTCGGTCTTGCCAACGTTGCCGAGTGTCCCCATGTGCTTGGCCATGTCGAGCTGGTAGGTCAGTCGCCGGCTGTCGCTGTCGATGAGGTGGTCGAGCGCGAGCGCCTGCCAGGGCGGGACGCCGCCGCCATTGACGGCTCCGGTAAGGGCGGCGGGCAGAGTGAGCCCGAGCCGTACACGGTCCTGGTCGTCCCACCGACTCGCGGCGGCCAGGCCAGTCGCAGGGTCTAAGCGTGCTGCCGCCTCGGCGATCTTTATGTACGGGATCACGGAAGACTCGGTCACGTGCGGCGCGACCGCCTCGGCGGCTGCGATGAGTCTCGCCGCTGTCGCAGCGCGCTGGTCTTGCGGAAGAACGGCGCGATGGGTCAGGTCGGCGTGCACGGTGAGGAGTCGCGCCGCGTCGTCGCTGATTCCGGTTGCGGCATCGACCGCATAGTCGAACAACTGCCTACCGAGGTCTGTATCCAGCGGCGCGCTGATCTCGGCCGCGCGCGCGAGCGTTTCCAGGCGGTCCGCGGTTGAGTACACGTTCGTGCGGACGTGCCTGGAGGCTTGAGCGCAAAGGTCCGCGGCGCGATCCGCGTAGTCACGATGACGGGCGAGTAGTTCTGCCAGATCAAGCCACAGGTCCGGAGCGGCGTCGCGGATCAGCCGGGGCGCCGCCTCGACCAGGCGAGTGAGGCAGTCGTCGACGCAGCCAGTTTCGACCGCCGTCTCCGCTACCAACGTCGCCCAGGCGCGGTACGACGAGTCGAAGGTGAACCAGCGGCGGTCCGCGTGGTCCGCTCGCCTGGCGAGCCCATGTTCGACCAGCGTGAGCACGTCGTCTGAGCTTGCGTCGCCAGCGATAGCGCGGGCTGTTAGGAGCAGAACCTCCAGAAGTGGCTCTACGCGTTCGAGCCACTCGCGGACGTCGTGGTCACGGTGAAGATCATCCTGCCGCTGTGTTGACTGTCTCGGCCGCAAGGAGGCGGGGACCAACTCGGCGATCGGCAGGTCGGTTCCGGTCCATGCGGCGACGGCGGCATGGAAGCGAAGCATCACCGTTCCTTGAGCATCGGCCCGGGCGAACTCCCACCAAGAGCGAGGGAGCTCCGCGGTCCAGTGCCGCGCCAGCACAATGGCGTTGTCCCGGCTACCGAAACGAACCGCCGTGTCGATCATGTGGACATGCCACGACGCTGGTTCCTCCAAGGGGACGGCTAGAAGAGCCGTGGTTACCTCGGCCACCCAGATCGGGTCGGCCGCTCCATGCGCAGCGGCCAAATGCGCCAAGATCGGTGCCTGTGCTGCCGCTGGGACCCCGGAGTCGCGCAACACGTCACGTACCTGGACCGGCGAGAGTTCGTCGGCGATCCGCTCGGCAAGCCGGGCGGCCGCTTCCAGCGCCGCTGTGGCCGGACGCCAGTGTCTGATCTCATCGGTGGCGGCTTGAGTACCATCGAGGCGGTATCGGGCCTCCGCGGCGCGCGCCACGTCATCCGCGGTGAGATCCCAATGCAGCGTCTCATCCTCGCGGCCGGACGCCCACCGGTGAATCCAGCTCTGAGCGTTGTCGAGTGCCTGGCGGGCGGCGTCGTGCCGGTCGCTGTGTCGGGAGAGCGCGGCGGCGACCCGCATCCAGGCCGGACCTTGCCACTCGTGAGGCTTCGCCCCAAGGACATGTTCCTCGAGCAGGTCGACGTCGGTGAAACGAGCCACGAGGTCAAGATGCGAGTCGACGAGCTGAGACAGCGTGTCGAGACGCGAGGCCGTGTCACAGCCACGGACTGCCAGGCGGACAGCGGCCACGGGATCATCGATGTGGGCGGCTGCGCGGGCCGCGAGGTCGAGACGGCGGAACTGTACCTGTTGGCGTCGGAAGCCGTCGGCGATGCCGACCGGCAGATCCTCAGTCAACACAAGCCGTACGACCTCATCGAGCCGGCGAGCCTTGAACAGATGGTTCGCCACGTGGACAGCCGCATCGGGGTCGGTCGCACGCGAAGCCAGCAAGACATCTGCCAGACGCCCATGCGCGGCTGCCACATCGGCCGCGTCCACGCGCCCGCGGACATAGACCTCGAATTCGTCGTCCCGGAACTCGACGGCTTGTCCGTCGATCCGCACTCCGGGTACCAACCCCACCGCGAAGGCCCTCGCTGTCGCTGGCGCGACGCCGAAGGCGACCGCAAGGGTGTCGAGGTTCACCGGGCGAGCCAGCGCGACCAGCAGCGCCAGCAATCGCTGCCCCTTGGCATCGGCGCCGCTGACCTGTAGCGCCGAGTCGACAATCTTGGCGAACTCGGGCTCCGGGGTGCGTTCGCATCGCTTCAACAGCGTCGCCATATCGACGCTGCCCACGTCGCCACCCGTCAGCGGATAGAACTGAGACCGGGGATTCCCCGCGGTCTTCTCATGGAAGACGGCCGCATCGTCGTCCGTCGCGTCCGGCCGATACCGCCGCAGGTGCGCCGTCGAGGTGGCAAGATCGAACGGCGGAAGCTCGATCGTCACGGCCCGGCCGGTCTCAAACGATTCCACCCAAGGACTACGTACAGTGACTAGAACGGCGACCCGCTCGGGCGGCGTCAGCCGGAGCAGTCCAGAAACGAAACTACGGTCACCGTTCTCCCGGGCAGCGAACAGAGCGTTGTCGGCAGCATCCACCGCCAGCAGCAATATCCCGCCCGGGTCGAGCGTGGACACAGCACGCTCTAGTATCCGCGTCAGCCGTCTCCACTGGTCTCGCTCCATGGACGGCGGCTGGACAAGGAGCGGGGTGCCGCACCGCTGAGCAAGCTCGTTCACTACCTGACGGACAAATCGATCGGGTGTGTGCCGCTCGTCCCCCGCGTTGAGGTAATCACCACCGCCATAGCAGTCGAATAGCACAACCAACGAACCCGCAGGCAGATGGGCGGAAACCTGCTGCAAGGCTGTCGTCTTACCCACGCCGGGAGGACCGTGGGCGATCACCAGCATTCCGCCCGGTGCCTCGACAGCCTCCGCGACGAGACGCGCACCAGGTGCCGCCAGCGAACCTGAGATGTCTGGCAGCCGCGGCGGCGCGGGATAAAGGTCAAGCAGGTCGTGCACGTCCAGCTGCGCAAGAACGTCATTGGCTCTCAGGCCACCCCGCCCTCTGCCAGGCTGCGCCTCACCTCGGACAAGGTCCGCCAGACGCCCCGCCGAGTCCGGTCCGTGCCCCGGCGTCAGCTCAGACGCCCCCACCCGTACCGCACGCGCGAGCGCTTCTCGATCGAGAGTTCCCCCCACCGACAGCTCGAGCTTGGCGAGGAAATCGCAGAACTCCGCCGAGCCCAGCGCGGTCCCTACTGCTACCGCAAGGGCGTCCACGATGACCCGATGCTCAATGCGGAGCGCGCGACACAGGTCAGCACGCCGCAGCGCGCGCACCTCCCGAGAGCCCACCCAGTCGGCAGCAGCCTTCACCGCGTGCACAAGCAAGCCGTCGGCAGGCTGATTGCTGACTAGCGCCACTCTCACCTTGGCGGTTGCCACAGGGCCATGGTCATCCAGAAGCTTCCGATACGCCACGGCAAGATCCGCAACCACGGACCGTCGCGACACCAACTTTCCATCGCCGCTTCGACGATTCCTGCGCTCGCAGAGCCGGGCCGCAGTCCACCGCCTGGTCGGGTGCTTCGAGCTGTACTTCAGCTGAGAGAGGACCACCTCGGTGGCGTTCGCAACCCGATCACCGCCTCTGTACTCGCAGACATCCACCGTCTCGTAGGACTCATCCGGATCATCGACGCGAGCCAGACCCTCCAGCGCGACGAGACGCAAATCCGTGCCCGGTTCGATAAGCTTGAGCACGCGGCTCGCCGCCCACCAAATGTGAAAGTCATCCCCAGCGTTGGACTCCTCGGCCCCCACTGATGTGCTCCACCCTCCGGTCATGCAGCGCTCCGCCGCGCCGCGTACTACCAAGATAGTTCTGCACCGCGACAGCCGGTCGTGCCAGGCAGCACCTCGTTCCGGGTTCACCGGTAAGGAAAGCGCTCCGACGGTGCCAATGGTCCGCTCGCTCCATACCGTGGACGCCGCGAGCGAGCCCGGCCGATCTGTGCGTACATGGTGGTCGTCTCGTGAACGAGCCCCCGACAATCTACACCCTGGCCTCATCCTGATCATCTAAGCCGGGGTCTGGAGGGGGTGGTGGGCTGCAGGGCTGCGACAAAGTCGTGGGCGGCGTGTCGGCTGGCGTCGTGGGCCTGTAGCGGCTACGGCTGCCGGGTGTACCGGCCCGCGACGGCCGCCGTGTGTCTGATCAGCTTCTGCCTGGTCGGCCGCGGGATCGTCGGGTTGGGCTGTTATCTGGTCTTCTGCGACTCCGCGCGGCGGGAGAGCGGGGGCGCTGCCGTCGGGCCGGCCCCGGGAACGGGCGGACGCGGCGCCCACGGGATG
>NZ_MBLO01000233.1 GCF_001854805.1 Pseudofrankia coriaricola
CCTCGAACGCCAGAAACCACACCCAGCCGGGCGCCCGGCCGACACACCCAGCCGAGCGTCAACCCCAAAACCGGCGTTGTTCAGCGGCCTCCTAGGCGGTCCGAGCTGGTGGTGGCCGGTGGGTGGCGGTGAATGGTCCGGTCCAGGGGTGCTCTGTCAATCTCCGCGTCACCGTCATCTGGCTCCCGGGCGCAGTGAGGCCATGAAGATCGTCTATCGCGGATTTTCTCCGCGGGTTCGAGCCGGGTCGGTCGTTTGGGTTCATCCTTGACCTTCCCGGCGCCCGGGAACCCGGCAGACCGCGGGCCAGCGTGCCCTTGCGCGGCAGCGCCGCGTACCGCCTCTCGCTGGGACGCCTCGCCCCGCCACGGCCGCGCACACCACACGGCCGCGACTGCCAGCGGACAGCAAATTGCCACATTCCGCTTGCCGTCTGTTCATCCCACCGCGACCATACGGCCGTGGCTCCCATTCCCAGTTTGACCGCTATCGACGACCCGGTGCTGCGGGCCGTCACCGCGAATGACCTGCTCTGGAACGGTGCCCCCGGATCGAAGGATCTCCGGACGACGCGCGGTCAGGCGATCCTCCAGGCCATCGAGGCGGGTCGAACGCACCAGGAGATAGCGGACCATCTCCACGTCCGGCCCAGCGATCTGGCCTGGATGACCGAGGACCTTGAATCGTCATACCAGCCCAGGTAGGCCAAACGCCGCCCCCCGGCCCCAGGTACGTCGAGCAGCGCCCGCCCCACCTCGGACCGCGCGGACCAGCCGGGCGTGAGATATAGCGGCCACAAACCGTGACCGCCCTCGGGTGCGGCGCCGTGGTGGACCGATTGTTACGAGCCGGTAGGAACCGACCTACTCGGATGATCCGATCGTTCGCGATTCGTCGATCACTGTGCGTGACAGCCTTGGGGCTGTCTCGCAGCGTAGGACTACCGCCTCACCTTCCGGGGTCTCGATGACCCTGCCGGTGGGCCGATAGACCACAGGGCGTGAATTGAGCCACGAGGTGCCGAAGGTGAGGGTCTGGCCGGAGCGCACCACGAAGGTGCCGCCGCGGAAGGGTCCGTCAGCCAAGATCGCGAGCGTCACGTCGGAGGGCGCCATGCGCCGTTACGCTAAGTGGCACGATTGGGCATCGCCATGCGTCGGCGAGGGACCGGGCGATCGTCACACATCGGCGATTCCGGCCCACGGAGAGAATTTGTTGTGAACGGCGAGTGTAGAGCCCGCTCGTCGGTGCCCCCGGATGTTCATCCGCCAGCCCGCGACATATCGCGGTCCGGTCTTCGCGCGTGCACATCACCGCGGCGATCTTCGTGGGACCGATCCCCGCACCAGTAGCAACACCACCTGCTGATCGCCTCCGGCACGAACGTCAAGGTGGTCCAGGCGAGGCTGGGTCACAAGTCCGCGCCCGAGACCTTGGACACGTACGGTCACCTCTGGCCGGACTCCGAGGACGACACCCGGAAGGCCGTGGACGCGGTCCTCGGGGGCCTTTCCCGGCGCTGCGACGGTCCAGGGACGGTCCAGCGTCGCGGGCTGACCGGCGAAGTGCCTGCGCCGCAGGCTATGTCTCCGGATACAGCGAGTACGACGGGAAGTTGCCGTAGAGGCGCTCGCCGGGGTCCGGGGCGACGGTGACGGCGTGGACGAGGTGCTCGCCGCCGACGAAGGCGCCCTTCCAGGAGGCGCCGCGGCCGCCGAACGGCTCCGCCCGGTCCCCGCGCGAGCGCGGACGGTTGATGCCGATCTTGAATGCGGCGAGCTCGGCGGACATCCGGTGAGCATTGTCCTCGTCGTCGCAGGCGAGCGAGGCGACGAGCGCGCCGTTCGAAGCGTTCATCGCGGCCAGCAGCTCCGCCTCCGAGTCGACCACCACGATCGTGTCCACCGGGCCGAACGGCTCGGCGTGGTGCAGCGCGCACGAGGTCGGCGGGGACAGGACCGCCGTCGGCGCCGCGTAGGCGGAGGTGTCCTGGCCGGGCAGGAACCGGCCGTCGGCGAGGCTCCCGCGGAAGAGCGGGACGCCGCCCTTGGCGATGGCCTCCTCGACCCGCCCGGCGAGCTCCGCGGCCTTGACCGCGTTGATCAGTGGCCCGAAGTCGAGGTCCGCCAGCGGCTCGTCGTCGGCGGTGACCGCCAGCGGGTGGCCGAACCGGACGGACTCCACCACCGGCAGGTACATCTTCAGGAACTCGTCGAACAGCTGCCGCTGGACGACGTAGCGCGGGTAGGCGGTGCACCGCTGCTTGGCGTACTCGAAGCCCTTGCGCAGGTGGCCGGCGAGCAGGTCCCACTGGGAGAACTCCCAGATACCCCAGGCGTTGAGGCCCTCCTGCTCCAGGCAGTGCCGTTTGCCGGTGTCGCAGAGGGCGGCGGCGACCTGGCCGCCGGCCGAGCGGCCCCCGACGAATGCGAGTGCCCCGATCTCCGGCGCCCGCACCAGGGCGCTCGACAGCCGCGAACCGGGACCGGAGACGAGCGACAGCGGCAGCCCCTCGCGGCGGGCGAGGGCGCAGGCCAGCGTGAGGCAGGCGGCGCCCCCGTCGGTCGGGGTCTTGGCGATCGCCGCGTTGCCGGCGAGCACCTGTACCAGCATCGCGTGCATGAGCACGCTCATCGGGTAGTTCCAGCTGGCGATGTTGCTGACTGGCCCGGGCAGCGGCGCGCGGCCGGCGAGCATCGGATCGATCTCGTCGAGATACCAGCGGACACCGTCGATGGCTCGGTCGACGTCGGTCCTCGCCAGCCGCCACGGCTTGCCGATCTCCCAGACCAGCAGCAGGGCGAGCGTGTCGCGGTGCGCGTCGAGCGCGTCGACGGCGGCGGTGACCCTGGCGCGCCGCTCGGCCAGGGGCACGTCCCGCCAGCGCCGGTGCTCCTCGCACGACGCGCCGATCGCCTCGCGGGCCTCGTCGAGCTGGATCATCGGCGGGCCGGCGATGGGGGAGCCGTCGACGGGCGAGACGCTGTGCGCCAGCGGCACGCCCGACACTCGCCAGCGGCCGCCCCACAGGTTGAGCAGGCGGCCGTCGCCGAACGCCTCCGGCGCCGTGTCGCTGGCGCGCGCGAACACGTCCGCCCAGGCGGTGCCGGGTGCCTGGCGCAGGGCGGGAGCCTGGCCCGCGACGGGCCGCCCGTCGGCGGTGCTGGCGGCCGGCCGGCCTCTGGCGGCTGGGCTGCTGGCGCCGCTGGCGCGGCTGGTTCGGGCGGCGGTAACCATACCCGCAGGGTGCGCCACCGTTCGCCGGTTCGCCAGCCAATGCCTATTCGCTGATCACTCTGCCCGGTACGCCAATCACCCCCGACGGGCGAGCATGGCCCGGCGGGCCGAGGGGAAAATCGGCCGCCGATATCTCAAAGCGCTTTAAGAAACATCGTCGAGAACGGGTGCGCGGCGCGGGGCCGGGCGTGGTTGCGTCCGACCGGTCGGTCCACTGGCGTGCGTGAGCTGGCACGAACGGTCCGGTCCAGCGTGGCCCGGCGGTGGGCTTGGCCGCCGCGCGGCGGCGACGAGGCCTCGTCGAGGCCTCGTCGCCGGCAATTTGATGCGCGTCCCATCTGTTCACTCTTGCGCCAAAAATGAACCTTGACGGGGGTATCATTCGGGCATGTCGGGTTCGTCGGGCCTCGTCAGGGATCGGCCTTCGGTCTCCCGGCGCCGCGCGGCGCGAGGCTCGATGCGACCGCTAGTACGTGCCTCATCACGTAGAGTGGGCGGGTACCTGAACCGCTATTCGCCGGTAGTCCTATTAGTTACTTCCGAACGATCCGTTCATAGATTTCCGGGTGTGTGATGACGGCCAGTGTCGTTCCGCCGTCGGCCGCTGCCGCGACCGACCCGATCCGGGACACGACTCCGATCCGGGTCCTCGTGGTGGACGACCATGAGCTGTTCCTACAGGGCCTGCAGACCGTTCTGGAGATAGAGGACGACATCAGTGTCGTCGGCCGCGCCGGCGATGGGCAGGAAGCGGTTTCCCTGGCCACTGGCACGACGCCGGACATCGTGCTCATGGACGTCCGGATGCCGCTGCGGGACGGGATCGCGGCGACGGGCGCGGTCAAGCGGGCCGTCCCTGGCGTGAAGATCGTGATGCTGACCGTCTCCGACGAGGAGAACGACCTCTTCGAGGCGATCAAGGCCGGCGCCGTCGGTTACCTGCTCAAGTCGATCCCGCCGCACGAGGTCGCCGACGCCGTCCGCGCGGTACACCACGGGCAGAGCCTCATCAGCCCGTCGATGGCCTCCAAGCTCATGGCCGAGTTCGCGAGCATTGCGCGCGGCACCGAGGACCGACCGCGCCTGCACACGCCCCACCTGACCGCGCGTGAGCTGGAAGTGCTCAAGCTCGTCGCCGAGGGCAGGGCGAACCGGGAGATCGCTCGCAAGCTCTTCATCAGTGAGAACACCGTGAAGAATCACGTGCGTAACATCCTGGACAAACTCCAGCTGCACTCCCGCATGGAGGCCGTGATGTACGCCGTCCGTCAAGGCCTCTTCGATATCGAATAGGGCGGGTTCGCGGCGAGGCGCGGACCGCCTCGCCGCGAACCCAGTCCTCCAGACCAAGACCGGTGAGGGACGTCGCTGCCGGGTTTACTCATTGATCGCTGCCGTTCCGTCGTTTCTCGATGTTTCTGGCGGTGTGGGCGGTAGGTCGCGTGGGGTGTCGCCCGGCGGCCGAGCGTGCCACGATGCGGAAGGCGATGAGAGCGGGACCGTCGGCGACGGGACCGCGCCGGGCTGGAGGTGGTGCGGTGAACGTGGCCCGGGCGCGGCGGGCGGCGGGAGCGACCAGGACGGCCGTGTCGACGGCGACCACGGCGCTGTCGGTCGTGACGGCGGCGGCCGTCGTGGGATCCGCCGCGGCAGTCGTGGCGACCGCCAGGATCGCGGCGGTCGTCGCCTCGGGCGCCGCCTCCGCGGCGTCGGCCGCGGCGGTGTCCGCCTCGTCGGCGGCAGCGGCGGCAGCGGCGGATGTCGTGTCCGTCACCGCGGCGAACGCCGCAAACGCGGCGACGACCACGATGGCGGCGGCGACCACGGCCATCGCCTCGGCCGCGCTCGCGGCTCGGGCCCGGGCCCGAGGCCGCGCGGTACCCCAGGCAGCCGGCATCCTGGACAGCCGTGAGTGTCACGCGACGCGTTCTGAGCTTCCGGCCGGAAGGCCGCCCCGTCTCGGTCACGGGTGAGACGGGCCCGGTTACCGGCGGGATCCCTTCGGCCATAGGCGGGCTCCTCCCGAACGGCGAGGCTCCCTCGCCGGGTACGTCGCCCCTGGTCGGCCGCCGGTGGCGAGGCTGATGGCCATCGTCGTGCTGGCCGACGGCCGCGCCGCCGTCCCGGCCGACCGGGACGGGGAGGACGGTGCCGGCGGGCCGCGAGGCCCGGTGGGCGTCCTGGTGGACGACCCGCGGTGCGGCCGGCTGCTCCTCGACTGCGGCGCCGGAGTAGCCACCAGGGCCGCGTTCGCCGGGGTCTCCCTCGCCGGGGCGCGAGTGCTGCCCACCGGTCACGGTCCGGACCGGTTGGACCCGAGCCTCCCCGCCGAGGTGGTGCTCGACCACCCGGAGACGGCGCCGCCGGGCGTGCGGATGCTCCCGGCGGGCGGCGGCGAGGTCGTGCTGCTGGTGGAGACGAGCCGCGGCGTGCTGCTGCACTGCCCGGCCTCCGGGCCGCTGCCCGCGGGCACCGTCGCCGCGCTGCCCTCGCGGGTGATCCTCACCATTCCGCTGGCGCCGATGGTGCGCGACCAGCTGGCCGGCGTCACGGTGCTCGCGCCGCCGGCGGCTGGGCGGCGGGTCCTGGTCACTGGCGGCGCCCGGTCGGGAAAGTCGGAGCTGGCCGAGCGGATGCTCGCCGGCCGCGAGCGAGCCGTCTACCTGGCGACCGGCGGGGCCCCGTCGCCGGACGACACCGAATGGTCGGCGCGGGTCGCCCAGCACCGCCGCAGGCGACCGGCAGGCTGGTCGACGGTCGAGACCGCGGACGCCGCCGCGGTCCTCATGTCCGCCGGCCGGCCCACGCCCGCCGCCTCGTCAGCCGGTCAGGAGGTCTCGGCCGGCACATCGTCCGGAGGCCCGGGGAGCGGGTCGCCGGCCAGGCCACCGGGCGTGCCCTCGGTCACACTCGGGCGGACTGGCGCCTTACCAGACGAGGCCGCGGCGGCCGGCGAAGTGCCCGCCGTCCTGTTCGACTGCGTCGGTACCTGGCTCACGGCGGCCATGGATGCCGCTGGGATCTGGGTCCTGGACGAGGACACGGACGTCTACGGGGACGCGACGGCGACCGGCGCGCGGGCCCGCCGCACCGCCGACGCGGCGCTCGCGCGGGCGGTGGATGCCCTGGTGGAGGCCTGGACGGCGACCGAGGGGCACGTCGTCGCCGTGACCAACGAGGTCGGCTCGGGGGTCGTGCCACCGACGGCCGCCGGCCGCCGGTTCCGCGACGAGCTGGGCCGGCTCAACGCCCGGCTGGCCGCCGTGGCCGACGAGGTCTGGCTCTGCACGGCCGGCATCGGGCAGCGCATCCGCTGACTTCACCCCCTTCTTCGGGAGTGTCGGTCTTGGGTACCTACCGTGGATGAGGCAGGATGATCAGAGCGATACCTGGCGCGGAGCCTGCGTGAGTACGCGGGAACCCTTTGAACGTCGACAACCGTCGAAGAAACGGGCGACAAAGGAGGATCCGGCCATGACGACACCGGGCGGCGGTGCCAGCGGCGAAGGCCGCCACGGCGATGGCGGTTTCGGCGAACGTGACTACGACGATCCCGGCTACGCCGAGCAGGGCTACGACACCTCCGGCTACGCAGGACGCGGCTACGCCGATCCCAACTATGCCGATCCCGACTACGCGGATCCCGACTACGCCGACCCCAGCTACACCGATCCCGGCTACGCAGGGCACGGCTACGCCGACGAGACCCCGGCGCCCTTCCCTGGGGCTCCGGACGCGGCGGCCGGCCCCGCGCAGCCCGGAGCTTCCGGGCGGCCCCAGGCCGGGCACGCGCCGCCGCGGCCGGGAAACGTCGGCGGTCCCTACGACCGGCGCCGCCCAGGGCGGCCCGGCGACGCGCCACCCGACCCCTCCTATGGCCGCCAGGCCACGCCAGGCGGCGTCCAGGACGTCGGGATGGACGACCTGCTGGCGAACAGCGAGCCCTACGGGAGAGAGCCACGCCGACCGCGCCGCGGACGGCGCGGCGTGCCAGACCCGCGCCGCGCCGGCGCGCCCACCGAGCCGAGGGCCGGGGCCGGCGGTGAGCCGCGGACCACGTCGACCCGGCCCGTGCCAGGACCTACGCAGCCCCCGCCGGGCGCGGGGGCCTTCGGCCGCAGGGTGGGCCACGGTGTGACGCAGGGCGTCGGCCAGAGCGTCGGCTGGGTGCGCGACCGGGCGGCTGGTGGGATGACCGCGCTGCGGGCGCGGCGAGCCGAGACGCCGGCGCACAGCCGACGCCGGTCAGCGGCGCTCGATCCCGCGGCGCTGCGGGCGTTGCCGATGGCCGTGGGGATGTTCACCGTCCTGCCGCTGCCGGCGAGCCGGTCGGCCGACGACGCGACCGAGCCGGGGCTCGGCGCCTGGGCGCTGCGTTGGCTGCCGCTGCTCGGCGCGCTGCTCGGCTTCGTCGCCTGGGCGCTGTCGCTGGTCTTCTGGCGTGGCCACGGCGGCGGCGCGGCCTTCCTCGGCGCGGTGGTGTGGATCGGCGTCCTGGCGCTGCTCACCCGTGGCATGCACCTGGATGGCCTGGCCGACGTCGCCGACGGGCTGGGCAGCCGCAGGCCGGCGGCGGAAGCCCTGGTGATCATGCGCCAGTCCGACATCGGTCCCTTTGGGGTGGCGGCGGCCGTCGGCGCGGTGCTGCTGCAGGTCGCCGCGGTGTCCACCCTGCTGGGCGGCGCGAGCCGGGCCCAGGGGCTGGTGCTGCTCGTCGTGGTCGTCGTGGCGGGTCGGCTGGCCGCGCTCGACGCCGCCCGTCCGGCGGTGCCGCCGGCCCGCCCCGGCGGTTTCGGCGCCGTCGTCGCCGGGACCGCGTCCACCACCGTCAGGGCGGTCGCGATCGCCGTGACGCTCGTCCTCGGATGGCTCCTGCTCGCGCTCACCGCGACGAGCCTCGTGGCGGCGCTGTGGCTGCCGTTCGCCGTTCTCGTCGGTCTCGCCGCCGGGCGGCTGGTCACCTGGCACGTGGTCCGCAGGCTCGACGGCATCACCGGCGACGTGTTCGGCGCCGTCATCGAGATCACCACCACCGTCACCCTGCTGGCCCTCACCGCCGTGGTCGTCTGGGGCGGGCTGTTGTGACCCGCCCGCGGGCCGATGTCTGTCACGTTCGGGCTCCGGGGGCCGATGACGTTCTGTAACGTCCGCCCCGGACCGAGAGGAGAGCCATCCATGAGCCCTGAACCGTCGGACATGTCCACCCTCGATCGCCTCACCTCGAGCATCCGGCCGGTGGATCCGGCCGTCGCGCGGGCCGCCCGCGAGCACCAGGACCGGCTGACCAAGCCGCGCGGCTCGCTCGGCCAGCTGGAGGACGTGTCGGTCCGGCTCGCCGCCCTCGCGGGCCGGGTGCCCGCGCCGGTGCCGGCATCGCCGGCGGTCGCGGTGTTCGTCGGCGACCACGGCGTGCACGCTCAGGGCGTCTCGCCGTGGCCGCGGGAGGTCACCGGCCAGATGGTCGCGAACTTCCTGGCCGGCGGGGCGGTCGTCAACGCGCTCGCCCGGCAGGCCGGCGCCGCGGTGGCGGTGGTGGACGTGGGCATGTCGGTCGAGGCCTCGTCGGTCGTCGGCGCGGCGCCGGGGCTGGACCGCCGCCGGGTGCGCGCCGGCACCGGCGACATCACCGTCGAGGCCGCGATGACCAGGGATGAGGCGCTGGCCGCCATCGCCGCCGGCGCGGCGGTGGCCGACGGCCTGCTCCGCGCCGGCCACGACCTGCTCGTCACCGGTGACATGGGCATCGCGAACACGACCCCCTCGGCGGCCCTGGTCGCCGCGTTGCTGGGCGTGGACGCCGCGGAGGTGACCGGCCGTGGCACCGGTGTCGACGACGCCACCCTGGCGCGCAAGGTCGAGGTCGTGCGCCGCGCGGTCGCGCGGGCGGCGGGCGACGGCGTCGGCGCGGACGACCCGCTCGGAGTGCTCGCGTCGGTCGGGGGCCTGGAGCATGCGGCGACGGTCGGCTTCGTGCTCGCGGCCGCCGCCGCTCGCGTGCCGGTGCTGCTCGACGGGGTGATCGCCTGTTCGTCGGCGCTGGTCGCGGCGGCGCTCATGCCGGACGCGCGCGCGGCGATGTTCGCGGGGCATCGGTCGGTCGAGCCGGGCGCCTCGGCCGCGCTCGCCGCCCTCGGCCTCGTCCCGCTGCTCGACCTCGGCATGCGGCTCGGCGAGGGCTCGGGCGGAGTACTCGCGGTGGGTGTCCTCCAGGCCGCTGCCCGTGTTCTCGCCGAGGTCGCCACCTTTGACAGCGCCGGCGTGACCGACAAGAACGCCACCGACGACGCCGGCGCCAGCGATGCCTGACGGCGAGGTGGGTAGACCGTCGGTGACACGGAGGTGGCCGACGGCTGGCTGACCGGTAGCGGACGGGTGTCGGCGCTGTCCCCGCCGTTACACGTCCGCGGCCTGACAGCGCGGCTTCGCGAGGTTCTCGGGCCGGCAGCATGGTCGTCGTGCGCATCGTTGCGCGCAGCGACCGAGGGGATGAGAACCATGCGTGAGCCGTTCCGGACGAGCTTCCTGTCCACGTCCGTCACGGCGGTGCCGGAAGAGGCATGGTGGGTGCTCGCCGGCGACGCCGAGCCGGGCATCGAGGCGCCGGGCGCGATGCTGGCGGACCGCCAGCTGATCTCCGACTGGCGGCCCGGCTCCCCGGTCCGGCTGGTCGCCGCCGGCATGGCCGTCTACGGCACCGTGCTGCGGGCCGCGGCTCCCTACCGGCTGACGTACACGCTCGGCGCGCCCCGTCCCGACGGCGAGGACGCCACGGTCATCATCACCTGGGAGATCCTGCCGGCGGCCGGCGGCGGCTGCGTCGTGATGCTCGCCGTCGACGACCTGTGCCCAGACGGCTCCGACGACCTGCGCGACGCGTGGGCCGAGGTGCTCACCGAGGTCCGCTCCCGCCTGGAGATCCTCTCCCCGCCGATCACCGGCAGCCCGAGCTCCTGACACCTGAACTCCTGACACCTGAACTCCTGACATCGGGGCGGGACTCCCGGCGCGGAGAAGGACCGGCCGGCAGCCGGGCAGTCCCGCGTGGTCGCCCCGCTGGTGCGGCACAGCAGGCAGGCCCGAGTCGCTGAGCGGGACTCGGCCTAGCATGGGCGCGTGCTGGGCACGGCGGGTGGCGGCTACGGGGAACTCGCCCCGTCGGAGCTCCGCGCCCGGTTCGGGCCGTACTTCGAGCTGGAAGTCCTGGCCCCTCCCCGCGCTGACGGCATCAGCCGGGCCGCCGGGCCGCCGGCCGGCTGGGCGGCGGTCGCCGACCTTTCCGACCCACTCACCGGTGCGTTCGCGCGTCGGGCAGGCGCGGTGCGGGCGGCGCTCGCCGCCGGGAGCGGGCTCGCGGCCGACGCGGTCGACGAGCGGGTGGCGGTCTCCGTCGCGCAACTCGGGGTGTGCGCGCGGCTGGTCGCCCCCGCGCTCGCGCTGACCGTCGCCACTGGCCGTTCGCCAGAGCTCAGCCCACGGCTGCTCTACTGGCGGGACAGGCTCGGCGGGCCGTTCCCCCTCGCGCTCGGCGGGCCGCCGGTGCCGACGGGCGAGGCCGCCGCCGGCACGGGATCGCCGGGCCGGCTCGGCCGGGGATTCGTGGACGGGGTGCTGCTCCCGGTGGTCGCGCCGATCGTCTCGGCGATCGAGCGTCACCACCCGGTGTCATCGAAGATCCTCTGGGGGAATGTGGCGTCCGGTGTCGCGGGCGCCGCCAAGATGATCGGCCTGGCCGCGCCGGCCCTGGCCGCGCCCGCCTGGGGCGTCGTCGACGCGCTGTGCGCGGGCGACGGCCCGCTGCGCGGCACCGGCGCGCGGGTTGCCCCGGCCCGGTTCGGCCGCCGCAGCTGCTGCCTCATCTACCGTCTCGTTCCCGGTGCCGACGGCGACCGCACCCGTCGTGCTCCCTCCCGGAGCGCGCTGTGTGAGGACTGCGTCCTGCATTCTCGCTAGCGCGGGGCAGTCACCGTCCGCCCGTTCCGCGGCCGCGGCCGTCGGGCGGCGTGGGCCGGGACGCTCGTGCCATACCCGGTCGTGCCACCGCGCCAGGGCGGGAGATGCCTGCGGCTACAGTGACACCCCCAAGGGGTCATCTCGGGCGAGCCGGCGGGTGCGGGCGGAAAGGTGCGGGTGCGGTGGACGCGGTCAGGCGTGGCTATCTCGGCCTGATGCTCTTCATAGCCGCACTTGTGCTCATGCCGTTGCTGATCGTCGACTACCACCGGCAGACCGAGGCGAAGGCCGACGACCGCGTGTCAGCTGATGTCGCCGACACCACGCCAGACCCAGCCAGCCCCACGGATGGCGGGACGCTCGCGCCGAAGGCCTCCGCGACGCCCACCTTCACGGCCCCCGCCACTCTCGGCGCCACCTCGCCGATCGTCGGCTTCCAGGGAGTCGAGGACGGCCAGACTCTGAAGGGCGACGTCCAGATCACCTTGCTCACTGTGGGTGACATTGGCGTGGTCAACTACACGCTGTCCGGCTACCCCACCCCGTGGCTCGCGCTGAGCCCCCCGTACCTGTTCGCGCCCCATCCGGTGGGCTGGCAGACGACGGCAGTGCCCGACGGGCAGTACACGTTGACGGCGACGCCGGTCAACACCCGGATCAGCTCGCGGTCCGTCAGCTTCCGCGTCCAGAACTGACCCATCCGGGCCATCGGACGCCCGGTTCGCCCAAGGGCGGGCGTGACGCTGCGACCGGGAAACCCTAATGTCAGATGGATGGACCGCCTAGTTTGGATCGACTGCGAGATGACAGGCCTCGACCCGGCCTCCGACGTGCTGCTTGAGGTCGCCTGCCTGGTGACCGACGGCGAGCTCAACGTCGTGGGTGACGGGACGGACCTGGTGATCGCGGCTCCCGAGGCGGCCCTCGACGCGATGGTGCCCGTTGTCAAGGACATGCACGAGACCTCCGGCCTGACCGCCGCAGTTCGCGCGTCCACGCTGAGCGTCGCCGAGGCCGAGCGGCAGATCCTCGCCTATGTGCGCTCACTCGTCCCGGAGAACCGCCGCGCCCCGCTATGCGGCAACTCGATCGCCACGGACCGCTCCTTCCTGGCGCGTTACATGCCTGAACTGGACGGCTACCTGCACTACCGCATGATCGACGTCTCGTCGGTGAAGGAACTGGCCCGCCGCTGGTACCCGCGCGCCTACTACGCCGCCCCGGTCAAGCACGGCGGTCACCGCGCCCTAGCGGACATCCGCGAGAGCATCGAAGAACTGCGGTACTACCGCCGGACCGTCTTCGTCCCGCAGCCCGGCCCGACGACCGACGAGGCACGGGCGGCTTCCGTCGAGATCCGCGCCGAGACCGACGCCGCGGCCCAGCCCGCGTCATCGGGCAGCGGCGCCGCGGACCAGCCATCCCTGGATCCGGCCACGGCTGAGATCACCGACACGACGCAGCCCGCCCCCAACGTCTGACCGGAGCGGAGATCGTCCAGAGCGGCGGCGTCCCGCGATGCCGCCGCTCCAGAGAGCCCGGTTCCCCTGAACACCGCCCTCTGGCGCGGCGTGGACGCCGCTGCTCCGGTTGTCCTCCGCTCTGAGGATGGGGCCGCGGCAGCGTCAGACCCGGTGGGGCATCAGCGCGTTGGCCGGGATCACCCCGAGGCGCCCGGCCTGGAAGTCATCGATCGCCTGCTGAAGCTCTTGGCGGGTGTTCATCACGAACGGGCCGTACTGCGCCACCGGCTCGCGGATGGGTCGGCCGCCGAGCAGCAGCACCTCCAGGTTCGGAGAGCGCGACTCCTGCCGCTCGGACGCGGCCAGCACCACCCGGTCGCCGGCGCCCAGCACCGCGAGCTGACCAGTCTCGACCGCCGTGGCCGCGGGACCGACCGTGCCGGCCCCGGCGAGGACGTAGGCGAGCGCGTTGAACTCGGGGTTCCACGGGAGATCCACCTGGGCACCGGGGCTGACCGTGACGTGGACCAGCGTGATCGGGGTGTGCGTCGAGCCGGGGCCGCGGTGCTCGCCGACCTCGCCGGCGATGATGCGCAGCAGCGCGCCGCCGTCGGCGGACGCGACCAGCGAGACCTGCTGGCCCTCGAGGTTCTGGTACCGGGGCGGGGAGAGCTTGTCCTTGGCCGGCAGGTTGACCCACAGCTGGATGCCGTGGAACAGGCCGCCGCTCTCGACGAGCGCCGCCGGTGGTGTCTCGATGTGCAGAATGCCGGAGCCGGCCGTCATCCACTGGGTGGCGCCGTCAGTGATCAGGCCGCCGCCGCCGTGCGAGTCCTGGTGCTGGAAGGTGCCGTCGATCATGTAGGTGACCGTCTCGAAGCCGCGGTGCGGGTGCCATGGCGTGCCCTTGGGCTCGCCTGGGGCGTACTCCACCTCGCCCATCTGGTCCATGTGTACGAACGGGTCGAGGTCCGCCTTGCTCACGCCGGCGAAGGCGCGCCGTACCGGGAAGCCCTCGCCCTCGTAGCCGAGCGGAGCCGTGGTGACCTTCCTGACCGGGCGGGGGGTGTCGCCGAGGCCGGGCTCGGCCAGCCGCGGAAGGGTGACGGTGTCGGCGGTTACGGCGGGCATGAGACCAACCTCCTTGGTTGCATGTGCAACTAGCGGCCAGTGTAACCGCGGCCGCCGCGTCAACCTTCCCGCGCCGCGGGCTGCCGTGAGCGGTGCTTGGCTCGGTCGCCGCCGGGTGGGTGGCGCCGGCGGTCGGCGCGTCGCGCGGCCGCTACGCATGATCGGGTGGAGTTTGCCAGAGCCCCGACGGGCTAATTCTCAGATGAGCAATGAGAGTGATGGAGCCGCCCGCGTCGCCCATGACGCGCCGGGACTTTGGTAAACACCGTGTGACGATGGACACCGATTGCTCCACGGAACGCTACCTTCGGGGTCGTGGATCGCCGATGCTCAAGGCAAGAGCGGATCATCCAGGAACGCATTCTGGGCATCAGCCGGCTGCGGGGACGTCAGCGTCCCAGGGGCAACCGCGGCCCGGCCCACCTCCCCACCCGGCCCCCGGACCGTCGGCGCCGCCGCTGATCCGCGGTGACGGCCCGGCCGGCTACCCTGTGTAGCTGGCGCGATGACAGGTAGGCCGACCCAAAACCTTGTTGTCGCAGCCGCCAGTCCGACCGGTAGGATGGCGAAGCCCGGTAAGGGGCACGTCCCATAGGCCAGATCACGGCAAGAGATCATGGCAAGCAGGTCGCGCCCCCGGCCCGGCATGGTGGGTGTAGCTCAGTTGGCAGAGCACCGGGTTGTGGTCCCGGGGGTCGCGGGTTCGAATCCCGTCACTCACCCGAGCTGGGGAGTCGTGTTCGCCGCCCTTTGGGCGGCTTCCCGTTTGCCGCTATGTCTGCCCAGGGGGGCGACCCCCTGGAACCCCCGGGTCGGGGGCCTGCGGCCCCCGACACCCCCGCCGGACTTGCCGCCTGTGGCGGCGTTGCCGAGCTGGGGAGTCGTGTTTCCTGCCCTTTGGGTTGCTTCCCCTTTGCCGCTGTGTCTGCTGGAATCCCTGGGATGGGGCCTGGGGCGTCCGACGCGCCCGCTGGGCTTGCCGCCTGTGGCGGTGTCGCCATTGGTGATGGTCTCCTTTTTGTGATGTGGTGGCTGTTGCGCTGGGTTGCCGGGGGTGGCGGTCAGCCGCGGTGGCACTTTTGGGTGATGGTCTCTTTCTGCGAGATGTTGGCTGTTGCGTTTGGGTGTCAGGTGGGCTGGCGGCTGTGGGGGCATCGGCTCTGGGGGATGGTCTTCTTTTCTGTGTGACGCGCCGCTAGGGGTGTGCCCTGGTCGGTAGTCGGCGCGATTGCGGTCGGTATCGCTGTTCGGTGGTAGGTGCTGGGGCGACGTGGGGTCTCACCTGGTCGGTGGCTTGGCGTCCTGGGCTGCGGATTCGTGGTTTGATGCGGGCTTTGGGATTGTCGGCCTCTGCGGGGGCGCCCGGTGGGTGCTGCTTCGTGACCGGCCTCTTCTCGTTGCCTTTGGTGGTGGTCGCAATGCCGTCGTGAGTGTTGGTGCTGGCGGATCGGGCTGGGACATAGGGGTTCCGGTAGGGGTAACGCGCCGTTTTCGATGGGTCTGGGGATGGTCGCGTTTGCGGTGAGGGGCGCTGGCGGGATCGCGGAGGCGGGGATGAGTGGTGTGTCTCCCCGGCGGTGGCTTGCCGAGCTCGGTCAGATCGCTGGATCCTGTTGATGACTTCTTGGTCACGTCGGGATCGGCATGGATGCGGGGGCGCCATGGTCAGGCCGGGTTCGGGAGAGCCGCCGGACAACGAGGCGGGACGCGGCGAGTGGCTACGGCGCGCCCGGTGGCCGGAACAGACGTTGTTGGGGCGGCTGCCGGACCGGTCGCGGACGGAGCTGCTGGAGCTGGGAGGGTTTCGAGAATTCGCGAGCGGTATGCCGATCGTGCGGGAGGGGGATCGGACGACGTTCGTGGCGGTGCTGTTGCGCGGGTGGACCAAGGTGACGGCGCTGACGGAGACCGGGGGTGTGGCACTGCTGGCCGTGCGGCACGGCGGTGACGTCATCGGCGAGTTCGCGGGGCTGGACTCCCAGCCGCGGTCGGCGACGGTCACCGCCGTCGGGAGTGCGCTGGCAAAGGTGATCAGGAAAGAGGAGTTCGCCGGATACCTGGCCAGAGATCCAGTCGCCGCCGCCGCGATCAGTCGGAGCATCGTGGCGAAGACGCGGTTCAGCATCCGGCGGCGCGTCGAGTTCGCCGGCTGCCCGGTGGCCGTGCGAGTGGCGCGGGTGCTGGTGGAGCTGGACAGGGCCTACGGAATCGACCGGTCGCAGGGCGGGCGGGCGCTGGGAGTGCCGCTCGCCCAGCAGGAGCTGGCCGCTCTGGTCGGCGCGCACGACCCCACCGTTCACAAGGCGTTGCGGGTGCTGCGCCGAGACAAGGTCATCGAGACCGGGTACCGGCGGGTCGCGATTCTTGACATGGCCGCGCTGCTGACCGCCGCGGGACTTTCCTCGACCTGACGCCCCTGTGCGGGCCGTTCCCGGAGCGCGACTAGGTTTCCTGCGCGGCGGCACCGGAGTGGTGCCCGGGGAGGGCGGGAGGTCGCGGTGCTCCGGCTGGTGCGGGCGACTCGGTATGCCACGCCGTTGCGGGAGGGCGGCAGTCTGCCGGGACTGATGGAGGGCGACGACCTGGGGACCTGGGTGGTCAAGTTCCGGGGGGCGGGGCAGGGGCCGCGGTCGCTGGTCGCCGAGGTGGTCGTCGGCGAGCTCGCCAGGGCGCTTGGGCTGCCCGTGCCGGAGCTTGTCGTCATCGACGTGGATCCTCGGCTTGGACGCGTCGAGCCCGACCAGGAGATCCAGGACCTGCTCAAGGCCAGCGCGGGCGCCAATCTGGGGATGGGCTACCTTCCCGGCTCGATCACCTACGACCCGCTTGCCTTCGAGGTGGATCCGGGACTCGCCGCGCGGGTGGTGTGGCTGGACGCGCTGACGCTCAACGTCGACCGGTCTTGGCGGAACCCGAACATGCTGGTCTGGGGCGGGCGATTGTGGCTGATCGACCACGGCGCCGCCCTCTACCCGCACCACGGCTGGCCGGCCCGGCCGGCCGAGGCGCAGTCGCCGCCCGCGGACCCGGCTCCGGCTCCGCTCGACGAGCGGGCACTGCCCCGGTGGGAGGAGCACGTGCTCCTGCCCGCGCTCGGCGCCGACCCGGGCGGGGCGCTTCGCGCCGCGGACGCCGAGCTCGCGCCGCGGGTCGACGCCGAGCTGGTGCGATCCGTCGTTGCCCTGGTGCCGGCGGACTGGCTCGACGTCGACCCGGAGCGGTATGTCGGCTGGCTCGCCGGGCGCGCCGGTGGCCGACGCCCGTGGCTGGAGCCGATGGTGAAGGCGCGGCCGGCGCGGATCGCGGCCTCGCGGGAGGAGGCCGGCCACGGCGAGGGGCCGCCGGCCTGGCTGCGCCTGGCGCGCGGCCAGCGGACGCGGGAGAACCGGTGTGGCTGAGCTGTTCGAGTACGCCCTGGTGCGCGTCGTGCCCCGCGTCGAGCGGGGCGAGTGCATGAACGTCGGCGTGCTGCTGTGGTGCCAGGGCGCCGGCTATCTCGACCTGCGCTGCGTGCTGGACGGCGAGCGCCTCGCGGCGCTCGACCCGTACCTCGACCTCGCGGCCGTGCGCATCCACCTCGACGCGCTGCATCGGGTGTGCGTCGGCGGCCCCGCGGCGGGGGCGGCGGGCGTGCTGTCGCCCGGTGAGCGGTTCCGCTGGCTCACCGCGCCGCGCAGCACGATCGTGCAGACCTCCCCGGTGCACACCGGGGTGACCGGAGACCCGGCCGCGGAGCTGGAGCACCTGGTCGAGCTTCTCGTCGACAGGCAGGGCCCACCGAGCGGCGCCGCTGGTTGAAGGGGCTCTGAGCTGGGCGTATGGTCGAACATGAGTTCGAAGAGGGCGGCGGTTGGCTGGCCCTGACGGCAGCACCACCGAGGCGTGGCGGCTGAGGCGGCATGGCCCAGGGCTCCGCCGGCCGTGATCACCGGCGACGTGGCGGGGCGGCGGTTGTGGCCGGCGCGCCGCATGTCCGCGTCGCGGCCGGTCCCGGGAGCGGCGTCATGCCCCGGGACCGGCAGCGGCCGCCACGGGTCGGCGCTGTCCTCGAAGGCGGCGGACAGCCGCGCAGCTCCGGGGGGAGGCTGGATGGACGGTGACGGGGTGGCGGTGCTGGAGGCGCTGCGCCATGCGCTGGCTGAGATCGAGCCCGCGTCGCTCCCGGACGGCGCCGTCGTCGACCTGCTGAGCCAGCTCGGCGGGGTCATCGCGGCCGCGCAGGCCGCGCTGGTGCGGGCGGTGGGGGCGGCGGAGCTGGCGGGTGTGTGGGGCCGGTCCGGCCTCCGGGGCACCGCGGGAGCGAGTGGGCCGGCCGGGGCGGCCGACACCTGTGCGGTCCGCTGCTCGGCTGGGCCCGACGGGGACGGTGGCCAGGCCGGGCCCGGCGGAGAGGACGGGCGTCCGACGCCCGCCGGCTGGATTGCCGGGCGAGCGCGGCTGACCGTCGCGGCGGCCGCCGCGTTGCTCGTCGCCGCGCGGGCCCTGGCCGGTCTGCCGGTGCTGGCGGAGGCGTTCCGGCGAGGCGAGGTGAGCCTCGATCATGTGCTCGCCCTGACGGCGCCGCTGACCAGTCCGCCGCGCCTGGTCGCGGTCGCCGGCCCGGTGGAGACGGAGCTGACCGCTCTCGCGCGCCGGGCCGGGCCGGACCAGGTCCGCGCCGCCGTCACCCACTGGCTGCGCGACGCGGACCCGGCCGGCGTCGAGCGGGACGCCGCCGCCGCCGGGCGCGTCCGCTCGCTGTCGCTGGTACCGGTGCCGCCCGGGTGCGCGGAGGCGCACCCGGGCGGCTGTGTGACGATCGCCGGCTCGGTCCCGGTCGACGACGCCACGACCCTGCTGGACGCGCTGCGGCTGGCGGCGCGGGCGACAGCCGGTCCGGCTGACGCCCGCGTCCCGGCCCAGCGACGCGCCGACGCACTGCTCACGGTCGCGCGCTGCTACCTCGCGGCCGCCGGCCACCTCACCACAGCTGCGCGTAGCGAGCTGCCGCAGCCGTGTTCTGGTACAGGCAGTGAGGCCCCGTCGGTCGGTAGATGTTCGAGCCGAGGTTCTGCATCTCGCAGTTGTTGAAGTACGACTCGTAGTACATGCCCTTGCCGGCGCGGGCGACCATCCAGTCGCGCATGAACTGGATGTAGTTGGCGTTGTCGCCGCCGCCGTGCTCGCCGGACCCGGACGCGACCCCCCACTCGGGGACGCCGAACAGCTTCCCGTGCGCCCGCGCGAAGTTGTACAGCCAGGTGATGCCGCCCTCCGCGTTCGCCTGCGCGTTGAACTGGTCCAGGGTGTACGACGGCGGGTACTGGTCGTACGCGTCGATCGACACGATGTCCACCCACTGGTCGCCCGGGTACAGGTCGAGCGGGTGGTGGCTCGGCGGGTTCTGCGAGAAGTGCGAGTTGATCGTCCAGTCGAACTGCGGGTCCGGGTTCGCGGTCGAACGGATCGCGTCCACGACGTGGCGGTAGCAGTTGATGAAAGCGGTCGCATCGGTGCCCGACCACGGGTACCAGTTGCCGTTCGCCTCCCATGCCAGCCGGACGATCGAGTTCTGCCGCCCCGCCGCGTTCAGCGTCTGGCCGAACTGGCGCCAGTTGCCGTCGTAGGCGCCGGTGGCGCAGGTCTGCAGCGACGCGCCCGTCTCCGGGAACGGCGGCACGCTGATCACGAGCTTGCCGGGCCAACCGGCGAAGTTCCCGTAGATGAACGACTGCCCGACGATCGACTGCCAGCTGTCACGCGCGACGTACACCTGCGCCACGTCGCACAGGTTGCCGCGGAACGCGCAGAACGCGTCCACGTCGGTCGGGGTGATCAGCGGGTCGCCGTTCGCGCCGGACAGCCACGGCTCGCCGGAGCGGTTGCCGGTCGGCGGGCCCGAGCCGCCGCTGGTGTAGGTCTCGGCGCGGTCGAAGGAGACCGCGAACGCCGCCGACGCGGCGTTGCGCTGGCCGATGTTCGTGACGACGGCGGCATGGTCACCGAAGGTGAGCTGGCCGGAGTCGTAGATGAGCGCGCTGCTGGCGCTGGGCGCGTAGGTGTCGACGGTGGTCGGCGTCCGGCCGTCGACGCGGACGGTCAGCAGGCCGCCTGCCTTCTCCTTCACGCCGTAGATCACGATCCGGGTGCCCGTCCAGCGGATCGTGGTGGTGGCGCCCGCCATGAGCGAGTAGCGGAACGACTTGTTCGGCGTCGTCGGCTGGCAGCCACCGCACTGGACCCAGTTCCCGTTGTAGGTGACCTGGCCGTTGCCGGTACCGATCGAGGTGTCCTCGATGGTGTTGGGCGTGCCGGTGGGCGGCGGGTCCGTCCCGCCTCCGCCGCCCGGGGTCGTGTCGGTGAAGACCTCGGCGCGGTCGAAGATGACGGCGAACGCCGCCGACGCGGCGTTGCGCTGGCCGAGGTTGGTCAGGACCGCGGTGTGGGCGCCGTTCGCGAGTGTGCCGGAGTCGTAGATGAGCGCGCTGCTCGAGGTGGGCGCGTAGGTGTCGATGGTGGTCGTCGGCCCGCTGTCGACCCGCACGGTGGCGATGCCGCCGGCGCGCTCCTTGACACCGTAGATCTTGATCTGGGTGCCGCTGAACGGGACGCTGGCGGTCGCGCCGGCCTGCAAGGAGTAACGGAACGAGTGGTTCGGAGTGTCGGGGGCGCAGCCGCCGCAGAGGGTCCAGGTACCGCCGTAGCTGACCTTGCCTGTCCCTGTGCCGGTCGCGGTGTCCTCGATGACAGTGGTGGCCGCGGCGAGCGGAGTGACCTCGCCGACCCGGACCATGGTCTGCCGCAGTGCGTCGGTGGCGAGTGGCTCGCTGGCCGGCGAAGCGGTGGTGAGGACCGGGAACTGGCTGATTCCCTCGGCGGCCGGCGGCTGGACCGTGGTGTGCAGGACGCCCGGCAGGGTGCTCGGGTCGACGTCGGCGAGGGGCAGCGTCGACGCGTCGGCGGAGGCGGTGGCGGTGGCGCCCGGAACGACCAGCGCGCCGAGCAGTAGCGCGACCACCAGGAAGATCGGCCGGCGTGGGCCGCCGGCGGACCATCGCCGGCCGGCCCGGAGCCGGCGTCCGGCGCGGTGGCCTGGCCGGGTCCGGCCCGGTGGTCCGCCGTGCTCGGGCGGTTCGGGGGACGCCGCCTGGCCGGGCTGGCCGACTGGCCGCCGCGGCGCCGGGCGCTGTCGGGCCGGGCCGAAGGGTCCGCGGGCGGGACGGCGGTGCCGGCCGGCGGACGCTGGCGGTTTGTGCTGCTGGGTGGAGGTGGGTCTGCCGACGGCCTCGCTTGTGGCTTCGGCCGGGTCTTCGGTCGGTTTCCAGGGTCCGGTTCCCAGAGGGGAGTTTCCCAGGGGCACTGAGCCATCCCTTCGTACCGGGCCGGATGACTCTTGACGCCACCCCAATGGCCCGAAGCGGTCGGCTAACACCCGGACCATAAGCAGAGAGTAACCAGTGATTGCTCTACGTAGCGGATGTCCGGCGGTTCGAGAGCGACACCCCGCGCTTCGCCGTGACCCGGTAGGAGTGCCGCGTTCGGTCCGCATCCGCTCGCCCGCCCCCATGCCGCGCCAGCGAGACCTGGTGCGCGGCCAGGTCCCGTGCCGGTCGCCACGGCGGAGACATCACGCGGACGTCAAAGGCGTCACACCAGGAACCCGAACGGTTGCTCCAGCCGGCCGCCTGGCGGGAGCGTGTCCCAGGGTCATCAGCCGGGCCGGTTGACCCCGCCCTGGGTCCGGCGCGTCCAGGCGAGGTCGGCTCGGAGCGCCAGCCCCCGTAGTCAGCTCAGTAGCCCCAGCGCAGTGGCGCTGCCACGCGGCCAGCAGAGGAGACCGGATGAAGATCGACGCGAGCCTGTCCGACGACATCGGGGCGACGCAGGCGGAGGCCGCGAAGATCGAGGGTGCCGGCTATGCGGGGGCGTGGGCCTCCGAGACCAAGCACGACCCGTTCCTGCAGTGCCTGCAGGCCGCGATGGCGACCGAGACCATCAGCATCGGCACGGCGATCGCGATCGGCTTCGCGCGGACCCCGATGACGCTCGCGAACATCGGCTACGACCTGGCCGGCTACTCCCGAGGCCGCTTCGTCCTCGGCCTCGGCTCGCAGATCAAGCCGCACATCGAGCGCCGGTTCTCCATGCCCTGGTCCCGGCCCGCCGCGCGGATGCGCGAGCTGATCCTGGCCACCCGGGCGATCTGGGCGACCTGGCACGAGGGCGCGAAGCTGGACTTCCGCGGTGACTTCTACACCCACACCCTGATGACTCCGTTCTTCACCCCTGAGCCGCACGAGTACGGTCCGCCGCCGCTCTTCCTCGCGGGCGTCGGTGAGCTGATGACCGAGGTCGCGGGCGAGGTCGCGGATGGGTTCTTCGTCCACCCGTTCACGACCAACCGTTATCTGGAGCAGGTCACCATCCCGGCGTTGCTGCGCGGGCGGGCCAAGGCAGGCAAGGACAACCTCGACGGCTTCGTCGTCAACGGGCCGTCGTTCGTCACTGTCGGGCGCACGGAGGAGGAGATGGCCGCGGCCGTCTTCGGCACGAAGAAGCGCATCGCGTTCTACGGTTCGACGCCCTCCTACCGGGCGGTGCTGGAGGCGCATGGCTGGGGTGACGCGCAGGACGAGCTCAACACCCTGTCCAAGCAGGGCCGCTGGGACGAGATGGCGGACCTGATCACCGACGAGATGCTGGACGAGTTCTCCGTCGTCGGGACGCCCGCGGAGGTCGGACCGAAGCTGGTCGAGAAGGTCGGCAAGACCTACCAGCGCATCACGCTGTACAGCGCCTACGACGCGGACCCCTCGTTGTGGACCGAACTGCTCGCGGCCGCGAGGTAGCCCGTCAGCCCGTCAGCCCGTCAGATGACACCGGCCCACTGGCCGCGTACTCGCCGGTGCCGACGGTTCGGCGCTCGGGCGCGGCGAGGCGCGGAGCCGGTGGTCCCGTCGGGCGCGAGGCCGACCTGCGCCGCGGCCGCGCGCCGCCGCACGTCCGGCGGCCGCGTCGGATGCGCGGAGGTGGGTGCGCGGAGGTGGGTGACCTCGCCGGTTGCTGGTCACCTGTCCTTGTCTACTTCTTTGACGACGAATCACGGACCGGCCAGTAACGTCAGGTATGTCAGTCTTCGGATGATTCATCAGGAGAGTTGGACCGATCATGGGTGTGCACGACTTCAATGTGGCGACCGCTGACGGCGGCTCGCGGTCACTCGGTGACTACGCGGGTCAGGCGCTGCTGATCGTCAACGTCGCGAGCAAGTGCGGCCTGACGCCGCAGTACGAAGGCCTGGAGGCGCTCTACCGCGAGCTGAACGGCCGTGGCCTGGAGATCCTCGGCTTTCCCTGCAACCAGTTCATGGAGCAGGAGCCGGGGACGGACGCCGAGATCCAGGAGTTCTGCAAGGCGTCGTACGACGTTACATTCCCGGTATTCAGCAAGGTCGATGTCAACGGGCCGGACACCGCCCCGCTCTATGGTTACCTGCGTTCCGAGGCGCCTGGCGACTTCGGCCCGCAGTCCGGATTCCTGTACGACTTCATCGCGAAGACCTTCCCGGACCGGGTCGGCACCGACGAGATCAAGTGGAACTTCACGAAGTTCCTCGTCGGCCGCGACGGAGAAGTGATCCGCCGCTATGAGCCGCCGGTGACCCCGGAGGAGATCCGCGCCGATCTCGACGCCGTCCTCGGCTAGCGTCCACGGCACCAGCCGGCCGTCCACCGCCGCCGCGGCCGCCCGCCCTCGCGGCCGACCGCGGCGGCGGGCGGTTGCGGCGGCGGGTGGCGGCGGGATGGTGACGGCGGGCCTTCAGAACAGCGTCTGGGGCTCCGCCGGCAGGAGCTCCCGCGGCAGCGGGTCGAGATCGGGCACGCGGGCCCGGACGTCCTCATGGAAACGGCGGGCGAGCAGCGGCGCCTCGGCGTTGTCCGGGGTGTGGACGAAGACGGTCGGTGAGCGGCCCTCACGCAGCCACTCGACGACGATGTCGACCCACCGTTGCCAGCCCTCGACCGTCCGCGCGGAATCGTCGCGGCCAAGGTAGCGGACGATCGGCCGGTCGGTCAGCGCGACCGGCCGGAACGACACGCGGGGCTTCTTGGCCCAGGCGTCCCGCTCGGCGTCGCTGGCGGGAGGGCTCGCGAAGAACGTGGTGGTGTCAAAGGGGATCCATTCGGCGTCGACGGTCGCGAGCACTTCCTCGAGAAGCCGCGCCGCGCGCGGGTCGTCGAAGAAGGCCGGGTGGCGGACCTCGACGGCGTACCGGTGGGACGTGGTGAGCCGGCCGAGGAAGCGGGCGAGCAGGGAGACATCTGCTGGCCCGAACGCCCCCGGCAACTGGATCCAGAGGGTGTGCGCCCGGGGGCCGAGCGGCTCGACGGCGTCCAGGAAGGCGTGCAGCGGCTCATCGACGTCGGTGAGGCAGCGCTCGTGCGTGATCAGCTTGGGCAGCTTGGGCAGGAAACGGAAGCCGGGGTCGGTCTGGCGTGCCCAGGACTCGGCGGTGTCCCTGCTCGGCGTCGCGTAGAACGTCGTGTTCCCCTCGACGGCGTTACACCAGCTGGCATAGTGCCGCAGGCGCTCGTGCGCCGGCAGAGGATGGGCAAGGAAACGCCCCTGCCACGACCTGTGGGTCCACATCGCGCACCCCACGTGTATTCGCATGCCCCCGCCTGTCACTCGGGGTGGGACGGGACGACGGCGTAGCCGAGCATGCGGACGTCCCAGTGCGCGAGGTCGGCTTCGCCGAGGCCGCCGAGCTGACCGGCTGATCGGAGAAAGGGCAGGACCTTCGCCGCGCCCACAAGGATGACGTAGACGCGGGTCGTGATTCCCCCGTATCCGCCGTAGCCCAGGTTGTACGGCTGGACCGTGAAGCAGTTCTGGTCGCTCGGCACCAACTCGTCGCCGGGATAGAACCGGCCGTTGCCCGGATTGTGGGCGGCAGTCGAGTCGGTCGTGGCGGGGTCGGCCCAGGCGGCCAGGACCAGCCGCCAACCGTCCGGCACCGGCCCGCTGAGCCGACCACCGACAGCCAACGACGGATGCCAGGACGGATAGTAGGTGTGGCGCATCTCGGTGAGACGCACACCGGCGACCTCGGCGCCAGGCTGAGCCACGACGTCTGCCTGGGTCTGCAACGGCAGGAGATAGCAGCCCCGGGGCGCGGACGCCGCTTCATCGGATGTTGGGCTCATGTCGGCGCGCGGCGGGCCCGGGCCGCCGACCGGTCCGGCCCCACCCGGGGGCTGGCCTCCGGGTCCGCCGCCCGGCCCACCGCCTCCGGGCGGCCTCGCG
>NZ_MBLO01000234.1 GCF_001854805.1 Pseudofrankia coriaricola
AAGGTGATCAGAGTCGCGATGGTGCTCGCCACCAGCGCCGTGCCGACCGCCAGGGAGACCATCCGCCCAGGAACGGTCCGCGACCGTTCCGGCCGCGTTGGCCGTGCCGCGTCCCGGCCCGTCACGGCGGCGGCCAGGCGGTCGCTTCGCGCGGGGATTCGTCTCGAATCCCTGGGCCTGCCCGCGCTCGTACCCACCTCCGTGGCCGCGACCATGTTCAGAGCCGCGTCCACATGCGCTGCCAGGTCCGCATCCGCATCGGAGCCGGAGTCCTCGAGACGGGGATCCAGGTCGGTTTCGGGGCCGTCGTCGTCGGCGACCGAGAGCCGGTCGGATCGGGCGGGCCGTGGGCGGACCCGCCGCCAGGCCGAGAGCCACGCCTCCCGTCGGCGCGGGTCGTAGGCCTCCACGATCAGGGTGAGGGTCTTGGCGGTCAACCGTCTGCGCCCGTTGCGCAGGTCGTTGACCGTCGTCTTGGACAGCCCGGTCCGTCGCTCCACGGCACGGTCGTAGGAGTCGCCCAGCAGGCCGAGCATGGCGACACGCAGTTCGTCCTCGGTCGAGACCGACGCTGGGTCGGGCACCGGCTCCATCCCCGGCTCCGTCATCAGGTCGCGCTCCTTCGCGTCATGTCCGACAGGCGTGCCCTCGGCGGGCGTGGTCTCGCGCTCGCCGGCCGGTTGCCGTGCGTACACCAGACCGGCACAGGGAATGCCTGTCGGGGTGATTCTTCCAGCCCGGCCGGCGAAACAGGACGGGACGGGACAGCCAGGACGCCGTGTTGCCCAGAGAGGCGTTGCCGCAGCGTGCCGGGCCGATAACCTCGGGTCGCGGCACGGGGGGCCGGCGGTGGCCGGTCACCGCCCCCGGAGATCTGCCGGGGCCGGTGACCGGCCATGCCTGCCAGACCACTCCCCGCCCCTGCGGCGCCGGACGGCCCCGCCAGGTGGTCGGGCTGGGCCCGGTCGCCCTTGTGCCGAGCTGACGCCGAAGCCGGGCCATCATGTCCTCTGCTGGGAGCCGCACCCTCGCGCGGACCCGGCCGGGAGGCTTCGTGAACCAGAGCACCGGTGTCGACGACACCTTCGTGCGCACTCGCACCGCCCTGCACGCCGTCGCCGAACACGTGCTGGCCGCCGCGCGCCACCGCGCCACCGGCCGTATCGGCCTGGCCGTCACTCCGGGCGGGTTCGGTACACCGCCGTTCGGCGACGAACGCAGGACCATCGCCGTCGACGGCACGGACCTGGTGGTCAGCGTGGGTCCGGGCGACGGGGCGTCCGGCGTGGAGGTGACGCGGGCTCCGCTGCGTACGTTGGCGGCCGCCGCGACGCTCGCCGGGCTACCCGCGCCCGGCGGCCCCGCCGAGGTCTACCACCTGAACACGTCCTGCGACCCGGATGCGCCGCTGGCTGTCGACGTGGACGCGGCCCGCCTGCTTGCCGACTGGTACGCACTCGGTGACGCGGCGCTGCGCCGGTGGCGGGCCGAGATCCCCGGCGACGAGCCGAGCGGTGTCACGCTGTGGCCCGAGCACGCCGACGTCGCCATCCGCGCCGCTGACATCAACTACGGCGCCTCACCGGGCGACGAATACATCGCGCAGCCCTACCTCTACGTCGGCCCGCCGGCGCCACCGCCGACCTCTCCGGACGGGTTCTGGAACGCATCCTTCGGGGCCTACCTCACCTGGGACAAGGTCCACTCGGTCGCCGACGCCGTCGACTTCTTTCGCCAGGGCCGCCGGCTCGCCCGCGGCTGACGGTCTACCTTGATCAGGGGATGTCCAGAGGCGCCGCAAGGCAAGGGTCTGCGCGCCCGGCAGGGATCGAACCTGCGACCCAGTGCTTAGAAGGCACTCGCTCTATCCGCTGAGCTACGGGCGCTCTGCTTCCATTGTGCGGCCTGGTGTTGGCCGCGCGGTGGGACGAGACGGCCCGCGTCGTCGACAGCGCGGCGTGTCCGGCCGCTGAGGCGCGGCCGATGACGGCTGTCGGGAAGGACGAAGGCGGTCAGAGCGTCAGCTCCGATCTCCCTCGCGCGGGCCACGCCGATAATGCCCGTGCCGGGAGCCTTTCGCCACAGGCTAAAGGTCCCGACGCGCCGTTGGTGGGGCGATATCGGTCACCACATCACGCTTCACCGTGTCCGGGACCTCGGGTTGGAACGCCTCTCCGACCCCGTCAGGGCACTCGGTCTCGTTCTTGGCGGGCAGCCAAGGCATGACCCACCGGACCCGCCGGCTTCCGGCGAGGACTCGGGACACGACTCGGTGGGATCCTCCGGCCTGACGCACGGAGGATCCCACCGTGACGGAGTCCCTGTCAGCGGCCGGCGGCCTCCAGCGCCGCGAACTCGTCGTCGGTGAGGGTGAGGCCGGCCGCGGCGATGTTCTCCTCGAGGTGGTCGACGGACTTGGTGCCAGGAATCGGGAGCATCACCGGCGAGCGGCGCAGCAGCCAGGCGAGGGCGAGCTGGGCGGGCGTCGCGTTGTGGGCCGCCGCCGCGGCGTCCAGCGGGCCGCCCGGCCGGGCGAGCCTGCCGGTGCCCACCGGGAACCACGGAATGAAGCCAAGCCCTTCCCGCTCCGCGTAGTCGAGGACGTCCTCGGAGGCGCGGTCGGCCAGGTTGTAGCGGTTCTGCACGCTCACGATGTCGACGATCGTGCGGGCGTGCGCGAGCTGGTCGACGCTCACCTCGGACAGGCCGATATGGCGGATCTTCCCTTCCTGCTGCATCGCCTTCAGCTCGCCGAGGGAGTCCTCGGCGGGGGTGTCCGGGTCGATGCGGTGCAGCTGGAGCAGGTCGATGCGCTCCAGCTTCAGCCGGCGCAGCGACATTTCCACCTCCTGGCGCAGGTACGCCGGGTGGCCGACCGGGACCCACACGGACGGACCGGTCCTGACGAAGCCGGCCTTGGTGGCGATCACCAGGTCGTCCGGGTACGGATAGAGCGCCTCGGCGATCAGCTCCTCGCTCACGTACGGCCCGTACGAGTCCGCGGTGTCAATGAAGTTCACACCCAGCTCGACGGCGTGCCGCAGTACCCGGATGGCACCCTCCGGGTCGGCCGGCGGGCCCCATACACCGGGCCCGGTGATCTGCATGGCGCCGTAGCCGAGCCGGCGCACCGGCAGGTCGCCTCCGATCGTGAAGGTCCCGCTGGCGCTGGCCGTCGGCTGTGCCGTGCCCGTCGCACTCGACATGTTCGTCTCCTCGTCGTCCCTGTAGGTCGTGCTCGCGGCCCGCGCCCCGTGGCCTCCCACGGCCCCTGCCAGGCACCTGGTTACGCCGGCCGCCGCGGAACCACCGCGATGGCCTGTCACCGGCCATGGCGGCGCGGGACCGGGGAGCGCGGGCTCAGCTGCCGGCGGCTGGGCCGCACCGCCCGGGCTCGCCGCCGGCCTCCCGCCGGCTCGCGCCACCCGCCGGCGTCGGCCAGTTCACGCCTGACCGGTGCCCGCTGCCCGTCCTGGTCTTTGTTCCGGGCCGTCCGTCGCTGGCAACCGCGCCCCAGCGGGCAGTGTTCCCAGCACCACGAGATCATTCACAGGCCCCTGGCCAGCCTGTGGACGGGGCGCCCTCATCCACAGGCAGCGCCTGCGCGCTTCTCACCTCGGCGGTCGGCGGCGATCCTGATGGTGCCGCCGGCGACCCGCCGGCCCGCGCTCCCGACCTCCGTCAGCGCACGTCAGCCGCTCCCACCAGCCCAGCGGCCCCATGCCCCGGAAGGCCAGCATGCTCGACGCCACCATCAGCCTCGTCGGCAACGTCATCGAGAACCCCAACCTGAAGGTGACTCCCAACGGCACCTACCTCTGTTCCTTCCGCATCGCCTCGACGGCGCGTCGCTATGACCGCAAGGAGAACCGCTGGGTCGACGGATCGTCGCTGTTCATCGAGGTCACCTGTTGGCGCAGGCTGGCTGAGAACGTCGCCGCCAGCCTGAACAAGGGCGACCGTGCGCTGATCATCGGCCGGCTCCGGCTGCGCGAGTTCGACAACGCGCAGGGCGAGCGGCGCCGACGCTACGAGATCGAGGCGGACGCCATCGGCCCCGAGCTTGCCTGGCGCCCCGCCCGCGTCATGCGCGCGAGCCGCGGCGGCGCCGGCGAGCGCCCTGCCGGCCAGACCGGTGTCCCTCCCGGCACCGCCGTCGAGACCGGTCCGGTCGCCAACGGCGAGTACGGCGACGATGCGCAGGCCGGGCCGGCCTCGCCGCTCGACGAGACCACGCCCTGGGCAGACGGTGACCTCGACGGAGATTCCTTCACCCACGCCGGCGCGGCACCGGCCGACGAGCTCCCCGGCGGGGTCCTCGGCGAGGTCCGGCCCGACTGGTCTGACACCGCTGACTCTGACACCGCCGACGTGCGCTGAGCCTGAGCAGGCCGCTCTGACGCCACCGGCCGCGTCCGCCTTCTACCCGGTGTCCCGCCAACGGGGCATCGTGCGCCGGCCGCCGATGGACACGGCGCCTCGATACACGACCCGCGGGGCAAGGCACCGCGAGGTGTGGCCCGACTGTGGCATGGGCTGTGGTGGCGAAAAACGCCTGCGTGACCCCATAGTTCATGCCCCGAGCCCATGGCCGGACGGCGGCGCCACGTCGGCGGTCGTGGGGCGCGCCCCGGGGGAGTGGATGTGACCGATGGTGCCGTACCTCGATCTAGAGCGGTCCCCCTCGACGGATACGCTCACCCCGGTGACCAGCGTGCGCGACGACCGGGAACGGCCAGCCGCCGCGGCCGCCGTTCCCGGCCAGGCAGCGGCACCTCGAACGACCGTCCCCCCGGCCGGGGACGCCGACGGCGGCCCCGACGCCCCCCCACCCCAGCCCGGCGCTCTCCTGCCCGCGCCCGAGGGCCGCGAGCCGGCGCCCCAGCCCCCGACGCGGGCCACGGCCAGCCCAGGCCGGCGCGCGCTGGCCGCCGTCGCCGGGCGCCTCGCCGCCGTCAGTCCGGCAGGGCGCTACGTGGCGGTGCTCGCCTTCGTCGCGGCCGCGCTCGCGCTGGTGGTCAAGTACCTGCTGTTCCCCTACCTGTCGATCAACAACGACGAGGCGCTGTACCGGCTACAGGCGCAGACCCTGGCCGCCGGCAGGCTGTTCCCGGTCGCCGGTGACCCAGCCACCTCCTACGCGCCCTGGCTCGCGGTGCCCAGCCACGGGCACTACGTGCTGAAGTACACCCCGTTCGTGCCGGCGCTGTTCGCGTTGAGCCTGCTCGTCACCGGCGGCTTCGGCCTGGGGCTCGCGGCCGTCGCCGCCGCCGCCGTCGCCGTCACCTACCGCCTCGGGCTCGCGCTGTTCGGCGACCGGCGGGTCGCCGCCGTGGCGGCGACGCTGTTCACCGCGTCCCCGCTGGTGGTGCTGCTCGACGGCATGCTGCTGGCCTACCTCCCGGTGCTGGTGATGGTCGAGCTGGCGGTGCTCGGCCTGCTGCGAGGCCTGCGCGCGGGCGGGGCCACGCCTGTCGACGGGGGCGGCCCAGGCGGCCTGTCGGGCGGCCGGGGCGGCTGGCGGGACGGGAGCCGGTGGGCGCTGGTCGGTGCCGGCGTCGCGGCGGGGACCGCGGTGGCGGTGCGGCCGTTCGACGTGCTGACACTGCTGGCGCCGCTGGCGGGCTGGGCGGTGGTGACGGCGCGTGGCCGGCGGGCCTGGCTGATCGGATGGGTGTGTGCGGGCCTGGCGGCGCCGGCCGGGCTGCTGCTCGCGTTCAACGCCGCCGCGACCGGCTCGGCGCTGCGGCTACCGTTCAGCTACCTGGAGTCCGAGGACAAGATGGGCTTCGGGGTACGCCGGCTCTACCCGACGGACCGGGCCCACCATTTCGGCTTCCTCGACGGGCTTGCCTCGGTTGGCGACCACCTGTTCCTGCTGGGAGGGTGGGCGTGCGGCGGGGTCGTCCTGCTGGCGTGCGCGATCGGCGCGGTCGCACGCCGCCGGGTCGGCGGCGCCGGGCTCGCGCTCGGCGCCGGTGTGCTGGTGTTCCTCGGCGGCTATGTCGCGTTCTGGGGCGCGTGGAACGCTGCCTACCTGTGGGGCGGTATCCGCTACATCGGGCCGTTCTACATGCTTCCGGTGCTGGCCGTGCTCGTCCAGCTCGGGGCCCGCGGCCTGGTGGACCTGGCTGCCTGGCGGCCCCGGCTCGCCCAGGCCGCGGTGGCCGTCGCCGCGGGGCTCACCTGCCTGGTGCTGGCCACGGCGATTCCGGCCAACCTGACACTCACCCGCCACGACCGCGACCTCGACGCGGCGATCGACGGGCTGCCCGGCGACCCGTTGGTGTTCCTGTCGGTCGACCCGCTGTACCTGATGCACCCGACGTCGCTCGCCGCGAACCCGCCCGAGCTCGACGGCCGGGTGCTGTGGGCCGTCACCCGCGGCGGCACCGCGGACCTCGCGGTCCTCGCCCAGCACCCGGCCCGGCCCGCCTACCTGCTGCGGATCCCACCCGCCTACAACCGGACGCCCGGCTCCCCGTCCGGGACCCGCCTGGAGCGGCTGGCCACGCGCACCGGCGATGCCGTCACGCTGGACGTGACCGTCGACCCGGCGTACGAGCCGGCAAAGGCGGCACGCCTCGTCCTCACCACCAACGCCGGGGACGTCTCCTACCCGATCGACCCGTCCCGCCCGGTCACCGCCCGGCTCGTCGTGGACGCCGACGGCGCGACGCTGCGCGGCCTGACCCCGGCGACCGGCCTCGCCGGCGACCCGAAGGTCACCCGCGAGGCTCCGGCCCGGCAGCTCAAGCCAGGCAACCGGACCCTGGCGCTCGCGCTCTACGTAACCCCGGCGGACACCGGCAAGGAACAGTTCGTCGACCGCCAGCTGGCCCCGACCGTCGCCGCCGCCGACGGAGACGTCACCGTCGTCGCGTCCACCGGCCAGGTCACCGCCGCCCCCGGCCGCGAGCCGCCTCAGCTCCACCTGACCGCGCCCCACTGACCGACCACACCGGTTGTCCCCGCTTACCTGCCCGGCCTCGCGGCCGGTGACAATATGGTCGTCCACGGAGCTTTCGGCGCCTAGCATGGGCACGCACGGTGCATCGACGGCTTGTTCTCGTGACTGCTCGCCCACCGCCGTCCCCTGTCGTGGCCTCGTCGTTGTCGCCCCTCATCGTCACGGAGTGCGGATGGCCCTCGCCCGGTCCGAGATCGACGCCCGGCTGCTCGTCCTGTACGAGAACCGGGTCCTGCTGGCGAGCCATCGTGGGCAGGCGTGGTACTTCCTGCCCGGCGGGCGGGTGCGGCCCGGCGAGACCGTCGAGGACGCGCTGCGCCGCGAGATCGACAGCCAGGCCGGCCTGGACGTGGGCGCGTTCGACTTCGTCGGCTGCATCGAGCAGGCCTACACCGAGGACAGCGTCGCCATCCACGCGCTGACCACGGTGTTCACCGCGCCGCTACCGTGGGCTGCCCAGATCATCAGCAACGACCCGGGCGTACACCTGGCCTCCATCGCGATCGAAGACCTTGCCGACCTGGAACTACGGCCGGCCCCTCTCAAGGACATGATCCAGCGTTGGGCCGCGGGACGTCCGCCTCTCTGGCGCACCACCCTGCCCACCGTCTGACCGGCGCCTGCCACGACCGAAGGGATCTGGAATGGCCGTGCTTCCCGCCATCCGGCTCGACGCGCGGATGGTCGCGCGGACAGCCGGCCGGGTGCTGCTGACCAGGGAACCGGGGCAGCTCTGGCACGCGCTGCCGGGCGGCCCGGTGGACCCCGACGAGGGCACCCAACGCTCGCTCACGCAGCACCTCGGCGAGCTCGCCGGCCCCCTCACCAGCGCGCGGGCGCGCGATGGCGTCGGAATCGCCGTGACCGGAGCCTCGCCGGGACCATCGGCGGCCAGGTTCCGGGCCTCGGCACCGACCTGGCGATTCGTCGGAGCCGTCGAGCACACCGGGGACGCGGGCGACGCCCGCGACGCGGATCCGGCCGACGAGTCCTGGGCGCATGGGACACCCGGAACGGAGCATGTCCTCACCCTGCTCTTCGCGGCCGACTGGCCGGAAGGCGTGGCGGTGCCCTCGTCGTGGCGAGGCCGCGAGGTCAGCGCCGTCCGGCCCGACGACCTGGTGGTGACACGGCTCGCCCCGCTGCCGGTCGCCTGGGCCACGCGTCGCTGGCTCGCCCAGGGCTATCCGGTGTGGCGGTCGCTCGCGCCCGGCGCGGCCCGCGCCGCCTGGTACGGCTCCCAGCCGCCGGTGGCGACGCTGCGCGGCCAGCTCGCCGCCCGCCGCGACCAGCTGAGGGGCCGGCGGTTCCGGGACGCGGCGGTGGCGATATGCGCCCTGGTGGCCGCCGCCGACGGCCGGATCGACCCGGCCGAGCGCGACGGCCTGCGGGCCTTCCTCGCGACCGACCCGGTCATGGCGAACTTTCCGGCGGACGAGCTGGAGCAGGCCTTCGACGCGCATGTGGCGGCGCTGGCGGCCGACGCCGACACGGGCAGACGCGCGATCCTCGCCGACGTCGGCAGGGTCCGCGGGCGTCCTGCCGAAGCCACGGCGGTGCTGCGGCTCGGCGAGGTGATCGGCCGCATCGACGGCGCCTTCCCCCCGGTCGAGCAGGCCGTGCTCGCCGAAGCCGCCCAGGCGCTCGGCCTCGATCCCGCCCCGACCGTCTGATCGCACCCGGCTCGGCGGCGGCCGGTCAGGGCACCTGGGCCGCCTCGGCCGTGAGAGCGGCCGGAGCGATCCTGGCTCCGGGGAGGGCCTGGATGGCGGCGATGGTCTCCCGCGTCTGGTCGGGAGTGAAGGACGCCGGCGGGGAAAGGGTGATCCGGGTGGCGAGGCCGCCGAACCGCTCGGCGACGCGCGCGGGCAGCTCGGCGGGCGCGGCGACGATGCCGAACGCGTCGACCATGTCGTCGTCGATGAGGGTGGCCATCTCCGCCCAGCGGTTCTGCTTCGACAGCGCCGTCAGCTCGGCGCCGAGGTCACCCCAGCCGTGCAGCTCGAGCACGCCGCGGTACGCCGGGGTCGAGCCGTAGAACGCTATCTGCGAGCGCATCCGGGCGACGCCCGCGGCGACCTCCGCGTCGGTGCCGGTCGCGACGAAGCCGCCGACCACGATGTCGAAGCCGTCGAAGGTCGCCCCGGCGCGGCGGCGGCCCTCGGCGAGCGCGGGGATCGTGTGCTCCCGGATCCAGCGCGGGGTCGTGAACCAGTGGCAGAAGAAGCCGTCCGCGACCTCGCCAGCCACCCGGGTCATCACGTCGCCGACGCCGGCGAGCAGGACCCGCGGCGGGCCGAACGCGTGCGGCGTGGGCACGAACGCCGGCGGCATCAACGTGTGCGCGTAGTACTCGCCCTCGAACGCGAGCGGTGTGCCGTCCGCCCAGCTCGACCAGACCGCCCGCATGGCCAGCACGAACTCCCGCATCTGGGCGGCGGGGCGGCCCCACGGCATCGAGAACCGGCGGGTTATGTGCGCCTTGACCTGCGAGCCGAGGCCCAGGGAGAACCGGCCCCCGGAGAACCGCTGCAGGTCGTTCGCCGTGTAGGCAAGCGACATGGGGGACCGGGACAACGCGACGGCGATCGACGTGCCCACCGTGACGCGGCCGGTCGCCTGGGCCGCGAGCGCGAGCGGCAGGAACGGGTCCTGGCTGACCTCGCCCGTCCAGACGCCGTCGTAGCCCGCCGCCTCGGCGTCGCCCGCCTGCCCCGCCGCGACCTCCAGCGCCCCGAGCGTGCCGTCGACCTTCAACCCCGCCACCCCTCACAGACCCGGCTGAGACCCCACGTCCGCCGGGCGGGGCGAGGGGAGAGCCGATACCCGGCGGCCGTGGCGAGCGCCGCGCCCCAGGTGGGGCGGTGCCGCCGACGTCGCGTCTCCCCATGCCGCCCCAAGAATGCCGTTCCGGCGGGATGGGGACACGATTCCACGTCAGGTGGACGTGGCGCCACCAGCGGACCGACGGCGAGGAAGGCCGCCGCCCGCCGCTCGGCGCTCGGCGCCGCGGGTCGCGGGTCGCGGCCGGCCAGACGTCGGTCGGTCCGGCTGCCACCCACCACGGGTGCCGGCGGCGGGACCGGATCGGCACCGCCGAACTCACCCGGTGAAGGGGGATTGGCAACGTGTTTGTCGATGGGTAGTCACTCTCCGTGTTCCGGAGTGGAGTCGGTAGGGCAGGACCCCTGGCGCAGGCGGACTCGGTCTACCGAGCCATCTGATCGGACGTGAACTCCGGGCCGCGACGCCGAAAGGCGCTGCGACCGTCGCGAAGGGGGATCGCCATGCGAAGGATCAGTCGGGCCGTCGTTGCCGCTGCCGTCTCGGCCAGCGTCGTCGGTGCCACGGCCGTCGGTGCGTCGGCGACCGGGTCGGCAGGCCCGCGGCCCGTACCGTCGATGAGCGGACCGCCAAGCCCGCAGCCCGCACCGTCGACGCAGCGCTGGTTCCCGCCCTGCCGGTCGTCCCAGCTGCGCCCGGCCATCGTGGGAGGAGAGGGCGCCGCGGGCAGCACGTACGTGACGCTCTCCTACACGAACATCGGACGGCATCGCTGCGTGGTGAAGGGCTATCCGCATGTGGTGTTCGTCAACGCGCGCGGATCGCGGATCGGCGCGCCGGCGGCGTGGATGGCGGGCACCGTCAAGCCGGTGACGCTCGCCCCCGGTGGTAAGGCGAAGTTCGTCGTTCGCGAGGTCCACGCCGGAATTCCGGCCGGCTGCGACACGGCGAAGACCTACACGCCCGCGGCCGGCCTGAGGATCTCTCCGCCCACCGGCGGCTGGCCGCGGTTCGTGAAGCTGGCCGACAACGCCTGCATCAACCCGAAGGTGCAGCAGCTCTACGTCGGACCGATCACCAGCTGACGGCGTGACCTGACGACGTGACCTGACGGCCACCTGACCTGACGGCCACGGCACTGGGCCCGGGCGGACACCGCGTAGGCGGCCACCCGGGCCCAGTGCCGTGCCGGCCAGGGCGACCGACGGGCCAGGTGCGACCGACGGGCCAGATGCCGCGTGCGGGTTCTCGTCGACCACGCGTCGGCGGCCAGCGGGCCGGCGCGTGGCCTGGCGGCGCCGTCCGGGACCGGCCCTCGCGACGACCTTCCCCCGCCCACCGGGCTCGACGATCCTGAGGAACGTCCAGCCGGCGAGGTCGTCGCACGGACCGTCCCCTTGGCGGGCACGTCCTTCATCAGCTTCCACACGTCAACAGAAATACCCGTGCCAACCTGTGCGATCGTTCTCCGGTAAACGCTGCCTGCATCGGCGGAGAACCTCGGGGGACGTTACTTCGCCTGCCGGGCCGATGGTGCCGGGTCGTCGGGCGGCGAGGAACCGCAGGTGGCGACCACCCTGCGTCAGGCCGCGCCGACGTCATGCGTCCAGACGCGTCCGGGTGCCCCCGCGCTGGTAACCGTCCCGCGGGATGTCTTCCGGGCCCCGGGAGCGGGGCAATCCGTCCAATCCGTCCGTACTGTCCTTTAGCCGACCATCGCGCGGCGGCCGATCTGTTAGATAAGTCGGCGTAGCCTCAAGGAGGCTGGATACCCCGGGATCTCGGCCTGGGTCGGGCGATCGGGTTTGCGGTGCGGAGAGGACCGACATGTCGGATTCGCTGAACCTGGGTGCGCCCCTGGCGCCGCCTGCCGTCGTGACGACGAAGCCCCCGGAGGCCGGCGCCCTCGTGCTCTCGCCCCCGGCGCCCGTCCCGGTCGTCCCGGACGACCAGGTCGACAGCATGGTGCCGATCGACGAGGCGACCAGGGCCCAGCTGCGCCAGCGGGCCGCCGCCTTCGCCGAGGACCTCGCCGCGCAGGACCCGCGCAGCCCAGTCTTTCAGGAGAAGATCAACGACATCGCCCGCATGGGGGAGCGGGAGATCGTCGCGAGCGCTCGGGTGTCCAACCGGATGCTGGACCGCCCGGCGGCGGCAATGCGCGCGAGCCGCGGCCGGGGCGGGCCGGCGGCCGATGCCCAGACGAGGGTGGCCGGCACGCTTGTCGAGCTGCGCCGCACCGTCACCGACCTGGACCCTGGCCGGGCCGACCTGAAGGGTGCCCGCAAGATTCTCGGCGTCGTGCCGTTCGGTAACAAGATCGCCAGCTATTTCCAGCGGTACCAGTCGGCGCAGAAACAGCTCGACGCCATCATCACCTCCCTGGGCTCAGGCCAGGACGAGCTGCGCAAGGACAACGCCGCGATCGAGCAGGAGAAGGCCAACCTGTGGGCGGCGATGGGCAAGCTCACCGAGTACGCCACCCTCGCGAAGGCGCTGGACGGCGCGGTCTCGGCCAAGGTCGAGCAGCTGCGGTACACCGACCCCGCCGCGGCCGACGCGTTCACCTCGGATGCGCTGTTCCCCATCCGCCAGCGCCAGCAGGACCTGCTCACCCAGCTCGCCGTCAGTGTCCAGGGCTACCTCGCGCTCGACCTGGTGCGCAAGAACAACATCGAGCTCATCAAGGGCGTCGACCGGGCCCAGACGACCACGGTGGCCGCGCTGCGCACGGCGGTGATCGTCGCGCAGGCGCTGGCGAACCAGAAGCTGGTGCTTGACCAGATCAACGCGCTGAACGCGACGACGAACAACATGATCGTGCAGACCAGCGAGCTTCTGCGCCAGCAGTCGGGGCAGATCCAGGCACAGGCGTCGTCGTCCATGGTCAGCGTCGAGGCACTGCAGACCGCGTTCGACAACATCTTCGCGACGATGGACGAAATCGACTCCTACCGCTCGAAGGCGGTCGAAAGCATGGCGACGACGGTCGCGGCGCTGGAGACCCAGGTAGGACGATCGAAGACGTACCTGGAGCGGGCCCGCGCGAACGAGCGTTGATCAGGTCCTGGCCGGTCGGCGCCGGTGGGCGCGGACCCGGGGCGCGGGCCCGGCGCCGGTACGCGGTTGGCGCGGGCCGTTCGTTGCCCTGGTAGCGAGTGGTAGCGACAGGAGGAGCGTTGTTCCGCCGACGCCGTGCAGACGACGCTGCCGGAGAGGCCGACCCGGAGGCCAGGCGGGCCGACGGCGCGGATGGCCCGCGGCAGGACGAGGCCGGGAACACCGGCCAGGTGGGGCAGCTGTGGCGGGAGCTCGCCACGATCGTCGGGCAGGCGAACGCGGACGGTGGGCGGCTGCCGCCGGGGGTGGTTCCGATCGTGCGCGACCTCGACGACGCGCTTCGGCCGTTGCTGGAGTACCTGCGGGTCCGGCCGCCGAACGGCGAGGAGCTGCGGAGCCTCACAGCGATCATCTCCGAGTACCTGCCCCAGGCGCTCAAGGACTACCTGGCGCTGCCGCCGCGGTACGCCGAACGCCCCGGCGTCACTGGCACGTCCCCGGCCGACGACCTGATCCGCCAGCTGGTCCTGCTCGACGAGGGCGTGAGCGAGCTGCAGGATCTCGTCTACAGCGGCGACGCCGCGAAGCTCGCGATCCAGGCTCGCTTCCTGGACACCAAGTTTCGCCGATCCGACCTCGACCTGGAGTGACCCGACCTGGAGTGACACGACCTGGACCGACTGACACGATCGGGCCCACGCGAACCAGCCGTTCGGAACCGGCTTGACCTGGGCCAAGCGGCCCACCTGACCTGACCGGGACGTTGACGACCACCTCATGACCATCACCGCCATCACCGCCATCACCGCCACCACCGCCGCCGTGGCCACCGCCAGTGGCCCGACCCGCGCCGCATGAGCGTCACCCTGCCCAAGGGCGGCAACGTGCTGCTGTCCGCCGTGGCACCTGGCATCGAGCGACTCCGCGTCGCGCTCGGTTGGGACGTCCCGCCAGCCGGTCCCGCCGCCGGTGCCGCTGGCTTCGCGGCCACGCCTGAGCTGGACGGCGTTGTGAGCGTTGTGAGCGGCCGTGGGGGGGCTGGCGAGTCCGCGACGTCCACCGAGGTGCTTCTTGCTCACCAGGTGCCGAACCCGACCGAAGGGCCAGCCACGCCGCACGCTCCGCCGCGCACCGGGGCCCGCGACGTCGAGACGATCGTCGTCACGTTGGCCGCCGTTCCGGCCGAGGTGGGCCGGCTGCAGATCGGCGCGGTGATCGTCGACGCGCCCAGCCGCGCGCAGGCCTTCGGGTCGGTACGCGGCGCGTACATCCGCGTGCTCAACGACGCGGACGGCGTCGAGCTCGCCCGCTACGACGCGCGGGCGGAGACCGGGCAGGAGACCGCCCTCGTCTTCGGTGAGCTCTACCGCCACCCGGCGGGCTGGAAGTTCCGAGCCGTCGGCCAGGGCTACGCCCAGGGCCTCGCCGGGTTCACCGACGGGGACGGGCACGACCCGGTGCCCGCCCGCCCCGCCGACGTCGTCGGTTTCCTCACTCGCACGTCGCCCACCCGGTCGCGGCGCAAGGTCGTCGACCATCTGCACCCGCCGCGCGCCGCGGCGGGGGTGGCACGCCCGGGGGCATCACCGCCGCCCGCGGGTGGCCAGCCCGCGGCGCCCTCCCGGCCGGCACAGCGGAGTCCGGCGCCGTCCCGGCCGCCGGTCACACCACGATCGCCCGCGGCTCCCACCCGCCCGTCGCCGCCGGGCCCGACCACGCCGCCAAGGCCACCTGCCACACCGCCAAGGCCACCCGCCACACCGCCAAGGCCACCCGCCGCGCCGTCTCGGCCGGTGCCTCCCGCGCCGATGCCGCCGGCGCCACCCGCGCCACCCGCGCCGGCGAGACCCGCGGCGCGTTCGCCACTCGACCTGAGCGGTGACTCCCACGAGCCGCCGGCACGCGTAGCGGCGCCGCCGCCCACCGCGGCGGCCTCGCCGACGCCAGGGAAGCCGACCGGGGCGCGCTCTCCCCTGGACCTGGACGACCACGACGGCGCGCCCGCCGCTCCCGCCGCCCCGCGGGCGGGGCGCTCGCCGCTCGACCTCGATGCCGACGAGCCGCCCGGCGCCGCGCCGCGCCGCCTGGCGCCGCCGCCCGCCGCGCCACCCGGCGCGGTGGCTCCCAGCACCGCGTCTCCCAGCACCGCGTCTCCCGGCACTGCGTCTCCCAGCACCGTGTCTGCGTCCGCGCCGGCTCGGCCCGCGGACGGGGCGGCCGGTGACGCTGGTCGCCGGCCGGCCGGCCCGGCGCTCTTCGGCGAACGGTCGTCGCGGTACCGGCAGCGTCTGGAGCACGTCACCGAGCTGGACGACGACCATCCGGCCACCGCCTGGACCGCCGAAAAGCGCGGCTCCGGCTCGATGACGATCACGCTGACCTGGGCTCCGTTGACCACCAGGACCGGGCTGCCGCGGCCGAGCGACCTGTACCTCGGCTGCCTCTGGCAGGCGCTCGACGGGTCGGCCGGAGTCCTGCAGACGCTCGGCGGCGCGACGAGCGCCCCCGGCCGCGGCGCGGGCCGGCAGGTCCTGGCGCTTGCTCCCCGCGACGAGCACGAAGGGCAGAAGATCTTCGTCGACCTGCGGGCGCTGGAGACGTTCAAGCGCTTCTTCGTCTTCGCCTACGGCCTGCGCAGCGCCCCGCAGTGGAATCTGCTGCGCGGGGAGCTCACGGTCGGCGCGCGCACAGGCGAGCACCTCGACATCCCTCTCGGAGACGCCCCGCCGACCGCGCGGACCTGCGTCATCGCTTCGTTCCACGTGGCGCAGGACGACCTAGTAATCCGCCGCGAGAACGCGTTCTTCGACGGCACCCAGGCCGAGGCCGCCGCCCACTACGGCTGGGCGCTTCCCTGGAACCCCGACGGCATGACCATCCGCGACCGCTAGGACGTGTATGGCGCAGTGTCGGCGAGGACGCCGGACAGCGCGACGGGCACGGACGCGCCGGGCAGCAGGCTGTAGAGCTCGGCAACGGTCGGCCGGGCCTTCGGTCCTTGCGCATGGCCGCGTCGAACTCGTCGAGCAGCGCGACGTTCTGCGCGTTCGCCCGGTCGGGGATCTGGCAGACGGTCTGGCTCGAAGACACGCCGCCGTGCCATGTCTCCCGGCTCACCTCACCCGGCTCCACATCCGTTACCAGGCGGACGCATGACCGACGGTCTGTAGATGCGCAACGTTAACCTTCGGCTCGGAATGTGAGGACGTCCAGCCGGTACGAGCAAGGAACGGGGGTCGCGCCATGGCCAGTCTGCTGGGTGCCGTCCTGGTCGAGGTGGCCGGTGCGGTCGTCGTCATGCTGGTGGCGGCGCTACTGCGCCGCTGGATCGGCGTGCCCACCGGAAACCCCGCGGTCTGACGCGGTCGTCCGACGACCGGCAGCTGCGGCACCGGTGTCAGCTGCCGGAGGAAGGCCGCTGGTGCCCGTCGTGGTGAGCTGACCCCGTTTGCGGGATGGCGGTCGCCTGGCCGCGGGTGTGCTGGCCCACGAAGGTACCCGCGGCGATCGCCAGGGCCACCGGCCATTCGACGACGTCCACCACGGCAAGTGTCCCGAGGCCCAGGTAGTAGGCGGTCTTGGCGGGTGAAGGGAAGCTCACCGGGCCCATCCGCCAGCCCTCACCGGTGGGCGGAGCGGGCACTTCGAACCGGGCGGAGAGGAACGGCAGTCGGACCGTGGCCGTCCGGGTTCGCGACCGGTCCGCGTCCTCCTTGGCTGCCACCGGCTGCGACCGGTCGGCCTGGGCCGGGGAACGCACCTCGGTCTGCCGCTGCCTGGTGGTTGTCGTGCTTGAGCGCGCTGTCGGCGGCATCGTGGATCCCTCCTCGGACACGAGAAGCCTGCAGTTGACTACCAATTGTAATCGTCCCGTGACGTCCCGGCGCCCCAGGTTCATGATCGATCCGCGGACGGCCGAACCGCGGTCGCTGTCGGTGGCTCGTCGGGATTGGTATGGGACTGTCGGGCGGCCGACCGCGTTGCCGCTCTCCTGACCGGATGTGCGTCAGGCCGCGCCGACCGCTCCGGTCCCGGTCGGCCGCGGTTGTCGGCGGCTGGGCCTCACGACGTGAGGAGCTGCGCCGCCTCATGTAGATCGCGATGGGCGGCGGATCCTCGATCACGATGGCGAGTGGCCCTGAGTCGAACGCGGGGTCCGCGTTTAGCCGGGTCAGGACCCGCGGCGGGATCATGGCGACCGTACTCACCGGATAGTGAGCACAGAGGCACGCTACGTCAAGGTGGGTTACTGTGCGCTGTCGCGGTCAATGACCTGTCGCGATATCCACGCCTGCGGTAGACGCGGAGGAGATCGGCCGATGCGCCTGACGGGAGTCCACGCGGTCTGTCGGATCCCCGCCGCGCTCGTCGGGACGCTCGTCGCGCCCATGGCGGCCGGTCTGGACCTACTTCCCCTGCCCGGTGTCGGTCCCGCCCGCTCGGATCGTCGCCCGCGTTCCGCCGGGACACGGCAGGCAGCCGCGGCTCGGTCGACCACGCGGCCGCCGACCACGGCGGCGCCAACCGCGCCGCGGTCGACCACAGCGCGGTCGACCACAGCGCGGTCGACCACAGCGCGGTCGACCAAGGCGCGGCCGGCGACGGCACCGCCGACCGCGGCGCCCCTGCCTGGACCGGACCGCTGGCCGCCCGCCGCTTTCGCGGCGCCGATCCGACGGGCGGGCGTGGCGCTGGCCGCCGACGGGGTCGCGCTCACCCTCGCCTCCGCGGGGCGGCTCGCCCGCCTGGTCCCGGTGCCGATCGAGGTCGCCTCGCTGGTCACGCTCGTCGACACCCAACCACGGCTGCGCCGTCAGCTGGAACGCGCGCTCGGCGCCGGCAGGGCGGACCTTGTGCTGGCGCTGGCCAACGCCGGTGCGCTCGCGCTGGCGCAGGGCAACACCGGGATCGCGGTGGACGCCCTCCACCGGTCGGCCGGGCTGGCCGAGGCGCTGACCCGTCGGGCGGCCTTCGAGGCCGCTCGGGACGACCTGGCCGGCCGCCCTCGGCGCGACTGGGAGAACGAGCGAGTGGTCGCCGAGTTCCTCGCCTCCAGCCGCCCGCGGCCGTTGCCGCCCGGGCCGGTCGAGCGGCACGCCGATCGGTCCCTGGCGGCGGGGCTCGGCGGGTTCGTGGGTCTGACCGCGTTGACCGGTGCGCCGCGGCGCGCCGCCGGGGTGGCCGTCGCCGCGCTGCCCCGGCCGGCGCGACTCGGCCGGGAGGGCTTCGCCGCCCAGCTCACCCGTGTCCTGGCCCGTCGCGGCGCGCATGTGCTGGATCTCGCGGCGCTGCGGCTGCTCGACAGGATCGACACGATCGTCCTCGACGCCGACGTGCTGCGTGGCGACCAGTACCTGCTCGCCGACGTGGTGCCGTTGACCGGCGCCGACCCGGGCGAGGTCGCGGTTCGGGCGAACGCCCTGTTCCGCGCGCGGGACTGCGCCGCCCTGGTCACCGTGGACGGCTGGACCCTCGGTCCGGTGGAACGCCTCGCACTTCGGGGCCGGACGGGCGCCCGGGAACGGCGCGAGCTCGCTCGTTCCAGCACCGGCCCCGTTCTCGGTCTCGCCCGCGGCAGCCGGCTGATGGCCGTCGTGTCTGTCGCGCCCGAGCCCGCCCAGGGGGCCGAGCTCCTGCTCGCGGCCTGCCGGCGGGCCGGCTGCGCCCTGTTCCTGGCCGGTGAGCCCGCGGCCGCGGGCGACCTCGGTCCGTCGACCGCGGATGTCGGTGTCAACCCGGCCCCCGGCTTCACTCCTGTCCCCGGGGGGAACGGACTGGCCGCGACCGTCCGGCAGTTGCAGGCGGAGGACCGCGGCGGCGTGCTGGTGGTGTCCGCGCGGCGGGCCGCGATGGGCGCGGCGGACGTCGGCGTCGGCGTGGACGGTCCTGACGGCTCACCCGCGTGGGGGGCGCACATCCTGGTCGGCCATGAGCTGGCCACCGCCGCCCTGGTCGTCGAGGCGGTCCCCGAGGCGGTCCGGGCCAGCCGGGACGCCGTCCGGCTGGCGGAGATCGGCTCGGCCGCCGGCGCGCTCACGGCGCTCGGCGGCGCGGGCGCGCGGACGGCCGCGCGTGGCCTGGTCATGGTCAACGGGGCGGCCGTCGCGGCCCTCTGCGACGGGATCTGGCGGGCCGGCGAGCTGGGCCGCAGGCCACCGCCGCCGGCCGTCCCACGCACCCCCTGGCATGTGCTGCCCGCGGAGACCTGCCTGGAGCGGCTCGGCAGCGCCCCGAGCGGGTTGACCGGCGAGCAGGCCGTCCAGCGGCGCGGCGAGGCGCCCCCGGGCCGGATGGCCGCGCCCGGCTTCGTCCGGGCGGTGGCGGTCGAGCTCGCGAACCCGCTCACGCCGATTCTGCTCGGAGGCGCGGCGCTGTCCGTGGCCGCTGGCTCGGTGGTGGACGCCGCTCTGATCCTGAGCGTGTCGCTCGGGTCGGCGGTCCTCGGCGCCGCGCAGCGGGGCCGTGTCGACCGGTCGCTCGCCCGGCTGTTCGCTGCCTCGGCGGTCCCGGCCCGGGTGCGCCGGGACGGCGAGGAGCTGAAGCTGACCGCCGACGACCTGGTACCCGGTGACGTGATCACGCTCGCGGCCGGGGACGTCGTCCCGGCCGACTGCCGGCTGCTGTCGGCCGAGTCGCTCGAGGTCGACGAGTCCTCGCTGACCGGCGAGTCGCTGCCGGTCGCGAAGTCGCCGGAACCCGTCGCCGCCGCCTACCTGGCGGAGCGGACATCGATGATCTACGAGGGGACGACCGTGGCCGGCGGGCGGGGCGTCGGGCTGGTGGTGGCCACCGGGACGGCGACCGAGGCGGGCCGCACGATGGCGGCTACCGTCGGTCCCACCCGGCTGGTAGGGGTCCAGGCCCGACTCGCGGACATCACCAGTCTCACCCTTCCTGTCACCCTGGGTGCCTCAGGCGCACTGCTGTTGTCCGGAGTGCTGCACAACCGGCCCCTTGCGGACACCCTCAGCGCCGGCGTGGCGCTCGCCGTCGCCGCTGTGCCCGAGGGACTGCCCTTCCTCGCCACCGCGGCCCAGCTCGCCGCCGCCCGGCGACTGTCCGCGAAGGGCGCGCTGGTACGCAACCCCCGCACGATCGAGACGCTCGGCCGCGTCGACGTGCTCTGCTTCGACAAGACCGGCACGCTCACCGAGGGCCGCATCCGCCTGCGCGCCGTCTCCGACGGCCTGCGCACCGCCGCCGCCGACGAGCTCGACGGGCCGCACCGGTACGTGCTCGCCGCCGGGCTGCGCGCCACGCCGCGCCGGCGGGGGCGCAAGTTGCCGCACCCGACCGATCGTGCGGTGCACAAGGGCGCCGCCGCGGCGGGGGTGACCCGTGAGCACGGCGTCGCGTCGTGGTCGCTGGTCGCCAGGCTCCCGTTCGAACCTGGCCGGGCGTACCACGCGACGGTGGGCGGGACGGGCGCACCGGCCGGGGCGGACGGACAGGAGGCACCCGGCGCAGTGCTGGTGAACGTCAAGGGAGCGCCCGAGGTCGTGCTGCCCAGGTGCGTACGCCGCCGGGCCCCCGAGGGGGTGCTCGCCCTCGACGAGCGCGACCTGGCGCGGCTCACCAAGGAGTACGGCGGGCTGGCCGGGCAGGGTTTTCGCATCCTGGCGGTCGCCGAGCGGGAGCTGGACCCGGTGTCGGCTCCGGGGCCGGGGGAGCTGACCGACGACCACGTCGCCGACCTGACCTTCCTGGGCTTTCTCGCGTTGGCCGACCCGCTGCGGTCCACCGCCGGGGCGTCGCTCGACCAGCTGCGGGCGGCCGGCGTCCAGATACTCATGATCACCGGTGATCATCCCGCCACCGCCGGGGCCGTCGCCACCGAGCTGGGCCTGCTCGGTGGCGACGAGATCCTGGTGACCGGCGCGGAGCTGGACGAGTTCGACGACGGGGAGCTCGACGCGCTGCTGCCCCGGGTGACCGTCGTCGCGCGCGGCACCCCCGCGCACAAGACGCGGGTGGTGGAGGCGTACCAGCGACTGGGAAAGACGGTCGCGATGACGGGGGACGGGGCCAACGACGCGCCCGCGATCCGACTCGCCGACGTGGGGATCGCGCTGGGAAAGCGGGGCACCCCGGCGGCCCGCGCGGCCGCCGACGTCGTCGTGACCGACGACCGCATCGAGACGATCATCGAGGTGCTCATCGAAGGCAGGTCGATGTGGGGGTCTGTCCGCAAGGCGATGGGCATCCTGGTGGGCGGGAACCTCGGCGAGATCGCCTTCACACTGCTCGGTTCGGTCGCGACGGGACGTTCTCCGCTGTCGGCGCGTCAGCTGTTGCTGGTGAACCTGCTCACCGATCTCGCGCCGGCGTTGGCCGTCGCGCTGCGCGAACCGGACCGGGCGGAAGCTGGCGGACTCCTGCGGGAAGGTCCCGAACGTTCCCTCGGCGCCGCGCTGAACCGGGAGATCGCGGTCCGGGCGACCGCCACGGCCGGCGCGGCTGGCGCCGGGTGGCTCGCCGCGCGGCTGACCGGCCGGCGCCGGCACGCGGACACGGTCGGCCTTGTCGCCCTCGTCGGCTCGCAGCTCAGCCAGACCCTGTTGGTCGGCCGTCTCCGCGGGGGGCTGCTGCTGACGACGGCCGCCTCCGTGGTCGTCCTGGCCGTGGTTGTCCAGACGCCGGGGATCAGCCAGTTCTTCGGCTGTACGCCGCTTGGGCCGGTCGGCTGGACCATAGCCGCCGCCGCCACGCTGGTCGCGACGGTGCTCGCATTCCGGGCGCAGCCGAGCGGCGCCTGATACGCCTGCCGAGGCGTTCGATATCGCGACGGTCAACATCGCACTATCGCGACGGTCAACATCGCGTTGCGGTCCGTCATGGACCGTCCTAGGGTTCAGATGTACCTACCGGATGCGGCGGGCGATGAAGGTCCCGCTCGGTACTGAACTGACTCAGCTGGCCTCAGCCGTGAAGCCTGCACCGCCGGCCGAATGTTCGCGTGTCACAACCCTTCGTAAGCCACCGACTGGTATCCCGAGGATACGTCATCGCGGGTGGCGTCCGGGAGACGGAAACGGGAACGAGCCATGGGGGATGGTGTGGGAATTGACCTGGTGGGAACGGCTCGCCCAGGAATAGATATCGCCGGGCTGGCGGCGGAGCAGGCCGAGCTGCTGCCCGAACGCATGACGCTGGCGGCGATCGAGTACAACCGGCAGGAGTTCGACCCGCAGAACTACGCGGTCAACTCGCCGGGTAGTAACAACGCCGCTCTCGACAACCACGCGGAGTCGCAGACGGTCAATGGCAATGGTTCGCTCATCCAGTCGATCGTCAACAGCCAGAGCTTCATCGACAAGTGGTAACCATCGGGCGGGCGGAACCGCGGCGGGCGCAGGCTTCCTCCGTCTGTCGCTCCGCCCGCTCGAGCCGCTTTTCCAGCCGTCGTCGGCCGCGTTTCCCGACATTCTTCGAGGGATCCCCGAGTCGTGGACCGGGCGGGCTGAATTCGTCCGCCGGCCGGCCGGATCTTTCGTTCCAGGGCTGCGCATCGAATGGGACCGACGTTTTTTCTGGCCGCGGCGACGCCCCCGCGGAAATACTCTGAGCCGCCTCCCAGTACGGCTAGCATCCACGCTGAAAGAGGTCGTGGAAGCACCGAACTGGGAGATGGAAAATGAGCGACGCCAGCGCGAAGTGACGGGACGAGCGACCGGAACTGTCCAGGAAATGGTGGAGCTCCTTCCTGATCGGACCACCCTGGCAGCGGTCGAGATCGGCCGGAAGGAGTTCGACCCCACTAACTTCCCGGTCGGCTCTCCGTGGTCGAGCAACGGGGCGATCGACGCCCATGCAGAATCACAGGTCAATGGCGGCTTCATGCCGATCGTGCTCACGCTGGCACCGAGTATCAACATCATAGTCCAGAAGTCAGACCTCGACTTTCTCGACTTTCTCGGCTTTGGGCACCACGCCGACGATGGGTCGACGGCCGACCCAAAGGTCGGCGATGGGCTCGACAAGGGCTAGGGCCGCCGCGGGCCGGCGTCGAGCCCGCCGCGGCATGGATGTGCCGGGTGGATGCGCCAGTCCCATGTGGATCGGCGCGATGATCCAGGATCTTGGCGGCCTGACGCCGAGGCGGCATGCCAGCCAGGTGCGGCGCACGCGGTACGCCTGCCCTCGGCGGGGCGGCCGGCTCTGCGGGGCGGCTGGCCAGGTGGATCGATGAGGCCCCCGAGAGGAGGCGCCGAAAGGGAGGGGACGTTCGATGACGGAGCCCGCGTGGCCAGTGCGGACGCAGGCCCCTCAGGCCCCCGCCCCTAGTCCCATCCAGTTGCCGGACGATACCGGGGCGCCCGGCCGCGTCGCGTTGGCCCGCGTTGAGCCACGTGGTGCTGGGCCGGGCGCCGTCGAGCCGAGTGGCGTCGAGCTGCCCGTCCGCCCCAGCCGGGCTGACGGCTTGGCGTTGCTCGGCGAGTTCGCCGGGTCGGGTTTGGCGCGTCCTGTCTTTTTGGCGCGTCGTGCTGATGGTCAGGTCGCGGCACTCACCGAGCTGCTTGCGGGGATCGTCGAGGCCGCGGACGGTACCCGCGATGTCGCCGCGATCGCTGACTACGTCGGGCGGCGCTGCGGCCGCGTGGTGAGCGGCGCCGACGTCGTATATCTGTTGACTCATCAGCTCATGCCGCTCGGCCTGATCGCTGCCCCGACTGGTGTGACGCCGGCGCCGCGGGCGGGGTCGCTGTTCACGCTCGCTGGTCGGCGTACTCTGCTGCCCGCGTCGGTCGTGCACCGGGTCAGCGGGGTGTTCGCGGTGTTCTTCCGGCCAGTGGTCGTGGCTGTGTTGCTGGCTGTGTTGCTGGCCGCCGATGTCTGGTTGTTTGGTCGGCACAGCGTGCGGGACAGCGCCGCGATGGTGCTGGCCACTCCGTCGATGATCCTGGTGCTGGTGGGCGTCACGCTCGTCGGTGCGCTGGTTCATGAGTGTGGTCATGCGGCGGCCTGCCGTTACGGCGGCGCGCGGCCGGGGGTGATCGGTGTCGGTATGTATCTCGTCTGGCCGGCCTTCTTCACTGATGTCACTGACTCCTATCGGTTGAGCCGTTGGGGGCGGCTGCGCACCGACCTGGGGGGGATCTACTTCAATGGGCTGTTCGCGCTGCTGGTGATCGGGACCTTTGCTTTCACCCGGGCCGAGGTGTTGGTGACGGCGGTGGTCCTCGTCCACGTGGACGCGTTGCGGCAGCTCGCGCCGTTCGTCCGGTTTGACGGCTACTACATTGTCAGTGATCTCGTTGGGGTGCCGGACCTGTTCAGTCGCATGGGTCCGGCTGTGCGGTCGGCCGGGCGTGCGGCGGCGCTGGTGTTCCCGTCTCGGCGGCGGGCTCGGGTGGACGCGGGATCGGCGCTGGATCCGCGGCTGGCCGGGTTGACCCGGCGGGCCCGGCTCATGGTGACCGCGTGGGCGCTGTGCGCCGCGCCGATGCTTGCCGTGAACATCGTCATGTTGGTGGTCTACGCGCCTTTCGTGCTGCCCCGGACGGCCGTGGCGGTGCGCGACCAGTTCGGCCGGGCGAGTCGGGCCCTGGCTGGCGGGGAACTGGTCACGGCGCTCGCTGGGGCCGTCGGCATGGTGCTGGTCGCGTTGCCGGCGGCCGGGATGATCTATGTGCTTGTCCGGCTCGGCCGGTGGGCGGTGCGGGTGGCGCGGGCGCTTCGGACGAGGCGGCGGCGCCCTGGGGGCGGGCAGCCGGGCCGCGGCGTCGCGCCCGCCGTGGCCCGCGGCGCGTGCTGTGCCGCGCCGTCCTCGTCGGGACCGCTCCCGCCGGGACCGCTCTCGCCGGAGGTGTCCTCGCCAGGGCGGTCGGCGGCGGATGGTTCGGCGCCCTCCCGTGACAGGGCGGGGGAGCCACGATGATCCTGCTCCCGGGTCGGCCGGCGGGGCGGTCCCGCGCGAGTAGCCAGTCCCGCCTGAGCACGGCTGTCGTCGCGGTCGTCGTCACCGCCGTGTCGACCGGCGGCGGGTGCGGTGGGTCGGGTCAGACCGCCAAGAGCATCGGCATCGACGGCTCCAGCACGGTCGCGCCGCTGACCGAGGCGGCGGCCGACCTCTTCCGCGAGCACAACCCGGGCATCCAGATCACGGTTGGGACCTCTGGCACCGGAGGAGGGTTCGAGAAGTTCTGCCGGGGCGAGACCGACATCTCCGACGCGTCCAGGTCGATCACGCAGGCGGAGCGGGAGGCCTGCACGCGCGCCGGCATCGACTACGTCGACTTCCAGGTGGCGAACGACGCGGTCACGGTCATCGTGAACAAGGAGAACGCCTGGGCGACGTGCCTCACGGCCGCGCAGCTGCGGCGGATCTGGGACGTGCGCTCGCCGATCGAGAACTGGAACCAGGTCGACCCGAAGTTTCCGGACGAACCGCTGCTGCTCTTCGGCCCGGGCACCGACTCCGGCACGTTCGACTACTTCACGAGCGCGATCAACGGCAAGGGTGGCAGGAGCCGCACGGACTACCAGGCATCCGAGGACGACAACGTGATCATCGCCGGGGTGGAGGGCAGCCGGGGCGGGCTCGGGTACATCGGGTACGGCTACTTCGAGGAGAACACCGATCGGCTGAGAGCTCTCGCGGTCGACGACGGAGACGGATGCGTGGCGCCGAGCGTCGGGTCCGTGCAGGACGGCAGCTACCGGCCACTGGCGCGGCCCCTGTTCATCTACGTCAAAAGGACGTCGCTCGCGCGGCCGGCGCTCGTCGACTTCGTGGACTACTACGTCGAGAACTCGACCGCGATCGCGCGACAGGCGCTGTTCATCCCGCTGACGTCGGCGCAGGTCGCCGTCAACCAGAAGGCCCTCGCCGACGTGGTCGCGTCGGGCCGGCCGTCCACACCGGCACCGGGGCGGTCCTGACATGGCCGCGGACCCGCACGACTTCGACGTCTCCATGGCGACCGGGATCGGCTGGTCCTCCCGGCGGCTGCGGGAGGGACTGGTCCGGCGGGTGCTGATGGCGGCGGCGCTGCTGTCGGTGGCCACCACCATCGGGATCGTGGTGGCGCTGGCCGTGCCCACGGTGCAGTTCTTCACCCGGGTCAGCCCGGTCGAGTTCCTGACCGGCACGGAGTGGACACCGCTGTTCGCGAGCCCTCATTTCGGGGTGCTGCCGCTGGTCACCGCCACCGCGGTCACCACGTTCTGGGCGCTGCTCGTGGCGCTTCCGTTGGGCCTGGGCTGCGCCGCCTACCTGTCCGAGTACGCCGGCCGGCGGACCCGGAAGATCTTCAAGCCGCTGTTGGAGATCCTTGCCGGGGTTCCGACGGTCGTGTACGGATTCTTCGCGTTGACATTCCTCACCCCGTTGCTGCGCGACATCTGGATCCTGCCCGGCAAGGGCCCGCAGATCTACAACGCGCTCTCGGCCGGGCTCGTGATGGGAATCATGATCATTCCGACCGTCGCGTCGTTGTCCGAGGACGCGATGAGCGCGGTGCCCGACGACCTGCGCGCGGGAGCGCGGGCGCTGGGCAGCACCGCGCGGCAGGTCACCACGCGGGTCACGATCCCGGCCGCGCTGTCCGGCATCATCGCGGCGACCATGCTGGCGGTGTCGCGGGCGGTCGGCGAGACCATGATCGTCGCCGTGGCGGCGGGCGGTACGGCCAACCTCAGTCTCGACCCGACCGAGCCGATGCAGACCATGACCGCGTTCATCGCGGCGGCCGCGCTGGGCGACCAGCCGACCGGCAGTATCGGCTACCAGACGCTCTTCGCGGTCGGATCACTGCTTTTCGTCATCACCTTGATCATGAACATCGTGAGTATCCGGCTGGTGCGCCGGTACCGGGAGGTGTACGAATGACCGCGGAAGTCGAACCCCCTGGGCGGTCGGTCGAATACCAGATCGAGACCGTCCGCGGATCGATCCGCGATGCGACGTTCCGGCTGGCCATGTTCTTCAGCATCGGTGTCGCCATCGCCGCACTGGGCACCCTGCTCGTGCAGGTCTTCGTCGACGCCCTGCCCCGGCTCAACCTGGACCTGCTGACCCAGTTCCCGGCCAGCCTGCCGGCGCTGGCCGGCGCGCGGTCCGCGATCATCGGATCGATCTGGGTGATCGGGGCCACCGCGCTGTTCACGATCCCGCTCGGCGTGGCTGCGGCCATCTACATGGAGGTGTTCGCCGACCCGCGGCGCTGGTACAACCGGATGATCGAGGTCAACATCCAGAACCTCGCGGCGGTGCCGTCGATCGTCTACGGCATCCTCGGGCTGGGCCTGCTCGCGCGGGCGGCGCATCTCGGGCAGACCGTGCTCACCGCCGCCCTGACGCTCACCCTGCTGGTCCTGCCCGTCGTCATCATCGTGTCGAGGGAGGCGATGCGGGCCATCCCCAGCTCCATCCGGGACGCCTCCCTCGCGCTCGGCGCGACCGAGCAGCAGACGGTGTGGCGCCATACGTTGCCGTTGGCTGTCCCGGGGATCGCCACCGGGATCATCCTCGCGTTGTCCCGGGCGATCGGTGAGGCGGCGCCGCTGCTGCTTCTCGGCGGCCTGGCCTACGTCACGTTCACCCCGACCGGCCTGGACAGCAGGTTCACCGTTCTGCCGATCCAGATCTTCAACTGGGTCTCCCGCCCGCAGGAGGAGTTCAGGACCCTGGCCGCGGCGGCGATCGTGGTGCTGCTCGCGCTGCTGCTGGTGATGAACAGCATCGCCATCCTGATCCGGAACCACTACCGGCGGACCTGGTGAACGCGCCGCCTCGAACCCGACCTCATCCCCCCATGCGCTTGCTGAGGACGTCGACCGTGTCCGATGCAGATGAACCGATGGCGGATCCCTCGCACGAGCTCGCCGACCAGGACCGGCCGGCCGCGGCGGAGGCGCCCCCCCTGGCGGGGAGAATCCCGCGAGCGACTGGCCGCACGGTGCCGGACGCGCCGGAGGAGATCGTCATCAATGTCGCCGACGTGGCCATCTACTACGGCAGTTTCTGCGCGGTCGGTGGCCTGACCGTACAGTTCGGCCGGCGGGAGATCACGGCGCTGATCGGGCCGTCCGGCTGTGGCAAGAGCACGGCGCTGCGTGCCTTCAACCGGATGAACGATCTCATCCCGGGAGCCCGTCTCACCGGCTCGGTCAGCTACCGCGGTCAGGATCTCTACGGGCCGCGGGTCGACCCGATCACTGTTCGCCGCCGGATCGGGATGGTGTTCCAGAAGCCGAACCCGTTCCCGAAATCGATCTACGACAACGTCGCCTACGGCCCGCGGGTGACCGGCATGAAGGTGCCGAACATGGACGACGTGGTCGAGGAGGCGCTCACCAGCGCCGCACTCTGGGACGAGGTGAAGGACAAACTCCGCCAGCACGCGTTCGGCCTGTCCGGGGGGCAGCAGCAGCGGCTCTGCATCGCCCGGACCATCGCGGTGCGGCCCGACGTCGTCCTCATGGACGAGCCGTGCTCAGCCCTCGACCCGATCTCCACCGCCAAGATCGAGTACATGATGACTGAGCTGGCCGACGAGTACACCATCATCATCGTCACGCACAACATGCAGCAGGCGGCCCGGATCTCCGACCGAACCGCGTTCTTCACCACCGAGGTCGACGACGCGACCGGCCGGCGCTCGGGTCTGATGGTGGAGTTTGACCGGACGGCGAAGATCTTCAGCACGCCATCCGATCAGCGGACGGAGGACTATATCTCCGGCAAGTTCGGCTGAGTCTCCGCGGGTCAGCTCTTGGCGGGAAAGAAAGGGTTGTCCCAGGTGTCGAGGGCGGTGACCTTGTTCAGGGGCTTGCGGCGGACCGGGCCGTGGTGGCCCTCCGGCCAGCCGACGGCGACCAGGGAGGCGATCCGCCACCCGTCCGGGATGCCGACGTAGGAACGCAGCTTGTCCTCGCCGAAGGTGAACCAGGTGCTGGGAACGGTGCCGAGCCCGTGGGCGCGGGCGGCGAGCAGGAAGTTCTGCATCGCGGGAAAGATCGAGCCCGCCTCCAGGAACTCGTCGACGAAGCCCGTCAGCCGGTGGCAGAACAGCACGTAGGCCGGCACGTTCTCGAAGTCGTCGACGAGGTGCAGCATCGTGCGGGTCAGCCGGGCCTGATGGGAGTTGTCGTCGTCCGCGGGGCGCGGCTCGTAGCCGTAGATGCTGGTGCAGACCCAGTCCCAGCCGGCGCGGAACGCCGGGCCCAGGATCGCTCGGGCCTCCGGCGAGCGCAGGACGATGAAACGCCAGCCCTGCGCGTTGGAACCGCTCGGCGCCCAGGTGGCCGCCTGCAGACATCGGGCCAGCACCTCGTCCGGCACCGGGTCCGGCCGGAAGCGCCGCAGCGAGCGCGCCGTCCGCATCGCCTCGAACAGATCTATCTGAGGCGTGTCGGACCCCTGCTCCACCTCGACCATGGCGACCTCCTCCCGGCCCACCCAACCTCCCGTAACTTCGACGTCGGGGTCAAATAACGCGCCGATCATCCCCGTTTGCCCCGTATCCGGCAGCCGCCGGCATCTCGCTGCCGAGCCGCGCCACTGAAGTCCCCTGAAGCCCCGCCCCGCCCCGCCCGTCGGTCGCCTGATCGCGGTTTCTGCCCTTGGGCGGTCGTGAACGGGACTGGATGACATCCACCGGAGGGCACGGGCGGCGATCAAGCGGCCGTCGGCTGCCACGTGGTCGCGCGATCTGCGTGGGGTGCGGTCAGGCGGCGATCAACTGGGGTGGCTGGCGAGGAGTTCGACGACGCGGGCGGTGGGGAGAGCGGCGGCGCGGTGGTCGTCACGGCCGGTCATGGACGCGGCGGTGGTCAGGACGTTGATGACGGCTTCCTCGACCGCCTGGACCGCCGCCTCGTAGAAGCGGTCCATCCATCCCCAGGGGATGAAGCGCAGCGTGGCGTAGTCGTCGGCGGTCGGCTCCCCGCCGGGGAACCGGCTGGTGAGCGCGCCGGCGTTCGCGCTCGAGAAGGCGATGACGAGGTCGCCGGAGAAGTGCGAGCCGGTAGTCCCGGTGCGCGCGATGCCCATGGGCGCCCGGCGGGCGAGCGACTCGCACTGGCCGGGCAGCAGTGGCGCGTCGGTCGCGAGCACCACGATGGCGCTGCCGGCACCGGGCGGCGCCGACCAGTCACCGTCCCAGCCGCCCGCGCCGCTCGCGCCCGCGCCGTTCGTGCCGTCCGAGGGGACCGCACCGTCGCCGCTGTCGCCGCTGTCGCCGCTGTCGCCGCTGTCGCCGCTGTCGCCGCTGAGCGGGCGGCCGACCGGGATGCCGGCGACGCGCAGCTCGTCGCGGCGGCCGAAGTTCGCCTGGACGAACGCGGCGACCACATAGCCGTCGGGGCCATGGCTCACGACCCGGGAGGCGGTGCCACTGCCGCCCTTGAAGCCGTAGCACATCATCCCGGTGCCGCCGCCGACGGCGCCTTCGGCGACCGGCCCGCCGGTGGCGGCGTCGATCGCGGCGACGGCGTGGGCCGCTGTCACGTGGCTGCCGTTGATGTCGTTCAGGTAGCCGTCCCAGGTCTCCGCGACCACCGGCAGCAGCCAGCCGCGGGCCAGGTCCGGCCGGTTGGCGACCACCCAGTCGATGACGCCCCGGTGGCACGGGCCAACGGCGTGGGTGTTCGTGATGAGGATCGGCATCGCCAGGCTGCCGGTCTCCCGCAGCCACGCGGCGCCCGTCATCTCACCGTTGGCATTGAACGCGTGGACCCCGGCGGCGACCGCCGAGCCGATGCCCCCGCGCCCGGCCGGCAGGATCGCGGTGACGCCGGTCCGGACCGGCCCCGCGCCGGTCCGCAGGGGCCCCTCGCCGCTGATGAGTGTCACGTAGCCCACCTCGACGCCGGGGACGTCGGTGATCGCGTTCAGTGGGCCTGGCGTGCCGTCGAAGGGGAAGCCGTGCGCGCGGGCGCGGCGTCGGGGCTCAGCCACAGACCCGATCCTGCCCGGCTACATGCGGCCGATGCGCGCGCGGGTGGCGGGCGCAACCCGGCGGCCGTGACCCGTGACCCGGCGGCCGAGACCCGAGACCCGTGGCCTGTGAGCCGCGAACCGCGACGAGCGGCCGGCGATCCGGCCGCCGGCCTCGTTCGGCCCGGGCCTCGCCGCCGCGCTGCCGCGGGCCACGCTGCGTGTGCACGAGCACCTGGGGCACTTCGGCCCCTTCCAGGCACCCGCCGCGGTCGGCGCCGACATCCTGAGGCATCTCGCCGATCCGGCTTCCCCACGGGCCGCCGCCGCGTCCGGCGACCGCCCGTTGGCTCCACAGCCTCGCGGGTAGGGCCGGCAGGGCCGAGGAGCCGGCCGACGGGCTTCGACGGGCTTCTCTGCCGGCCCGGCAAGGGATCGTCAGGGCCTTCTCACCGCAATGGCGCGACCCCGCGTGGTCGGAGGCCTCGCGTGGTCGGAGGCTCGGCCGCCGGCGCGGACTGACAGCCCGGCGGCGGGAGACAGCCACGGCGAGGGAAGATGCGGGCGTGAGTGGATTTGGGCTGGTCAGGCCGCCCGCGCTGGCAAGCGCCACTGTCCTGCGGGAGGAACTGTTCCGGCTGGACATAGGGCGCCAACAGGAGAGCTGGGCGACGGCGCGGGTTGTCATCCTCGACGACGAGGGACGCTCGACGATCGCGCTACCGGCCCGGCCACGCGCCCAGCGGCCCGAGGAGATCGGTGGTGCGCCCGAAGCGTCACCGCCCGCCGATGCCGATGCCGTGGCGCGGCTGGTGACCCGTTCCGGGGTGAGCGTCGCGGCGTCCCCGTCGACCGACGCCGTGCTGCTCGGCGAGGCTGACGGGACCGTCTACTGGGCGTTGCGCGCCGACCGCGCCGACCGCGCCGAGGAGGTGGCGAAAGCGCGCTGGCTGAACCTCGCCACCGTCGGCGGCGAGCTGCCCGGACTCGACGCCGCTCTGTTCACGACCGCGGTCTCGCTGCTGACCTGGCACGACCGCGCCCGGTACTGTGCCCGCGACGGCTCGCCGACCCGGCCGACGAAGGCCGGCTGGGCGCGGGTGTGTGCCGCCAAGGAACACGAGGAGTTTCCCCGTATGGACCCGGCGATCATCTGCCTGGTTCATGACGGCGCCGACCAGGTCCTGCTCGGCCGGCAGAGGACGTGGCCGGCGGGGCGGTTCTCGGTGCTCGCGGGCTTCGTCGAGGCCGGGGAGTCCCTCGAGGCGTGCGTGGTACGGGAGATCAACGAGGAGGTCGGCATCGACGTCACAGACGTCAGCTACCTGGGAAGCCAGGCCTGGCCGTTCCCGCGCTCCCTCATGCTCGCCTTCCACGCCGCCGCGGACCCGTCCCAGCCGATCAGGCTGGACGACAACGAGATCGCCGAAGCGATGTGGGTGCATCGCCGCGACCTCGACGAGGCGCTGGAACGGGGCGACTGGCGCGGCGGCGGCGACGGCCAGCTGCTCCTGCCCGGCCACTCGTCGATCGCCCGCATCATGATCGAGTCCTGGGTCGCCGACCGAGACTCGATCCGTGGCATCTGAGCACGTCCATAGGCAGGCCTATCCGACACAGTTCACCCGACGGGGTACGGACTGTGTTACCTGAGAAGCCTATGGAGTGGCTGAGGCACCACAGATCGGGATTGAGCTGGCGTCTGGCGGAGATGGCACCTGTCCGTGGGCGTGGCGGGGTGAGGCTTTCATCCTCACCGGCGGCGGTGGCTCGGTCAGCGGCCCGCACAGCCGTGCGCGGTCAATCGCGGAGAGTAGGCGCCGCGGAGTTGGGTGTTGATCGGCGGCCGTGGGAAGAGTACCCAGGTCCGGGACGGGTCGGTGGTGCTAGGCAATGACGCCGAAGGCGGCCAGGAGGCGGCGCAGGGTGGCCGTGGGCAGGCCGATGACGTTGTCGAGGTCGCCTTCGACGCCTGCCACCAGGCGCCCGCCCAGGCCCTGGATCGCGTAGGCGCCGGCCTTGCCGAACGGTTCGCCCGAGGCGGCATACTCGCGGATCTCGTCCTCGCCGAGCGGGCGCATCGTTACGGTGGTCGTCGCCGCGCCTTCCCGGTGCTCGCCCGTGGCCGCGTCTACCACGGCGAGCCCCGTCACGACCCGGTGCGTCCGGCCGTCGAGCCGGCTGATCATCTCGACCGCCTCGTCCTGGTCGGCGGGCTTGCCGAAGATTCGCCCGTCCAGCTCGACGACCGTGTCACCGCCGATGACCAGCGCGTCGCCCACGCATCCCGCCACCGCCCGTGCCTTGCGCCGGGCCAGCTGAAGCGCGAAGTCCTCCGGGCCGGCAAAGGTCTCGACGTTCTCGTCGACGTTGCTGGTCACGACCTCGAAGGCCACGCCCATGCCGGCGAGCAGCTCGCGTCGCCGCGGCGACCCGGAGGCAAGCACGATCCGCCTGAGGGACATCTGGCTCCTTCACGGCTGAGGCGGCCGCGCGACTGACGCCGCGCGTTGCTGACGACCGGGGCTGGTGTGGCGCCGCCCGGCTCGACGTGGCCCGGCCCGGCCCGGCTTGCGCGGTGCGACTGGCGGCGGCGGTGCGGCTCTGACCGGCTCCATCGTCGAGCATGCCGGTGCGGTCATGTGTATGTCACGAATCGTCACGCTCGCGTAACCTGTCTTGTTTCCTACCCCGATACCTTGTTTCCCGTTAGGGTGCGAGTCGGCGGCAGGGGAGCGAGCGTCGACGCGCCGTCGCCCGGACCCCTTCCGAGCCAGTGGAGCCTGACGTGACGATCGACGAAAGTGCCCCCCGCACCGACCCCGTCCCAGCCGTGGCGGCGGGGCTGGATCTCGCCGCCCGGGCCCGCCAGGACGGAGTGAGGTTCATCCTCGCGATGTTCGTCGACCTCGTCGGCAAGCCGTGCGCGAAGCTCGTGCCGATCGAGGCTGTCGACGAACTGCTGGCCGACGGCGTCGGGTTCGCCGGCTACGCGGTGGGCGCGATAGGCCAGGTGCCGTCGGACCCCGACCTGATCGCCATCCCCGACCCGGCGAGCTACACCCCGTTGCCCTGGGTCAAGGAGGGCCTCGCGCTGGTGCACTGCGACCCGCACGTCGAAGGCGTGCCCTGGCACTTCGCGCCGCGGGTGATCCTCAAGGCTCAGCTCGCGGCGGCGACGAGCCGGCGCCTGGAGCTGTTCGCCGGCGCCGAGATCGAGTACTTCCTGGTCACCCGTGGCCCGGACGGTGCGCTCGGGCTCGCGGACCCGCGGGACGTCGCGCCCCGCCCCTGCTATGACGCCCGCGGCCTGACCCGGATGTACGACCACCTCACCGAGGTGTCGACGGCGATGAACGCGCTCGGCTGGGCGAACTACGCCAACGACCACGAGGACGCGAACGGCCAGTTCGAGCAGAACTTCGCCTACGCCGACGCGCTGACCACCGCCGACCGGGTGATCACCGCCCGCTACCTGATCTCCGTGCTGGCCGAGCGCCGCGGCATGACCGCGACCTACATGCCCAAGCCGTTCGCCGACCGGACCGGCTCCGGCCTGCACCTGCACCTGTCGCTGTGGCATGACCGCACGCCGCTGTTCCCCGCCGGGGACGCAGCCGCGCCGTTCGGGCTGTCCGACGTCGCGCGCCGTTTCCTCGCCGGCATCCTCGAGCACGCGCCCGCCCTGCAGGCGGTGCTCGCGCCGACCGTCAACTCCTACAAGCGCACCGGCGCGACGTCGACCCGTTCGGGCGCGACCTGGTCGCCCAGCCGCGCGACCTACGGCGGCAACGACCGCACTCACTACGTGCGCATCCCCGACCGCAACCGGATCGAGCTGCGCGGCGGGGACGGCTCGGCCAACCCGTACCTGGCGATGACGGCGGCGCTCGCCGCCGGCCTCGACGGCATCGAGCGCGCGCTCGACCCGGGCGGCCCCGGCCCGGGTCCCAGTTCCGGCGCCGTCGCGGGCGAGCCGGCGAGGTCCGAGCTGCCGCCGACGCTGCTGCACGCGGTGGAGGCGCTGGGCGCTGACCCGGTCGTCGCCGCCGGTCTGGACGCCGCCGGGCCGGGGGTGGCCGACTACTTCGCCGCGCTCAAGCGCGACGAGTTCTTCGAATGGCACGCGGGCGTCGGCCCCTGGGAGCACGACAGCTACCTCACAGCCTTCTGACCTTTACAACCTTCTGACCCTTCGCCGTATCCCCTTGCTCGCCGCATTTCCCGAAAGGAGATCAGGCCCGTGTGCGGGATAGTCGGGCTCCACCTGCGCGACCCCGAGCTGTATCCCCAGCTCGGGCGCCTGTTGGAGACCATGTTGTGCCAGGTCGCCGAGCGCGGACCTGACTCGGCCGGCGTCGCCGTCTACGGCGACCAGCGCCGCTGCCCGGAGGGCCACGCCGCCGTGTCCGTGCTGCTGCCGGCGACCGGCGCCACGCCCGCGACCGGCGCCACGCCCGCAGTCGGTGCGGTGCCGGCGACCGGCGCCGTGTCGGCGACCGGCGCCGCGTTGGACGCGGCCAGGGCTGAGCTCTCGGCCGCCGTGCGGGCGGCGTTGTCGGGCGGGCCCGACCCGCTGGTGACCGCCGCGGGCGCCACCACCGTGATCGCGGCGCCGGTCGCCGTCGACACGTTGGTCGACGCGGTCCGCCGGTCGGCGCCCGGCGCACTGGTCGTCGGCTCCGGCCTGGACCTGACCGTATACAAGGACGTCGGAAACCCCCGGGACCTGGCCGTCACCTACGACCTGGCGAACGCGTGGGGCTGGCAGGGCCTCGCGCACACCCGGATGGCGACAGAGTCGGCTGTCGTCCCGGCGGGCTGCCACCCGTTCTCGGTCGGCCCCGACCAGTGCCTCGTCCACAACGGCTCGTTCGCCAACCACGCGACGATCCGCCGGGAGCTCGAGGCCGAGGGCGTCCGGTTCGACTCGGAGAACGACTCCGAGGTCGGCGCCCGGTTCGTCGCCGCGAGGCTCGCCGAGGGCGTCGACCTGGACAAGGCGCTGCGACTGCTGTGCGAGCGGTTCGACGGCTTCTACACGTTGCTCGTCACCAGTAACGACGGGTTCGCCGTCGTGCGCGACGCCATCGCGTGCAAGCCGGCGATCATCGCCGAGACCGACGCCTGGGTCGCGATGGCCTCGGAGTTCAGGGCCCTCGCGGACCTGCCCGGCATCGACACCGCCCGGATCTACGAGCCCGAGCCGGAGAGGGTCTACGCATGGCACCGCTGAGCGGAGGAGCACGCGCGCGGAGGTCTCCTGTGAGGTACGAGCAGGAGGCCGGAGCGCGCGGGCGAGGGAGCGAAGCAGAGATACCGAGCGACCGGGCCACCGTCGAGGCGCCCCAGCCCTTCCGGATCGGCGAGTCCGATCCGGCGGGAACCCCGGCCGGTGCCGCTGGCGCTGGCGCTTCCACGGCCGGGACGGCGAGCACCGTCACTTTCGACCTCGGGGCCACGACGGTGCGCGCGCTCAACAGCGAGCTGCACGCCCCGTCGGCTACGTCCTACGAGGTGCTGCGCCCGCAGGGCGCGCACGCGATCGCCGCCGGTGTGCACGCGCCGCTGACGATCGACATCCGCGGCCACGCCGGCTACTACTGCGCCGGGATGAATGACGGTGCCACGATCACCGTCCATGGCAACGTCGGTACCGGCGTCGCGGAGAACATGATGTCCGGGCTGGTCCGGGTGCGCGGCGACGCGTCGCAGTCGGTCGGCGCGACCGGTCACGGCGGCCTGCTGGTGATCGAGGGCTCGGCGTCGATGCGCTGCGGCATCTCGATGAAGGGCATCGACATCGTCGTCGGCGGCGACATCGGCCCGATGAGCGCGTTCATGGCCCAGGCTGGCCGGCTGGTCGTCTGCGGTGACGCCGGCGATGGCCTCGGCGACTCGATCTACGAGGCGCGGATCTACGTCCGCGGCGCGGTCGGCGGCCTGGGCGCCGACTGCGTCGAGAAGGAGCAGCGCCCCGAGCATCTCGCCGAGCTCGCCGAGCTGCTCACCGCCGCCGGCATCGAGCCCGTCGGCGAGTACGCGCCCGGACGGTTCCGCCGCTACGGCTCGGCCCGCCGCCTCTACCACTTCGCCGCGCACAACTCGACCGCCTACTGACGCCGCGCCAGGCCGACCAGGCCGACCAGGCCGACCAAGAGGAGGGTTCCATGACCGGGTATCCGCCGGACCCAGCGTCGCTCGGCCTTCGGGAGTCCCACACCTTCGACCGGGCGACGATCGCCGGCATCCAGCGTGCCGCAATGACCGGCGTCTACGACATCCGCGGCGGGGGCGCCAAGCGCCGGCTGCCGCACTTCGACGACCTGCTCTTTCTGGGGGCGTCGATGTCGCGTTACCCGCTGGAGGGTTACCGCGAGCGGTGTGACACCGATGTCGTGCTCGGTGACCGCAACGCAAAGTACCCGCTGCGCCTGGCGATCCCGGTGACGATCGCCGGGATGAGCTTCGGGGCGCTGTCCGCGCAGGCGAAGGAGGCCCTTGGCCGCGGGGCCAGCGAGGTCGGCACCTCCACCACCACCGGCGACGGCGGGATGACGCCCGAGGAGCGCGGCCAGTCCAAGCACCTCGTCTACCAGTACCTGCCGAGCCGCTACGGCATGAACCCGACCGACCTGCGCAAGGCCGACGCGATCGAGGTCGTGCTCGGTCAGGGGGCCAAGCCCGGCGGCGGCGGCATGCTGCTCGGGCAGAAGATCTCGGACCGGGTCGCCCAGATGCGTACGCTCCCGGCCGGGATCGACCAGCGTTCCGCCTGCCGGCACCCTGACTGGACCGGCCCCGACGACCTCGCGATCAAGATCCTGGAACTGCGTGAGATCACCGACTGGGAGAAGCCGATCTACGTCAAGATCGGCGCGTCCCGGACGTACTACGACGTGAAGCTCGCGGTCGCGTCCGGCGCGGACGTCGTCGTCGTCGACGGCATGCAGGGCGGCACCGCGGCCACCCAGGACGTGTTCATCGAGCACGTCGGCATCCCCACGCTCGCCGCGATCCCGCAGGCGGTGCAGGCGCTGCGGGAGCTCGGCCTGCACCGCAAGGTGCAGCTCGTCGTCTCCGGCGGCATCCGTACCGGCGCGGACGTCGCCAAGGCGATGGCACTCGGCGCGGACGCGGTGGCGATCGGTACCGCGGCGCTCATCGCGCTGGGCGACAACGACCCGCGTTACGCCGACGAGTACGCGGCGCTCGGCTCCGCCGCCGGCTTCTACGACGACTTCCAGGACGGCCGCGACCCGGCCGGCATCACCACGCAGGACCCGGAGCTGGCCGTCCGGCTCGACCCGGCCGAGGGCGGCCGCCGGCTCGCCAACTACCTGCGGGTGCTGACGATGGAGGCGCAGACGATCGCGCGCGCCTGCGGCAAGTCGCACGTGCGCAACCTGGAGCCCGAGGACCTGGTGGCGCTGACCATCGAGTCCGCCGCGATGGCACGCGTCCCGCTTGCCGGCACGACGTGGATCCCCGGGCAGGGAGGCCTGCTGTGAGCCGGAGCTCGCGGATCGGCCCCGCGATCCGCCCCGGGCCCCGGGAGCGATCCCGGGGCGCCGAGCGCCGCGACGGCGAGGATCTCGGCGCGGCCCGCACCCCGGACACCGGTGCGGCCGCGCGCGAGGTCGCCGCCCCCTCGCCCCAGGAGGGGCGGCTCGAGCGGGTCATCGCGGCCCAGGTACGGCGGATGCGGCAGGCTGCCGGACTCACCCTCGCCGAGCTGGCCGCGCGCAGCGGCATCTCGAAACCGATGCTGTCGAAGATCGAGAACGCGAACACCAGCTGTAGTCTGACGACGCTCGCCCGGCTCGCCGACGCCCTCGACGTGCCGGTCACCTCGCTGTTCCGCGGCGCGGACGACCAGCGGGAGGCCGTCTTCACCCCGGCGGGCGCCGGCGCCCGCATCGTGGCCCGCGGCACCCGGGTCGGCCACGACTACACCCTGCTCGGCGGCCTGCGCGGGCCCCACAAGCGGATGGAGGCGCACCTGGTGACGTTGACCGAGCGCAGCGAGACCTTCCCGCTCTTCCAGCATCCCGGTACCGAGCTGATCTACATGCTCGAGGGGGAGATGGTGTACGACCACGGTGAGGCCAGCTACACCATGCGCCCGGGCGACGCTCTCCAGCTCGACGGCGAGGGCATCCACGGCCCACGGGACCTGGCCACCCTCCCGATCCGTTTTCTCTCGGTCGTCGCCTACAGCGCGGGAGCCGGCGACCAGACCTAGGGGCGGCGAGGCGGAACGGTGACGGAGGCCTGGGGACGAGGCCTGGGGACGAGGCCTGGGGACGAGGCCTGGGGACGAGGCCTAGGGACGAGGCGCCCGGGCCCCTTGCCGCGTGGTCCGCGCGACGGCCCGGATCGGGGCGCCGTCCGAGCCGGCGAGCGCCAGCGGGAACAGGAACATCTCGATCGCGTGGCCGGCGTCGCGCGCCGCCAGCAGGCGCCGCGCCCCGGTGAGGTTCTCCGCGATGACGGCGCCCGCACGGCACAGGATCTGGTGGGCCGGCAGGGTGAACTCCTCGTCCGGCCCGGTCGTGCGGTCGACGCTCGCGGCGTCGACCGCCACCGTCCGCGCGCCGGCCTCGACGAGGGCCCGCGCCGCGTCGGCGCCGAGATACGGGTGACGCAGGTACTGGTCCGTTCCCCAGTGCGCCGACCAGCCGGTGACGATCACCACGACGGCGCCGTCGGGCAGCGCCGCGGGCATGGCCTCCGGGCCGATCTCGGCGCCTGGTCCGTAGCGGCGCGCGTCGAGGAGGACCGCTGGCCCGGCGAACCGCGCGAGCGGGATCTCGTCGAGCCGGGGAAGCGCGTCGTCGACGTGGTACGGCGCGTCGACGTGGGTTCCCGTCTGCGACCCCAGGTGCACCCGCCGCACGTTGACGCCCGAGTCGGCGACCGTCAGCGCCGCCGAGACCGCCACTTCGGGATCCCCCGGGTAGACCGGCATCCCCGACGTGATCGGCACCGTCAGGTCGATCAGCTCCACACCCGTGGCATCCGGCACACGGCTCAGCTTCGCAGCACCCAGGCGCGCGCCGGCGACGGGCAGACGCCGCGCGGGCACACTCCACCCCCGGCGTCCACCTCCGGCGCCGGCCCATCAGGGGAAAGCTACGCGATAGGTCACGTACAGCATGGTCAGGCCGATGACGAGGTCCAGGACGCGCCAGGTCCTGGGGCTGGCCAGCGCGCTGGACGCGAGGCGCGCGCCGTAGCCGAGGCCGGTGAACCACAGGCAGCTCGCGAGGCCGGCGCCGGCGGCGAAGCACCATCGCCCGGTCGTCCCCTCGTTGCCGCCGACGGTGCCGAGGACGAGCACGGTGTCCAGGTAGACATGCGGGTTCAGCCAGGTGAAGGCGGCCGTTCGCGCGGCGACCACGGCCCGCGCCGATCCGGCTGATCCGTTCGCCTGAGCCTGGGCGTCGCCTGGGTCTGCGCCTGCGTCGGTGCCCCGGTCGGCGGGGGAGCCGCCGTCGACGCGCAGTGACGACGGTGCGCGCCAGACGCGGCGCAGCGACCCGGCGGCGAACCAGAGTAGGAAGGCGACGCCCAGCCAGCGGACGGCCGCCAGTACCGGCCCGGCTCGGGTCAGCAGGCCGCCGACCCCGCCGACGCCGGCGACGATCAGCGCCAGGTCCGAACCCGCGCAGATCACGACGACTGTGCCGACCCACTGCCGGGCGAGCCCCTGGCGCAGGACCAACGCGTTCTGCGCACCGATGGCGACGATCAATGAGAACCCGGTGAGCAGACCGGCGACGGCGGAGGCGAGCACGGCCGTCACGCTAGGTCGTCCATCTCCTGAAGACCAACGAAAGATTCTTCAGATTCATTAGCATCGCTTCATGTCCCTGGAGCTGCCGCCGGCGCAGCTGGCGACCCTCGTCGCGATCGTCGAACTCGGCAGCTTCGACGCCGCCGCCCGCCACCTGCACCTGTCGCCGAGCGCGGTCAGCCAGCGGATCCGCGCGCTCGAGTCAGCCGCCGGCCAGGTCCTCGTCCGCCGCTCGGCACCGTGCCGGCCCACCACCGCTGGCGAGGCGCTGCTGCGTTTCGCGCGCCAGACCAGGCTGCTGCAGGCAGAGGCGCTTGAAGCGCTGGTCGGCCGCTCGTCGGCCAGGGCCGAGGTGTCGGTGGCGGTCAACGCGGACTCGCTCGCCACCTGGTTCGCGGACGTCGTCGCCACGGCCGCCCGCTGGGACGACGTCGTGCTGCGGCTGCACGTCGAGGACCAGGCGTTCTCCGCCGACCTGCTCCGCGGCGGCGAGGCCCTGGCCGCCGTGACCAGCGACCCGGTCGCCGTCCAGGGCTGCTGGGCGGAGCCGCTCGGAACGCTGCGCTACCACCCGGCGGCCACCCCCGGACTCGCCGGCCGCTGGCGGCTCGCCGCCGCTGGCCACCACGCTGGTTACCAGTGGGATCGGATGCCGCTCGTCGTCTTCAACGAGAAGGACGACCTCCAGCACCAGCTCCTGCGCGAGCTGGGCGTCACCGGCGCCCCGGCGGCGCACCGGGTGCCCACGACGGCGGACTTCCACACGGCGGTCCGCCTCGGCCTCGGCTGGGGCATGCTGCCCGAGGCACAGCTGGCGGAAGACCTCGCCGCCGGCCGGCTGGTCGTCCTGACCGAGGCCCACCTCGACATCGCTCTGCACTGGCAGCGCTGGCGCCTCGACTCGCCGCTGCTCGACCGGCTGAGCACGGCGGTCCGGGCCGCCGCGGCCCGCCACCTGCGCCGCGACGGGCCGGGCCCGGCCCGGTCCTAGACTGCGCGCGAGGATTCCCCGTCCGGATCGGCCGTTCCTCACCGGCGGACGGGGCGCGCCGTGGGTCAACGTCGACCGGCGTCGGCGACCGATTCCGCGTGCCTTCCGAGGGGGAGCGAGAACCATGAGCACACCCGAGTACGCGCTGACCGAGCTGGCCAGGGAGAGCCGGCTCGGCGGGGCTGGGACCGAGGCGACCGACCGGGAGATCCGGCGGATCTCGCTGCGGGACTTCGACGCCCGGCGGGACGAGGTCACGGCCGAGTTGTGGTCGGCGGCGGCCGACATCGGGTTCTTCCAACTCGTCGACCACGGGATCGATCCTGAGGAGATCGACGCGGCGTTCGCCGCGACGGAGGCGTTCTTCGCGCTGCCGGACGAGGCGAAGGGCCGGTTCCCGCTCAGGAAGGGGCAGAACGCCGGCTGGGAGAAGATGAGTCAGGTCCGGCCGTCCACCCGCACGGCGGACCAGAAGGAGTCGTTCCAGGTCACCCGGCCGCGCATGGACGGGCTGTGGCCCAGCGACGACGACCTCGCCGGATTCCAGGCGACGATGCTCGGGTTCGAACGCCGGTGCTGGGAGCTGGCGATGCGGGTGCTCGGCTGCTTCGCCGACCGTCTCGGCCTCCCGCGCGACTTCTTCACGGCCGCCCACGACCCGGCCCGCGCGACCTACCAGAGCACGCTGCGGCTGCTGCACTACTTCCCGGTGCCGCCGGAGGTGCGTGCCACGCCCGGGATCTGGCGCGCCGGCGCGCACACCGACTTCGACTGCCTCACCCTGCTGTTCCAGCGGGAGGGCCAGGGCGGCCTGCAGGTCCTGCCCGGCAAGGAGGCCGCCGACGAGCGGTGGACGTCGGTGCCGGCCACCGCGGACGCCATCACGTGCAACATCGGCGACATGCTGATGCGGTGGAGCGACGACGCGCTGCCGTCGACGTTCCACCGCGTCCGGCTGCCCGGGGCGGGCGAGTACGACGGCTCCCGCTACAGCCTGGCGTTCTTCGCGCAGGCCAACACCGACGCCGTGATCAGCAGTCCCTCGGGCCGCCACCCGGACATCACCGCCGGCGACTACCTCCTCCAGCGCATCCAGGCCAACTTCGCGGCGGGCGCCGCGGCGCGCTGAGCGTCCCGCCTCGTCAGGTGGGGCGCAGCGCTGTCAGGAGGTCCTGGTCGCCGAAGGCGGTCAGGCCGGGGGCGTCGAAGGGGATCCGGCCCCAGAGGGCCAGCAGGACCTGGCTGGCCGGGCCGCGGAGGCCGGCGTCGCCCTTGTGGTGACCCTCGGTGACGTCGACAGTGTCGCCGGTCAGGCTGATCATCCACTCGCCTGGCGTGTCCGTGAGATGGATGTGGGCTGTTCCGTCGCCGGGCGCGGACAGGCCGGCGGCGCGGATGGCCGGCAGCAGGATGCGCAGAGCCTCGTCGACGCCGTCGGCGGCGAACACCGGATCGAACTCGCGGGTCTCGCCGACCGCGCCGGCCGCGTCCCAGGCGTGGATCTGCGTCTCGTGGGACAACCGGCGCCGCCAGAAGGCGGCGACCTGCGGCTCGAGGGTGAAGTTCCACGCCGGAGCCGCCGGGTCGAGATCCCGGAACGCGGCGAGCGTGCCGGCGACTCCACGGCGGAAGTACTCGACGAGTGCGTCGTTCTCGGCCGGCGGCCGCTCGACGCGGGGCGGCGGGTCGACGACGCCGCGGGGAAGGTGCGTCACTGTCGAGTCCAGCAGGCGGCCGACGTGGCTCAGCAGCCGGCGGTTGTCCCAGCCGGGGCAGGAGGGCACGGGCGCGTCGAGGTCCTTGGCCGCGGCGGCGAGGAGCGCCTCGGCCTCCGTCTGGAACAGCGCTGGGTAGTCCACGTCCGGATTCTGCCGCTTCATCACCCGAAACGCATCCAGCCGGCTGCCTCGGAGCCGCACAGGACGGGCCAACCAGTCCGCGGCGACGCGATCCAGACACTCCCTGCCGGGAGGGGTCGCACGAGGCGGGGGGTTGTCCGCGCCGAGGGTTGGGGCCCGGGTGCGGCGGGGAGGCAGCACGACGCGACTGTCACGCAAAGTGATTGATCTGTCGCCCGTGCTGGCGGCTCGTCGCTGATCGCCGCGCCAACCGGCGCCGCGCCAACCCGACCGGAGGCCGAGGCCCGTGAACCAGCCCTGGCGGTACCAGGACCAAGGCCTGCGTCGGGACGAGCATCGAAGCCATCGCCGAGGTCGCCGGCACGCGGGCGCCGGGGGGAGGCAGGCCGCGGCGGCCGCCGGCTCGCGGCGGGCGCGCCTCACCAGCGCGCTGGCACTGGTGTCGCTGTCCGTGGCCGGCCTCGTCGCCCCGGCGTCGGCCGCCGGCGCGGTGGTGGCTTTGCCGCGGCCGGCCGGGACGGACCGGCTGTCGGCGTGGACGGCGTGCGGCAAGGGGCTGGAGTGCGCGACGCTGCCCGTGCCGCTGGACTACGCGCACCCCGGCAAGGGGACTATCGACCTCGCGGTGATCCGCCGCCTGGCGGCGGACCCGGCGCGGCGGCTGGGATCCCTCGTCTACCTGGAGGGCGGGCCTGGCGTCTCCGGCGTCGACTCCATCCGGACGTACCCGGAGCTGTTCGACAAGGCCGTGCGCGACCGGTTCGACATCGTCGGGTTCGACCAGCGGGGTGTCGGCGCGAGCGTGCCCGTCCGGTGCCTCACCGACCAGCAGAAGGCCAGCGAGCTGTCCGACAGCGCTGTCGTTCCGCACCGGGCCGCCGGTGCGGGCGCGGGTGCCGGTGCGGGTGCCGGTGCGGGCGCGGGCGCGGGTGCGGGCTCGGGTGCCGGTGAGGGGGCCGGCCGGCTGCCGGACGGCTCCTCCTCGGGTTCTTCGAGTTCTTCCACGGTCGGTCCCTACCGGGCCGGTGGCGGTGCCGGTGCGGGGGCCGGCCGGCTGTCGGACGGCTCCTCCTCGGGTTCGTCGAGTTCCTCCGCGGCCGTTCCCTCGGGCGCCACCAGCTCGGCTCACGGCCCGTCCTCGTCGCCCGCCACGGAAACGCCTGCCGGGGAGGCGACCGCCCGGGAGAACGAGGTGCTGGCCGGCTTCGAGGGCACCGCCGCGTCGGACCGCCTGGTCGCGCGGGGATGCGAGCGCTGGAGCGCGGCGCTGCTGCCGTACCTGTCGACCGAGTTCGCGGCCCGCGACCTCGACGTGCTGCGCGCCGCGCTCGGTGACGATCGGCTGACCGCCTACGGCGCCTCGTATGGCACGGAGCTGGGCGCCACCTACGCCGAGCTGTTCCCGACCCGGATCCGCGCCATGGTCCTCGACGCGGTGGTCGACCCGAGGCTGTCCATGAACGATCCGTTCGCGGAGACCCGGCTGCAGGCCCTGGGTTTCGAAGCGGCCTTCGACGCATTCCTGGCCAGCTGCGCGAGCGACCCGAACTGCGGCTTCGGCCACGGCGACCCCGCGGGCGCCTACGACCGGCTGATCGGCCGGCTCGCGGAGCACCCGATCAAGGTGCGGGGCAAGGACGCCGACAAGACTCGGTCGGTCGACGACTCCACCGCGATCACGGCCGTGATCCAGCTGCTCTACAGCGAGGAGCAGTGGCCGATCCTCGCGGCCGCCCTGCAGCTGGCCGACGACTACAACGACGGCTCGGTGCTGCAGGCGCTCGCCGACCAGGGCTCCGGCCGGCGCCAGGACGGCACGTACGACAACTCCTTCGACGCGAACACCGCCATCAACTGTGCCGACCAGACCTACCCGACCGACCTCGCCGTCTTCCGACGGTTCGTGCGCGATCTCTCCCGGGATGCCCCGCGCTTCGGAGCATCCATCGCGCTGGGCGGCATGACGTGTGCCTTCTGGCCGGTCCGGTCCGCTGACCGCTACACCGGGCCGTTCCGCGCCGAGGGCTCGCCGCCGATCCTGCTGGTCGGCACCACTGGCGACCCGGCGACGCCCTACGCCGAGGCACGCTCCCTTGCCGGGCAGCTGTCGAACGCCGTCCTGCTGACCTGGGACTCCTACACCCACGGCGCCTACGAAGGCCCCAGCACCTGCGTCCACAACGCCGTCAACCGCTACCTGATCGACCTGGTCACGCCCAAGCCCGGCACCGTCTGCTCCTGACGGCGCCGTACCCGGGTGCTAGCTCCCGAGGCTCGCGGTGTGGTGACAGATCACCGGGTCGGTGATGCCGTGCGGGCAGGCGAGGCCGTCGATGTCCCAGCCGGCGCGGCGCGCGCCGGCCTGGTAGGCGCTCTCGTAGAAGTCGAGCGCCGCGGCCTTCCGGTCCGGGCTGTCCTCGAGGGCGGCCAGCGGCAGGATGGCCAGGTGGCTGCCGCGCCGCGGCTGCCAGGTGGCCAGGCCCTCGGGGCGTAGCGGGTCCTCGGCGAGGCCCGGCGGCTCCGGCGCGGTGTAGGAGTAGAACGCCGGCTCGGGTAGCTGGTCGTCGCCGAACCAGAAGCCGAAGCTGATCACCTCGCGGGAGTATGCCTCCCTGGTCACCGGGTCGATGTCGGGGCCCTCGTCGATGTGGCGGTCGCCGAAGCGGGTGTGGGCGATGTCGAACGTGTGCCAGAAGTGGTGCACCGGGCTGACCTTGCCGGAGAAGCCCTCGGCGAACTCCTCCAGCAGCAGGTTGACCTGGCTGAGCGTCTGCCAGTACCGCATCACCTTCGCCGGGTCGTAGGCGGCGTGCTCGGTGTCGTCCTCGAACGGGCGGCGGGAGTCGGCGAGGTCGAACGGGTGGGGGTGCTCGATGTGCACCTTCACGCCGATCGCCCCGAGCGTGTCCATCGTCCGGCTGTAGAACGACGCAACCGAGCGCCCGGCCAGCGGGAACGAGATCGACTCTCCGTCCAGAGCGTGGACGAGCAGTTCGTGGCCGACGAAGTCGAAGTCGATCGTGAAGATCAGGTTGCCGTCCACCTGGCCCATCGGCCGGGTCGTCACGCCGCGGCCAGTCAAGTGGAACGGGACGTTCCACCAGTGGTTGCGGCGCGGGCTCGCGGCAAGGCGGATCTTGCCGACCACCTGCAGGTAGCGGTGCAGGGTCTCCTTGGTGTCGATCCATGACGAGAGCGAGAGCGGCGCGAGCGTCTCCACCATGTCTACGTTCCTCCCCCATGCCTGACCGATGGGGACAGTGTCGACACGGTCGGTGCCCGCCGCATCTTGGATCAGGACGGTCCGGCGGGATCCGGGCGGGCCGCCGACGTCCCGGCTGGCGAGCTCGTGAGCACGCGGGCGTGTGAGATCCGTCGGCATCGCTTGTCACACATCCCGCCGGACGGATAGCCAGGTAGATGGTGCGTTGATGTCGTCTTGGTCGCGTCGCCGGGCTCGTCTGCGCGGCCGGACTGCGCTCCCGAGCCGGCGAGCACGCGTCCGGCAACCTCGCCGCCACCGCCTGCCAGGTCGTGGCGGACGATGCCGCCGTCTCGCGGCGCGGGCCGGGTGTGGATCGCTCGCTGGAGGTGACCGGCTAGACTTCGGGCCGAGTCGTGACTGGCGTGCTGGGGTGGAATCAACCACCGGGGAGCGACCAATCGGCACGGCACCGTGCGCCTGGGTGCCGCCGAAGGTGACACCGGGTAGCTGGTGTCACCGGCGGACAACGCCTGCCCGCACGCGGATCGTCCGTCGGCGGCTCACACGGACGACCTAACGGCGACGTGTGGACGCGGACGGGCCGGGCAGCCACATCCTGGAGGTCTCCCCATGCACGAGCCACCCATCAACCACCTGGCCAGCGCCGACCCGGAGATCGCGAGCCTGGTCGAGTCCGAGGCTCAGCGGCAGTACGAGAAGATTCGCCTCATTGCGTCGGAGAACTACGTCTCCACCGCCGTTCTCGAGGCGGCGGGCACCATCCTGACGAACAAGTACTCCGAGGGCTACGTCGGCAAGCGGTACTACGAGGGCCAGCAGTTCATCGACCCGATCGAGACGCTGGCCATCGAGCGCGCCAAGTCGCTGTTCGGCGTCGAGCATGCCAACGTCCAGCCCTACTCGGGCTCGCCGGCCAACCTCGCCGTCTACCTGGCCTTCCTGCAGCCGGGCGACACCGTGATGGGCATGGCGCTGCCGATGGGCGGCCACCTCACCCATGGCTGGTCGGTCTCCGCCACCGGCAAGTGGTTCCGCTCGGTGCGCTACACCGTCCGCCAGGACACCGGCCGCGTCGACATGGACGAGGTCCGCCAGCTCGCGCTCGCCGAGCGCCCGAAGGTCATCTTCTGCGGCGGGACCGCGATCCCGCGCACGATCGACTTCCCGGCGTTCGCCGAGATCGCCCGCGAGGTCGGCGCGGTCCTGGCCGCCGACATCGCGCACATCGCCGGCCTGATCGCCGGCGGCGCGCACCCGTCGCCGGTCGGCCACGCCCCGGTCATCTCGACCACGACCCACAAGACGCTGCGCGGCCCGCGTGGCGCGATGCTGATGACCGACGCGGCCCACGCCTCGGCGATCGACAAGGCCGTCTTCCCCGGCCTGCAGGGCGGCCCGCACAACCACACCACCGCGGCGATCGCCGTCGCGCTGCGCGAGGCGGCCACCGCGGACTTCAAGACCTATGCCCACCAGATCGTCGCGAACGCGGCGGCGCTCGCCGAGGCGCTCACCGAGCGCGGCTTCGACCTCGTCTCCGGCGGAACCGACAACCACCTGATCCTCGTCGACCTCACCAGCAAGGGCATCGGCGGCAAGCCCGCCGCGCAGGCGCTCGACCGGGCCGGCATCGAGCTGAACTACAACGCCGTCCCGTACGACACCCGCAAGCCGTTCGACCCGTCCGGCCTGCGCCTGGGCACCGCCGCCGTCACCACCCGCGGCATGGGCCCCGAGCAGATGCGCCAGATCGCCGCCTGGATCGACCAGGCCGTCAAGGCCGCCGCCGACAACGACGAGGCCGTCCTCGCCCAGATCGCCGGCGAGATCCGCGACCTCACCGCCGGCTACCCCATGCCCGGTTGGGATGGCGGTCGGCGATAAGGACGCTTGCGCGTCCATCGCCGCCCCGCCTGCCGGGCGCTGAGCGCCCTCCCAACGTGGTTCCGGGCCAACGTATGTGACGGTGGTCTGGCTTGTACCGGGTCGATGAGGTGGCTGGGTTGGGGCTGCGCTGACGCGCCCTCGCTGGCGGTGGCCAGGTCGGCTGTCCGGCCGCCGGGTGTCTCTCGCCCGGCGGCCGGACGCTTTTCGCGCGCTCAATCGCGGATGACGGCCTTTGTACGCATGAGGAACTCGCCGAGATAGCCGTCGTGAGGGACGTCGGGACGCATCCAGTAGGTCGGGTGGTCGCCGAGGTAGACGTTGCTGATCGACGGGTCGTCGACCAGCCGGTCCACCAGCCGGGCGTCCTCGGTGATCGCGGTGAGCACCAGGGTGTCGCGCAGCGGTCCGGCACCGTCCTTCGCCGACCACGGTGCCACCCAGACGCACGGGAACCCCAGCTCGATGCCGGTCTGCGGCGCGTCGGCGCGGTCCACCTGGAAGACGGCCGGGCGCAGCACGGCGCCGCCGCCGGGCAGCGGGTCGACGATCCCGTCGCCTCCGAGGCGCGGGGTGGCGTCACCGGCATGGTCGAGCAGGTACTTCTCCACCGCCCGGGCCGTCTCGACCGGCTGGGTGGGCAGCACTGCCCGCTCGTCCTCCGGCGGCAGGCTCGGGATCGCGGCCAGCCGCTCGGTCAGCGCCTCGGCCAGCGGCGTCGGGTCGCCCTCGACGTAGACCGCGGTCGTGTTCACGCACGCGGTGCCGCCCTCGTCGGCCACTGAGCCGACGATCATGTCCAGGTGTGGCCGCCAGTCCTCCCCGGAGACGAGGATCTTCGACCGGCCAGGCCCCTGGGGCAGGACCGTGCCGTCATGGGCGTACTTGTGGACCACCTCGTCGCCGCCGTAGGCCATCGACAGGTCCGCCGCCAGCAGGATGTCGTCGGCGACGGTGTGGTCGGTCGGCAGCAGCACCACCTGGTCGGCGCCGAAGCCGGCGTCGCGCAGCGCGGCGATCAGCCGGTACGGGGTCAGCGGCTCGCGGCGCGACGGCCGGACGGCGACCCGGTAGCCGAGCGCCAGCGCCTCCGGCCACAACGAGTGCACCCCTGGGTGGTTGCCGGCCGCGTGGACCGCGAACACCTCGGCGCGCCGGGTCCACACCGCGCGCCCCTCGCGGGTCGCCGGGTCACGCCAGCTCTCGACGGCGGCCATCGGGCGGGCACACCCGGCGTCGTCGCCGGCGCCGGTGAGGCTGCGCGCGATTCCCTTCACGGCCGAGCGCACCACGGAGATCGGCATCCCGGACATCCGGCTCACCAGGTGCGTGTACTCGTCGGTCGGGATCCCGGCCGGCGCGCCATGCTCGAACGCCTCGGCGGCCCGGGCCAGCGCCGCGAGCCGCTCCTCGGCCGGCATGGTCTCCGCCTTGCGCAGCGCGGCCATCGCGCGGTGCACGAAGAGGCGGGGAACCAGGCTGAGCTCGGCCATCGGCGTACCCGTCACGTCGTTGATCGTCAGCCGCTCCCGCGACCGGAACGGCCCGTTTGGCCCGAGCGCGTCCAGCTGGAGGCAGTCGGGCTTGACGGCCGTGCCGGGGGTGACACGGGCGGGACCCGCCTGCCCGGTGGCGGCCCTGGCGGGCCCGGTGGAGGGCCCCTTGCCGGTGCCGGTGCCGGTGCCGGTGCTGGTGCTGGTGGCGGTGGCGGCGCGGCTCGCGGCGGCGGGCGGGGTCGCGCCGGCGCTGTTCGGCCCGGTCATCAGTACACCCCCTCGACGACGGTCTCCCCGCCGAACACCCCGACCGGCCTGACGTCGGCGACCGAGTCGCCCACCTGCGCCGACCCTGGCAGGGGCTCGACGCGGGTGGCGAGGTCGCGTTCCAGGTTGTTCGGCAGCAGCGTGGAGCGGCTCACGTGGTTCATCACCACCTGCCCGCTGGCGCCGTACTCGACCGGCCGGAGGGTCTCCGGGTCGACGACCGAGAACGTGACGTAGGGCGACGGCGGGTCGAACACGCACGGGTCGTCCGCCGTGAGCCCGTGGCGCTCCACCGCCGCGCCGAGGACCATCGTGCTGCCGTAGCGGCCGTAGAGCGCGGCGCCGGGGAAGATCTCGGTCATGTACAGGGAGCGGGTGTCGGCGTCCATGTGGGCGCCGCCCCACTCGATCATCCTGACCTTCGCCCGGACGAGCTCCACGAGGTCGTCGTGGCGGGCGAGGCGCTCCAGCAGCGGCGGCGTGATGACCATGACGCGGATGTCCTGCGTCCTCAGCACGTGCCGGACCTGGTCGATGAGGTGGTCGGCATACCGGTCGGCCTCGTCGGCGTGGCCCTCGGCGATGACGCGCTTCACCCACCGCGGGTCGAGGTCGATCGTGAACCGCAGCCTGCCGGCCCGGCGCACGAACCGCTCGATGAAGGCGCCGAACATGTGCGGTCCGGTTGGGGTGACCGCGAGCCAGTCGACGCCGGTGGGGGAGCCCCGGGCGGCCAGGTCGGCGAGGCTGTAGCCGGTCAGCCAGTCGAGCCAGTCATCCAGGAAGACGACCCGCTTGGGCGGCCCGGTCGTCCCACCGCTCTCGTACACCCCGCCGATCCCGGGATCGGCTCCGTAGCCACGGGGGACGAGGTCGTAGGCCGGCACCTCGCGCAGCAGGTCCACGAGGTTGGGGAACTTCGCCAGGTCCGCGATGGTGTGCACGTCCCGGCGCGGGTCGAAGCCTAGGTCACCCGCCGCCCGCAGCCAGAACGGCGAGCCGGTGGCCGGGTCGAAGTGCCAGCGCATCGCCGCCTCGACGAACTCGGTTTCCGGGACGGTCTCACCCGGTGGATGGTCGAGCACAGGCTCGGGTAGGCGCAGTCCCAGATCGGTGAGTGGAGTCATCTCCGTCGTCCCCTCCGTCGTCCCCGCTTTCCAGCGTCGTCTCGATGTCCTGTCCGGTTGGTGTCCTGTCTGGTCGTGGTCGGACGTGTTGCCTGGTCGGCTCTGTGCCGACGCTGATCCGCCGGCCGCGGTAAGGCTTGGCTGCTCGCGGCGACGGTCGCCCGGGGCCGGGCCAGGGGCCGCGAGGCCGACCCGGCGGTGGGTCGAGAAGGCCGGGGTGCTGGGAAGGACCGGGCGTGGGTCGGCCGGCACCTCCACGGCCAGCAGGGCGACGTCGTCGCCCAAGGCCGAGCCGGTCCACTCGCGGACCGTGGCGGCGAGGTCCGCGAGGGCGTCCTCGAGGGTGCTCGCGTCGCCGAGGGCGCGCTCGACGGCGGGCAGCAGCGGGAAGAAGGCGCCGGTGCGCCGTTCCCGCGCCTCGGCGATCCCGTCGGTGTAGAACAGCAGGCGATCACCCGGCTCCAACGCCATGGTGACCACGCCCGCGTTGTTCTCCATGGCCCTCGCGCCCCCCGCGCCGAGGCCCAGAGGCGGCTGGCGGTCGGACGGTGACAGCAGCCGGACGCGCCCGCGCCGCCACAGCACCGGGTCGGGATGGCCGGCGTTGGACAGGGTGAGCCAGCGCCCGTCGAGTTCGGCGACGATGCCGGTCACGAAGTCGTCGAGCCCGCCGACACTGGCCACCTCGGCGTCGAGGTCGGGCAGGACGTCGCCGATGTACCGGCGGCCACGGGCGACCACGCGGAAGCAGCCGAGGACCCGGCTGGCCAGCCGCACCGCCTCGAGCCCCTTGCCGCGCGCGTCACCGATCAACAGCCTCGTACCCCAGGGGCTGTCGACCAGGTCGTAGAGGTCGCCGCCGACAGTCGCCTCGGCGGCGGCGCTCTCGTAGCGGACCGCGAGGCGCAGGCCCTCCCGGGACACCGGGGGCACGTCGGTGAGGATCGCCCGTTGCGCTGCCTCCGCGACGCGCCTGACGTTGGCGAGCGTGGTCTCCCGCCCGGTGTTGTACCGGCTGGCCAGGATCGCCAGCACGCCGCCGATCGCGACCCCGCCGAGCCGGACGATCTGCGCCGTCCAGCCGCCCGCCGTGGCCGTGTCGAGGTTGTCATACCAGCCAAGCCCGAACGCGGTGATGAGCGCGGCGACCGCGTACACGGCGGTCAGTCCCGGGCCGGCGAGCGTCGCGGCGGCCATGGGGCTGATCACCACCAGCTCACGGATCGTCCACGTCCGGTTGCTGACCTCCAGCAGGATCACCGCGAGCAGAGTGAGTGCCGGCAGAACCACCGCCCACCAGGTGCGCCGCGACGAGGTCACCCGGCGCCGGGCCCTGGCCGCGCGCCGCGGCCGGCCCCGCCTGCCCGGTCGTCCCGCGACCGCGGGGCGCGTCCGGCGCACCGTGGCGGCGGCCAGCGGGTCCGGCGGGTGCACGAGCCGCGAGTGGCCGCCGGCCCTCGCGCGCGGCTCCCCGTCCGGTCCGCGCGGGGCCGCGCGGGTCCTTGCAGGCATACGTCGGCCCGTACCCGGTGGTCCGCCCCCACAACCAGCACCCACGCCCGGCGCCGCCCGCCGGCGGTGTCGCGGTCGGCCGTGCGCGAACGTCGCACGTCCCGAATGCGCGGGAGAGGACGATGGTCCTGGTAGGAGCCAACTCGATCGCCAGACGCTGGATGCCGGCTGGGCGAGGCCCGGGCGGGTTTCGCCGGGTTCGCCGGGTGTGCCGCCAGGAGGCCATCCGGCGGGCGGCGGCGGTCGAGGAGCGCGAGGGGGGTCGCATGCCGGGTAGGCGCCGTTCTGCCAGACGCGGGCCGGAGCGGGACGAGTCCGGCCTGCCGAGCGGCCTCACCGGGCCGGTCGACATCCCCGATCCGCCACCGGATCCGCCGAAGCCGCGGCGTGAACGGCTGCGGGACGCCGGCCGCGGCGCGCGCGCGACCGTGGTCGGGCTTCCCCGGGTGCTGCGGCTGTGCTGGCGGGCGAGCGCGCCGGCGACGGTGATGCTCGCGCTACTGACCGTTGTAGTCGGGCTCTTCCCCGCGCTGACCGCGTCGACGGCGCGGCTGCTCGTCGACGCGGTGGTCCGGGCGGTGCAGATCCGGGCGACCCATCAGCCGGACCAGTCGGTCCTGGCGCTGCCGTTGCCCGGAAGCCCGCGGGTGGCGACGCTGACCGGCACCCAGGTTGTCTTCTGGCTCGTCGTGATCCAGTTCGCGGTGTCCATCCTCAGCCAGCTGCTGTCGGCCGCGCGGTCCATCGTCCAACGCATCCTGTCCGATCGGCTGTCGCTCACCGTGCAGACGATGGTCGTCGAGAAGGCGAGCCAGCTCGAGCTGAGCTTCTTCGAGCAGTCCGAGTCGTACGACCTGTTGCAGCGCGCCTCTCAGCAGGGCACCCGGCCGTTCGACACGCTCACCACGTTCTTCGGGCTGCTGCAGACGGTGGTGACGTTCGTCAGCATGATCGGGCTACTCATCAGCCTGAACCCGCTACTCGGGGTCATCGTGCTGGTGGCGCCGATCCCCGCCTTTGTCGTTGACACCCGCTACGGCCGGTGGACCTACATGCGTAGCAGGTGGACATCGCCGGTGAACCGGCGGATCTCATACCTGCAGCGGGTGCTGACCACGGACACCGACGCCAAGGAAATCAGGATCTTCAACCTGGGCCCCTACCTGGTCGAGCGATTCCGGCTGCTGTCGGTCAACTACAACCAGCGGCTACGTGAACTGGCTATCCGCCGCCAGCTCGCCGAGCTGGGCTGGAGCCTGCTCGCAGAGCTCGCCCGCTCGGGCAGCTATCTCTACGTCGCGCTCCAGGCCGCCGCCGGGCGGCTCACGCTCGGCGACCTGACTCTCTACGGCACCGCCGCCTCCAGCGTGCAGGGCAACGTGTCGAGCATGTTGGGCTCGCTCACTCAGATGTACGAGAACAACCTGTACGTCGACGACCTGTACCGCCTGCTGGCCACGCCGACCGAGGCGGAGCGCCTGGCCGCCGACCGGGCGGCCCGGCTGGCGGCCGCGTCGCCTGGGGCAGCATCGGCAGCGATCGAGGCGGCGCCGGTCGACGCCCCGGCCGCGGTGCCGGCGCCGCGGGCCTCACCCGGGCCGGCACAGCTACTGGAACCGGCGCAGCTACTGGAACCGGCGCAGCTACCGGCACCGGCGCAGCTACCGACGCCGCTGCGCGGGCACGTCGTCTTCGAGCGTGTCTCGTTCCGCTACCCGGGCACGGAGGTCGTGGCGCTCAACGACGTCAGCTTCGAGGTCGGCGCCGGGGAGACGATCGCGATCGTCGGCCGCAACGGCGCCGGGAAGTCGACGCTAATCAAACTGCTGTGCCGGCTCTACACACCGGACAGCGGCCGGATCCTCGTCGATGGCGTCGACATCGCCGACGTGGACGCGGAAGCGCTGCGTGCCCAGATCGGTGCGGTCTTCCAGGACCATGTCTCATTCCAGGCCAGCGCCGCGGAGAACATTGGCCTGGGTGAGCTCGCCGCGCTGTCCGACCGGTCGCGCGTCGAACAGGCCGGCCTGGACGGCGGTGCGGACGGCTTCATCCGCGCCCTGCCGCACGGATACGACACGTCGCTCGGCCGCTGGTTCGGCAACGGGGTGAACCTCTCCGGCGGTGAATGGCAGAAGGTCGCCCTTGCCCGCGGCTTCATGCGCGCCGCCCGGATCCTCGTCCTCGACGAGCCGAGCGCCGCCCTCGACGCCCGCGCGGAGCACGACCTGTTCACCCGGCTGCGCGCCTTGGCGACCGGCCGCACCGCCTTCTACATCTCGCACCGCTTCTCCACGGTGCGGCAGGCGGATCGGATCATCTTCCTGGAGGACGGCGGCATCACCGAGTCCGGCACCCACCGCGAGCTGATGGCCCTCGGCGGCCAGTACGCCGAGCTCTTCACCCTCCAGGCCGCCGCCTACATCGACGACCCGGCCCCGAACGACCGCCCGGGACAGGACACGTCAGGAACCGCTCCGGCCGGGTTGCCACGATCGCGGCCGTGAGGCCGGTGAGGAAGCTACGAGAAGAAGCCCACACTGTCGGTCGATGCCTTCTAGGTCGAATAGCTTGGCCATTGCCGGCGTGTGCGAATGAGGGCCAAGGTGGTCTTGGTTGGCGCTAGGCACGGTATCGCGCGGTCTCGGCGTCCTGCCTGGAACCTTCGAAGCAGAGTAGTCTGGCAGGACCGCCACGATCTCCTCGCCGTGGCCGAGCCGAGAGGAACGTACACGATGGTGACGGCGGCTCCTCTTGATCGCTCTGGCTCTGAAAGTTTCAGCATCCCCAGCTTGGTCCAGCTGGCGCGTCAGGGCTCCATCAGGGTTCCCGTGTTCCAACGGGACTTCAGCTGGGACGCAGGAGACGTGCGCGACCTGTTCGACAGTATCTATCGGGGTTTCCCGGTGGGGACACTACTCTTCTGGCGGCACAAGGCTGCGGCCGGTCAGGCTTCGCTTGGCCCAATTGAGATCCTGGCCGAAGAAGACGAATACGCATACTGGGTCGTAGACGGCCAGCAGAGAATCATCTCTCTCGCGGGTTCCTTGGCTCCCGGTCTGGGTGGTGTTGACGAACGTTTCGAGGTGTACTTCGACCTCGAGACGCAGAAATTTGTCAACCTTCGTAAGGGGGTGCACGCACCACGTGCAATACCTGTTCGGGATGCGTTGGAGACTAGGAGTCTCCTCACCTGGCTAAGGCGGCACGCCGACGACCTTGCGGCCGATGACTACGATCTGGCCGACCGGCTCGGCGGCGCCATACGTGACTACCGGATCCCCGCTTACGTGGTGACTGGCGAGGATCAAGAAATCCTGCGAGAACTGTTTGACCGGGTGAACTCGTCCGGCAAGCCGATGAGTCGCGCGCAGGTTTTCCACGCCCTTTTTGCCAGCGGTACGGAGCCGGGCAGCCCTGCCAGCGTGGTGGCTGCGCTGCGCAAGCTGAAGTTCGGCGCTCTCGATGAGAATCGCGTCGTGCAGAGCCTGCTGGGTATTCGAGGCGGCGACGTATCGAGAGATCTTCGTGGTGAGTTCGGGCCGAGAGAGGACCCGGCGAGTTGGTACGACCGAACCGAGCAGGCGCTCGCCAAAGCCATCGAGTTTCTTCGCGGTGAGGGTGTGGAGCATCTACTACTCGCCCCGAACACGTTTCCCCTGCCAGTCTTGGCGACGTTCTTCTTCCTGCATCCTGAACCGCAGCCTTGGACACTCCGTCTTTTGGCGCGTTGGCTCTGGCGTGGCTGGGTTCATGACTTCGGGCGGGAAGGAGGGCAGACCCCGGTGCTGCGCCGCGCCATCAGGTCTGTTAACCCGCACAAGCTGGAAGTGGACCAGGCACCGGACGAGTACTCGGCGGTGAAGTCGTTGCTCGAATATGCTCCGGATCGGCCGGTCCCCCACCTGCCGCTTCAGAATTTCAACACGCGATATGCCCATAGCAGATTGGTCCTGTTGGCACTGGCGTCGCTACATCCTCATGGCCCGGAGAGTAGTCCTGTCGACCTCGCTCGGGAATTCGAGGAGCATGGGACCGAAGCGGTCACCGAGATAGTCCGCAATCGCCGTTCGTACGTTGCGGCTCGCTCGTTCTGGCCAAGAGACGCCATACCCATCGAGGAAGTTTCCGCTCCGTCGGTGCTTGCCAGCCATGCGATTGACGAGGAAGCCGCCGCCTACTTGTGGGCGGGCCAGATCGAGAAATTCCTTGACCGGCGTGAAGAGCTGATCGGTAAACTTGTCGGAAGGTTCCTGGACAGCCGAGTTGAGCCGGGTGCTCTTGTGCGTCCGTCGCTCGCTGATTTGATCGCGACCGGAACGGCCGAGGAGGGCTGAGTGGACGTTGACACCACCCTCCTCATTCAGATCCAGACGAGGGGAATCTGGGTCGACGCGGGGTACCTGCACGGCACGCGAGACCAGAAAAACTGGTTCGAATTCTCTGAGTCCTACTGGACCATGCGTGACCGTCCCGTACTCGGCCAGATATTCGAGGAACGTGGCCGGTTCTGGCAGCCCAGCGCGCGCGTTGCGATTCCGCACTGGTTTTCCCACCTCCTGCCCGAGGGTCGGCTGCGACAGGCCGTCGCGGACGCCGCGCACGTCAACAGCCGGCGAGAGTTTGAACTACTCAGGCGGCTTGGCGCCACGGATCTCCCGGGCGCCGTACGCGCCATACCGGCGATCACGCCGTCGGCAGCATCGTCGCCTGACCTAGCCACTGTGGAGGAACCAGCCGAACACGAGGACCCGCTGTTGAAGTTCAGCCTGGCGGGGGTGCAGCTGAAGTTCTCGGTATACGGCGACGACCGTGGGCTGACTGTGCCGGCCCACGGCCAAGCGGGCAACGTCATTCTCAAGTTCCCGGATGGGCGGCCGGGTTTCACGGGTGTTCCGGAGGCCGAACTGGCCAGTCTCGAACTCGCCCGTGCGGCCGGCATCGACGCGCCGAAGGCGTTTCTCATCCGACCTTCGGAGGTACCTGGGCTGGAAGACTGGGCACGGCGAACGCCTGGCGCGGCGCTGGCTGTATCCCGCTTCGACCGAGGTCCTGGTGACCTGCGCATCCACATGGAGGAGATCGCGCAAGTCATGGACATCCCAACTGCACGGGAATCGGCGAAGTACCGGCGGGCGAACTTTGAAACGATTGCGGTACTCGTCGAGGCACTCGCCGGATCTGATGCAGTGGGCAAGGTTATCGACCGGATTGTTCTCAATGTCCTGCTCGGAAATGGCGACGCACATCTGAAGAACTGGGCGGTGCTTTACCCAGATGGACGGTTGCCAATCTTGAGTCCAGTCTACGACGTAGTCCCGACCGTTCTGTTCATGGAGAACGACGATCTCGGGCTCAGGCTGGGGGGCACCAAGAAGTTCGCCGACGTCACGGTTGCGACATTCGAGGGCATTGGAAGCCGGACCCAGTTCGGCGTCCCTGAGACGCATCGGCGCGTCCACGACGCGATCGAGAAGGTGCTCAACGCCTGGCCTGTACTCGGAGAGCACCTGGCAGCTGATGCGTACCAGCGCCTCACAGAACGGCGGGATGCGCTCTCTCTCCTCCGAGAGTAACAGGGCGATTTCAGGCGCTGCTGTGGCCGTCACCGGCCCGGGTGACGGCCGCAGCGGAACCGCGGTCTCTCAGTCGCGGTTGAGCCTGCGGTAGGTGACGCGGTGCGGCCGGGCGGCCTCCTGGCCGAGGCGCTCCAGCTTGTTGGCCTCGTAGTCGGCGAAGTTGCCCTCGAACCAGAACCACTTCGCCGGATTCTCGTCGTCGCCCTCCCACGCGAGGATGTGGGTGGCGACCCGGTCGAGGAACCACCGGTCGTGGGAGATGACCACGGCGCAGCCGGCGAACTCCAGCAGCGCGTCCTCCAGCGAGCGCAGCGTCTCGACGTCGAGGTCGTTGGTCGGCTCGTCGAGCAGCAGCACGTTGCCGCCGTGCTTCAGGGTGAGCGCCAGGTTCAGCCGGTTGCGCTCACCGCCGGAGAGCACGCCGACCGGCTTCTGCTGGTCGGGGCCCTTGAAGCCGAACGACGACACGTAGGCCCGGCTCGGGAAGTCGACCTTGCCGACGATGATGTGGTCGAGCCCGTCGGAGACGACCTGCCAGACGTTCTTCTTCCCGTCGAGGCCGGAACGGCTCTGGTCGACGTAGGAGATGTCGACCGTGTCGCCGACCGTCAGCGCGCCCGAGCCGGGCTTCGCCTCGCCGGTGAGCATGGTGAACAGGGTGGTCTTGCCGACGCCGTTCGGGCCGATGATCCCGACGATGCCACCGCGCGGCAGGCTGAACGACAGGTTGTCGATGAGCACCCGGTCGCCGAAGCCCTTGGTCAGGTTCTTCGCCTCGATCACCAGGCTGCCCAGCCGCGGGCCCGGCGGGATCTGGATGTCGTCGAAGTCGCGCGGCCTGGCCTTGTCCGCCTCGGCCGCGAGCTCCTCGTAGCGGGACAGCCGCGCCTTGCTCTTGGCCTGCCGCGCCTTCGGGTTGGAGCGGACCCACTCCAGCTCCTGGGACAGCACCCGGCGCCGCTTGGCGTCCTTCTGCCCCTCGACCTTGAGGCGGGCCGCCTTGTTCTCCAGGTACGTGCTGTAGTTGCCCTCGTAGGGGTGTGCCCGGCCGCGGTCGAGCTCGAGGATCCAGCCGGCGACGTTGTTGAGGAAGTACCGGTCGTGTGTGACGGCCAGCACCGCGCCGTGGTAGCGGGCCAGGTGCTGCTCGAGCCACAGCACCGACTCGGCGTCCAGGTGGTTGGTCGGCTCGTCGAGCAGCAGCAGGTCGGGCGCCTCCAGCAGCAGCCGGCACAGCGCGACGCGGCGCCGCTCGCCACCGGAGAGCTTGGAGACGTCCGCGTCTGCCGGTGGCAGACGCAGCGCGTCCATCGCCTGGGCGAGTTGGCTGTCGAGCTCCCAGGCGTTCGCGGCCTCGATCTTGTCGATCAGCGCGGCCTGCTCGGTCAGCAGCGTGTCGAAGTCCGCGTCCGGGTCGGCCATCTTCTCGTTGATGGCCTCGTAGTCGGCGAGCACCTGACGGATCTCGCGGACGCCGTCCTCGACATTGCCGCGGACGTCCTTGGTCTCGTCGAGCACCGGCTCCTGGGCCAGCATGCCGACGGTGTAGCCGGGAGAGAGCAGGGCGTCGCCGTTGCTCGGATGGTCGAGCCCGGCCATCAGTTTGAGCAGGGACGACTTCCCCGCACCGTTGGGACCTACGACCCCGATCTTGGCGCCTGGCAGGAATGCCAGGGTCACGTCGTCGAGGACGACCTTGTCGCCGTGGGCCTTGCGCACCTTGCGCATCTGGAAGACGTACTGCGCCATGCGTCAACCCTATTGGTCCGCGCGGCGATCTTGGCGACGCGGTGATCGGAGGCGAGGTCGCGCGTGCCCGTCGGACACCGGTTTCCCTCCATCTGACCGACATGCGTCGCGCCGTCCGGGGCCGGTACACCTCCGGGAGGCGCTATCGTGGGCCTGTGGATCATGTTGAGCCGGTGTTCGAGCCGGGCGAGCTGATCCTGCACCGCATGTTCACCGACGACGAGCTGGTCTTCGTCCGTTGCGGCGTGGTGGTCGGCGACGACGAGCGCGGGCTGCGGGTCTGGATCCCGAACGGCGGTCCGGCGGCGGTCCGGATGAGCGAGGACGGCCGCGGGATCCGCGACATGCCGTTCGCCGAGTGGATCACGCAGCCGACGGCGTTGACCCGCACGACCTGGTGGGGCCCGGACATCTTCATGCTGATCCCGCCCGACCGGGCGCACAGCGTCTGGTGGTTCTGGGACTGGCGCGGCAGCTTCGACGCCTGGTACGTCAACCTCGAGGAGCCGGTGACCCGCTGGCGCGACGGCGCCGTGGCCGGCGTCGACGGATGTGACCAGGATCTCGACATCTGGGTCTGGCCGGACCGCGGCTGGGAGTGGAAAGACGAGGACGAGCTCGAGGAGCGCCTCGCCTTCCCGGATCGCTACTGGGTGCGCGACGCCGCCGCCGTCCGTGCCGAGGGCGAACGACTGATCAAGGACGCGGAGGCCGGTCTCTTCCCGTTCGACGGCACCTGGCACGACTTTCGCCCCGAGCCGGCCTGGCGCGCCCTTCCGTTCGCCCTCACCCCCGGCTGGGACCGTCCCCGAACGCACCGGTGACGCCCGCCGGCGCGAGGGCACCGGTAACGATGGCGGTCAGGAGGCCCGGGAAGCGGGCGTCGAGGTCGTCGCGACGCAGCCGGGAGAACTTGTGGGTGCCTTCGGCGCGGGTGGCGATGACGCCGGCCTCGCGCAGGACCCGCAGGTGATGGCTGCGGGTCGACTTGGCCATCCGGCCGGCGAGCAGCTCACCGCAGGCGGCCTCCTGGACCTGGGCGAGGGCGCCGACGATCTCGAGGCGGGAAGGGTCGCCCAGCGAGGCCAGCACGGCGACGAGATCTATGTCCTGGGTCGCCGGCATCGGCAGCGTGCCCATGACCCACCTCCCAGCCTCCGGCCCGGGGCGCCGCCCCGGGCCACCAGACAACCACAGTCAGGAACGCCGCGAGGCTCGCATCATTTCCCGGGAATGCCCTGGGCCGAAGGCGACTTCTCGTAGTTCGACGGATCTCGAACTACGAGCCGAGGGAGCCTGATGGCCTCCAACAGGGTCGACGAGCCCGCGACCGAGACGCCCGCGGGTGCGCCGTCATCGCCGCTGTCCTCGCCCACCACAACCGGCGGCCCCCCGGTCGCCGTTCCCGCGCCCGCCGGCTCGTCCCGGCCGGCCCCGGCGACCAGGCCGGCCCGGCCCGCCGAGCCGGCGGAGCCGGACCCACGGCGCTGGCGGGTGCTGCCCGCGGTCCTCGTCGCCACGTTCATGTCGCTGTTCGACATCTTCGTCGTCAACGTGGCGGCCCCCAGCATCGGCGCCGACCTGCGGGCGTCGGACGCCGGCCTCGAACTGATCGTCGCGGGCTACTCGTTCACCTACGCGGCCGGACTGATCACCGGCGGGCGGCTCGGCGACAGCTCCGGGCGCCGCAGGATGTTCCTGATCGGGATGGCGCTGTTCACCGTCGCCTCGGCGCTGTGCGGCGTGGCCCCGAGCGAGGCGACGCTGATCGCCGGGCGGCTCGCGCAGGGCCTCGGCGCGGCGGCGATGGTGCCGCAGGCGCTGGCCATCATCAATGTGATCTTCCCGCCGGCCGAGCGGGCGCGCGCGTTCGCGTACTTCGGCGTCACGGTCGGCCTGGGCGCGGTGTCCGGCCAGGTCATCGGCGGCCTGCTCGTCGATCTGGACATCTTCGGGCTCGGCTGGCGACCCATCTTCCTGGTGAACGTGCCGATCGGGATCGTCGCCATGGCGGTGGTCTGGCGGCTGCTGGCCGAGTCGAAGGCCGCAAGGCCCGAGCCACTGGACCTTGTCGGGCTCACGGCGCTCGCGGCCGGCCTCGGGCTGGTGCTCGTGCCGCTGACGCTGGGCCGGGACGAGGGCTGGCCGGTCTGGACCTGGCTGGCGCTCGCCGCGGGTGTCGTGGTGCTGGCGGCCTTCGGCCGATGGGAGGCCAGGCTCGCCCGGACGGGTGGCCACCCGATCGTCCCGCCGGCGGTGCTGCGGACCCGCCGGACCATCGCGGGCCTGCTGGTCAGCTTCGGGTTCTTCACCTTCTTCGGCAGCTTCCTGCTCGCGGCGACGATCTTCCTGCAGGACGGGCAGCACCGCTCGCCCCTGAACGCCGGCCTCGTGTTCGGGCCCCTGGGTGTCGCGTTCGCGCTGTCGTCCATGGCGGCCCGCGGCCTGGTGGCCCGGTACGGCCCGCGGACGCTCACCGTCGGCGCGGCGATCAGCTTCACCGGCCTCGCCGTGCTGCTGGCCATGGTCGCGACCGAGGGCGTCGGCGTCCCGACCGGCGAGCTGATGCCGCCGCTGTTGGCCATCGGTGTCGGCAACGGCCTGATCGTCCCGGCGCTCGTCGCCGCGGTCCTCGCCGGGGCGCCCGCGGACGTCAGCGGGGCGGTCAGCGGGCTGCTCACGACCACCCAGCAGGCGTCGGCGGCCCTCGGCGTCGCCGGGGTGGGCACCGTGTTCTTCGCGGCGGCGGACCGCGGCGGGCCGGCTGACGGCCTGGTTGCCGCGCTCGTGTTCGATCTCGTCGGGATCGCCATCGCCGGCGCCGGCACGCTCCTGCTCCCACGCGGCGCCGCCGCGCCCGTGGTCGCCACGGTGGGATCGGTGGGCACCGTCGGCACGGTCGAAGCCGCCGGAGCCCTGGCCGCGACGACCATCGGGGCGAGCGGCTCACGCGACTGGGCGGTGGACGTGCCCACCCAGCTCAGCGCCGGCACGGACCTGCCGGCCAGGCTGTAGCCGCGCTCGCCAGGTTCCAGGCGGCGGGCTTGTGGCCGAGGCGCTCCGCGCCTCGGCCACGGCCCGTCTCAGGGGCGGTTCTGCATCGAGGCCGCGGCGTAGACGAGGTAGGACCAGAGCGTCTCGTCCTGGCTCGGGGACAGGCCGAGCGAGTCGACGGCGGCGCGCATGTGAGCGAGCCAGGCGTCCCGTTCGGTCGGTCCGATCGCGAACGGGACGTGCCGCATCCGCAGGCGAGGGTGGCCGCGCCGCTCGTGGTAGGTCGTCGGGCCGCCCCAGTACTGGATCAGGAAGAGCCGCAGCCGCTCCTCGGCGGGGCCGAGGTCCTCCTCCGGGTAGAGCGGGCGCAGCACCGGGTCGGCGGCGACACCCTCGTAGAAGTGGGCCACCAGCCGCCGGAAGGTCTCCTCGCCGCCGACGGACGCGTAGAACGTCTCGTCGGCCCGCGGCGGCGGCCCCACAGGGAGCATGGGCCGGGCCGGATCCGACGGGGGGCGCGCCGCGCCCGCCGAAGGCGGCGCCGCGTCCGCGGGCGGCCGCGCTGGCGCCGGCTCGGGGGTCGGCTGGGCAGGCGACGGCTGTCGGCTCACCGCTCCATTCTGCCCGTGGACCGGCGTCCACCGAGGAACGGTCCGACGGGAGGACCGTCCTCATGCCGCGGGGCTGTCATCCGGATGCCGTGGGGCTGTCATCCGGGCCGGCATCACCGGCCACCGCCCGGATGATCCAGGCGGCGGTGTCGGGTGGCATGACCAGGGTCTCGCCGTCGTGCTTGACCCGGTCGCTCGCGAGCAGCAGCTGGCCGGTCATGGGGACTCGTGCCTCGGCATTGGTGGTGAGGAGGCAGCTCAGCATGAGCCCGGCGCCCTGACCGACGGGCGACGGCCCGTCGTGGCCAGCGTTCGTGAGCAGTCTGGTGAGGGTCTTCCGGGCGGCGTCCGTGAGCGCCCCGGAGGGTGTGGACCGCCGCGGCCGCGCCTCGGTCGCGACCACGAGTCGGTCGAAGGCCAGCATGCTCTCCGGAACCCGCGGCCACTGGAGGCCGGTGACTCCGTCGGGGCGCTCCTGGAAGGAACGACGGACCGCCAGCGCGGACCGGACCAGCCACCAGGTGGACGACGGGTCCGCGCGCTGCGCCTCGACGGTGAGCGCGGACCAGCCGGCGGGCTGCGGGAGCCAGGGGACGACGCCGGGAGCCGCGAAGCCGAACGGTGGCTCATGCCCCGACCACGGCAGCGGCACACGGCAGCCATCGCGGCCGGGCGAGGCGTGCCCCGAGCGTTCCCAGACCGGGTCCTGGCGGGCCTCCGGGGGCACGTCCACCTGCGGGAGGGCCAGCTCGTCGCCCTGGTAGAGGAACACCGCGCCCGGCAGCGCCAGCAGGGCCACCAGGGCGGCCCTGGCCCGGCGCAGGCCGGCCGCGCCGCCACCGTAGCGGGTCACCGGGCGCACGACGTCGTGGTTGGCGAGCACCCACGTCGGCGGCGCGCCGACGGCGGCCATCGCCGCGAGGCCCTCCTGGATCGCCTGGCGCCACAGCGGCGCCGACCATTCGACGGCCAGCAGCGAGAACGAGAACGTCAGGTTCAGCTCGTCGGCGCGGACGTAGCGGGCCAGCCTGTCCGGGTCCTCGACCCAGGTCTCGCCGATGAGCACTGGTTCCCGGCCCGGGGTTCCTGCCGGATCGACGGAGCTCGGGGTCCCTGCCGGATCGACGGAGCTTGCGGACGGGGTCCCTGCCGGATCGGCGAAGCCGATCTGGGAGGTCGTGATCTGGGAGGTCCGGGAGTCGATCTGGGAGGTCCGGGAGCTTGCGGAGCCGATCTGGGAGGTCCGGGCCCGCCCGTAGCCGTCGACGATCGCGCGCCACGACCGGTAGACGTCGTGCACGCCCTCCTGGTCCCAGACGTGCGGTTCCAGCTTCTCCCGGAAGCCGGACTCCGGGGTGGCGAGCGGCCCTGGCGGGTTGTCGCGCAGCTCGCCGTCCTTGACCAGGCCGTGGGAGACGTCGATCCGAAACCCGTCGACGCCCCGGTCGAGCCAGAACCGCAGGGTCCGCTCGTGATCGGTGCGTACGGCCGGATCGGACCAGTCCCAGTCCGGCTGCTCGGGCGCGAACAGATGCAGGTACCACTCGGCGGGTGCGTCCCCGCTGGTGGGCGCGGGCGCGTCCCCGCTGGCGGGCGCGTCCGCGTCCTGGTCGGCGGGCGCGTCCTGGTCGGTCGGTGTCGCCGTGGCTCGCGAACCGGTGGGGACGGGGAGGCGGCGGGCCTGGTCCAGGCGGGTCCAGGCCCGGCCGCCGAAGACCGAGATCCAGTTGTTCGGTGGCTCGGCGCCGCCGGGGCCCCGGCCTGGGCGGATCAGGTAGCGGTGCCTGGCCGGGTCGCCGGGAGGCGCGGCGAGCGCCGCCTGGAAGGCCGGGTGGGCGTCGCTGGAGTGGTTGGGGACGAGGTCGACGAGCACGGCGAGGCCGAGGCGATGCGCCTCGGTGAGGAGTGCGTCGAAGGCGGCCAGGTCGCCGAACAGCGGGTCGACGTCGCGGTGGTCGGCGACGTCGTAGCCGTGGTCGGCCATCGGTGAGCGGTAGAACGGCGTGAGCCAGAGGCCGTCGACGCCAAGCTCGGCGAGGTCGGGCAGTCGGGCACGGATGCCGTCGAGGTCGCCGACCCCGTCGCCGTCCCCGTCCGCGAAGCTGCGGACATATACCTCGTAGAACACGGCATCGCGGCACCAGCCGGCGGTTAGGGCCACCTGGCCATTCAAGCCGCGGGGGCGCGAGCTGTCGCCGAGATCGGCGAGGTCGGCCCATGTCGTGGCGCGGAGGACATCCGGCTGTCGTCGTGGCTGGTGCATGCTCGTTGCGCAAGGCGTAGATGTTCTCACCAAGCGAGCATTGGGTGAGCTGAACTACACTTCCCGAGTGGATGACGTGACTGCCCGTTATCACTCCACTCCGAGGAGTCCTCATATTGAGGCTTTCGGAGCGGAGGGACGGGACCGTCTCCCGGAGCCGGCGCGCCAGGCGCCCGGCTGCCCGGTGGCGGCTGACACGCCGCTGGCGGCCGACGCTCCGCCGGTAGCGGAGGTGGCGATGACGGCTGACGTGCCGAGGAGCGCCGAATCACCGGACGAGAACGATCCGCCGGTCGCGGCTGAGGCGCCGGTCGAGCCCGCCGAGGACGGCGGGCCGGTCGAGACCGACTCGCCCGCTGCGCCCGGTATGCCGGCGGCGGCCACACCCGCGGCGGCCGATGGGGCCGCGGGCGTCGCGCGGGCCCGGGCCGGTGGCGCGGCCGCCGCGGGTGACGGGCCGGCGCCTGTCCTGCCAGGAGACAGCAGGCTCTGGCGCTGCCTCGGGCCGTGGCGTGGCAGGCCCAGCGCGCGGCAGCCGAGCACGGGCGGCGAGCGGCCCGCCGCGGGCCGGGACAAACGCCACGACACCGGCCGCGACGCTGGGGCCGGCGGAGCCGGCTCGGGCCGGGTCGGCGCGGCGCGGCGCGCCGCGGCGCTGTGGGATGCCGCCCGGTCGCTGCCGGGCGCGCGGCGGCGGCACGCCGAGGAACGGGCCGTGCTGGAGGGCCTGCTGTTCCTGTCCGACGCGAGCCTGCGGCTCGGCGGCTCGCTCGAGCCATACCGGATCATCGAGATGGTGGTCGAGCTGGCGCGGCGCCGCCTGGGCGACGGCGCCATGCTCTGGCTGCGCGCGCCCGAGGGCGACGTGATCGACCTCGCCGCCGCGGACCACGTCGACCCGCAGGCCGCCGCCTTTGTCCGGGCGCGCACCGCGACCCGCCCGGCGCGCCTGAGTGACGACTACGCCCCGGGCGCGGTCGTGCGCACCGGCCAGCCGATGTGCGTTGACGACCTCACCCCGACGCTGCGCCGCGCGCTGTTCCCCGATCCCCAGGATTACGTGCGCTTCCGCCAGTTCGGCTGGGGGCCGTCGATGACAGTGCCCCTGCCGTACGGCGACCAGGTCATCGGAGCCCTGACTCTCAGCCGGGCGCAGGGCGACCGTCCGTACACGAAGGTCGAGCAGACGATCGCGGAGGATCTGGCCCGCCGCGCCGCGCTCGCGCTCGTCAACGCCCGGATGTACCGCGAGTCCCAGGATGCCGGCCAGGCGCTGCAGCGCTCGCTGCTGCCGGCGCACCCGCCCGTTCTCGAGGGCGCCGACGTGGCGATGGAGTACCGGCCGGGCACCACCGGCACCGAGGTCGGCGGTGACTTCTACGACGTCATCCCGCTGGCCGGCGGCCGGGTCGGGCTCGCGATCGGTGACGTGATGGGTCGGGGGCTGCGCGCCGCGGCGGTGATGGGCCAGCTGCGCGCCGCACTGCGGGCCTACGCGCTGGAGGAGTGGGGGCCCGCCGAGCTGCTGGCCCGTCTCGATGTGATGGTGTCCTCGCTGCCGGGCCTGCCGTTCGCGACCTGCCTGTACGGGATCTACGAGCCCGCCCGTGCCGCGCCGGTCACCGGTTCGCGAGACGCCGACCCTGCCGGGGACGGGCCGGGCCCCCAGTGCGCCCGGGTCGTGCTCGCCGGCGCCGGCCACCCGGCTCCGCTGCTGATACCCCCGGACGACGACCCGCACTACCTCGAGATCGACCCCGGGCTGCCCCTCGGGGTCGGCGACCCCGCGCACTTCTTCGAGTCGACCGTCGAGCTGCCGCCTGGCTCCAGCCTGGTGTTCTTCACCGACGGCCTGGTCGAGTCGCGCCACCGCCCGCTGTCCGACGGCCTCGACCTGCTGCGGGCCGGGATGGGCGAGCAGATGGCCCGCCGCCGGGCCGCCGCGCGGCGCGCGGAGATCGATGCGGCGCGCCAGCGTCACCCGGCCGCCACGACAGCCGCCACGACGGCCGCGCCAACGCAGGAGCGCACGCCCGGCTCGTCCGGCTCGCCAGGTCCGGGTGCTCCGGCCCCTGACGCGGCGGTGGACCGCCGCGCCGGCGGAAGAGACCATTGGACAGGCCCGGAACGGCGCACGGGGGCCGAACGGCGTACCCGGGAGCGCCGGGCGCCCGGCCCCGGCCGGCCGCCCGGGGGGATCGAGCGCCGCCGCGGTGGCGACCGTCGCCGACGCACCCGGAGCGGGTTCTCCGTCCGCAGCTGGTCGGGACCGGACACCGTCGAGCTCGACGACAGCCACTGGCCGCAGAACGCCTCCCGCGCATTGCTGGAGCTCAGCCTGCTCGCCGCCGACCTGCCGCCCGACACCGACGACGACACGGCGCTGCTGGTGCTGACCACGCAGGCCGCCGGGCCGCCGCTGCTGGAGCTGGTGATGCCTCCGGTGGCCGCGTCCGCCGCGCAGGCGAGGAACGCGGTGCGGGCGGTGGTCGGGGCGCGCGCCCTCGGCCGGGCGGACGACGCGGCGCTGCTGGTCAGTGAGATCTGCACCAACGCGATCAAACATGCCCGCAGCGAGCTGACGCTGCGGGTGTGGGCGGAGCCCGCGCGGCTGCGGATCAGCGTCGAGGACCGGGAGGGTACGACGCTGCCGAAGCCCGGCCGGGCGGCCCGCGGTGACCCGGAGGCAGAGTCCGGGTGGGGTCTGCTGCTCGTCGAGGCCCTCGCCGACGCCTGGGGCGTCCAGACGACCCCCGGCGGCAAGCGCGTCTGGTTCGACCTCGACCTGCTCCGTCAGTCTCCGGATGTCGACGAGCCGTGAGCGTTATCGGCCGCAGCGGGTGACGGCACATCGGATCCACGGGGACCCCGACGACTTGGCGCCGGTGGTCCGGTCCTCCGTCCGGAGGCTGGCTTAGGCGGTCGCGGCCTCGCCGAGGTCGGTCTTGAGGTACTCGGACCAGCGCGGGTCCATGCGACGACTCCCCAGAATGCGCCAGGCGGCTCCGCTCGGCGCGCGCGGCGCCGTGCGGAGCCGCCAGCCGAGATCAGCGACGGCGCGGTCCGCTTTCAGATGATTGCAGCGGCCGCAGGCCGCCACCACGTTCTCCCAGACATGCGGGCCCCCACGGGACCGGGGAATGACATGGTCGAGCGACGTCGCCGGTGCGCCGCAGTACACGCACCGGTGATGGTCGCGGGCGAGGACGCCCTTGCGGGTCAGCGGGACCTGTGAGCGATAGGGAACCCGCACGAACCGCGCTAACCGGACGACGACGGGAACCTCGACGGCCGCTGCCACGGAGTGCAGGACCTGCCCACCGGCCTCGACCATCACCGCCTTGTCCGTGAGGACGAGGATGAGCGCCCTACGTTGGGACACCACGCACAGGGGCTCGTACGTGGCATTGAGAACCAGCGCCTCTGCCACGCCGACCTCCTGCCGAGTCGAGGCGGGCGCCCACCCGGGAGCCCGTCCTAACCAGCGTCTCCGGTGACAATGGATAGTCAAGCGTGTTCCGGCGCGGAACGCGAGCGTGTTTGCATGGTCATCTGGTGAGCGAAAGTGGCGATGGACATATCTGGTCGCCTTTGTCACGCCAACGTGTCGGTGGGATGACGGTCGCGTCGCGCAGCGTGTCGCCCCGCTGGCTCCTCGCGACGCCCCTGCTGGGCCGCGCCGCGGCGAGGCCGCGTGCCGGGTGCCGATCAGTCGGACGTATCCGACACCCCGTAAGGTGCTGGCCGTGGGCCCGCGGGGGGCGCGGACATGCCATCCCCGACCGGTCTGTCCTGGCCGCGTAGACCCAGCGGCGCCGTGGCGCGCGGGTTGGCGCCGCGTGCCGTGCCGGGCGCGCCTCGGCGGGCGCCTGGGGGTGCATCCGGTGACCGGCCCGCCCAGTGAGCGGCTCGCCACCCGGCGTGCGCCGCGCCCGAGGAGCCGACCGCCCGAGGAGGATGACCAGGCCGTGTCCCTGCCCCTGATGCTCGCCGCCGGCGCGACGTCCACACCGTCGACGTCGACGTCCCCCACGCCGACCCCTGGCCTGCCCGACGTGAGCCTGGACGGGGTCAAGGCCGCGCTCATGGATGCCTGCGGCAATCCGCCCGGTTTCCTGTGTCGCACCGTCTACGACTCGACCCACAGCGACTACCTCGCCTCCGGTGCCCAGGTCTTCCTTGGCACGCCGGTGACGATCATCCTGATCCTGCTGGTGGCGACCGTCATCCGCTCGCTGCTGCACCGGCTGATCAAACGGACCACGCGGCACGCGGCGTCGGTGACCGGGAACGGCGGCCTGTTCCGCGGCGGCCTGCTCGGCGCGTTCGGTGACAGCGCGATCCTGCTGGAACGGCGCCGCCAGCGCGCCGAGACCGTCGGTTCGCTGCTGCGCAGCGTCGTGTCGATCGTGGTCTACGGGATCGCGTTCATCCTGGTTCTGGGCGAGCTCGGCATCAACCTCGCGCCGATCGTCGCCAGCGCCGGCGTACTCGGAATCGCTGTCGGTTTCGGCGCGCAGAACCTTGTCAAGGACTTTCTTTCCGGAATCTTCATGTTGCTGGAGGACCAGTACGGGGTCGGCGATGTCATCGACGTCGGCACCATCTCCGGCACGGTCGAGGCCGTCACCTTCCGGATGACGCGGCTGCGCGACGTCGAGGGAACCGTCTGGTACGTCCGCAACGGCGAGATCACCAGAATCGGTAACAAGAGTCAGCAATGGGCGCGAACCGTGCTCGACGTGCCGCTGGATTACGACACCGACGTCGCCCGCGCCAAGGACGTCCTGCTGGAGACCACCCAGGTGATGTGGCGTGACGACCAGTGGGCCCTGCTCATCATCGAGGAGCCCGAGGTCTGGGGCATGGAATCGATGACGGCGGACGGTTACACGCTGCGCGTCGCCGTCAAGACCCTGCCGCTCAAGCAGTGGGACGTCGCCCGTGAGCTGCGCGAGCGCCTGCGCCTCGCGCTCGTCGGGGCCGGCATCAGCCTGGGTGCCCTGCAGCGCAGCCTCGTCGTCGTCGACGACGACGAGGAGGCCGAGCCCTCGTCCGAGGAGGACGAGGAGGCTGCGCCCGGCGCGCCGCCGCAGTTCGGCGACGACGTTCCGCCCCGCATCGACCCACCGGCCCAGCCCGGCCCGTCGCCGTCCTCAGGCCCGGGCGCAGCTCGCGGCGGCTCCGCGACCTGAGCCTTTCCACCTGGCCCGCCTGGCCCGCGCCGGATGCCGTCTCCGCCTGGGCGGCGGCGCCAAGGGAGCCAAGGGGGCCGACGAAGCGCCCTTCGCCTCACGCCGAATGCCCGGATCCCTGCCTCGTCCGGCACCCCCGTGGCGGCTCGGTTCATGGCGCGGCCGGCCGACGCCGCCTGAAGGGATCCTGAACGGGGAACGAGATATCCCTGAGCCCTATGTCGGGACAGCCCCGAGAGGCGCCGGCCGGAGCAGACTGGGCACGTGCGGGTACTGATTGTGGATGACGACGCGGCGGTTCGGCAGTCCCTGGAGCGGTCGCTCCGGTTCGAGGGATACGAGGTGGCCACGGCGGCCGACGGGATCGCGGCGCTCGAGCTGATCGCCAGGGAGCGGCCGGACATCGCCATTCTCGACGTGATGATGCCGCGGATGGACGGGCTGGAGGCCTGCCGGCAGCTGCGCGCCCGCGGCGACGACCTGCCCGTGCTCATGCTCACCGCCCGTGACGGGCTCGCTGACCGGGTCAGCGGTCTGGACGTCGGCGCGGATGACTACCTCGTCAAGCCGTTCGCCCTGGAGGAGCTGTTCGCCCGGCTGCGGGCGCTCGCGCGCCGCTCGGCGCTCGCCGCCCGCACCGGCGCCAGGGCCGGCTCCTCCGCGGCGGTCGGCAGCGGCGTGCTCAGCTACGGCGGCGTGGCGCTCGACCCGAGCAGCCGGCAGGTCGTCCGGGGCGGCCGGGAACTGACGCTCACCAAGACCGAGTTCGAGCTGCTGGAGCTCTTCCTCACCCATCCGCGCCAGGTGCTGTCCCGTTCCATGATCATGGAGCGGGTCTGGGGGTACGACTTCGGCCCGTCGTCGAACTCGCTGGAGGTGTTCGTGAGCTACCTGCGGCGCAAGCTCGAGGCGGCCGGTGAGCCACGGCTGCTGCACACCGTTCGCGGCGTCGGCTACGTGCTGCGCGAGCAGTCAGCGGCGCCGGCTCGTGAGCACTCACCGTGACCAACCCGTTCGACCTTCTCGCCGACAGGCATGTCGACCGCCCGCCGGATGGCTCCACGAGCGGTGGCCAGGGCGGCCCCCAGAGTGGCCCCGGCACCGGTGATCCCCGCCGGCGGCGGCGCCGACGGTCATGGTTCTCGCGGCTGGCGCTGCGCAACCGGATGGCGCTGCTGGTCGGCGCCGCGGTGCTGGCCGGAATCGCGGTCGTCGCCGGTGTCGCGCTCGGCGCGACCAACGTCGTCCTGCGCAACTCCATCGACGACCAGCTGCGCCAGCAGGTCCAGGTCGCGGGCGACAACACCAAGCTCTGGTACGACACGGGATCCGACCCCAACAGTCCCGCCGACGACCGCATCCAGATCTACGCGAACACGCTTGGCCTGCGCCTGCAGGTCTTTAGGCTGGACGGCACGATCCTCACGCCGTACAACCCTCAGGACTACGTCCAGCTGCCCGTGGACGGTGCCGATATCGCGATCGCACGGACGCAGGGCGACGAGGTCCGGCTGCGGACGGTGAAGGCCGACGGCAAGGAATACCGGGTTGCCACCAAAGCGCTGCGGATGACGGCCGACGATTTCATCTACAACCCGTTCCCGCGCGACTACCGGATGGCGCCGCTCGAGCTCGGCCTCCAGCTCGCCCGCCCGATGTCGGACGTCACCAGCACGTTGGGTGAGCTCGGCCTGGTGATGCTGGTCGTGGGCATCGTCGGTGTGGGCGGGTCGATGGTCGCCGGCCTGCTGGTGGCGCGCGCAGCCCTGCGGCCGGTCGACGACGCCGCCGCCGCGGCCGAGCATGTGGCCCGCACCCAGGACCTGTCCGCGCTCATCCCGGTGACCGGCACCGACGAGATCGCCCGGCTCGCCGGAAGCCTGAACAGCATGCTGCGCGCCCTCGCGGCCTCCAAGGCGCGGCAGCGCCAACTGGTCGACGACGCCAGCCACGAGCTGCGCACCCCGCTGACCAGCCTGCGTACCAACATCGAGCTGCTCATCCGGTCCGAGGCGAACCCGCACCGCGCGCTGCCCGCGGCCGACCGGGCGGACCTGCTGCGGGACGTCGACGGCCAGACGCGCGAGCTGACCGGGCTGGTGAGCGAGCTCGTCGAGCTCGCGCGCGACGAGGCACCGGTGGAGGAGGTCGAGCGGCTCGACCTGGCCGAGGTGGTGGCCGCGGCCGTCGAGCGGGCGCGGCGGCGCGCGACTCCGAAGGGCATCGTGATCAAGGTGACGTCGGCCCCTTCCTGGGTCGACGGGCGGCCGAACATGCTGGAACGGGCGGTCACCAACCTGCTCGACAACGCGGTCAAGTTCTCCCCGGTGGACTCGGCCGTGCACGTCCAGACCGCCGCCGGCGAGGTGGTCGTCAGCGACGAGGGGCCGGGCATCGCGGCGGAGGACCGCCCGCACGTCTTCGAGCGCTTCTACCGGTCGACCGACGCCCGCAGCCTTCCCGGGTCCGGGCTCGGCCTGGCGATCGTCGCCGACGCGGTGCACACCCACGGCGGCACGGTCACGGCGGGGGAGGCCCCGGACGGCGGCGCGCGCATGCACGTGCGGCTGCCCCTCGCCTCACCGCCGGAAACGCCGCCCGCGCCCTTCTGGGACGGCTCCCAGGCCCCGCCGAGGGAGTCCTGGGCGCCGCCCTGGGCGGCACCAGACCCCCCGTCCGGACCGACGCCGGACCCGCCGGCACCGGGGGCGCTGGACCCGCCCGGTCCGGCGGCCTCGCGGACATTCGACGCGCCGGAGGCGCCGGGCCCTCGCGGCCCTGACATCGAGGCCGTCCGTCGCGCCTATCTCGGTTTCACCACCGCCGATCGCGCCGACCCGCACAGCTCCGGTGGGGGCGCCGACACCAAGCCTTAGACGTCGCATTGTTCCGACTGTCCAACGCGGGGAGCAGGATCCCTGCCCGAGGCGGTGCCCGGCGGCGGGCCTGGAGCGTCCGGCCACGGGACCGCCCTAGGCTGCTCGTCATGGATCTCGCCGACCCCGCGCTCGCCGCGCTCGCCGCGGCCTACGGCGTCGCGACCGGCTACCAGGACGCCCACGACCGGCCGGTCGCCGTCTCGGCCACGGCGGTGCGGCGCGTGCTGGAGCTGATGGGCGTCGACACCGCCGACGCGGCCGCGGCGCTTGACCAGGCTCGGACCGCCCCGTGGCGGCGGCTGTCGCCGGCCAGCGTGGTCGTGAAGGCATCCGCGCCGCGTCCCGTCGTCCTGCGTCTGCCGGCGCGGCTCGTGGCCTCCGTGCGGGGCGGGCCGGAAGCCGACGCCGGTGTGGACTGCGAGCTCGAGCTGGGCGACGGTGGCGGACGGGTCGCGGTGGCGCTCGGAGCGGTGGGGGAGCGCCGGGAGATCGACGGCGAGGAGCTGGCCGCGGTGCTGGCGCCGCTGCCCCCGGGGCTGCCGCTGGGCGACCACACCCTGCGGGTGCGTGCGGGCGGGCGCGAGAGCGTGACCCAGGTCGTCGCCGTGCCGGACCGGGTGCCCGAGCCCACCGACAGCCGCCCTGGCACGCGACCACGCCGACCCGACGCGGGCGTCCCCGGTATCCCTGGGGACCTTCCCAGCGCAGCCTTGGGCGCCGCCGGGCAGGCGTCGGCCTCGCGGGACCACGACCACCGGCGGGGCGACAGGATGTGGGGCTGGATGGCGCAGCTCTACGCGCTGCGCTCGGCCGGCTCGTGGGGGATCGGCGACTACGCCGACCTCGCCCAGCTCGCCGCCTGGTCGGGCTCGGCGGCCGGCGGTCGCGCGGACGTCCTGCTCGTCAACCCGCTGCACGCGGCCGCGCCCACGCTGCCCGTCCAGCCGTCGCCCTACTACCCGACGAGCCGGCGCTTCCTTTCGCCGCTCTACCTGCGCCCGGAACACATCCCCGAGTACGCCGCGGCCGACGAGGCGACCCGCGCCGCCGTCGACGGCTATGCCGCCGCGGCGCGCAAGTCCCAGCAGGGCGGCGGCACCGAGTCCCTCCCGGCGGGGCGGGCGCGGGCGACCGGCGTCGTCGCGGCTGGTCCGGCGGTGGCCGGCGACGACGAGTTCGGCCAGCTGATCGACCGGGACGCCGCGTGGGAGGCCAAGCAGGCGGCGCTGGAGCTGCTGTTCGCCGTCCCGGCGCCGGCGGCCGGCGCCGGCGCCGAGGGCGACGACGAGCTGTCGGGGTTCGCGACGTGGTGCGCACTCGCCGAGCGGCACGGCCCCGACTGGCGGCGATGGCCAGCCGGCCTGCGCGACCGGGACCCCGCCGCCGTCGCCGAGGCCCGGCGCGAGCTCGCGGACCGGGTCGCCTTCCACCGCTGGCTGCAGGACCGCTGCGAGGAGCAGGTGGCCGCGGCCCAGGCCGCCGCGCTCGCGGCCGGGATGCGGGTCGGCGTCGTCCACGACCTGGCCGTCGGCGTGGACCCCGCCGGCGCCGACACCTGGGCCGGCCGGGACGCCTACGCGGCGGGCGCGAGCATCGGCGCTCCGCCCGACACCTTCAACCAGCAGGGCCAGGACTGGGGGCTGCCGCCGTGGCGGCCCGACCGGCTCGCCGCGTCCGGCTACGCGCCGCTGCGCAGTATGGTCGCCGCGGTCCTCGCCCGCGGCGGCGGGCTGCGCGTCGACCACATCCTGGGGCTCTTCCGGCTGTGGTGGATCCCGGTCGGCGCGGGCGCCGCGAACGGCACGTTCGTCCGCTACGACGCCGAGGCGATGCTCGGTGTGATCGCGCTGGAGGCGGCGCGAGCCGGCGCGGTGATCGTCGGCGAGGACCTGGGCACTGTCGAGTCGACGGTCGCGACCACGCTGGCCGGCGCCGGCGTGCTCGGCTCGTCGGTGCTGTGGTTCGAGAACGACGCCGACGGCGTCCCGCTCCCGCCGAGCGCCTGGCGGGAGCGCACGATGGCCAGCGTCACCACGCACGACCTGCCGACCGCCGCCGGCTTCCTGCTGGGCGAGCATGTCCGCGCCCGCGCCGACCGCGGCCTGCTCGGCCGCCCGGTGGCGGACGAGACGGCCGACTGGCGCGTCGCCCGCGACCGCCTGCTGGCCCACCTGCGCTTCCACGGCCTGCTCACCGAGGACGGGGCCACCGCCGCCCAGGGCACGGCACCGGCGGGGACCGCGGACGGCGACGAGCTGGACCCGGCTCTGGTCCGGGACGCCGCGCTCGGGATGCACCGCCTCCTGGTCGCCACACCGGCACGCATCATTCTCGCCGCGCCCGGTGACGCCGTTGGTGACCGCCACCAGCCCAACCTGCCCGGCACGGTCGACAGCTACCCGAACTGGCGCCTTCCGGTCCGTGACGACCGCGGTGTCGCCGTCACCATCGAGGACCTGATGACCGACACCCGGGTCGCCCGTCTTGTCGACATCCTGTCCGAGGTGTCCACGGCCCGCCCGCCGGCTACCACCTGATCGCCGGTGTCCTCTCCCGCCGGCCCAGGTCCGCCGGCAGGGGCACGCTCAAGGGTCTACGTCCGGTGGACGGAATCTGCTGGATGCCTCCGCCCGCGCGAGGCTTCGCCAACTGTCGCGTGGGCTTCGGCCACCGGCGGACCATGCGGCTCTCGCGGGGGACTGGTTGCCGGTAGTCTTCGGAACCGTGACTCGCCGTCCTGTCCGCCGCGGGGCGCGTCGTGCGCTGACGCTGGCCGCGTTGACCACCCTGACCTTGCCGCTCTTCTCCGCGGCGGCTTTCGCGGACGGGGGGAGGATCGGCACGCACTACAGCCCGGATCCGCTCTCTCCGCTGGAGTCCTGGCTGATCTACGGCGGCACTATCGTCGCCGGCTTCCTGGTCGCCCTGATCCTCACCGCGCTGTCCGGCGGCAAGAGCTCGGATCGTTACCGCCCCGGGCAGCCCTGGGAGCACCAGGAGGTCTGGCTCGGCGGTGAGGGGGCCGCCGAGGGCGCCGAGCCGACGGCGCAGGAGACCGCGGGAACGGCGGCGCCGGGCTCCGGCGGAGCCAGTGGCAGCTGGTGAGGCGTTCCGCCAGGACCAGATCGACCGGCTGAACAACGCCCGGCTGCTCGCCGAGCGGCAGACCGGTATCGGTTTTCACGTCCGGGTCGGCGCGGTCTCGGGTGACCCGAAGACCGCCGCCGAGCGGCTCCTCGGCGAGATCGTCGGCGGTCAGTCCGCCGCCGCCGTTCTCGTTCTCGTCTCGCCAGGGCAGCGGTTCGTCCGGATCGCCACCACCCCGGCTGCCCGCCGCCGGATCCCCGACGCGGCCGCCTCGCTCGCCACGTTGTCGATGACATCCAGCTTCGCTGTCGGCGATCTGGTCGGTGGCCTCGTCTCCGGGCTTCGCCAGCTCGCGGACGTGGCCGGACCGCCACCCGAGTCGGTTCCGGTCGGCGCGGCGTAGCCCGGGCAGGTACCTGCCCGGGCTACGCGCGTGGAGCAGTCTCCGGCCAGGCCGACGCGAGCTGTCGCCACGTCGACCCGCCACTGTCCACGAGGCCGTGCCCGCCGGGCCAAGACGGCCGGGCCGCCTTCGTCGGCGCCGCGGCCTAGCCGAGACAGAGACGCATCCGTCTTTGGGCTCGGCCATGGCTCGATCGCCAGTCGCGATCCAGCGCCCAGAACCCTTGCCGCCCTACTGAGTTCGATATATGAACTCACAGATTGCCCGAGGCGCGGGCGGCGGCAACGGAGGTCTGTGACGGTGGATGACGCGTTGCGAACGGCGCCCTCGACGGACGAGGCGGGAGGCTCGGCGGTCCCCACGGGACGTTCCACGACCGCCGCGCCGAGGGAGGTCGCCACCGGCGGCGCGCCCTGGACCGGGCCGGCTGCTGCGCCGACGGGTCAGCCCGGCGCGGCCGGCGCCGGGGCGGGCTGGCGGGCGCGGGCTGTGTTGTGGGTGGTGTGCGCGGCGGTGTTCATGGCCAACCTGGACCTGTTCATCGTCAACATCGCCTTCCCGGACATCCAGCGGGACCTGGGCGGCGGGCTGTCGACGCTGTCCTGGGTGCTCAACGGCTACGCGATCGTCTTCGCGGCGCTGCTCGTGCCCGCCGGGCGGCTGGCCGACCGCCACGGGCACCGGGGCGGGTTCCTGCTCGGCACCGTGCTGTTCACCGCGGCGAGCGCGCTGTGCGCCGCGAGCCCTGGTGTCGGGTCGCTGGTCGTCGGCCGGGTCGTGCAGGCGGCCGGCGCGGCGGTGCTGCTGCCGACGAGCCTCGCGCTGCTGCTCGCGGTGACTCCGGCCGAGGGCCGCGCGGCCGCGGTGCGCGGCTGGGCGGCGGTCGGCGGTCTCGCCGCCGCGCTGGGCCCGGTCGTGGGCGGCCTGCTCGTCGAGCTGGACTGGCGGTGGGTGTTCCTGGTGAACCTGCCGGTCGGCGTCGCGACCCTCGTGCTCGGTGCCCGAGTGCTGCCGCGGCGGCGGGAGGAGAACCCCGGGCCGCTGCCGGATGCCGCCGGCGTGCTCGCGTTGACGGCCGGCATCGGCCTGCTCGCGCTTGGCCTGGTGAAGTCCTCCGACTGGGGCTGGGGGTCGGCCGAGGTCGTCGGGAGCCTGGTGGGCGCCTCCGTGCTGCTGGCCGGGTTCGTCGCGAGGTCGATGCGCCACCCCTCGCCCGTGGTCGAGTTCTCCCTGCTGCGCACGCCGGGGTTCTCGCCCGCGGCGGTCGCGCTGTTCCTGTTCTGCATCGCCTTCGCCGCGATGCTGCTCTCGCTGGTCACTTACATGGCCGGCGCCTGGAACTGGTCGGCCTTGAGGATCGGTCTCGCGGTCACTCCGGGGCCGGCGATGGTGCCGCCGGTGGCGCTGCTGCTGGCGGGCCCGCTGATCGCCCGGTTCGGCCTCTGGCGGACCGCGGGCACCGGCGCCCTGATCTACGCCGTCGGGGCGGCGTGGTGGGCGCTGCGGGTCGGGCAGCACGCGGACTACGCCGCGGACGTGCTGCCCGGCATGCTGCTCACCGGCATCGGCGTGGGGCTTGTGATGCCGACGCTGACCGCCGGGGCGACCGCCGTGCTGCCCCCTGACCGGCTTGCCACCGGCAGCGCGGTGGTGAGCATGGCCCGCCAGGTCGCGAGCGTCCTCGGTGTGGCCATCCTCGTCGCGATCGTCGGTTCTCCGGCGCCTCAGCGATTCGTGCACGCGTTCCACGAGGGCTGGTGGTTCGTCGCGGCCACCAGCCTCGCGGCCTCGGTGACCGCCTTCGTGGGCCTGCGGCCGCGCCGGGCGGCCCTGGCCTAGGCGGCGGCGGCTCGGGCCCTACCGCGTGGTCGCGCGGCCCGCGGCGCGCCGCCGCCGGGCCAGCCGTGGCGGGATCCGCCACGGCTGGCCCAGCGCCGCGAGCCCGCCGGGAAGCCGGCGATCCGGGAGGCCCGGCCTCGGCGCCGCCTCCCCGCCAGCGGCCCTTAGCCGGCGGCCGACGCCGCCTCAACGTCCCTCGCGCGGGCGGCCAAGGCCCGGACGAGCCCGTCGCGGCCCTCGGCGAGGGCGCGGCGCAGCGGGGGCGCCGGGTCCTCGTTAGCGAGGTAGGCGTCCACCTTGTCGATCGTCGCCTGCTCGATGACGCCGTCGGGGAAGAGCATCTGGGTGATCGTCTGCGCGGTGTCGAAGCTGCGCGTCTTCCAGATCTCGGCGATCTCGGCGAAGTAGCGGTCCACGTAGGGCTTCGTCAGCTCCCGCTGGCTGGAGATCCAGAAACCGCCCAGCGTAGCCACCAGGAGGTGGTTGGACAGCTTGTCAGACTCCATGACCGCCGCCCAGGCCGCCGCCTTCGCGTCGGGGGTCGGCCGGGCGCTGCGCGCCGTGGCCGCCCGCTTCTCACCCGCCGCCGTGGCGTCGCGGGCCAGCTCCGCGTCGATCTCGGCGTCGCCGTAGACGCCGCGGGCGACCAGCTGGGTCAGCAGCGTCCAGCGCAGCTCGGTGTCCAGCGCGAGGCCCTCGATCACGTCGCGGCCCTCGAAGATCGCCCGGATCTTCTCGACCTGCCCGGGGTCCTCGGCCTGGGCGAACGTCGTCGTGAACACCAGCTGCAGGTCGCTGCCGCCGGGCGCGGCCCGCATCAGCTCCTCGGCCCGCGCGCACAGTGCCCGCAGCGCCGCCGACCGGTTCGCCGGGTCGCCATAGCTGTCGAGCGTGAGCGCGGCCCGCGCGAGCAGCGTCTGCACGACGCCGATGTCGTCCTCGGCGTCGGCACCGGACAGCACCAGCTGGACGTAGTCGCGGGCGGCGAGCTCCGCGTCGCGGGTCATGTCCCACGCCGCCGCCCAGCACAGCGTGCGCGGCAGCGACGCCCGCACTTTGCCGATGTCGCTGACCAGCGTCCGCAGGGAGTCGTCGTCGAGGCGGATCTTGGCGAACGTCAGGTCGTCGTCGTTGACCAGCAGCAGTTCGGGGCGCCGCGCGCCGACCAGCTTCGCCACCTCGGTGAGCTCGCCGACGACGTCCAGCTCGACCCGCTCGCGCCGGACCAGGTCACCCTTCTCGTCCCGGTCGTAGAGGCCGATCGCGACGCGGTGCGGCCGCAGCGTCTGGGACGCGGTCGGCGGCGAGGACGCCGGCTCCTGGACGACGTCGAACGCGGTGAAAAGACCCGACGAGTCGGTCTCGAACCGCGGGCGCAACGTGTTGACACCGGTGGTTTCCAGCCAGTCGCGCGACCAGGCGGTGAGCTTGCGGCCGCTGGACTTCTCCAGCTCGTCGAGCAGGTCGCGCAGCTCGGTGTTGCCGAACTCGTAGGCGCGGAAGTAGCTGCGCAGGCCGGCGAGGAACTCCTCCTGACCGACCCAGGCGACGAGCTGCTTGAGGACGGAGGCGCCCTTGGCGTAGGTGATGCCGTCGAAGTTCGTGCGCACCGCGTCCATGTCGACGGCGTCCGCGACGATCGGGTGGGTGGACGACAGCTGGTCCTGGCGGTAGGCCCACGCCTTCTCCGCGTTCGCGAACGTCGTCCAGCCGTTGGTGAACCGGGTCGAGTCGACCTGCGCGAGCACCGACATGTAGGTCGCGAACGACTCGTTCAGCCACAGGTCGTCCCACCAGCGCATGGTGACCAGGTCGCCGAACCACATGTGCGCCATCTCGTGCAGGATGGTCTCGGCGCGCCGCTCCCGGCGGGCCTCGGTCACCTTGGCGCGGAAGACATAGTCCTCCAGGAACGTCACGCAGCCGGCGTTCTCCATCGCGCCGGCGTTGAACTCCGGCACGAACAGCTGGTCGTACTTGCCGAACGGGTACCGGTAGTCGAACACCCGGTGGTAGAAGTCGAAGCCCTGCCTGGTGATCTCGAACAGCTCCGCCGGGTCGAGGAACTCCGCGAGCGAGCGCCGGCAGTACAGCCCGAGGTCGATGCCATCGTGGTGGTCGCGGACCTCGTGGTACGGGCCGGCGACCAGCGCGGTGATGTAGGTGGACATCACCGGGGTCTGCAGGAATCGGATCACGCGCACGCCGATCGCCGCCTCGGTGACAGCCGCGACCGGGCCGTTCGAGATGATCTTCCAGTCGGCCGGGGCGGTGACGCTCAGCGTGAAGGAAGCCTTCAGGTCGGGCTGGTCGAAGCAGGCGTACATCCGGTGCGCGTCATACGTCTCGAACTGGGTGTAGAGGTATACCGCCTCGTCGACCGGGTCGACGAACCTGTGCAGGCCCTCACCCGTGCGCGAGTAGGCGCAGTCGGCGGCGACGACGAGCCGGTTCGACTCGGCGAGGTTCGCCAGCGTGATCCGGTCGCCGTCGAACACCTCGGCGGGGTCCAGTGCGACGCCGTTGAGCGCGATCTCCCGCACCGCCGGCGCCGCCAGCTCGATGAAGGTCGTCGCTCCGGGCTCGGTCGCGGTGAACGTGACGGTGGTCGTCGACGCGAAGGTCTCGTGACCGGTCGTCAGGTCGAGCTCGACGTCGTAGGAGGAGACGTTCAGCAGGCGGGCGCGCGCGCTCGCCTCGTCACGGGTGAGGTTGTTCGGCACTCGGATCCTCTCTTGACTCCCGGTAGCCTCCGAAGGCGCGAAGAAGAACATTTTCGCACCTCCTTTGGCCACACGACTCCCGGTAGCCTCCGGAGGCGCGAAGAAGAGCATTTTCGCGCCTCCTTTGGCCACGTGACTCCGGTAGGCCTCCGGAGGCGCGAAGAAGAGCATTTTCGCGCCTCCTTTGGCCACGTGCCTCGGTAGGCCTCCGAAGGCGCGGCGGAAGAACCATTCCCGCCAGTCTTCCACGCTGCGTGGGCGGCCGGGCCGTGCCCGCGCTCATCGCGCCGCCCACGGTGGCGCGTGCCGGGTCGGGCTGTCAGCGGTCCATCAACGATGTGGGACGATTCCGGCGTGGTCTCGGGGCCGCGCGTCCGGCCGGCCGGTTCCGCGGTCCGGCCCTGAATCGCCGGTTATCCGGCACAACGCTCGACCGGAGGAGAGCGCCAGGTGGAACGGGCCGCGCGCGGCGAGCAGTCCGACCCGCCGCCGCCGCCAGGCGGCGACGACACGCCGGACGCGGACGCCCACGGCACGGACGAGGTCGACAACACCGCCGAGGTCGACAACACCGCCGATGTCGCTGACACCGCCGACAGCGGCGACACCGGGAGCGGCAATGGCGCCGGGGACGGCGACGGCACTGGGAGCCCCGACGAAGTTGGCGGCTCCGACGACGCGGACGTCGTCGATGCCGACCCTGATGCCGATGACCCTGATGCCGATGACCCTGATGCCGATGACGCCGATGCCGATGACGCCGACCGCGCTGGTCCGGATGACGGGCCGGGTGATGACGGGCCGGGCGCGGGAGCACCCCCTCCGGGCGGGCGCCTCCGAGCGAACCTGCAGGGGCGGGTCCAGGCGCGCCGGGCCGCCAGCGCCGCCGCCGCCCGCCGGGCCGCCGAGGTGGCCGAGGCCGAGGCGGCGGCGCGCCGGGCTGAGGCCGACGCGCGGCGGGCCGCGGCGGCCGAGGAGGCCGCCCGGCTCTCGACACGGGATCGGGCCGAACGGGCGGTGCCGCTGGCGTTACGAGTCAGCGCCGGCTGGTCGTGGCGGCTGCTTGTCGTCGCCGCCGCGGTCTACGTCGTGGTGGTCGTGCTCGGGCGGATCCGCACCGTCGTCATCCCTGTCGTCGCCGGCCTGCTGATCAGCGCGCTGATCGTCCCGATCGCGCACCGGCTGCAGCGGATCGGCGTGCCGCGGCTGGCCTCGGCGTTCATCGCGCTGCTGACCTTCTTCGTCCTGATCGGTGGCGCGGCGGTCGCCGTCGGTTTCAACGCGGCCAATGAGTTGCCGAAGGTCATCGACCAGGTCAGTGCGGGTATCGACCAGGTCCGCGACTACCTGATCAACGGCCCGCTGAACCTGTCGCAGAAGCAGATCGACGACCTGGTCAACAGCATCCAGCATTCGCTCAGCGAGAACCGGGGCAAGGTGCTGTCCGGTGTGATCACAACAGCCTCGGTGCTGTTCGAGGTGCTCACCACCATCCTGGTCACGCTGTTCGCCACCTTCTTCTTCGTCTATGACGGCGCCGGGATCTGGGACTGGATCGTGTCCCGGTTCCCGGCGACCGCCGAGGAGCGGGTCCGCGGCGCGGGCAGGGAGGCGTGGAACACCCTCACCGGCTACATCCGCGGCACCGTGTTCGTCGCGGTCGTCGACTCCCTCGGCATCTCCATCGGCCTGGTCGCGGTGGGCACGCCCCTGGTCGCTCCGCTGGCACTTCTGACGTTCTTCGGTGGATTCATTCCGATCATCGGCGCGACGGTGGCTGGCGTCGCGGCCATTCTGGTCACGCTGGTGGCCAAGGGAGTGGTGCCGGCGATCATCGTGGCCGGCGTGGTGCTGTTCGTCCAGCAGGTCGAGGGCCACCTGCTGCAGCCACTGGTGATGCGCCGCGCGGTGCGGCTGCACCCGCTCGCGATCGTGATCGCGCTGTCGGCCGGCGCCGTGCTCGCCGGGATCCCCGGAGCGGTCGTCGCCGTGCCGACCGTGGCGGTGATCAACCGGGTGGCGAGATATCTCGCCGCAAGCGGGAAGGCACCGCCCGCGGCGGATGGTTGACGCCGGATGGGGAACGTGGCGGGCGACAGCCCCGCCGGGTGGACCGTCCGGACAGGAGACAGCACGTGACTGCAGGGACAGGCGTCGAGACTGTGTCATCGGTGGCCGGGAGCGGGCCGGCGGTAGTGGCCGATTTCTGGTTCGACCCGAGCTGCCCGTGGGCGTTCCTGACGTCCCGGTGGATGCTCGAGGTCCAGAAGGTGCGGCCCGTCGAGATCCGCTGGCACGTCATGAGCCTGGCGGTACTCAACGGCGGGCGTGACGACATTCCCGAGCCCTACAAGTCGATGATCCCGCTGATGTGGGGCCCGGTCCGGATCGCCGTGGCCGCGGCCGCCGCGCACGGCGACGAGGTGCTCGGGCCGCTCTACACCGCGCTCTCGCGGCGCCGCCACGTCGACAAGGTGGAGTGGGGCCGCGACGTCTTCGAGGCCGCGCTGGCCGAGGTCGGCCTGCCGGTGTCGCTCGCCGACGCGGCCGAGTCCACGGAGTACGACGAGCAGGTGCGCGCGAGCCACGCCGAGGGCATCGGCCGCGTCGGCATGGACGTCGGCACCCCGGTGGTCGCCGTGGGCGATGTGGCGCTGTTCGGCCCGGTCATGACCCCGACGCCGACCGGTGAGGCGGCTGGCCGGCTGTGGGACGGTTTCCTGCTCGTGGCCCAGACGCCGGGCTTCTACGAGCTCAAGCGGACCCGCGATGTCGGCCCGACGTTCGACAATCTGACCTTTGACGTGCCGACGGTGAGCGCGGACCCGACCTTCGGCGGGTTGGTGAGGCCGAACCCGGCGACCACGTCCGAGCCGGTCGAGCGGCCGGAGAAGCTCGCCGCCCGCGAGTCCTGACCGGCGCGAGTCTCACGGGATGGTGGGGGCGCGGCGGCGACGTCCACCGCGCCACCGCCACGCCGTGCCGCGCGAGAGGGCATGATGGCTCATCGTGCGCGTCCATCTCGGTTCTGACCATGCCGGCTACCACCTGAAGACCGCCCTCATCGAGCGGCTGGCAGAGCTCGGCCACACCCCGGTAGACCACGGCCCAGGCGAGTACGACCCCGACGACGACTACCCCCCGTTCGTCATGGCCGCCGCCGCGGCCGTCGCCGCCGAGTCGGGCAGCCTCGGGATCGTCATCGGCGGATCCGGCAACGGCGAGGCCATCGCCGCCAACAAGGTCGCCGGGGCGCGCGCGGCACTCGCCTGGTCCGAGGAGACCGCGCGGCTCGGCCGCCAGCACAACGACGCGAACGTGCTCAGCCTGGGCGCGCGGATGCACGAGGTCGCCGAGGCGGTCGCCTTCGCCGAGGTGTTCCTGTCGACTCCGTTCTCCGACGAGGCGCGGCACACCCGCCGCCTGCGGATGCTGACCGCCTACGAGCGCACCGGCGAGCTCCCGCCCGTCCCTTCCGGCGCCCCCGTCCCGCCCGCGGTCTGACCGCGCCGGGCAGCCCAGCTCGGCGACGGCCGCCCGCTGGGCCGGGCGGGACTCGCCCGGTCGGCCGCTGTCCGGTCCCGGTCGGGCCCGGACCGGTCGGCGCCGGCCCGCGCCTGGAGCCGTTCGGCGATGACCCTCTCGGCCTGGGTGACGTCGTCCGCGTCCGGGCGGGCGACGTCACGGGCCCGCATGGCCGCGCTGAGGCTGAGCTTGCTGCGTCCGGCGCCGACGAGTCCGCGCAGTGCGCCGTCGGCGTCGTCGCCGGTCCGTCGTCCCCGCCCGCCTGCCGGCCACGTCCGACTCTCCCGCGGCGGCCCCGTGGGCTCGTCGCCACTGGGGGAGGGTGGCGGCGCTGGCCAGCGCCGTGACGCCCGAGCCCGTACCGGACGAGCCTCGGGCGGCGGCTTCCCGCCATGGCCGCCCTCGTGACCTCCTTCGCGCGAGCCCTCGTGCCCAGCCTCGCGTGACCCATCGCGCCAGCCGTCCCGATCTCGGTCCCGCCCAAGGCCAGCCATGTTTCCTCCGTCCCCAGGCCGTCCGCGCCCGCCGGCCGCCCGTTGCCGGCCGCGCGGCCGGCAACGGGCGGCCGGCGACAGGAGAGTCCATTGTCCGGCGCGCCCGCCGATGAGGCGGCTGGTTCGCTCATGGAACCAGCTCATCGAAAGGCCACGTGTCGCCCAATCGTCACCCACCGTGGGGGCGACGGGGCGCCGTTGGTGGCCGGCCGCGATGGTGGGCGGCGCGCGGGTGTGCGTCCGGCGGCGCGCGCGGGCGGCGCGATCAGCCGTCGTGTCATGGGGATGTGCACGTTCTGTTGCTTTTTGTCTAGCAGTGGTTCGTGTTGGGTGTACTGCTCCGTAACGTCAATGTAGGTATCAACGTCCGGGCAACGGCGCGCCATCGGTAACTTGTCTGCCGAGTTGGCGGCGGATGGGTGAGTAAAGTTCCACGATGTCGGACTCGTCCCTGGACGATGCTTTTCGACACATCAGCCCGAAGATGCTATTCGCGCAACGGCCGGCAGGCGCCTGTCGCGAAGTCGGCGCAGCGTGGGGTGGGACTTTGGACTGGGTGCCCGTGAGCGTGGTCATCCCGGCGTTCAACGAGGCCCGCCGGCTCCCCTGGTCGCTCCCCGTCCTCTCGGACGTCCTACGCCGGTTTCCCGGCGCCGAGCTGATCGTCGTCGACGACGGCAGCACCGACGACACCGCCCGGATAGCCGGCGAACTGCTGCGCGACGTACCGAACAGCCGGGTGATCAGACTCCCGTGGAACAACGGGAAGGGCGCCGCGGTCCGGGTCGGCGTGGCCGCCGCCATCGGCGAGGCGATCGTGTTCATGGACGCCGACCTGGCCTCCGACGTCTCCGACCTGCCGCTGCTGCTGGCGGAGCTGGAGCATGCCGAGGTCGTGCTCGGCTCGCGCCGGCTCGGCCGGGGCGCGGACCGCGCCGCCTCGCGCCGCCTGGGCAGCTGGGCGTTCAACCAGCTCACCCGCTCGCTGGTCTCCCTCGACCTTGCCGACACCCAGTGCGGCTTCAAGGCGTTCCGCCACGCCGAGGCAAAGGTCCTCTTCGGCCTGTCGCAGGTAAACGGATTCGGCTTCGACGTCGAGGTGCTCAGCCTCGCGCGATCGCTCGGCTACCGGATCGCCGAGATCCCGGTTCGCTGGTCGGAGGAGCCGGGGGGGACGTTCCGGGTCGTCCGGCACACCCCGGCGATGCTGGCCGAGCTCGCGCGGGCACGCCGCCATGCCCACCGGGCCGTGCCAGGAGGGCCGGTGACACCCAGCGCGTGGCCGAGCCGGGGCCGCGACGTCGCCGGGCCGCCGAAGCCGGCCACGGACCCGTCGCCGGCGAGCCCGCCCGCGGCGCAGGCCGGAAGCCCGCCGTCGGCCGCGCCGACGCAGGTTCCGGCTCTGCCCCAGGAAGTGCCCCAGGAAGCCGGTCGCATCCGCGGCTTGTAACGCGGCGACGAGCGGGACGGCGGGGCGTCGGCGGTACGGTCCCGGCCGCCCGCCCCGGGCCTGCCGCCGGTCTGAGCGCGTGGCGCCGCCGGCGGCGCCCGCCGGACATCTCCTGGCTGTGACACGGGCCCCTGGCCGTGCGCGGGTCGGTCAGCGGTCAGCGGCGATGTTGGGGGACGCGGCGCTCTCCCAGCCGGCGTCCATGGGGTGCGCGTCAGCGTCGGAGGACCAGGCCCGGCCGGTGGCGAGGAGCAGGTCGGTGCCGGTGGCGGGGCGCAGGCGCGCGGTGTGGCCGGGGACGCCAGCCCGGGCGAGCGCCGCGCGGGCCTGGGCCGGCGACGCGCCGTAGAGGAGCGCCACCGCGCCGTCGGCTGGGGGCTCGCCTCCGTCCGCGAGGCTCGTCCGGTAGACGAGGTCCGTCCGGCGCAGCCGCGGCGGCGGCTCGTCGCGCCCCAATGGGAACCGGACGAGAGTGACGGCGTTGTCGGGCCGACGCCGGTCGCGCCGGCCAGCGCGGGCGAGCTCGGCGTCGAGGACCGTCGCGAGGAGCGCGGCGGTCGCCTCCCAGCGGAACCCGGCCGCCCACCGGCGCGCGCCGGTGCGCAGCGCGGCCGCGCGGGCCGGGTCGCGCAGCTCGGCGAGCGCCAGATCGACGGTCTCGGCAAGCCTCGCGGGCGTGTCGAGCAACCAGCCGGTCTCGCCGTCGCGGACCGCGTCCCGCAGCCCCGGCACCCGGAAGGCGACCGCCGGGACCCCCAGCGCGTTCGCCTCCAGCACGGACAGTCCCCAGCCCTCGCCGTGCGACGGGTTGACCGTCAGCCAGGCGCTGGCCAGCAGCGTGTCGCGGGTCGCCGCGTCGGTGTGGCCATGCCAGCGGAGAACCGCGCCGCTGTCCGGGCCGCCCTGGTCCAGACCGAGCTCGCCGGCGCGCGCGGTCAGCCGTTCCCGGTCAGGGCCGTCACCGACGAGGTGCACCACCAGGCCGGGATGGCTCGCGGCCAGGGTGGGGATCGCCTCGAGCAGCAGGTGCAGCCGCTTGTGCGGGACCAGGCGGCCGACGCAGACGACCGTCGGGCTCGCCGCCTGGCCGGTGTCGGTGTCGGTGGGGACGATCGCCGGGGTCACCCCGTTGGGGACGAGGAAGCGCGGCCCGGGCAGGCCCAGCACGGTTCGTGCCTCGTCCCGCGTCGACGGGGACACGGCCGCGACCGGGCGGCGCCGGTAGACCCAGCGGCTGCCCGGCGCCTCCAGCAGCTGGCCCACCCGGGCGACCGGGCCGGGGAAGAACAGCGGGAACTGCTTCTGGTGCACGTGGTGGAGCACCTGCACCACCGGGGTGGCCGCGGGCAGCACCAGCGGGCTGAAGAACGGGATCCCGTTCTGGCAGTCGACCACCGCGTCGACGCCGCGTGGTGACCTGGCGAGCCGGGCCAGCCGGCGAAGCACCGACGGGTAGACGCCGAACGCGCCGCCGCCGCGGTGGACCATGACGCCGTCCGTGTCGGCCAGGGCCGGCAGCCCCGGCGGCCGGGCCGTGAGCAGTGTGACCTTCACGCCGGCGGCCGCGAACCGCGCGGCGACCGACTGGCAGAAAAGCTCGGCGCCGCCCGCCTGGGGATGCTCCAGATCCCGCCAGTTCAGGAAGACCACGTGCCGGCCGGCCAGCCGGCCGACCGCGCGCGCCGCGATGTCAGCGTGTGGCTGCTCGCCGGGCGCGTAGGCAGGGGTGCCCACAGGTGGTCCGTCCTTCCTCGTCGGCCGCCCATGGCCGGACCCACCGTCACGCGGCCCGCGCCGGACAACCTGGACATCCACGACTCTAAGAGGTCAGGCCACACCGCCGGGCGCAGCCCCGCCCCGACGAGGCCTCAGCGCAACCCAGCCACCGCTAGTGACAGCGCATTGGCGCAATGCCAAAGCGACCACGTCCTGACCTCGGCCCAGAGCAGCCCCGTCCATACGCATCAGCCCCGGAACCAGGTGGGGAGGGCGCTCAGCGCCCGACACGGGGCGAGCGCGTCCAGCGCCTCGCCCCGGCGGAAGGTTCCCAAGGCTCAGTCATACGATTGCGCGGGTCCTGGGCCGACATGGCCGGCCGGAGACCGTTACCCGGCGTAGTGGGAGAGGGCGATGGCGCTGGTGGTTCGGCGGGACCTCGTCGCCGAGCTGTTGCGTGGTCCGGCGGCCCTTGCCATCGCCGGCGTCCTGACCAATGGCTTCAACCTGATCATGAACCTGGTGCTCGCCCGGGCGCTTGATCCGGCCGGGTACGGCGCCTTCGGGGTTCAGACCAACATTTTCATGATCCTTTCGGTTGTCGGCACGGCGGTGCTGACGGCGACCGTGCACCGCGAGTCGGCCCAGATCGGCGACACCCGCCGTGAGCGGCGTGCCTGGATCCGCCAGCTACGCAACGTCACCTGGGTCGCGATCCTGGTCGCCTCGCTCCTCTCGCTCGCGTTGTGCAAGCCGATCGCGGTGGTGCTGTCCTACCCGCACCCGTTCGCGATCGCCGAGGCGGCCGTCGCCGCCGCGATCTGGGTGGCGCTCTGTGTCGAGCGTGGCCTCCTGCAGGCCAGGGGCAACTACCCGGCGCTGGCGCGCAACCTGGTCTTCGAGTCGGGCTTCCGGATCACCTGCGTCGTCGTCCTCGTCTCGGCCGGCCTCGGCGTGAACGGCGCCGGTCTCGCCCTCGCTCTCGGCTGCCTCGCCGGCGGCGAGCACGCCCGCCACGCGGTCGCGCGCACGCCGTCGCTGATCCGCCGCGCCTTGGGCACCCGGCTGAGCGAGCGGACCGAGGGCGTCACGCCCACGGCGACGGGGCCGATCCCGATCGTGCCGGTGGCGGCGTCGCCCCGGCGTACCAGGGACAGCCTGATCGCCGAGTCGTCGGTCGCGCTGGCCACGCTGGTGCCGCTCGCGTTGCTGCAGAACATGGACGTCGTCATCGTCGGCTGGCGCAACCCGAGCGGCGTCGGCGGCTACGCGGCGATCTCCACGGCCTGCAAGGTGCCGGTGTTCATCGGTCTGGCGGTGGCCAACTTCCTGCTGCCGGAGGCCGCCCGCCGGCGCAGAGAGGGCCTGCCGGCCGGGCGGGCGCTCGCGATGGCGCTGGTGTTCGTGGTGACGCCAGGGCTGTTCCTGGCTGCCGTCGGCGCGGTCGCCGGCCGCCAGATGCTCTCTCTGGTGTTCGGTCCCGACCTCGCGGTGGCGGCGCCCTCGCTGTGGGTGCTGGCGATCGCGATGACGTGCCTCGCGGCCACCCTGATGTTCGCCACCTACCTGCTTGGCGCCGGCTACCGGAAGATCGTCTGGGCGCTGACCTGCTGCACCCCGCTGACCGCGGTCGTGCTCACGCTCGCGGGTGGCATGGTGATGCGGACGGCCCTGGCGGGTCTCGCCTGCCAGGCGTTCACGGCCACCGTCGCCGGCGCGCTCGTGTACCGGCTGCACAGCCACCACCTCGCCCCCGCCACGGCCGCCCACCATGTCGGTACCGACGGGGTGGGCAGGGGAGCGGAGGCCGCTCCCGTGGAGGCCGCTTCCGCGGACGCCGCCTCAACAGAAGCCGGCTCTCGCTCCGCGTCGGTAACGGGCACGACGGACGTACCGGGCCTGACCGGGGCGAACGAGCCATTTGATGCGTCAGCGGCACAGACCCGGCATAATCTGACGGGTCACGAGCGGCCCTCGCCGAGTGTGACGGCGAACTGACTCGTCGGGACCGCGGTCCTTGGCGGCAGTAGCCAGAGATGGTCACGGTAAGTACAGCCCACAGGGACCTGAACGCAAAAAGTAACACAAAGTTACTAGGCCTAAAGAGTGCGCGTCCGTGGACGAATGGCTACAGTACTGACACGCTTGACACTCTATGTCGTAGATGTATGTCTGTTCAGCGGCCGGAAGCTGGCGCCCGACGGCCCAACATGCCCTGTTGTTCATCTATTGACGCGGCGGGGGTTTTGATGGGCAAGGTCTCTTTAAGTGTTGTTATCCCGGCTTTCAATGAGGCCCACCGGCTTCCGTCGTCCCTTCCCGTCCTTTCGGATGCCCTGCGTGCCCTTTCGCTCGACGACGCCGAGGTGATCGTCGTTGACGACGGCAGTGTCGACGACACCGCCGAGATAGCCGCGGAACTGCTGCGCGACCTGGCGAAAGGCCGTGTCATCAGCCTGCCGAGCAACAATGGGAAGGGCGCCGCGGTGCGGGCCGGAGTCGCCGCCGCCACGGGCGAGGCGATCGTGTTCATGGACGCCGACCTGGCCTCCGACGTCTCCGAGCTGCCGGCGCTGCTGGCGGCGCTCCAGGACGCCGAGGTGGCGCTCGGGTCGCGCCGGCTGGGCCACGGCGTCGACCGCGCCGTCACCCGTCGCGTGGGCAGCTGGGCGTTCCACGGGATCTCCCGACTGCTGGTTCCGCTCGGCCTCGCTGACACCCAGTGCGGCTTCAAGGCTTTCCGGCACGCCGAGGCGAAGATCCTCTTCGACCGGTCCGAGGCCACCGGCTTCGGTTTCGACGTCGAGGTGCTCGCCATCGCCCGGTCGCTGGACTACCGGATCGCTGAGGTTCCGGTGCGCTGGATCGAGAAGCCGGACGGGACGTTCCGCGCCGGGCGGCACACTCCAGCGATGCTCGTCGACCTGCTCAGGGCCCGCCGGCATATCACCCGGGCAGGCCAGCGGGCGCGCGTCGCCGGGCTCGTGCCCGCCGGGCCGCCGCGTGGCGGAGGCAACGGCCAGGCAGGGGGCGGCCGTAGCGGCCCGGGCCCCGCTGGCCTTGGCAGGGCCGGCCGGCCAGCAGTCACCCCGTCGGCGGCTTCGGCGGAGCCGAGACGCCCTGACCGGGTCCCGATCCGGCCGGTGTCACCGGCGCCACCGGCGTGGCTGCGGGCCGGGGGGAGGTCTGTGCTGCCCTGCTCGCCCACCCCGCACGCGGATTCAGCCAGGCCGAGGCGCCTTGACCGGGCACCGGCATGGCCGGCCTCGTCGACCTCACCGGCCTCGGCTACGGCGGCCGCACCGGTTTCGTCGGCCTCACCGGCGTCGCAGGCGTGGCTGCGGGCCGGGGCGAGGTCCGCGCTGCCGCGCTCGCCAACGATGCGGCCGGCCGGCCCGGCCAGGCACCGATGAGGCCGGGCCGGCCGGGCTGGCCGGCAGCCCGCGGCGTGCCGCGCCGCGGGCCACACGGTCAGGACGTCATGTCGCGGTAGCGGAAGAGGAGGGCCGTGATGAGCGCGGCCACGAGGCCGTACAGCAGAATGCGCAGGCCGGCGTCGGCGTAGGTGGTCGGGTAGCCGTGGCCGCCGTTGGCGATGTCCTGCAGCAGCTGGCCGGGCAGCCAGTGGCCGGCGGTCCCCCAGATGCCCGTGACGATGATCTCCACCGGCAGCACGTACGCGAGCCCGACCGAGATTGCCGCCGCCGGAGACCTGAACACGATGGCGACCAGCGCGCCGAGCACCCCGTATCCCCAGGCGTTGAGCAGGTTGTTGGCGATCCCCTTGCCTAGCTCGCGCATCCCCGCCGCCGACGTCCAGGCGTCCGTCGGCACGCCCTTGATCGGCGCGAGGACGAACGACAGCGCGACGCTGACGGCCGCCGCCGCGAGCACGACGAGCGTGATGAACGACGCGAGCGCCAGGCATTTGCCCGCGAGCAGCTGTAGACGGTGCGGCTGGGCCATGAGCTGGTTGCGCAGGGTGCCCCGGCTGTAGTCGCCCGCGAGCGCCGCGGCGACCACGCACAGCCCGACAACGCCGAGCAGGATGCTGATCGCGTTCAGCCCGTCGACGATGCCGGTGGGCCGAGCCAGGGAGCTGGTGTGCGGGTAGTCGCCGTAGAACTCGCGCCCACCGGTGGCCATGAAGGTCAGCACGGCGCCGAGGGCGGCGACGGCCGCCGTCGCGCTGAACGTGCCGACGACGAACCGTCGGCGCCGCAGCGGGAGCCACTCGGCGAGGAATGCCCGGGCCATCTATAGACCTCCCCGATGCCGGCCCGACCCGGTCTGGGAGGTCGGGGACGAGCGCGTACGGCCGGCGTCGGCCCCCTGACCGGGCTCGGCCGGGTAGACGTCCGGCGCGGCGGTCTCGGCCGCGGCGGTCTCGGCCGCCGGTGCCGCGGCCCAGCGGCCCCTGACCGTCTGGACGCTGGGCAGCGGGTCGCTGGACAGGACGTCGCCGTCGGTGCCGCCGGTGGCGCGCAGGAACGTCTCCTCCAGGTTCGGCCGGTGGGTGCGCAGGCCGCGCAGCGCGATGCCGGCCCGCATCGCGGCCCGGTTCAGGTCGGCCGCCATCCGCTCCGGCGCGTGCGCGACGACGACGACGCGCTGGTCGCACGAGTGCGCCGCGACTGTCGGCGGCCCGTCGAGGCGGATCTCCGCCCGCACGCCGTCGTCGGCGAGCACGGTGAGCAGCCGGCGCGCGTCGGCGCAGCGCTCGGGGGTGAGCAGGATCCGTGGGTCCCCGGCGGCCAGCAGCTCGCTGGTGCGGCCCTGGAACAGCAGTCGCCCACCGCGGATCATCACCACGTGGTCGCAGATCTGCTCGACCTCGGAAAGCAGGTGGCTGGAGACGAACACGGTCATCCCGCCGTCGGCGAGCTCACGCAGCAGCGCGCGGATCTCCCGGATACCCGCCGGGTCCAGCCCGTTCGTCGGCTCGTCAAGGATCAGCAGCTCCGGCTTTGACAGCAGCGCGGCGGCGATGCCGAGGCGCTGCTTCATGCCGAGCGAGTAGCTGGCGAACGGGTCGCCCGCCCGGCCCGTGAGCCGGACCATCCGCAGCACCTCGTAGATCCGGTGGTTGTCGACGCCGCGCAGCACCGCCAGCTGCCGCAGGTTCTCCCGGCCGGACAGCCCCGGGTGGAAGGTCGGCCCCTCGATCATCGCGCCGACGTGGCTGAGGTAGCGCTCCGGGTGGCTTATCGGCTCGCCGAGGACATAGCCGACGCCTTCGGTCGGGCGGACCAGCCCGAGCAGCATCCGCAGCGTCGTCGACTTGCCCGCGCCGTTGGGCCCGACGAACCCGGACAGGGCGCCCACCGGTACGTCGAGGTCGAGGCGGTCCACGGAGCGGCGATGGTCATGCAGCTTGGTGAGCCCGCGGGTCCAGATCGCCGCGTCCGGGCGCCGGCCGAGGCCGGCATGCGGGTCGCGGTGTGGGTCGCGGTGCGGCAGGTGCGGGTGGGGGAGATGCGGGTGGGGCAGGCGGGCATGCCCGTGCAGCGGGTGCGGCAGCCGCAGGTTGGGCAGGTTCGGGAACACCGACGTGCTCGGCTCCCTGATCACGGCGGGGCGGGTCTCGCCGCGCCCGCGCCGGCCCGCCCGTCCCCGCTCGCCCGACGTCATCCGGTGGTTCCTCCCGCAAGGCAGATCACGACTGTGCGCGCGAGGTATCCGTCACGTAACGGCGCGTGCGTCCTAGCGCAGGCCTACCCGCTCTGGTGTTGGCCGTACCGGGCGAGCACCCCGGCTCCGGTCTCGGGCCGCGCGGTAGCCCGGCGTCGGCCCGCCTCGCGCCGAGACGGACGCATACCGCGTAGTGACCGCGCGTCACCAGTGTCGACCGGCCATGTCTGCTTCCGAGCCGCTGGGCGACAATGGCCCACAATGTGTAGTCCCGGAGGGAGGCGCTCCGGTTCCGTCCGCCACTAGCTCCGACACGCCGGGTTGTGCGATGCCGGGAACCTCCCTCAGACAGCGGGACCGGCGGCTCACGCGGCCCGCCAGGTCGGCTTGGCCCGCCGCGGCCGGATCGGGCGAGCACGGTTGGCGGGCGGGCGCGCGAACAGACGAATGAGAGCGTGGGCGGGGAGAGCCGCCCGGGCTGGGATGGCGCCCACCGGGTGGCGGAAGATCCCCGTGGGGCGAGGTCGGGTCGAAGGAGCGCCGGGGTGATGTCGGCGCCGTGGATGCCAGGGAGTGATCGTGGGCGGATCGGCGGGGCTGCGCCACGGCATCCGCGTGCTGGTCGGGCTCGCCGTCGTCGCGGTCATCGCGACGATGATCCTCGCCGTCTACTCGTCGGTCCGGGCGAACGACGCCGCGGCGGAGCGCGCGAACCGGCTCGACCCGGCCGCGACCGTCACCGCCCAGCTCTACACGGCGTTCGTCGACCAGCGGAGCGCACTGCGTGGCTACCTCATCTCCGCCGGCGCGAACGACCAGCTGCTCGACCCCTTTCGCGACGCGGAGACGAACATCCCCCTCCTGACCGTCCGGATGCGTAGCCTGGTCGCCGACTTCCCCGACCTGCTCACCCGGGTTGACACGCTGAGCCGCACGTACCAGACCTGGCGGGACGGCGTCGTCCAGTCGGAGCTCGACGAGGCGGCCGGCGGCAACGCGCTGGCCGCGCAGCTCCTCGAGATCAGCGACGTCAGCCTGCAGCGTTTCCGGGACCTGCGCACGGCCAACGAGGGCCTCACGAAGGCCATCGCGGACGAGCAGTCCGCGGCGACCGGCCGGGTGAAGAACTCGGCGGACCTGCTGCTCACCTCGGTCGGCACCGTCGTCGCCGTGCTGCTGGCGATGTCGCTGCTCATGCTCGTCCTTTCCCGGCGCTGGCTCATCCTCCCGATCAACGAGCTGCGCCGGGCGGTGAACGCCGTCGCCGCCGGTCGCCACGACACCACGATTCCCGCCGTCGGCCCGCGCGAGATCGTCGACCTCGCCGGCAACGTCGAGGCGATGCGCGCCCAGCTGGTGAGCCTGGTCCGTCAGAACGAGCGTTCCTGGGAGGCGCTCGCCCAGGAGGGCCCTGCGGTGATGGCGCTGCGGGACGCGCTGACCCCGTCGTCGCTGCGCGACACGGCGGGGCTGGAGCTGTTGGGCCGGGTCGACCCGGCCGAGGGCGCGCTCGCGGGCGACTGGTTCGACGCCATCGAGATGCCCGACGGCCGGGTCGCGATCGTCGTCGGCGACGTCGCCGGGCACGGCGCGGCCTCCGGCGTCTTCGCGTTGCGGCTCAAGCAGCTGCTCACGGCGTCGCTGTCGCGTGGCTCCGAGCCCGCGACGGCTGTGCAGTGGGTGGTCGAGGCTCTCGGCGACACCGACGAGACGTTCGCGACCGTGCTGATCGCGCTCATCGACCCAGTGGACGGCGAGGTCATCTACGCCAACGCCGGCCACCCGGACGCGCTTGTGCTGCGCGCGGGCAGGTCCACCGCGGCCGGCGCCGGCGCGCGGACGCGCGCCCGTGCCGCCGCCGGCTATCGGGCCGGCTATGTGGGCGGGCGCGACGACTTCGACGAGATCGACGAGATCGAGGACCTTGACGACCTGGACAGGCTCGAGGACCTGGACGACCTTGACAAGCTGGACGACGGGGACGGCCTCGGCGACGTCAACGACCTCGTCGGGCTCGACCGTCTCGATGATCTCGACGACCCGGAGGGCCTGGACCGGCTGGCCGGGCTGGGCCTGGTGGAGCCGTTGGAGTCGACCGGGCCGCTGATGTCCAGCCTGGTCGCCGAGCCGGGGGCCTGGCGCACCGGTCGGCTTCGCCTGCGCCATGGCGACGTTCTGTTCGTCTATACCGACGGCCTGGTCGAGGCGCGTGACGACGGTGGCCGGCTGTTCGGCCGCCACCGGCTCGTCGGCGAGCTGATCCGCGTCTCCGGACGCTCGCCCGACCGGCTGCTCGACGATGTGTTCGCGGCCGTGCGCAGCCACGCCCCCGGCCGCCCCAGCGACGACCGCACCGCCATCGCCCTCTCGCTGAGCCCGGCCGTTCCGGGAGCCCGCCGAGCCCGGACATAGTGGCCTGGCCTCGTCATATGTCCTGAGGACGACGAACCTGCGTGATGGCAAGGTTTTTGGGTAGATCCCTGACCATGAGCGACGAGTCCGGTCGGTCGACCAAGTCGACCGACACTTTGCCTCCCACCACCCCCGACGGAGCCGCCGCGTCCCGCCGCGGTGGCCGGAGCGCGCGGCTGCCCTCCCTCGGCGGCCTGATCAGGCTCGTGGCGTTGCTGGTCGTCCTGGCGGTACTCGCCGGCGCGGTCAGCTTCGTCGCCGGCTGGCGGCCGTCGTTCCTCCACAACCCGTTCAGTGAGAAGAAGGTCGACCGTAGCTCCCCGGCGGTGCTGCGGTCGCTGGAGAACATCAGCGACTACCACGCGGCGAGCGCCCACCTCGAGGTGGTCGTCGACGTCGAGGACGACACGAAGTGGATCCCGTCCTCGCTCAAGGGCGAGCGGGTGCTCTTCGTCGGCGTCGGCACCGTCGACTCGGTGGTCAGCTTCTCCGGCCTCGACGGCAAGCGGGTCACTGTCGACGAGGCGACCAAGTCCGTGACCATCAAGCTGCCAGCGCCGACGCTCGGCAAGGCGAACCTCGACCTGAAGCGCAGCTACGTCGTCGCCCGCCAGCGCGGCGTGCTCGACCGGGTCGGGGGCCTGTTCGGCGGTCAGAGCACCGATCAGGACCTCTACGTCAGGGCGACCCAGCAGATGCAGGCGGCCGCGGCCACAGACGGCCAGGTGATCGCGTTGGGCAAGCAGAACACGACTGCGATGCTGCGCGGCCTGCTCGGCGCACTGGGCTACACCAACATCACCGTCACCTTCGAGGAGGACAAGAAGTGAGGTAGGGCGGAACGCTCCGCCTCGACAAGGGCCCGGGCGCGCGCGACGCGCCCGGGCCCGCGCGCGTCCGGCGCCGGGTATGCGACGGTAGGCGGCGGGCCGGGGACTGCCAGGACACTCAGGGACAGTGGAGGCGCCGCGATGACGACGACGGACCACGGCGAGGCCGCCGGCCAGACGGGGCCGGCCGCGGAGCTGGTCGACTATGGGTTCTCGCCGGGGCTCAAGGCGCTGCGGGTCCAGCGCCGCGGCGATGACGGGCGGGTCGTCCAGGTGACGATGCTCGGCCCGGGCAAGGGCAACGCGATGGGGCCGGACTTCTTCCGCGAGCTCCCCGAGGTCTTCGCGGCGCTGGACGGGGATGACTCGGTGCGCGCCGTCGTCATCGCCGGCTCCGGCGCGCACTTCTGCTACGGGCTGGACCTGACCGCGATGCTCGGTGGGCTCACCGCGGGCGGCGCGGACGACGGCGGCCTCGCCGGGGCCCGCACGGCGATGCTCGAGAAGGTCCGCTCCCTGCAGCGCGCCCTCGACGCGGTGGCCGGGTGCCGCAAGCCGGTCGCCGCGGCCATCTGGGGCTGGTGCATCGGCGGCGGCGTCGACCTCGTCGCCGCCTGCGACGTCCGCTACGCGAGTGCCGACGCCCGGTTCAGCGTCCGGGAGGTGAAGGTGGCGATCGTGGCCGACCTCGGCAGCCTCCAGCGGCTCCCGGCGATCATCGGCGACGGCCACCTGCGCGAGCTCGCGCTCACCGGCAAGGACATCGACGCCCGGCGCGCCGAGAAGATCGGCCTGGTCAACGACGTCCTGCCCGACCAGGCGGCGGCCTTCGCCGCCGCGCACGCCTTCGCCGACGAGGCCGCCGCCAATCCGCCGCTCGTCGTCCAGGGAGTCAAGGAGATCCTCGACGTCGCCCGTGGCCCGGCGGTGGCTGCCGGGCTGCGCTACGTCTCGGCGTGGAACGCCGCCTTCCTGCCGTCCCACGACCTGAACGAGGCCGTCACCGCGTTCGTCGAGCGCCGCCCGCCTCGCTACCAGGGCCGCTGACCCCGCCGCGACCGTCCCGGTGCCGGGCGGGCGGCTCGTCGCCGCCTCGCCGGGCTACTCGGCCGAGGCGGGTGGCTTGGGAGTGGAGGTGCGGCGGATCGTGGCGGCGGCGCGGCCTCGCTGCGCGCCGCCGCCCGACGAGCTCCTGGCCGACGGCGGCGGGACCATCGGGCCGACGTCGCCGTCCGGGGCCGTGTCGAGGTCGACGACGACCGGGGCGTGGTCGGAGGTGCCGGTGCCCTTGCGGGCCGCCCGGTCGACCCATACGGCGGCGACCCGTTTCGCGAGGTCGGCGCTCGCCAGCGTCAGGTCGATGCGCATGCCCATGTTCTTCGGGAAGCACAGCGCCCGGTAGTCCCAGTAGGTGTAGACCACGTCGTCCGGCCAGCGGGTTCGCAGCACGTCTACCAGGCCGACCTCGGTCACCGCCCGCAGCGCGGCTCGCTCCGGCTCCGTGACGTGGGTGGCGCCGACGAAGTCGGCGGGATCCCAGACGTCGGCGTCGGTGGGGGCGATGTTGAAATCGCCGCAGGCCATCGTCGGCCGGTGCGGCGCCGCCTCGGCGAGCACACCGCGCAGCGCGGCGAGCCATTCGAGCTTGTAGGCGTAGTGCGGGTCCTCAGGCGTACGGCCGTTGGGGATATAGAGCGACCAGATCCGGATGCCACCGCAGGTCGCGGCGACGGCCCGCGGCTCGTGTGTGCCCGCGGGGAAGCCCGGGTCGCCGGGCAGGCCGCGCTCGACGTCGTCGAGGCCCTCCCGGGACAGCAGCGCCACCCCGTTCCAACGGCCGTCGCCGTGGTGGGCGTAGCGGTAGCCCCGGCGGAAGAGGTCCTCGTCGAAGGCCTCGGCGAACGACTGGTCGTCGAGCTTGGTCTCCTGCAGGCACACCACGTCGGGCTGAGCACGGTCGAGCCATTCGATCAGCCGCGCCTGCCGGGCCTTGGCCGAGTTGATGTTCCACGTCGCGATCCGCACATCGAAGACGTTAGTCCCCCCGTCCGACAAGCCACGTGATCCTCCCGCCCCCGCCTCCGGCGGATGGGGCGGGACAGGAGGGGGGCTCGTCAGACCTTGGCCCGGCGGCCGGCGGCCGGCCCGCCGGGCGCGGCCGCCGCGTCCGCGGGGCAGCTTCGCGCTGTCGGTGTCGGTGTCGCCGTGGGTGGCGGTGGCGTCAGTGGCCGCGGTTGGTGAGGCCGTAGGAGATCGAGCGCAGGCGCCACTCCAACGACCGGCCGTGGGCCCGCCGTGCCTCGACCGGGTCGGTGCCGGCGGCGGGGGCGTCGTCGGGCGTGGTGGACAGATGCGCCTTCAGTAGCGGGAAGGCGAGCCGCTCCTCGGCGTCGAGGTGCTCGTTGACGATCAGGTGCAGCTCGGCGAGCATGTCGGCGCGCTCGGCCAGCGGGAAGGACCGGTCGTCGGCGCCGGCGAGCAGCACCGCGATAGTCGCGCGCTGGCCCTCGAGCCGGTCGATGTCGGTCGCGGCGGCCGGGGCTCGGTCGCGCAGGACCGGCCAGACGAGCTCGTCCTGGCCCGCCTGGTGGCCGCGGAACCGGGTGATCGCGGATGCGATCTCGTCTTCGATGCGTGCGGCGTGGGCGGCGTCGCGCGGGGTGCGCGCGGCGCGCGCGAGGCGGCCGAACTCGCCCCTCATCCACACGTGGGTGAGACGGATTGGCGAGAGGTCGGTGGTGGTGAGCATCGTTGATCACACCTTCGGAGGCGACGGGTGCGAGACCCGTGCAGGGGCTGGATGGTGCCTACGTGTAAATGATTACGCCCGAGGGAGCCTTCCGGTTACAATTTGTCCCCTACTCGACGCGGACTGTAGCAGTTGCGGGCGCGACGCGTCCCGGCCAGCGACGGGCCGCCTCGACTTCGCCCGCCGCTGGCGGCCGAAGTCGAGATCTCCCGCGGTGCGCCAGGGCCAGTGAGGAAATCAGTCCAGAATGCCTGGCAATTGCCGCACTGGTGGTGGCGTCGCCCTGTCGGTTGCCGGACCTCCTGGGCCGCCGCGCGCGTGCCCGAGACAAGACCGCCGGTCCGGCTGTCAGCCTGCCAGGCTGACAGCCGGACCGACGGTCGGTGGGTCCGGATTGGTCGACCGGTGTGGTCAGGGGGTCGCGCCCCCGGCGACGGCGGGCAGCGCGTCGGCGACCTCGGTGGAAACGGCCGTGCCGTCCGCGGCGGCGATGGTGGCGGCGACCTCGGCGCGGCGGCTGGCGAGCTCGGACCGCTCCCGTGCCGCGGCCTGCCGGCGCTCGTCGTCAAGGTCGTCGGCGATGCGCTCGTCCGCGGCCATCAGCGCGCCGAGATCGACGTTCACCATGTCCAGGACGCCAAGCTTCGTATAGGCGTCGCGAATGGTCGGGCCCCAGAGGCCGATGTCCTTCATGCACGGCACGATCCGGCTGAAAAGCAGCGTCTGGAACGTCCTGAAGTAATCGGAGTTCTTGACCAGCTCGGTGCTTTCGGCGAGGTCCAGCCCGACGTTCTCCCAGACCTCGGCGCCGTTGAGCCGCTCGTACATCAGGAAACAGCCTTCGGCGGCGAACTGTTCACGCTCGGCCCGCTCGGCGTCGGTGAGCTCCTTGTAGTAGTCGCGCAGCGCGAGCCGGCCGAACGCGACGTGGCGGGCCTCATCCTGCATGACGTAGGCCAGTATCTGCTTGGGCAGCGGGAGCGGCCTCATGTCGCGCAGCAGGCCGAACGCGGCCAACGCCAGCCCCTCGATGAGCACCTGCATGCCCAGGTAGGGAATGTCCCAACGGCTGTCGGACAGCGTCTGGTCGAGCAGCAGCCTCAGATGCTCGTTGATCGGGTAGATCAGGCTGAGCTTCTCATGCAGGAACCGCGAATAGACCTCGACGTGGCGGGACTCGTCGATGGTCTGCGTCGTCGCGTAGAACTTCGCGTCCATATCCGGGACCGACTCGACGATCCGGGCGCTGCAGACCATCGCCCCCTGCTCGCCGTGCAGGAACTGGCTGAACTGCCAGGACGCCAGATGGTGGCGCAGCTCGTCCCGGTTCGCGTCCGACATCTTGTCCCACGCCGGGGTGCCGTAGATCGCGACCGCCTCATCGGGCAGCCCGAGCGGCCGGCCGTAGGGCACCTGGAGTGACCAGTCGATCCGGGTGCCCGCGTCCCACTGCTTGTCCTTGCCCTTCTGGTACAGGGCGAGCAGCCGCTCGCGGCCCTCGTCGTACTCCCAGCTGAACCGGGCCGCCCCGGAGGCCGGGACGTCCCAGGTCGCGCGTTCGACGGGCTCGACGTACCGCGGGTAGGTGGACATGACGTTCAGCCCCCTCTCCCGACCCACCGGCCCACCGGTCCCGCGGGGTGATGGGGCGGAGGGCGGAGGACGGATCGGTCTGGTGCGGTCGCGTCCGGGAAGGACGCGGCCCTGTGCGGTGACGCTGGCAGTGGTCGGCCCTGGCGGCGGCCTCCGGCAGTCAAGGACGGTCAGACAGTCAGCACCTCTGATCGTGCCAAACCCGACGGTCAGAGACACCCCCCGGCGACCAACTTTGTTACCTGCGGGTCACTTCGGCGGGCGCGCCGGACACCCGGCTACTGCCGCGCCAATGAACGCTCGCCCCCGGCCTGCTCCAACAGGCCAACGATCAGTCAGACGCTACGCTTCACCGGCGGCGCGCTACGTCTGACCGATCTCCAGAACTCGCGCCGTGGCGGGCCAACGTTGCCTGTCGCGGCACCAGGTGATGCCTTGGCGCACGACTGCGCGAACTCGTCCGTCCCGACTCCGCCCAGCCGCACCGCGGCCGCTCTTCGTGACCAGCGCATCCGGGATGTACCGGGCGGCGGACCTGCGCCGTCGGCGCCGCGACGCGGCCGCACTGGTCGAAACCTGGCCACGGCCCGCGTTCGCGTCGCCGGGCTGGCTGCACACGGTCAGCCGCCGTTCCGGCGGGCGTTCTGGCTGCCGCCCCGGCCTCAGCGCACGATCAGCGAGGCTTTCGACGCCACCGCCACCGCCACCGCCACACCGCCACCGGGTCAGGTCAGGTCAGCGGCCCTGGGGGCCCCAGGAGCCTTGGCCGGGGGTGGGCGGGTGCTGGGCGCCGGGCTGGGATGGCCGCGGGACGCCGCCGGTCGGTGGCCCCGGGGGCCGGTAGCCGGGGCCACCAGCCTGGCCGGGCGCCGGGTAGACGGGAGAGCCGTGACCGGGGGTGCCCGGTGCCGGCGCGCCGGCGGGGTCGTAGGCGGCGACCGCGCTGGCGGCGACGCCGGCGGCGGCCGGGCGGCCGACCTTGGGCTCGATGCGGCGCAGCGTGACCGACGTCAGGTAGAGCAGGACGGCGCCGAGCGCCAGGGCCACGGCGATGTCGAGCACCCAGACGCCCGCGCTGTGGTTCCAGAGCGTGTCGCGGGGCGCGGTGCCGATCCGGTCGTCGCCGAGCTTGCCGGCGTTGTTGAGATCGTCGGTCGCGGCGAGTGCGGCGAAGGCCCAGCGTGCCGGGGCGAGCCAGCTGACCTGCTGCAGCCCGAGCCCGTCCGACACGGTGATCAGACCGCCGGAGAGCACCAGCTGCGCCATCGTGATCAGGACCAGGAACGGCATCGTCTTGTCGGCGTTGTCGACGAGTGTCGAGACGAGCAGGCCGATCATCATCGACACGAGCGCGGCGACGACGATCGCGATGAGGCACTCCAGCAGCGGCGAACTGACCACCACCGCCTCTTCCGGCGTGCGCCCGACCAGGCCGATCAGCGTGAAGATGATGCACTGCAGCGTCGTGATGCCGGTCAGGATGACGATCTTCGAGCCGAGATAGGCCGATCTGGACAGGCCTATGGTGCGTTCTCGACGATAGATGTCCCGTTCTTTGACGATTTCGCGTACCGAGTTGGCCATGCCCATGAAACAGGCGCACAGGATGAGCACGACGAGGACCTTCGTCGCGTCGCTGTTCGGCCGGCCGTTTGCCAGTACCCCTAGGCCGTTCGGCGCGGGAATGACCCGCGGGATGATACCCAGGAAGACGGGGAACGCGGCGATCAGGCGCAGGTACGACCTGTCCGCCAGGATGACCTTCAGATAGCGGCGGGTCAGCGTCGACAGCTGCTTGGGCACCGACTGCTGACGGATGCTCGGCAGCGCCGGCGGCGCGGTCCGCACCGACGGCGCGACCATGGCCGACGGCACGTAGTACTCGGAGGCGCGGAACCGGGCCGCCATCTGCTCGCCCGGGGTCGCCTCAAGCTCCCGGAAGACGTCGACGAAGTCCTTGAAGTCCCGCTTGCCGAAGTAGGTCAGCGCCCCGTCCGGCGGGCCGAAGTAGGCGATGAAACCACCGGGGGACAGCACCAGGACGTAGTCGCATCGGTCGAGGAACAACACGCTGTGGGTGACGACGATGACGGTGCGGCCCTGCTCGTCGGCGGAGCCCGCGCCACCACCCTTGGCCAGCGTCCGCAACGTGTCCATCACGGCCTGGTCGTTGGCGGGGTCAAGACCCGACGTCGGCTCGTCGAGGAACAGCAGCGACGGCCGGGTCAGCAGCTCCAGCGCGACGCTGGTGCGCTTCTTCTGGCCGCCGGACAGGCGCGAGACCGGGGTGTCGGCATGCTGCGTGAGCCCCAGCTCGCCAATCGTCTCCAGGACGCGGGCGCGCCGCTCGTCGGTGGTGGTGTCTGCGGGGAAGCGCAGCTCGGCGCCGTACTCAAGGGCCTGGCGGACGGTCAGCTGGGCGTGCAGCGGGTCGGCCTGCGGGACGTAGCCGATCCGGCGGCGCAGCTCGTCGTACTCGTCGTAGAGGTCGCGGCCGGCGTAGCGGACGGTGCCGGCGTCGGCTGGGCGGAAGCCGGTGAGCGCGTTGAGCAGCGTCGACTTGCCGGCGCCGGACGGGCCGACGACGCCGAGCAGCGAGCGGGCCGGCAGCCGGAACGTCATGTCGCGCATCAGCTGCTTGGTGCCGGCCCAGACGTTGAGGCTGGTCGCCTCGAACGCGACGTCGCCCGAGTCGCGGTACTCGACGAGCGTCGCGCCGTCGAGCTGGTACAGGTGGTGGCCGATCGCGATCACGTCGCGCTGCCCGACGGGGGCGCGCTGCACGCGTTGGCCGTTGACGAACGTGCCGTTCGACGTGTCGAGGTCGATGACCTCGGCACCGCCGCGGTGCAGCAGCAGTTCGGCGTGGTGGCGGGAGGCGAGCAGGTCCGGGACCGAGACGTCGTTGTCGCGGGACCGGCCGAGCCGGATCCGGCCGCCGGAGATCGGGTGGACCTTGCGCGCGGCCGGCACCGACGGGTTCGTGGTGGTCGGTACGCCCGACGGGCCGGTCCCGGCCCCAAGTACCGGCTGGCCGGCCAGGACGGGCAGGAGCTGAGGGGTGGGCGGTATCTGAGGGCCGGGCTGGACTGGCGGAGCGGGCTGGGCCGCGCGCTGTGCGGGGGGAGCGGCGGCAGCCGGCCGCTGCGCCTTCGCCGGCGCCGGGGACTGCGGTGATGACGACTTCCGGACCGTCGACCCCGCCCAGGCGGATCCTTGCCACCTCGCCGAGCTGGAGCTCCACCTCGGTGACGCGGCGGCCGTCCCGCCAGATCCCGTTGGCGCTCTGGTCGACGACCCGCCAGCCGGACGCCGACGGCGCGAGCAGCACGTGCTGGCGCGACACCTTGCTGTCGCTGATCGCGATGGTCGAGGACCGGGCCCTGCCGATCACCGCGGATTCCGGACCGGTGAGCAGCGCCTCTCCCGCCGATGTCGTCACCCGAAGAGCGGTGCTGACCACCCCGTCCCCCTCCGCTGTACTGCTCGTCTACGCCTGGGCACCGCGATGCGGGCGTCCAGCCGCGTGATGATCACGCGGCCTGAGCGCCGCGTTACCGCCGGCCCGGCCATCCCCCACGGACCGGCAAGCGCGAATCTGGTCCGCGCGTTTCGGTCCTACGTTGACAAACACGCTAGTGCGCCCAGGTTCCGCACGGAACGGGCGGGTCCTTACAGCCGTGTCGAATTTCCGACGGCACATGCATCGAAACGCAGTGGGTAGGCAAAGCACTACGGACGGGTATCCAGGGGCTGGCTCAACTCGACCCGGCGGGACGTGGCCTGGCGGGGAGTGGACTGGCGGGACCTGGCTGTCAGTGCCTGCCTGGCAGGGCCCGGCCGTCAGCGGCCGGCAGCCAGCGGCCGCGGACGCCGGCCGAATCCGCCGACGGATCCCTCGTCCGGCACCGGTCCGGCACCGGTCACACCATAAGGCCGGAAAACCATCTAAATCGGTGACAAAGTTCTGAGGAGGAAGCAAATGGCACTCCCCGCGCGTAGCGGCGACGTCCGCCCGATGCTGGCGAAGTGGGACCCGTTCCGGGAGATCGAGGACGCCTGGGCGAAGATGGGCAGCCTCCTCGGCGACGTGGTCGGTGGCGGGGCGCCGGAGGGCCGCACTTTCAGCACCCTGGCCAACATGATCACCCCGGTCGACATCGAGGAGACCGATGACGGGTTCATCGTCGAGATCGATCTCCCCGGCGTCTCGAAGAAGAACATCACCATCGACCTGCAGGACAACGAGCTGATCGTCGGTGGCGCGATCGAGGAGCGGGAGCGCACCGGCAAGCTGCGCCGTCAGGCCCGCCGCACCGGCTCGTTCGAGCACCGCATAGCGCTGCCCGGCGACGTCGACCCCGAGTCGGTCCGCGCCTCGCTGTGCGACGGCGTCCTGACCATTCGCCTCGCCAAGCAGCGTGCCACCCACCCGCGCCGCATCGAGATCGACGCCGCCTGACCCACGCGGCGCAAAGGACGAGCCCGCGGGCCTACCGATGGCGAAACTAGATCACCCGGGGGACCTTGGGGCCGGTGACGCCCCAGAAGACGAGGCGGATCATCGCCTGGCGCAGGTCGGCGACGTGGATCTCCCAGGCCTCGAAGCCGGGCTGATGGGCGGCGACATGCGCGAGCATCGAGACGAGCGCGCCGGCCATCGCCATCGGCTCGACCTCGGCGCTGCGCCCGGCGCGGGTCTGCGCCTCCTCGACCGCGCCCGCGAGTGACCTCGTGATCGCGTTGAGCATGCGCACCCGGGCGCGGCGGAACCGCTGGTCGCCCTCCTCGGTGAGCAGGTCGACGACCCGCAGTACCGGCTGGTGCGCCTGCCAGAACGTCAGGAACCCGTCGACAAGCGACTCCGCGCTGTGCCAGCCGGCGGCACCCCGCCACGGCCTGGCACCGACGAGGTCCGACAGGTGGGAGCCCTGGTCGGCGACCTGCTCGGCGAGCGCGAGCATCGCCGTCTCCATGTCGACGAAGTACTGGTAGAAGGTCGCGGGTGAGGTGCCCGCCTCGCGCGTGACGTCGGTGACCGTGAGCTCCCGGTACGGGGTCGTCTCCAACATCGCCGCGGCGCAGTCCAGCAGGCGGGCCCTGGTCGCGAGACCTCGCCGGCCCGGCACCCGGCCGTCCGCCGCCCGCGGCGCCGCGGCGGCCGGGCTGGTGTCGGCCGAGCTCGCGGCGTCGGCCGGGCCCGCCTCTGTCGCGGCGCCCGCCTCGGTCGGCACGCCCGGCTCGCCCGCGTCGCCCTGGCCGTTGCCCGCGTCTGCGCCGACCGCGAGCCGGGCGCTGGCTCCGCCCGCCGCCGCGCGGCCGCGGCCCCGAGGACTCTGGTGGGGGGAGGCATTGGCGGGCTTGGCGGTCTTGTCGAGGGCAGGGGCGTCGGCTGGAGACACGTGGTAAGCGTAAGGCGACGACCCGACGGAGCGTCAGAAGCAGGCCATGTGACCATCTTCACCGACCGTGGCCACGGCTAGCCACGGCCAGCGCCCGGTATGGGCACCAGACCTCGCCTTTCGCGCATTTTTCCTGCTGGTGGTCCGCTCGCCTAGGCAGCGTCTGCCCAGCCCGCCGGCCCGGTCCGCCGAGGTCCGGCATGAGGCAGGGCTTCGGTCTGACGCCCGATCAGGTGGCCGGACCGTGTGGCCGTCTCCCTTCATGGTCAGTCATGCCTGGCACGGCCCAGGTGGTGCCGCCCCTCGCCTTCGGCGCCACACGGGAACCGCCGCGGCGCTAGGCCGGGGCCTGGGCGGCGGCGTCGGCGCGCAGCAGGTGAGGATGGCGGGCGGTGACCATGACGCGCAGGCCCTCGCGCCACGGGACGCCCGCCCGGCCGACCCGCTCGTGCAGCGTCGTCAGGTCCATGACGACGCTGCCCAGGGTCGCCTTCGTGTACTCGAACGTCGCCGGGATGCCGGTGAGCGCCGTGAGCTCGGCGCACCACTCCTGGACGCTGGGCGTCTCGGGCCCGGCCCAGTTGAGGACCGTCGCCGGCACCTCCGCCACCGCCAGCAGGCCGGGGATCATGGCCGCGATGTCGTCGTCGTGCAGCAGCTGGTAGCGGGTGGGTGTCGCGTCCGCCTCGCTCTCGCCGTAGACGGGCACCGCCATCCCGGCGGCCATCATCTGCAGGTGGTAGTCGGGCAGGCCGCCGGCCGTCGGGCCGTAGGGAACGTTCAGCCGCGCTATCGTCGTCGGCAGGCCGAAGCGGCGGGCCGCGTACCGTGCCGCGCTCTCGGCGGCGATCTTGCAGACGCTGTAGGTGTGCAGGAACGGCCAGACGGCGTGGCTGTCGCCGAGCGCGTGGTCCTCCGCCAGCACGCCATCGTGGTCGGGCGCGTAGACCGCGCCCGAGCTGCAGTACAGGAACGCCCGCGCGATCCCGGCGTAGCGCTCGGCGAGCGCCAGGGTCCCGCCGACGTTGCCGTCCAGGTCGACGTTCCAGCGGTTGCTCTTGACGACCCCGAAATGCAGGACGAACTCGACCCGCTCGGGCAGCTGGGACAGCTCGCCGGTGACGAGGTCGGCGGGGGTGGCGCGCACCCCGGCCGCGGTCAGCTCCTCGCGCAGCGCCGCGTCCTTGAACCGGGCCGCGCCGTAGACGGTGTTGTTCCTGGCGAGCGCGACCGCGAGCGGGCGGGCGACCTGGCCGGTCACGCCGGTCACGAGGATCGTCCGGTCGACAAGATCGACGGGGCCCAGCGGGCCCGCCGCACCCTTCGCCGCCTCGGGGTACTCGTCGGCGTCGCCGGCGCCCGCGGCCGTCGCGCCGGCGAGCTGGTCGTAGCTCGTGCCACCGGAGGGTGCCTCGGCGGTGTCGGACATCGAGTGCGCCTCCGTCAGCTCACGTCGTGGACGATGACGCCGCGGATGTTGCGGCCCGCGAGCATGTCCGTGTACCCGGCGTTGATCTCCTCCAGCGGGTAGCGGTTGGTGATCAGCTCGTCGAGCTTGAGCTGGCCGGAGCGGTAGAGCCGGAACAGCGTCGGCAGGTCCGAGCGGGCGTTGCACGCGCCGAACAGGGTGCCGCGCAGCTCCTTCTGGAAGATCGCCAGGTCGAACAGGGACAGCTTGACGTCGTTGTCCTGGACCGGCGACACGCCGGTGACGACGACCCGCCCGCCCTTGGAGACCAGCGCCATCGTCGGCGCGATGTGTTGGTCGCCCTTGACGACGCCGACGGTGATGATCGCGGCGTCGGCCATCGCCCCGTGGGTCAGGTCGCGGACGAGCGCGGTCGCCTCGTCCAGGTCGGCCGCCGCGTGGGTGGCGCCGAAGATCTTGGCGGCGTCCCGCTTGGACTCGACCGGGTCGACGGCGATGATCCGCTCGGCGCCGGCGATCCGCGCGCCCTGGACCGCGTTCATCCCGACGCCGCCGGCGCCGACGACGACAACCGTCTCGCCGGGGACGACCCTCGCGGTGTGGACCGCCGAGCCATAGCCGGTCGGCACGCCGCAGGAGACGAGCGCGGCCACATCCATCGGGATGTCGTCGTCGATCTTGACGATGCTGCGTTCGTGCAGCACCGTGTACTCGCTGAACGTGCCGAGGAAGCAGATTGCCGAGAGGTCCTGGCCGCGGGCGTGGAAGCGGGCGGTGCCGTCCACGCCGTAGCCCATCATCAGGTTCGCGCCAAGGTCGCACAGGTTCGAGCGGCCGCTCGCGCACCAGCGGCACTGCCCGCACGACGGCATGAACGTACAGATCACGTGGTCGCCCGGGGCGACGCTCGTGACCTCGGGTCCGACGGACTCGACGACGCCGGCGCCCTCGTGACCGCCGACGATCGGCGTGCCGGCGCCCATGTCGCCGGTGCGTAGGTGGTCGTCGGAGTGGCACATGCCGGAGACGTGCCAGCGGACCAGCACCTCGCCGGCCTTCGGCGGGTCGAGCTCGATCTCCTCGACGGTCCAGGGCTGGTTCAGCCCCCACATCACCGCTGCCTTGGTGCGCATGACCCGTCAGGCCTCCTTAGAGTCCGGGGGGCCTCCGGAGACGCGATGGAAGATCATCATCGCACCTCCTCTGGCCATTTCTGCACGTACTCGCCGAGTACATATGTGTTCGGACGGTAGCGGGCCGCTGTCGCGTCCGGCAGTGTCACGAGATCGACGGCGTGCAGCGGCGGCGCGCCCGGGCTCAGCGTGTCGAGTACCCGGTAGCGGACGGCGCCGGGGATGGCGTCCGGGCCGTCCGGCTCGTCGGCCGCCTCCTCGCCCGTGTCGTCGGTGAGGAAGAGCCGGGCGAGCACGACGCCGGGCGAGCGTCCGCGCGCCCCCACCACGCCAGCGGCGGCATCGGCCACCCCGGCCGCCTCGCCCGGGGGGTGCGCGGCCGTGTCCGCCTCCGCGGGGACCAGGACCTCGCGGCTGACGCGGTACATGTGGAAGCCCTCGAGGAAGCTCGCCGCGTCGTCGATCACGGCCTTCCAGTTCTCCGTCGAGTCCCAGCCCTTGGCCGGGTCGACGAACGCGTCGACCGACTCGGTGTGGATCTCGGTGACCGCGTCCAGCGGCAGCGGCAGCGGCCCGTGGCCGCCCTCGACGAGGCGCACGACGTAGCGGCCGGTCGCCGTCGAGTGCGCCACGCTCATCGGGGCGTGCACGCCGAGGTAGTGGTCGCGGAACTGGTCCTCGGACACGCCGTCCTTGCGGGTGAACAGGAACAGCAGGATCTCGCCGGCGGGCGCCTCGTCCGGGCCGGCCCCACCGGCGCCGGCTAACGCGCCGGTCCCCTCCCCGCTCACGCGCCCGCTCCGTCCGTGCTCGCTCCGTTCGTACTGGCCGCGCCCGCCGCGCCCGCGCCCGTCTCGGGGGCCGGGGCCGGCGGGGTCCAGCCGGCCGGGAGGTTCACCGACTGGTACTCCAGGTAGGCGGCCAGTCCCTCCGGCCCGAGCTCGCGGCCGACCCCGGACTCCTTGAAGCCGCCGAACGGCGCGGCGTTCTCCAGCATGAACGTGTTGACGTTGAACGTCCCGGTGCGGATCCGGGCCGAGATCTCCAGGCCCCGGTCGACGTCCGCCGTCCACACCGAGCCGGACAGGCCATAGCGGGAGTCGTTGGCGATCGCCACCGCCTCCTCGACCCCCGAGTAGGGGATGACCGACAGGACCGGACCGAAGATCTCCTCCTGGGCGATCTTCATGCTGTTGTCGACCTCGGTGAACACGGTCGGCTCGACGTAGAAGCCCCGGTCCAGCTCGGCCGGCCGGCCGCCGCCGAGCGCGACCTTGGCACCGGCCTCCCGGCCAGCCGCGATGTAGCCCTCGACCCGTTCGCGCTGCCGCGCGGCCACCAGTGGGCCGATGTCGGTCGCGGGGTCGAGCGGGTCGCCGACCTTCATTGCCCCCACTTTGGCGACGAGCGCCTCGACGATCTCGTCGTAGCGCTCCCGCGGCGCGAGCAGCCGGGTCTGCCCGACGCAGGCCTGCCCGTTGTTCATCAGCGCGGCCGGCAGCAGCGCCGGCAGGGCCGCCTCGACGTCCACGTCCGGCAGCAGCAGGGCGGCGGACTTGCCGCCGAGCTCGAGCGTGCAGCGGGCGAGCCGCTCGCCGCAGATCGAGGCGATCCGCCGTCCGGCGGCCGTCGAGCCGGTGAAGCTGACCTTGTCGACGCCGGGATGGCGGACGAGATGCTCGGCGACCTCGCGGTGCGCCGGCACGATGCTGACGACGCCCGGCGGCAGGCCGGCCTCCTCGACGGCCTCCGCGAGCAGCCAGGCCGACAGCGGCGTCTCCGGCGCCGGCTTGATCACGATCGTCGAGCCGGAGGCGAGCGCCGGGCCCAGCTTCAGCGCGGTGACGTAGAGCGGCACGTTCCACGGCACGATCGCCCCGACGACGCCGATCGGCAGCCGGCGGACCAGGGCGGGGCCGAGCATCCCCGCCCGCACGTCGGTGAACGCGAACGTCCGCGCCAGGTTCGCGAAGTAGTCCAGCGCGAACGTCGTCGAGTAGACCTGCCCGAACAGCGCCCAGCTCACCGGGCTGCCCATCTCGGTGCTGATCGTGCGGGCGACCTCCTCCGCCTTCCCGTTCAGCGCCGCCGCGATCCGCCCGATGGCGTCGGCCCGCTCGGCGGGCGACATGCGCGGCCAGGGGCCGTTGTCGAAGGCGTCCCTGGCCGCGGCGACCGAGGCGTCCAGGTCGGCGGTGGTGCCCTCCGGCACCCGTCCGACCGTCTCCTCGGTGTGTGGCGAGACCACGTCGATGGTGCCGGTCCCGGCGGGCGCGGCCCACGCGCCCCCGATGAACAGCCGGTCGTGGACCTGCATCGTCGCCTCCGTCCGCCGGTCGCCCGGCGCCGCTGGGGTCGGTGTCGTCCGGGACCTGGCGTCGTCGCGGTCACGCGCGTGCCACGGCTGGACGAGTGGCCTGGCTCACTGGATCGGACGCCCGAAAACTAGTACGAGTTCTAGAAATCCGCAATGCTTCCTGACAGCCAAAGGAGGCGCGAAAATGCTCTTCCTTCGCGCCTCCGGCGGCCCGGTTACCAGAAGCACTGACGGCCCGTCAGCCAGGGGGGGCCAGGCCGGCTGGACGCGACGACAGGAGGACACATGACCGCGGACCTGAAGCTGGGCCTCAACCTCGGCTACTGGCCGGCGAGCCCGCCACCCGGCCAGCTGGAGCTGGTCAAGGAGGCCGACGCCTGCGGCTACGACTCCCTGTGGACCGCCGAGGCGTGGGGCTCCGACGCCATCACCCCGCTCGCCTGGTACGGCGCGCACACCAGCCGAATCAAGCTCGCTACCGGCCTGATCCAGCTTTCGGCCCGCACCCCGGCCTGTACGGCGATGACCGTGGCCACCCTCGACCACCTCTCCGGCGGCCGGGTGATCCTGGGCCTCGGCGTCTCCGGGCCGCAGGTCGTGGAGGGCTGGTACGGCCAGCCGTTCCCGCGGCCGCTCGCCCGCACCCGCGAGTACGTCGGGATCATCCGTAAGGCGCTGGCCCGCGAGGAACCGGTGACGAACGACGGCGCGCACTACCCGCTGCCGTACCCGGGCGGCACGGGCCTCGGCAAGCCACTGAAGATGATCGTCCATCCGCTGCGCGGCCGCGTCCCGATCTACCTCGGCGCCGAGGGCCCGCGCAACGTCGCGCTCGCCGCCGAGATCGCCGACGGCTGGGTCCCGATCTTCTACCACGCCGAGCGCGGCCCGAAGGCCTACGCCGACGCGCTCGAGGGCGCTCCCGCCGGATTCGAGATCGCCTGCCCGGTGACGGTGAACGTCACCGACGACGTCGCGGCCGGGCTCGCGGTGGTCAAGTGGACGCTTGCGTTCTACATCGGCGGGATGGGCGCGAAGACGGCGAACTTCCACTTCAACCTCATCGGCCGGCTCGGCTACGCCGCCGAGGCCGCCGAGGTCCAGCGCCTCTTCCTGGCCGGCGACCGGGCCGCCGCCGCGGCCGCCGTCCCCGACGACCTCGCCGACGGCATCGCCCTCGTCGGCCCGCCCGCCCGCATCCGCGAGCGCCTCCAGCTGTGGCGCGACTCCCCGGTGACGACCCTTCTCGTCGGCGGCGTCAAGGACCCGGCCCACCTGCGCACCCTCGCCGCCCTGCTCTGAGGGCCCGTTAATGCTTCCGGGGACGGCGGCCTCCGGAGATGCGAAGGAGGAGCATTTTCGCACCTCCTTTGGCCCTCTAGCGGATAGGGCCGCGGCGGCGGCCACGCAGGGCGGTGGAAAACTGGCGTTGGCCGTCCGGTCGACGTCGGGCTGACTTGGTGCCGAAGGTGAGCCCGTCCTCTAGAGGAGCGGGCCGACCTCGGTACCGAACGCGGTGATCTGGTCGGTGAGCTCGGCCAGGGTCCGGCTGGGGAAGCGCACCTGCAGGTGGGTGACGCCGATCGCGGCGTACTCGCGCAGGTTCTCGGCGAGCTCGGCCGGCGTGCCGCTGGCGCAGGGGCGGTCGACGTCCCAGCCGGGCGTGCCGACGTACAGCCACTCGGTGACGGCGCCGACGGCCGCCGCGGTCTCGATCCCGGCGGCGGCCCGCTCCTTGGCCAGCAGCTCCACCAGCGGGCGCATCTCGCCGCGCGCGGTGCCCTGCGGAAGCCAGCCGTCGTAGCGGGCGGCGCGGCGGACGGCGGCGGGCGCCGACCCGCCGACCCAGATCGGCGGGCGCGGGGACTGGACGGGCCTGGGTGCCTGGCCCAGGCCGCCGCCGGCCGGGTCGGTGAGCGCGAACTCGTCGCGCAGCGCCGCGTCGACGTCCGTGAGGGACGCGTCCAGGAGCTGGCCGCGCCGGTGGAAGTCGACCCCCAGAGCGGCGAACTCCTCGGGGACGTGGCCGGCGCCGACGCCGACGATCACCCGGCCGCCCGAGAGGGCGTCCAGAGTGGCGAACGCCTTCGCCGTGACCAGCGGGTGCCGATAGGTGACGTTGAAGACGTGGGACAGCAGGCGGGTGCGCGTCGTATGGGCCGCGAGCCAGCCGAGCGTGGCGATGGTGTCGTACCAGACGGTGCTCATCGCGGCGGCGAGCCGGCGGGGGATCGCGACGTGATCGCACACGCCGATGTAGTCGAAGCCGGCCGCGTCGGCGGCGGCGGCGACGACGGCCAGCTCCGCGGGGCCCGCCGTGCGCTCCCACGGCTCGGCGAACAGCGCGCTCTGCGCCTGGACGGGCAGCTGCATGCCGTAGGCGAGCCCGCCCACGGCCCGGGGGTCTGTCGAGGTCACGGACCCGGAGTGTAGAAGATTTTCTGACGGGTCGACAGATTCTCGGTGCGACGCTGGCCTACGCTGGCCCACGCCCACGACTCGGACGAGCGACAGGACCGTCCGGACCAGCCACGAGAGAGGCAGGCGCGATGACGACCACCAGCGAGCCCGGCGGGACGGCCACTCCCGACGCCGGGACCGGCCAGCCGGCGACCGTGACGAGGGACCCGGCCGAGCCCGTCGCGTGGGCCGACCCGGACCCGGCCTACACGGGGCTCGCCGCGGTCGGGCCGTACACGGTCGAGATCGGCTCGGCGCTGATCACGATGGTCGAGCCGGGGCTGGGCCACGAGCACGCCTACAACCGCTGGTACGAGGACGACCACTTCTACGCCGGCGCGATGGCGATGCCGTGGATGTTCGCCGGCCGCCGCTGGGTCGCCACCCGCGACCTGCAGCTGCTGCGCCGCCCGCACGACTCCGCGATCGCCCAGCCGGTCGCCACCGGCTGCTACCTCGCGGTCTACTGGATCACGAGGGGCCGCCAGGAGGAGCACATGCGCTGGACGGTGGCCACCAACCAGCGTCTCCTGCCGGACGGGCGGGTCTACCTGGACCGCGACCACATCTTCACCGCGTTCCAGCGCTACCTGGGGGCGTCCTACCGGGACGCCCCGGCGCCGGGTGGCCCGTCGAGCCCGCGTGACGTCCACGCGCTCGACTACCCGTACCGGGGCTTGGTGGTGGAGGTCATCGACGCGCCGGCCGAGGCCGCCGAACCGGGCGGCGCCGGGGTCGCGGGGGTCCTCGAGTGGCTGCGGGCCGAGCGGGCGCCGCGGGTGCTGGGCGTGCCCGGCGTCGCGATGGGCCTGTACTTCACCCCGCTGCCGCTGCCGGAGAACCGGATGTCCTACGTCAAGCAGGTCGAGGGGCTCGGCCGGCGGGTGACCGTGCTGTGGTTCCTGGAGACCGACCCGGGCTCGGTGTGGGACGAGGCATTCGGGGGAGCCGCCGAGGAGGCCGAGGCCGGTGGCGCCGGTCGTCTTGAGCTCGTCGCGCCCTTCATCCCGACCCTGCCCGGCACCGACACCTACGTCGACCAGCTGCGCTGATCCCGTTTTTCCACGGGTCCGCCAATCCCGCGGGTCCCGCTCAGCCCGCCGATCCCGCCCGCGGCCGGAAGCCCGTTCACCCATGCCGAGCGATCCGGGCCCGCCGGCCCGCCGGCCCGCGGGGCTGCGGGGCTGCCGGGTGCCCGGTCCGTCCCACCGCGAATCCTGATGGACCGTCAGCCAATGGGCGGCCCCACCCGCCCGGCCGACTTGCCGTCGCCGGCTCCTGCCCAGGCGGTGCCGGGGAGGAACCGGCGACGGGTGTCCTGACGCCGGTGCTCTCGGTGGCTGGGTGGTGGCCCGCGCCCCGGCGGTCGTCCCACGACGTGGCGTCGCCGGCTGGCCCGGCGGCTCGGGCCTCCCGCCCACCTGTGGTCAAGGGTGACGTACCGAGCGTCTCTGGTACCGGGCGAGGGGGGTGAGCGGCCTCGACGCCGGCCGCCCACCCTGCCGCCTGCCCGTCTTTACAGATTTTCCCTTCGCTGAAAGGCGCGTTGAGGGTTGGCAACTTTACAAATTTGTCCCAAACTGAAAGTCCCGTAGGGCTCGTGACCTGACGGGTGCTCAGGTCGGGCCGCGAGAACCTGCTCCGGCGATGGCCACGCCGACGGCGCGACCGTCGGCCGGCCGCCGCGGGCGCGGGCCCCAGCGGGGGCCGCCCCAGTACCCGCCCGCCTCGCCCGCCCTCGTCAGGCCGGTTGTGCCGCACCCGGAGGTCCCCATGGCATCGCAGATCAGCCTCGACACCATCGACGTCTACGACCCCGATCTGTACGTCACCGGTGTCCCGCACGACCAGTTCGCCGTGCTGCGGGCCGAGGCCCCGGTCTTCCGGCACGCCGACCACGAGCTGCCGGACGGGTTCTGGGCGGTGACCAGGCACGCCGACGTCACGTACGTCTCCCGCAATCCGGAGATCTTCTCGTCGCACAGGCAGACCTGCTTTCTCAACGAGCAGGACCCCGAGCGGCTGGCCGAGCAGCAGATGATGATGGTCAACCAGGACCCGCCGGACCACACCCGGCTGCGTAGCCTGCTCAACCGCGGCTTCACGCCGCGCACGGTCGGCCGGCTCGCCGGCAAGATCCAGAGTGCCTGCGACACGATCGTGGACAAGGCGCTGGCCGCCGGCTCCGGCGACTTCGTGGCGCTGTGCGCGGCTGAGCTGCCCCTCGTGGTAATCGCGGAGCTGATGGGCGTCCCGAACGCCGACCGCTACAAGATCTTCGAATGGTCGAACCGGATGCTGGCGGCCGACGATCCCGAGCTCAGTCCGGCCCCCGACGAGGGCGTGGTAGCCGCGGCGGAGGCCTACGCCTACGCCAACGAGCTGGGCAAGGCGAAGCGAGGGTGCCCGGTCGACGACATCGTCAGCAAGCTGGTCGTCCCGGACGAGAACGGCCACGAACTGTCGGAGCTCGAGTTCGACCTGTTCTTCATTCTGTTGATGGTCGCCGGTAACGAGACCACCCGGAACGCGATCTCCGGTGGCATGCAGGCTCTGATCGACTACCCGGAACAGTGGGAGCGGCTGCGCGCCGACCCAGACCGGATGGCGCGTCTCGCCGCTGACGAGATGGTCCGCTGGGCGAGCCCGGTGATGGGCTTCCGGCGTACCGCCACCCGCGACGTCGAGCTCTCCGGCCAGCTCATCAGGGAGAACGACAAGGTCATCATGTACTACACGGCGGCCAACTTCGACGAGGCGGTGTTCGAGAACCCGCACGCGTTCGACATCGGCCGCGACCCGAACCCGCATGTCGGCTTCGGCGGCGGCGGCCCGCACTTCTGCCTGGGCCGCTGCGTAGCCTGCTCAACCGCGGCTTCACGCCGCGCACGGTCGGCCGGCTCGCCGGCAAGATCCAGAGTGCCTGCGACACGATCGTGGACAAGGCGCTGGCCGCCGGCTCCGGCGACTTCGTGGCGCTGTGCGCGGCTGAGCTGCCCCTCGTGGTAATCGCGGAGCTGATGGGCGTCCCGAACGCCGACCGCTACAAGATCTTCGAATGGTCGAACCGGATGCTGGCGGCCGACGATCCCGAGCTCAGTCCGGCCCCCGACGAGGGCGTGGTAGCCGCGGCGGAGGCCTACGCCTACGCCAACGAGCTGGGCAAGGCGAAGCGAGGGTGCCCGGTCGACGACATCGTCAGCAAGCTGGTCGTCCCGGACGAGAACGGCCACGAACTGTCGGAGCTCGAGTTCGACCTGTTCTTCATTCTGTTGATGGTCGCCGGTAACGAGACCACCCGGAACGCGATCTCCGGTGGCATGCAGGCTCTGATCGACTACCCGGAACAGTGGGAGCGGCTGCGCGCCGACCCAGACCGGATGGCGCGTCTCGCCGCTGACGAGATGGTCCGCTGGGCGAGCCCGGTGATGGGCTTCCGGCGTACCGCCACCCGCGACGTCGAGCTCTCCGGCCAGCTCATCAGGGAGAACGACAAGGTCATCATGTACTACACGGCGGCCAACTTCGACGAGGCGGTGTTCGAGAACCCGCACGCGTTCGACATCGGCCGCGACCCGAACCCGCATGTCGGCTTCGGCGGCGGCGGCCCGCACTTCTGCCTGGGCCGCCACCTCGCGCAGCTGGAGATCGAGATCATGTACCGGACGCTGGCCCGCCGCGTCGCCCAGGTCGTGCCGACCGCCGCGCCGCGCCGCCTGCGCTCGAACTTCATCAACGGCGTCAAGGAGATGCAGGTCCGCCTCATCCCCGCCGACTGAGCCGCCGACTGATGCGGGCCCCGGGCCTGGTGGGGCGTACCGCGCCGCGGGCGACCTGGCTCGGGCGGGCCAGCCAGCCGGGGCACGGAGACCTACCGTGAACAAACGACCAACAGTTCGTGGCGAGCTGTGTCAACATCACGACATGAGGTCGCTGGGTGACGCGCTGGCTGTGATGGTCGCGTGCGGCGAGGGATGGCCGTCCATCCATGCCGAGCTGGTGCACCGCTATGACCCGGGCACTCTCGCGGACGCGCGCCGCGCGGCGCTCGCGCGCGACCTCGAGGCCAGGACCCGCGACGAACCAGCCACGGGCGGCGGGCGGGGCGCCGCGGCAGGCGGCGGCCCCGGCGGCTGGGGCAGGCCTGGCTCCGACTGGGAGTCGATCCTCGACGCCTGGGCCGCGGACCTCGACGACGAGGGAACGCCCGGCCTCGGCGGCGGGGGAGCGGCCTCGCGGGTCCCGGCCGGGACCGTGCCGGCGGCGTTTCTGCCGGCGCCCGCCCCGCCCGCCCGCGGCGAGGACGCCACCGACCCGGTGGTCCGCCGCGGCCGGCTGCTCGCCGCCGACGGCAGGCTGCGGGTCGAGTGGCCCGACGAGGACGAGGTGACGGTCGTCGTCGGTGAGCACTGGCGCCGCCGCCGCGGCGAAGCCGTCAGCGGCACCGGGACCATCAGCGGCACCGGGACCATCAGCGGCACCGGGACCATCAGCGCCCCGGACCCGCCTCGCCGGCCCGGCCTCGTCGTGCGGGAGCAGCTGCTCGTCCGCCCCTGGCTACTGCTGTCCTGGCTGCGGCCGAGGCTGGTCGCGCCGGTCCAGGCCGGTGGCCGGCCCTCGACCCGCCTGACCATGGCGCCCCGCCCCGGCCCGCGCCCGCCGGCACTTGAAGGGCTCGCCGACGGCGCACAGCGCTTCGACCTCGTCCTGGACGACGAGACCGGCGTCATCGTCGAGCTCGCCGCCTACTACCTCGGCCGGCTCGTGGAGCGCCGCGCGCTACGCCACCTGACCGTGGGCGATACCCCGGACCCCCGTCTGTTCGACCTGACGGCTCTCGGCTGACGGCCTCCGCCCTCAACCGGCGGCGTAGGCATTGACGCCGAGGCTGACGGCGAGGCATAAGGCGGCGGCGGACACGGCGAGCCGGACGGCCGTCGCCGGCAGGACCCGGACGATCGCCGGTCCGACGGCGCCGCCCACGAGCAGCCCGGCCGCGAGTGCCCCGACCGCCGCCCAGTGCACCGGGGCGACGAGCGCGAACGCGAAGGCCGCCAGCAGGTTCGCGAACCCGCCGGACACGGTCTTGACGGCGTTCACCCGCGCCAGCGGCTCCGGCAGCGCCAGCGCGAGCACGGCCAGCAGCGCCACCCCACCGCCGGCGCCGAAGTAGCCGAGATAGACACCCACGCCGAGCACCGCGGCGCTCACCGGGAGCCCCCGTTCGTCGATCACGCCCGCCGGCCTTCGCACCAGCCGCGGCTGCAGCGCGAGCAGCACCGCGGCCCCCGCGATCAGCCACGGCACGGCCAGCGTGAACGCCCCCGGCGGCGTCGCCAGCAGCAGCACCGCGCCCGCCGAGCCGCCGAGCAGCGTCAACGCGCCGTACCGCAGCACCCGCTGCGTCTGGCCCGAGAGCTCCGGCCGGGAGCCGGCGACCGCGCCGACGGCGATGGAGACCAGCGCGACCGTGTTGGTGACGTTGGCGTCCAGGGGATGCAGCCCGACAGCGAGCAGCGCCGGGTAGGAGACCAGCGACGCGAGCCCCACCGTCCCGGTGATCCCGGCCAGCAGGCCGGCGACGACCAGCATCGCGAGGTCGGCGGCGCTCATCGCGCCATCCCGGCCGAGGCGCGCCGGACGCCGGAACGGGCCAGCCGGTGAAGCGTCGAGGACAACCGGCGTGGCACGCGGCGACGCTATCCGTCCCCCGAGCATGGCCACCTGGGCCGCGGCGCGGATGTGAGCAACGGATCCGAGCCGGTCCGGGTCCGGCCCTCGGGTGCCGTCGGCGAGGGCGAGGGCGATATTCGCGGATTGGCTTGCCTCGGGCGCCCGCCACGGCAAAACTAGAACTCGTTTCAGTCTGGGCTGGATATGCCGGAAGGCTAGTCACAGTGGGACGCAAGCCGGGGACGGAAAGTAACCGTAGAAAAGACGAGAGGGGTTGTGGTGCGAACACCTATCTGTGACCGGCTCGGCATCGAGTTCCCGATCTTCGCGTTCTCGCACTGCCGCGACGTCGTCGCCGCGGTGAGCCGGGCCGGCGGGTTCGGGGTGCTCGGCGCGCTGGCGTTCAACGCGGAGGAGCTCGAGGTCGAGCTTTCCTGGATCGACGACCATGTCGATGGCAAGCCCTACGGCGTCGACATCGTCATGCCGAACGCGTACATGGGCAAGGGCGAGGGTCTCACCCGGGAGAAGATCTCCGGTCTCGTGCCGGCGGAGCACCGGGCGTTCGTCGACTCGGTGCTCGCCGAGTACGGCGTCCCGCCGCTGCCCGAGGACGCCGAGGACGGCCGCGACATCAAGGCCGCCGGCCTCGCCGTCGACCTGGAGGGCCCCGGCCAGGTCGAGGTGGCGCTCAAGCACCCGACGCGCCTGCTCGTCAACGCCCTCGGCCCGCCGCCGAAGGAGGTCGTCGACCGGGCGCACGAGCACGGCATCCTGGTCGGGGCGCTGGTCGGCAGCCCGCGGCACGCCGTCAAGCAGGTCGAGCAGGGCGTCGACATCATCGTCGCGCAGGGCACCGAGGCCGGCGGGCACACGGGCGAGATAGGGACGATGGTGCTTGTCCCCGATGTCGTCGACGCCGTCGGGCCGGGCGTGCCGGTGCTCGCGGCCGGCGGCATCGGCTCGGGGCGGCAGGTGGCGGCGGCGCTCGCGCTCGGCGCGCAGGGCGCCTGGACCGGCTCGATCTGGCTCACGGTCGCCGAGGCGGACACCAACCTGGCCGCCGTCGACAACCTGCTGAAGGCCACCTCGCGGGACACCGTCCGGTCGCGCTCGATGACGGGCAAGCCCGCCCGCCTGCTGCGCAACGCCTGGACGGATGCGTGGGAGAGGCCGGACGCGCCGAAGACGCTGCCGATGCCGCTGCAGGGCGTCGTCTGGGCCGAGGCCGCCCGCCGGTTCACCCGGGCCGGCACGCCGGAGCTCAACGGGTTCCCGGTCGGCCAGATCGTCGGGCGGATGAACGCCCGCCGCCCCGCCGCCGAGGTCGTGCACGGCCTCGTGGAGGAATGGATCGCCACGACCCAGCGGCTGTCGGGCCTGATCGAGGAGTAGGACGGCCCGGGCCCCGGCCTGGCGCGCGAGGCCAGGCCGGGAGCCGTGCCGGCCATACCGGCGTCTGGCCGGGACAACGCCGCTCGGGAAGCGGCGCCCACCGCATGGCGTCCCTTCTGAGAAACGACGAACGTCGCAGGGAGCTGAGCCTGATGGCACCGCAGCCGCCGAACGCCGCGCACCCCGACGCGGCGAGCCCGACCGCGGCGAGCCCGACCGCGATGAGCGCCGGCCCCGCGGGCCCGGGCCCCGCCGGCCCGAGCCCCACGAGCCCAGGGTCCGAGGGCCAGGGCGCCGCGGGCCAGGAGGCAGCGGCTCCGGCGATCGACACCGGCTGGTTCCGGCAGGTGCTGGGGAACTTTCCCACCGGCGTGGCCGTGGTCACTGGCCTCGACAAGGGCGGCGCGCCCGTGGGGCTCGCGGTCGGCTCCTTCACGTCGGCGTCGCTCGACCCGCCGCTCGTCGCGTTCTTCCCGGACCGCCGGTCGAGCAGCTGGCCGCGGATCGCGGCCACCGGCCGGTTCTGCGTGAACATCCTCGGCTACGACCAGGAGTCGGTCTGCCGGACGTTCGCCGTCCGCGGCGGCGACAAGTTCGCCGAGCTGCCCTGGCGGCCGGCGCCGTCAGGGGCGCCGATCCTCGACGGTGCCGTCGCCTGGATCGACTGCGACCTCGAGGCCGTCCACCCGGCCGGCGACCATGACCTGGTGCTCGGCCTGGTGCGCGTCCTGGACGTCGGCCGCTCGGCGTTGCCGCTGGTCTTCTTCCAGGGTGGCTACGGCCGGTTCTCGCCGCTCTCGCTCGCCGCCTGGGAGGGCGACCTCGCCGTCCAGCTGCGCACCGCCGACCTCGCCCGCCCGCAGATGGAGGAGCTGGCCGCCCGGCTCGGCGCCGAGTGCGTGGCCAGCGCCGCGGTCGGTGACGAGATGGTACTGGTCGCGAACGCGGTCTCCGGGTCGTCGCCCTCCGGTGAGCTGCCGACCCGGGTCGGGCAGCGCATCCCGTTCCTGCCGCCGCTGGGCACCGCGTTCGTCGCCTGGGCGGGCGAGCTCGCCCGGCGTGCCTGGCTGGACCGGGCGGGCAGGGACTGCCCACCCGGCACCGCCCGGGCGCTGGAGACGACCCTCGCCGAGGTCCGCGCCGCCGGCTACGCCGTCGGCCGGGGCGCCGGCTGGCACGGCGAGCTGAACACCGTGCTGGCCAAGGCCGACCCCACGGACCCCGCGGACCCCGGCCACGACGCGGTGCGCCGGCTGATCCGCGCCCTTCCGCCCGGCTACGAGTCGCCGTCGGCGGCGCCCACGCCCACGTCCGGCGACGGCCAGGCGAGCCTCGAAGAGGGGCGCGGGGCTCGCGGCGGCAGGGAGGACGAGCTGCGCACCGTGTCCGCGCCCGTCTTCGGCCGCGACGGGACGGTCGTGCTGGTCCTGACGCTCATCGGTGTCCACGGCCCGCTCGGCGCCACCGCCGCCGGCGGCGAGGACCCGGTCGCCGCCCTGCGTGCCGCCGCCGCCACCGTGACCACCGCGCTCGGCGGCCACCACCCCGGCTGACCTGGCCCCGTGCGTCCTCGAGGGCGGGGCGGGGGGAGGACGCCGGGGCGCGCGCTGGAGCAGGATGGCCGGCGTGGAAGAGCCGTCAGCGTCGTCATCACCGTCCGCCTCCTCATCTCCTGACCTCCCGTCCGTGGGCTCCTCGTCCGTGCGCTCGTCGCCGCGGGATGCCCCGTCGGCCCCGTCCGGCACACAGTCGGGCGGTGGCGGCGCCTCGGCCACCGGCGGCCGGTTCCGGTGGGGTATCGCGGGTACCGGCATGATCGCCAGGGAGTTCGCCCGCGATCTCGCGCTGGTCGAGGACGCCGAGCTGGTCGCCGTCGGCTCGCGGGGCGCCGAGCGTGCCGAGGCGTTCGGCGCCGAGTTCGCGGTGCCGCGCCGCCACGGCTCCTACGAGGCGCTCGCCGCGGACCCGGAGGTCGACATCGTCTACGTCGCCTCGCCACACCCGGCCCACCTCGCGCACACGCTGCTGTTCCTCGGCGAGGGCAAGCACGTCCTGTGCGAGAAGCCACTCGCGCTGAACGCCGCGCAGGCCGGCGAGATGGCCGCCGCGGCCGCCGCCGCCGGCCGGTTCCTGATGGAGGCGGTGTGGAGCCGGTTCACCCCGGGCTACCAGGTGATGCGCGACCTGGTCGGCGGCGGCGAGATCGGTGACGTGCTGCTGGTCGAGGCCGAGTTCGGCTTCCGCGCGCCGTTCGATCCGGCCCACCGGCTGTTCGACCCGGCGCTCGGCGGCGGCAGCGTGCTGGACATCGGCATCTACCCGGTGCAGTTCGCCCACCTGCTGCTCGGCGCCCCGGACGGCGTCACCGCCGGCGGCATCATCGGCGCCACCGGGGTCGACGAGCACGTCGTCGCCGTGCTGCGCTACGACGCGGGCGCGCTCGCCGTCGCGACGTCGTCGCTGCGTGCCGACCTGCCGGGGGCGGCCCGGATCACCGGCACCCGCGGGTCGCTGGAGTTCCCCGCGTCGATGTGGGCACCGGAGGTGCTGTGGGTGCGGACGCCGGCGGCGCCTGTCCGCATCGGGGGCGCGGCGGACGGCCCGGCCCCCGAACGCCGGATCGAGACGCCGCTGACCGGGATCGGTCTGCACTACCAGGTGCGCCACGTCCATGACCGGCTGCGCGCCGGCCATCTCGACAGCGACGTGATGCCGCCGGCGGAGAGCGTCCGCGTCGCGGCCACCCTCGACCGCGTCCGCGCCGTCCTCGGCGTTCGTTACCCGGGCGAGGCCTCGATCCCCGTGCCTTAGGCCCGGGGCTCTGGGGCGCCGGCCGCCGGGGGCGCCGCCCGCTGGGCACGGCTGGGGCGGTCCACCCGGACCGCGAAGATGACGATGGCGGCGACGAGCAGCGGCCCGCAGACCAGCAGGCCGGCCTTGGGGCCGATCAGGGTCCACAGCCCGCCCGCGGTCAGCGTCGCGAACACCCGGCCGCCGCTCTGCAGCCCGGCGAGCACGCCGAACGCGGCGCGCCGCGAGTCTGGGCTGGTCAGCCGGGCCACGCCGGTGAACTCGGCGGTGTCGACCGCCCCGGCCGCCGCCCCGGCGAGCAGGAGGCAGAGCACCACTATCGCGTCGTCGCCCGCGCTGGCCCACGCCAGGCCGAGGTAGGCCCCCAGCAGGCTCAGCCCGCCGGCCGCGAGCACGAGGCTCGCGGCGGCACGGTCCGTCAGCCGGCCCGCGACCACCGCGCAGGCGGCGGCGCTGAGCTGGTAGAGCCCGTAGCAGAGGGCGACTCGCTGGACGACGGGCAGCGCCTCGCTCACGCTGACGATCTTGGAAGCCCGCAGCAGGAGCAGCACGACCGCGATGTTGGACGCCTCATAGCAGACGATCCCGAGCAGCAGGATGCCGAGCGGCCCGCCGCGCAGCTTTGTGATCTTGATCTGGGTGGGAGCGGATGGCGGCGGCGCGTCGGCCCGGCCACGCCGCAGGCCGAAGATGCTCACCACCACCGCCAGTGCGACGGGTATCAGGGCGTAGCCGATGACGCCGCGAGTGTCGGTTACCTCCAGCAACACCGCCACCAGCAGCGCGCCGACGGCCGCGCCGAGCGCGCCGATGGACCGCTCGAACCCGAGCCTCCGGCCAAGTTGGTGCGCCGGGGCCGCCACGCTCGCGTGCTCCTCGAGCGCCGGCGTCCCCAGCCCGCGTGCGGCCCAGGAACCGGCCCGGCACGCCCCGGCCTGCCAGAGAACGCTGCTGGCGGCGAAGAACCCGGCCGCGAGCGCCAGCCCCGCCGAGCCGGCAAGGTCCAGAAACCCGCGCAGCCCCGGTTGCCGGTCGGCGAGCTGGTTGCGGCCGTACCGGGCTGCCGCCGATCCGGCGCGGCCGGCGGCCTCCACCCCCGCGAGCGCGAACGGCGCCGCCCCGAGCGTGCGCCCGAGGAACGGTGCGGTGACGGCGGTCATGCTCTCCAGCCCGACCGTCGACAGCAGGTACGGCAGGCGTGACGGGCCGCGCACGGCTGCCTCACCGGCGGCCCCGGGTGTCGCCCCCGACCGTGTCGGGGCCGGCGACTTCGGGTCGGGCAGCACCCCACCGACCGGAACTACCTCACCAGGATGGCCGAAAGCATCGGCGGGCGGAGCGGACACGCCGTGATCTTAGGCGCCGACGGGACACCAGAACATCCGGAGATCCCCTGCCCACCACGCCGCGCCCAGGAGCGGCCCGGCCGCGGCCGGCCGCGCGGTGCTCCGCCGCGGGGCCGCTTGGTGCGGGCAGCCCCGCGGCCCGCGCCGCGCAGCACGGTCGCGGCGCTCCGCTCACACGGCGCTGTCGGCGCTCGCGGTGGGCGGGGCTGGATTCTCACCGGCCATGCCCCGAGCCGGACGTCGGCACCTGACTTGGGGCGCTGGTGTCGGCCGTGGCCAGACCCAGGGTTCGGCAGGCCGACAGGACCACCTTGTCACCGCTGACCATCACGAGGTCGTTCGACGCGAGCATCTGCGCGGCCGCGCAGTGCACCGCGTCGTAGGCCCGCAGCGCCAGCTGTCGGGCAAGCGTCGCCGCCCTGGTCACGAGACGGTCGTTCACGGCCACGACGTCGACGTTGGCGTACAACTCGTCAAGCTGAGACAACGCCGTCTGGTGGGAGATCCTGGTGAGTCGCTTGAGCCGATGTGCCTGCGCGAGCGCGGACGCGGCCTCGACATAGAGCAGACGCGACGACACCACACGGTCAGCCGCATCCCAGACCTGCGAAGCCGTGGCCGAACCGGGCTCGCTGACCAGCAGCGCGACGAAGGCGGAGGTGTCGAAGTAGCAGATCACCCGCGCTGCTCGCTGACGAGGTCACTGACCAGGCCGTTCGCGTCGACCGGCCGTGGTGTCGCGCGAGTTCGCGACCGGGCGGGTTCCACCAGGCCCTCCGTGACCAGCCGCTCAAGCAGCGTGGGCTCGACGACGGGCACGAGCCGGGCGACGGCCCGGCCATGGTCGGTGATGGTCAGAGTGTGGCCCGCGCGCACCTCGGCAAGATGACGGCTCAGGTTGTCCCGCAGCTCGCGGATGCCGACGTCCATCGGAACTCCTTTTGTGGCCATATTCTCATAGATCATTATGGCCACCGTGGCCTCCCTTGTCGAGTGTTCTTGTCGGATCGGACGCTGATGCCTTAGACACTGTCTGAGGTGACTCTCCATGGCCGCGGGATCGGCGTCAACCGGACATGCCGGACCTGTGGACAGCCGGGGGCGGCAGGTAGGGAGGTCCTGCCAGGTCTGTCTATGGGGTGATGACGGCGCGGCCGCGCAGGGTGGCCTCGTCGAGGGCGTGGTAGGCGTCCGCGACGGCATCCAGGGGGAAGACCTCGACGAGGCTGCGGATCCTCCCGGCGACGGCGAGGGCGACCACGGCGTGCGCGTCGGCGATCGTCGAGCCCTGGAACGTGAAGACCTCGGCCTCGCGGGGCAGGCCGCCGTACCAGGCGGCGCGCAGCCGGCCGCCGCCGGAGCCGACCAGGCCGAACGCGCCGCACGGGCGGACGGCGCCGATCCCGGCGGTGATCGTCGCGTCGGTGCCGACGAAGTCGAGCACCGCGGCGGCGCCGTCGCCGCCGCAGGCCTCTTTCAGCGCGCCCGCCACCCGGGCCGGGTCGCCCCGCTCCGCTCCCACGCCGCTGACGGTCTCGTCGGCACCGAACTCGCGAGCGGTTGCCAGGCGGGCGGGGGAGGTGTCGACGGCGACGACCCGGGCGGGGGAGCACGCCTTCAGGTGCTGGATGGCGAAGCCGCCGAGCCCGCCGGCGCCGATGACGACGGCGGTGCCGCCCGGCTCCAGCACGGGGAGCACCCGGCGGACGGCGTGGTAGGAGGTGGCGCCGGCGTCGGTGAGCGGCGCGGCGGCCACCGGGTCCAGCCCGTTCAGCGGGATCAGCGCGCGTACCGGCGCGACGACATACGGCGCGAGCCCGCCGTCGCGGCCGTACCCGCGGCCGGCCAGGCCGTTCGGGCAGGCACTGTCCCTGCCGGCCAGGCAGTAGGCGCAGCGGCCGCAGGACGCCGGCGAGACCAGCGCGACGGGAGTGCCGACCAGCGGGGCGTCGGTCGCCTCCTCGCCGAGTGCGGCGACCGTGCCGGCGATCTCGTGGCCGAGGGTGAAAGGCACCCGCCAGCCGATCAGCTCGCCGATCTCGCCGGGAATCTGGCTCATCGTCAGGTCAGAGTGGCACAGCCCGTTCGCCGCCACCGCGACCAGCACCTCGCCGCGGCCGGGCCGAGGTACGGGAACGTCCACCAGGCGCGGATTCTCGAGCCAGTCATTGATCCGGTATGCCGGCATGGTCGTCGCGGCGGTGCTGGTCATGGGGCCTCCCCCGGGGAGATAACCTGACGGTCCGTCAGGTCGGATGCTAGCGTCGGAGGACGGACGTGGGCTGGGGAGCGGGTCACGGCTGGCGCGCGGCGGACGGACGGTGGCCACGCGATGGCCGCGCGGCGAGGGAGGACGAGTCATGGCGACCGGCGACGGCGGCGAGGGGCACTCCTTCGGCGAGCTGCCGAAGATCATCAGCGTGGACGACCACGTGGTGGAGCCCGCGCACCTGTGGAGGACGTGGCTGCCGGCCCGCTTCCGCGACGCCGGCCCCCGGGTCGAACGCCGTGGCATCGGGACGATGGAGCACGTCGGCGGTGGCAGCTACCGGCAGTCCTTCGACCCGGACGGGCCGAAGGCCGACTGCTGGATCTACGAGGACCTCGTCTACATCAACAAGCGGCACGTCGCGGCCGTCGGGTTCGACCGCGAGGACATGACGATGTCGCCGATCACCTACGACGAGATGCGCCCCGGCTGCTACGACCCGGCCGCCCGGCTCGCCGACATGGACCTCAACCACGTCGAGGCCTCGCTGTCGTTCCCCACCTTCCCGCGCTTCTGCGGGCAGACGTTCGCCGAGGCCTCGGACCGCGAGCTCGCCGCCGCGTGCGTCATCGCCTACAACGACTGGATGGTCGAGGAGTGGTGCGGCGACTCCGGCGGCCGGCTGATCCCGCTGTGCATCATCCCGCTCTGGGACGCCGAGGAGGCGGCCGCCGAGGTGCGCCGCAACGCGGCGCGCGGCGTGCGGGCCGTCTGCTTCAGCGAGATCCCGCCGAAGCTGGGGCTGCCGAGCATCCACAACGGCTACTGGGACCCGCTCTTCGCCGCCTGCGCCCAGACCGGGACGGTCGTGTGCATGCACATCGGCTCCTCGTCCCAGATGCCCGCCACCTCCGGGGACGCGCCGGTCGCCGTCGCGGCGACGCTGTCGTTCAACAACGCGATGGCCTCGCTCGCCGACTGGCTGTTCTCCGGCGTGCTGGTGCGCTTCCCGACGCTGAAGCTCGCCTACTCGGAGGGCCAGATCGGCTGGCTGCCGTACGCGCTGGAGCGCGCCGACGACGTGTGGCGCGAGCACCGCGCCTGGGCCGGCGTGCGCGACATCGTTCCCGAGCCGCCGTCGACCTACTTCCACCGCCAGGTGTTCGGCTGCTTCTTCCGCGACCGGCACGGTCTCGCGTCCCTGGCCGAGATCGGCGTCGACAACGTCACCTTCGAGACCGACTACCCGCACACCGACTCGACCTGGCCGCACACGAGGAAGGTCGCCGAGGAGATGATGGCCGGCCTCGACGCCGACACCGTCTACAAGATCGTCCGCGGCAACGCCATCCGGATGCTGGACCTCGACCTCACCTGAGGCTGGCCCGTGGCCGGACGCTCCGCGCCCGCCACCGGGCCAGCCTGTCGGGCGCTGAGCGCCCTCCTTACCGGTTCCGGGCTCAGGCGTATGACGGTGGCCGATCTGGTTCCGGGCTGGTGACGTGGCTGGGTTGGCTCCGCGCTGATGCGCCGTCACCGGGCGGCTGACGACCTGGGCGGCAGGCCCCGAAGGGGCTGGGCGGCGACGACAAGGCTAACAAGGAGGCGGCGGATGGCCAGCATCCCGGCGACGGCTGCGGACTCGTCGATGATCACTGGCGCGGATGTCGCCACGTTGTGGGGGCTGCTCGCGCGACGTGCGGAGCTCACACCGGACGCTCCGTTGTTGCTCGCGGACACGCGGGACGGCGAGGGCGGGCCGGTCCGGGTGACCTGCGCCGAGCTGGTCGCGCGCGCCGAGCGCGTCGCGGCGGGCCTGTCCGAGCGGTACGCCGTCGCGGCCGGGACGGCGGTGTGCTGGCAGCTGCCGACCAGGATCGAGACCGTCGTGCTCTCGATGGCGCTCGCCCGCCTCGGCGCCGTGCAGGTGCCGATCATCCACATCTACCGGGAGCGCGAGGTCGCCGTCGCGCTGGGCGCCACCCACGCGGCGCTGTTCTGCGTACCCGGCGTCTGGCGCGGCACGGACTACGTCGAGCTCGCGGCGGCCGCGAGCAGGGGCCTCCCCGACCGGCCACGGGTGCTGGTCGTCTCCGCGGACGGTCTCCCCGAAGGCGACCCGACGCTGCTGCCCCCGCCGCCCGCGGACGGCGAGGAGATCCGCTGGATCTACTACACCTCCGGCACGACCTCTCGTCCCAAGGGCGTGCGCCACCGGGACGCGACGCTCGTCGCCGCCGGGGTCGGGCTCGCGCTGGCGCTCGGTGCCCGCCCGGACGACGTCGGCTCGATCGCCTTCCCGATCGCGCACATCGGCGGCCCGGACTACCTGGCGATGATGCTCGCCGTGGGCTTTCCCGCGCTGCTGCTGGAGGCCTTCGTGCCGGCCGACGCCGTCGCCGCCTACCGCCGGCACGGGGTGACGATCGCCGGTGGCTCGACCGCCTTCTACTCCACCCTGCTGGCCGCCGCGCGCTCGTCGCCGACACCCGGCGAGCCGCTCGTGCCGACGCTGCGGATGCTCGCCGGCGGCGGCGCGCCGAAGCCTCCGGAGCTGTTCACCGACGTGAAGCGGGAGATGGGCATCCCGCTCGCGCACGGCTATGGCATGACCGAGGTCCCGATGATCACCCAGGGCTCGCCGACGGACAGCGACGACGCGCTCATGTACTCCGAGGGCGCTCCGCTGCCGGGAGTCGAGGTGCGCATCGTCGCCGCCGACGGCGCGGTGGCGCCGGCCGGCGCCGAGGGCGAGGTCCGGGTCCGCGGCGCCACGGTCTGCGCCGGCTACACCGACGACGAGGCGACCGCCACCGCCTTCGACGAGGACGGCTGGTTCCGCACCGGCGACCTCGGCTTCCTGCGCCCTGACGGGCACGTGACCCTCACCGGCCGGCTCAAGGACGTCATCATCCGCAAGGGCGAGAACGTCTCCGCCAAGGAGGTCGAGGACCTGCTCTACCAGCATCCGAAGGTCGGCGCGGTCGCCGTCATCGGGCTGCCGGACGCCGAGCGCGGTGAGCTGGTCTGCGCGGTCGTCGAGCCGGCGCCCGGCGGGGCCGCGCCCACGCTCGCCGAGCTCGCCGGCTTCCTGCGCGGCGCGGGGCTGATGACGCAGAAGATCCCAGAGCGTCTCGAGATCCTCGACGGGCTGCCCCGCAACGCCACCCTGAAGATTCTCAAGCACGAGCTCCGCGCTCGTTTCGGCGGCCGCTGACAGCAGGGTCGGTTGACAGCAGGGACCCCTGCGCGTCCGTTCATACCCGCGGTCTACGACGGACCGGCCCGGACGGCGGTCGCCGTCCGGGCCGGTTCTTATTCAGTTGTGGTTGCCGTGGGTTGGAATGTCAGTGGAGCTTGGATGCGTTCAGTGCGCTGACGATCCCGTTTCCATAGAACCCGTTGAACTTCGCGGTGCCCTGGCAGGTCTTGGTGTAGTCCGCTGGGACCGGGGCGGGGTAGACGTATGGGTTCGGCGTCGGGCAGGCCGTCGCCACCGCCGTCCTCTGCAGTGCCTGCTGGACGATCTGCGGGTCCAGCGTCAGCCCGCCGTGCCTCGGGTCCTTGTGGCCCAGCGCGCTGATGATGATCGCGGCCACGCCGACGGCGTGTGGCGAGGCCATCGAGGTGCCCTGCAGGTACTGGTAGTAAGACGTCTTGCCCTTGCTGTCGTCGCGAATGACGAACTCGTTGGTCGGGTTGCCGTTCTCGTCGATGTCCCCGGTGGCCTCGGCCACGTTCTTCGGGTAGGCGGCGAGGATCTCGTTCGTCGCCAGGCGGGTGGCGGACCCGTCGTACGCGTCACCGCCCGGCGCGGCCACGACCGACTGCTCCAGGCCGTAGTTGCTGTAGTAGCTCAGCCGCTTGGACGGGCCGATCGCGTTGACGTCGAGCACGTTCGGGGCCTCCGACGGCATCGACAGGCACGAGTTGTCGATGACGCGCGGGTAGGCGGCGCTGCCCGACGGCGGGTAGTCCGGGCTGGTGTCATCGGCGGCGGGGTGGCCGAGGTCGGTCGACTCGTTGCCGGACGCGGCGATCAGGGTGACGCCGTGCCTGGACGCATAGGCGACCGCGCGCTGCGTCGCGGCGATGATCGTGCGCTGCTCGGCCTGCCGCTCGGGGGAGTCCGCCGGGTTCGCCTCGCAGTTGAACAGGTAGGGGTCGGTGTAGAAGGACATGTTGACCACGTCGATACCCGCGTCACCGGCGTAGGTGATCGCGTCGATCGTCGGCTTGAGGAAGAAGTAGCCCGAGTCCTGACCGGCGCGGATGTTCACCAGCTGCACGTTCGGGGCGACACCCGCGATGCCCAGGCCGTTGACCGGCGAGGCGATCGTGGACGCGACGTGGGTGCCGTGGCCGTCGTCGTCCTCGTCGACCGGGTCCTTGCAGCTCGGGTGCTCACACGGGCCGTCGACCTCCTCGCCGGAGGCCGGGTCGGTCGGGATGTCGGTGACGAAGTTGCGCGACAGCCCCTTGTCGAAGTTGGGGGCGACGTCCGGGTGGGTGCCGTCGATACCGGTGTCGATGACGCCGACGAGCACGCCCTTGTTGCCTGGCTGGTACTTGTACGAGCCGGTCGGCGTCGCGCCCATCATCTGCATGTCCCACTGCAGGCTCGACAGCGGCTCGGCACCGGCCGCGGGCTTGCCCGGCTTGCCGGGCTTGGTGCCGCCGCCGGCTCGGCTCAGGTCGCGCTCGCGCTGGGTGAACGACTGGTCCTTGCCGCCGGCCGATCCGCCGGCCGCGTCCGGGGCGGCGTAGCCGATCGGTGAGTCGGGTGCGGCGCCGACCAGCGCGGTGAAGGTGGCGGCCCTCGTCTCGAAGGACGCGTCCGTCGAGGTCACGACGGCGAGCCCGGTCTCGGCGTTCTCGGACTCGATCTTGCCGCCGAGCTTGGCGACCGCCGCCCGGCCGGCCTCGGCGGAGCCCGAGTAGACGACGACGTAGGTCCTGGAGCTCGCTGCACTCGCCGGGCTGCCCGGCAGCGTGAGCGCGAGCGGGACGGCGACCATGGCGGCGACCGGCGCGGCCAGCAGTGCCAGCCTGCGCGACCGGCGACGGCCACGCCTCTCGCCGGTGGGTGGGGTGGGGGATCTGAGCGCTCGGCGCATGTACTCACTCACCTTGTGAGGCGTGGGGAAATGCGCTGGACCCGGCGGATCCTGCTCAGGGCACCCTAGTGGATCTATTAGACGACAACAGGCCCTTTGTGGTCATTTGAGGATTTCCCGGCTGTGTATCACCGGCGGCACTCCGTGCGCACGCCGTGCATCGTGGTCCGGTAACGGGATGGTTTCCACTGTTTCGGGAATTTCGCGACGTTCCCGGCTGTGGCTGTTCGGTTATCCGGCGAACGTGTGGTCGGCGGTGGTGCCGGCGCTGGCGCGCACGGCCTCGGCGAGCAGGGCGACCGCGGTGGGGATATCGGGCTCCCTGACCCCGGCGACGCACAGCCGGAGGTAGCTGATGTCCTGCTCGCCGATCACGAAGTACCGGCCGGGGACCACCGCCACCCCGAGCCGCCCCGCGCGGGTGGCGACCGCGAGGTCGTCGGTGCTGCGGGGCAGCCGCAGCCAGATGCTGATCCCACCGCGCGGGTTCTCGAACGAGCACTCCGGCAGCTCGCCGGCGAGGGCGGCCGCGAGCGTGGCCATCCGGGCGCGCAGCGCCGCCGAGGCGGCGCGCAGCTGGGCCGGCCAGCCCGGCCCGGCCACCATCTCCACGGCGGTGTGCTGCAGCGGCATGGGCACGAACGAGTCGTCGACCTGGCGCATGGCGGCGAGCCGGGTCATTACCGGCCCGCGCGCCACGATCGCGCCGATGCGCAGGCTCGGGGCGAGAATCTTCGTCAGCGAGCAGACGGTGATGACCCGGCCCTGGTCGTCGTCGCGCCACAGCGGCGGCGGTGGGACCTGCCCGTGGCCGAGCCAGCGCGCGTAGTCGTCCTCGAGGATGAACGCGCCGGCCCGCTCGCAGATGTCGAGCACCTCGCGGCGGCGCGCGTGCGCGAGCACGCCGCCGTCCGGGTTGGCGAACGTCGGCTGCAGGAACAGCAGCCGGGCCGACGTCGCCGCCAGCGCCCGCTCGAGCAGCTCCGGGCGGATGCCGTCGACGTCGGTCGGCACCGGCACCGGGACGAGGCCGGCGCTGCGTGCGACCGCCAGCGCACCGGGGTAGGTCGGCACCGCGAACAGCACCGGGCTCCCCGCCGGCAGGAGGGCGCGGAAGACGGCCGAGAGGGCGCCCTGGGCGCCCGGGGTGATCAGTACCTGGTCGGGGTCGGCGCCGACCTGGCGGCCGAACCAGCTGCGCAGCTCGGGGACGCCGGCCGGCGGCGGCGCGCTCCAGGCGTCCGGCCGGCGCACCGCGCGGCTGGCCGCGGCGGCGAGCCGGCTGTCGGCGCGCAGCGTCGCGTCGAAGTAGCCGCCGCCCAGCTGGAAGCCGGTCGAGTGGGCGCTCGCCAGCAGCACGTCGACGCCGGACGTCGACACCGGGCTCGCGCCGAGCGCCACCTGCTGCCAGTCGGTGTCGCCGACGCGGGCGGCCCGGCGGGCGGACACGAAGGTGCCGGCGCCCGGCCTGGTGACCAGCACGCCTTCGGTGACCAGGCGGGCGAGCGCCCGCTGCACGGTCACCGGGCCGACACCCAACCGGTGCTGCAGGTCTCGGGTGCTCGGCAGGCGAGCGCCGACGGCCCGGGTATCAGCGAGGGAGCGCAACTCGTCGGTGACTTTGTCGACGCTGCCGACGTCCCCACTGCTACCATTTCCCATGAAGATAGAAGATAGCGCTATCGTTCCGGACCCGTCATCCGCTTTCGCGACATCCGCCGCTGGCGCTCTCCTCGTGGTGCATCCCGGCCTCGTCGCGTCATCGGCCGCCGGGGCCCCCGGCGGCCGTCGCGGATGCTCGGCGGGAGGGCGGCGATGACCACCCTCGTGATCTTGGGCGTGCTCGTCCTGTCCGCGCTGCTCGGCTGGCTCTTCGGGCCGGACACGCGAGACCCGGACTACTCGATGAGCGCGGAGCGTCCTCCCCGTGTGGACCCGGGCTAAGACATATGGCGGGGTCGGGCTCGTGCGGCCTGGCGAGGTGGTTTTGTTGACACGGCGCTGATGCGTCGTTGCTGTTTGTGACTGGGCCGGGCGCGCGGCCCAGCGGAACATCGTTGTGTCCTGGCTTGTGGAAGACGTCCAAGCCCGTGGGTGCGTGGGCGTCAACGGGTCGGCTCTTGGCAGCGTTGCGTCATCGTTGCGTCACGGCTGACGGCCGCGTCTCGCGTTGGACATGTCCTCGTAACGTGTGCAGACAGTCGCGACGAACATGCGCAAATCGCCGTGCCCACGACACACGAACGTTGCTGGCGCAACGCTCATGGTTCACTGCCCGTTCAGGCCGGGCCATCAAGGTTCTGGACGTGGACGACCGGGGGTCCCGCGAGCCTGCCTGCGCGGAGGAATGGCGGCGTCTCGCCATATGCCGGGGCCGCATTTCGCGGATCCCGCGTGTGGCGGCCGCCGAGCGGTTTCGCGTCTGTCCGGCGGTGACGCCGTGACCGGCCGGAGGGGCGGCGATGCCACCCGGCGCCTTGAGCGTCCGGCGCCCGCGGCTGAGAGGGACACCCGACACCCCGGTCGGATCCAGTCGATCTCATGCCTGGAGATCTCATGTCTGGAGACGGTGCGCATGGCCGAGGTTGCCGCTGACGCGTTCGCCGCCGTCGGCACCCGCCGGCCTGGCGACCTGGCCGCGGCGTTGGTGACTGCCACCACCACCGTCGCCGCCGGCGGGGCGGTCCGCGACATTGACGGCCGTCCGCTCGGCTTCGACGTCGGCCTGACACGGCGGTGGAGGAGCGGCGTTGTCGCCGCGGCCCCCGAGCCGGCCGGCCAACTCGCCGCGGCCCTCGCCGCGGCGACGCGGAACCCGGTTGGCGCGCCTGTCCCGACGGGCGCCGTCTGACCCCCTGACCTCCCGTGGCCCACCGGGCCGCGGCTCCTCCCTGACAAGCCAGCCACCCCACCCGGACCGGCGACCCGGTCCCGAGAAAACCCAGGCATCCACGACCACCACCCGTCCCGGACCGCCTCGCGCCCAGCGCGGTGGACCTGCCGGGGCACCAGTACGCGCCAAAACCGACTAAGAACATCGAAAGGGTCCACATGCGTTTCATCGGCACCAAGCGGGCCGTGGCCGGCGCCGCCGTCGGCGCGCTGCTCGCCGTCGCGGCTCTCGCGGGCTGTGGTTCCTCTGACGACTCCACGGACTCGGCCGGCGCGACGACCGGCGCCAGCGGCTCGGCCGAGGCGGGCACCTTCGCCAAGGGCGCCGGCACCCTCGTCTTCGGCACGGTGCCCGACCAGGCGGGTTCGGACTCGAACTGGAAGCCGCTCGAGGAGTACATCGCCAAGAAGACCGGCTATAAGGTCGAGTACTTCCCGACCGCCGACTACACGGCTCTCATCGCCGCCGCCGTCGCGGGCAAGGTCGACGTCGCGGCGTTCTCCGGCCTCACTTACGTGAATGCGACCAACAAGGGCGCCAAGCACACGGTCGTCTCGGCCGTCATCGCCTCGAAGGGTCTGACCGACCCGGGCTACTACTCGGAGGCGATCGTCCCGAAGGGCTCGGACATCACCTCCGTGGCCGGGTTCAAGGGCAAGACCGTCTGCTTCGTCTCCAAGAGCTCGACCTCCGGCTTCCTCTTCCCGATGCTCGCGCTCAGCAAGGCGGGCCTCAACATCACCCCGTCGGGCACGGACGCCAGTGGCAACCCGACCTTCGCCGACTTCAAGGCGTCCTTCGCCGGTGCCCACGACAAGTCGGTCCAGGCCGTGGCCTCGAAGCAGTGTGACGCGGGCTTCGCCGAGGACTCGGAAGCGGAGGCCGGCGTGAAGGACGGCACGCTCACCGTGGTCGACAAGCAGTACGTGCCCGGTGGCCCGATGACTATCTCGACCACCCTGCCGAAGAGCGTCCAGGACAAGCTCAAGGCGACGCTGGGCAGCGTGACGCTCGACCAGATCACCGCGGAGGGCATCACGGTCACCGACGGCTTCAAGGACGCCTTCCAGGCCGCGAAGCCCGAGGACGACAGCTACTACGACGCGATCCGCGACATCTGCACGAAGGTCACCGCCGCGGACTGCGCCAAGTAGCGGACCGCGCTGAGTAGTCGGATAGAAGAGACAGGTAGCTCATGAGCGGCACGGCGGCCTCCCCGATCATCTCGGTGAGCGGAGTCACCAAGGACTTCGGCTCCACCACGCGAGCACTCCACGACGTCGATCTGACGGTGGAGTCCGGGGAGGTCGTCGTGCTGCTCGGGCTTTCCGGTTCGGGCAAGTCGACGCTGCTCCGGCATCTCAACGGCCTCGAGTTCCCGAGCACGGGGACGGTCGAGGTCCTCGGGCAGAACGTCCCAGCCCTCAAGACGAAGGCGCTGCGCGCGCTGCGCGGCCGCGTCGGCATGATCTTCCAGCAGTTCGAGCTCGTGCCGTCCCTCACGGTGCTCGAGAACGTGCTGACCGGCGCGCTCTCGCGCCTGTCGGGCCCGCGCATCGGCCTGTGGTCGTACCCCAAGAGCCTCAGGCTCACCGCGTTGACCCACCTGGACCGCGTCGGCCTGCTCGAAAAGGCCTACCAGCGCGCCGACCAGCTCTCCGGCGGCCAGCAGCAGCGCGTCGCGATCGCCCGCGCGCTGATGCAGAGCCCGGAGATCCTGCTCGCCGACGAGCCCGTCGCGAGCCTCGACCCCGAGTCGAGCGAGCAGGTCATGAGGCTCATCCGGGAGATCGCCGCTGACGACGGCCTGACCGTCGTGTGCAGCCTGCACCAGGTCGACCTCGCGCTCGACTGGGGCGACCGGATCGTCGGCCTGCGCCAGGGCGGGGTCGTGCTGGACACCACCACCGACGGCCTCAGCAAGGCCCAGGTGATGGAGATCTACGGGCGGGTGGCGACCTCGACCGCCGAGCTCAAGGCGATCGCGACGGAGCTGTCCGACGTGCCGGTTGACCTGCCGGTTCAGGACGGCGCGGCTCACCCCTCGGTGCCGGTCCAGGACGGCACGGTATGACCACGGTCGAGGCCGTTCGAGCCGCCGCGCCGGACGTCGCGCGGCGCGCGCCGCGGCGGCCCGTCGGAGCGAACAAGATCGCCGGCGGCGTCGTCATCCTGGCGATGCTCGGCTTCGCGGTCTACTCGCTCACGACGCTCGACTTCTCGTGGAGCAACACCGTCGCGAGCTTCGACAACGCCGCGAAGGTGTTCGGGCAGATGGACCCGATCAGCGTTCCGGGGCCGAGCGACCTGTTCTACCTCATCGGGCTCACGCTCGGCATCGTGATCCTCGGAACCGTGATCGCCGCGCTCATCTCGGTCCCGGTGGCGTGGATCGCGGCCCACAACACGACTCCGGCGCGCTGGCTGCGCCCGGTCGGCCGGGCGATCGGCGTCATCACCCGCGCGATCCCGGACGTCGTCCTCGCCCTCGCGTTCGCCCTGGTCTTCGTCCTCGGCAGCCCGCTGCCCGGCATCCTGGCGATCGGGATCCACTCGATCGGCATGATCTCGAAGCTGTTCGCCGACGCGATCGAACAGATCGACGACGGCCCGCGCCTCGCCATCCGGGCGGCGGGCGGGTCGCGGGCGCAGGAGTTCTGGTCCGGGGTCTTCCCACAGGTGCTGCCGTCGTGGATCGCGACCACGCTGCACCGTTTCGACATCAACCTGCGCGGCTCGGCGATCCTCGGCTACGCCGGTGTGGGCGGCCTCGGCTACGCGATGAAGATTTCCTTCGAGAGGTTTCCGGAGGGATACGGCCGCGGTCTCGGCATCGCCATCGTCATCTTCGTGCTCTGCGTCGTGCTCGAGATCGTCTCGTCGACCATCCGGCGCAACCTGCTCGGTATCCAGCCCGCCGGCAACAACCTCGGCGACCGCATCGTGCGCAGGGCGACCAGGAATGAGCCAGCGCCCGCGCCGAAGCTCGGCGCGGGCGCGGGGTCCACGGGTGCCGAGTCGATGATGAAGCGCCCGTGGACCCGCCCCCGGGTGCGTAACCTGATCTGGTCGCTCGCCGCCGTGGCGCTCATCATCAGCAGTTACTGGATGGCGGACGTCAAGTTCAGCGACGTCACGTGGGAATACGTCCGGCCGACGCTCGAGAGCTTCTGGCCGCCGAACTACGGCAGCCACACCTTCAGCGAGTACATGCATGCTCTGCTGGTGACCATTGAGGTCGCCTTCGCGGCCGCGGTGCTCTCGCTGTTCTTCTCGCTGCTCTTCGGGTCGCTCGCCGCGCGCAACGTCGCCCCGAACAGCCGCGTGCGCAGCGTGTTCCGCGTCATTCTGGTGGTCTTCCGCGGCGTGCCGGAGCTGGTGCTCGCGATCTTCCTCATCATGGTCACCGGCCTCGGCAACCAGGCGGGCGTCGTCGCGCTCGCGTTCGGCGGGGTCGGCCTGCTCGGCAAGCTCATCGCCGACTCCTTCGAAGAGGTGCCGGCCGGACCGGAGCGCGCCCTCACCGCCGCGGGCGCGACGAGGGGCCAGCGCTACCTCGCCGCGACCTGGCCGCAGGGGCTGCCGTCGCTCCTCGGTAACTCGCTGTACCTCGTCGACACGAACCTGCGCGCGGCGACGATCCTCGGCATCGTCGGCGGCAGCGGCATCGGCTACTTCCTGACGGTCGCCTCGCCCGTCCTGAAGCTGCACGGACAGGTCACGACGCTCGTCCTCATGATAATCGTCACCACGCTCGTCCTCGAGGGCATCGCACAGTGGCTGCGGCGGGTGTTCCGCTGACGGGGGTCGCATCGGCGCGCCACGCCGCCTCCTCCTGACATGATCTGGTGAGATTTTCAGCGCTACAGAGGCTGTTTCAGATTCGGCGTGGTGGTCCTGTGATCTTGGCCGGTCATGATCGATGCTTGTGGTGTGGCGCGCGCGGATGCTTTGACGCCTACTTGATGGCGAGGGGGGCGACCGGGCCGCCGAGGCCGCCGGTGAGTGGTTCCGGGGTCGCCGCCAGCAGGAAGGTGTAGGCGCCGTCGTCGGCGCAGTCGGCGGAGAGGGCTTCGAGGTCGAAGTTCTGGCCCTGGGTCATGCCCATCTCCACCAGGTGCAGCAGGTGAACGGGTAGCTCGACGTCCGGAAGCTCGCAGGGGTAGACCTCGAAGACGATGGTGTCGGTGGCCGCCGCGGCGACGTCGTGCCCGCGCATCCACTCGACCGACCGCAGCGACAGCCCGGCGACCGGGTAGAGGTAGCTCATCTTGTCGCCGGCGTGCAGGAGCCGCATCTGGCCGGTGCGGACGAGCACGATGTCACCCGGCTCGACGGTGACGCCGGCGAGGTCGGCGGCGGCGTCGAGATCGTCACCGGTGATGGCGTAGCCGCCGTCGAGCCGTTCGACGCCCTTGGCGCGGGCGACGTCGAGCAGCACCCCGCGCCCGGCGATCGGGCCGGCCTTATCGATGCCGCAGCGGGCGGCGCCCGCCGCGGTGACGGTGGCCGACCCGAAGCCGTTGTAGATCCGGCCGTCGTAGGAGGCGTGCGCGAGCGCGTCCCAGTGGGTCGCCGCCTGCGCACCCATCACGAAGATGTCGTCGGAGAAGCACACCTGGGCCGGGTCACCGGTCAGCGGCTCGTTCAGGGAGATCATGGTGCGGATCGGGTTGATCCGCCCCGGGATGAACCCCACCTGCGGGCCGTTCTGAGACAGCGGGATCGCGAGCGGGAAGCGCTTCCCCGACCGCACCGACGCGACCCCGCGGCGTACCGCCTCGTCGGTGAGCAGGTTCAGCGTTCCCCGCTCGTCCTCCGGCCCCCACCGGCCCCAGTTGTTGACCTTCCGAGCCAGCGCGTGGAACTCGTCGGGTAACGGCACCGGTGATCTCCTCTGATCGGAACCGCTGCTGCACGGGGCTCACGGCCGCGTCTGGTTCACAACGAGGATTTCACGATCCACATGGCGAAGTACTGGGCGCCGCCGCCGTAGGCATGGCCGAGAGCGGTGCGGGCACCGTCGACCTGGTGCTCACCGGCCTGGCCGCGGACCTGCAGGGCCGCCTCGGCGAAGCGCAGCATGCCGGACGCGCCGATCGGGTTGGACGAGAGCACGCCGCCGGACGGGTTGACCGGGAACGAGCCGCCTATCTCGGTCTCGCCGCTCTCGACGAGCTTCCACCCGCCACCCGGGCCGGTGATGTCGTGGCCCTCCAGCCACATCGGCTCGTACCAGCTGAACGGCACGTACAGCTCGGCGACGTCGATGTCGGCGAGCGGGTTGGTGATGCCGGCGGCCCGGTACAGGTCGTGTGCGCAGTCGACGCCCGCCCGCGGGCGCACCGCGTCGCGGCCGGGGAACGACGTCGGCTCGCTGCGCATAGCCGTCGCGGCGACCCAGGCGGGGGAGCGGCCCGCGGCGGCCGCGTCCCGGCCGCCGGCCTCGTCGGTCAGCACGATCGCGCACGCCCCGTCGGAGCTCGGGCAGGATTCCAGGAAATGCAGCGGATCCCAGAGCATGAAGGAGTCGCGGACCTTCTCGATCGAGATGTCGGCGATCTTCAGGTGGGCGTACGGGTTCTTCAGGGCGTTGAGCCGGTCCTTGACCGCCACCTGCCAGCCGATGTGCTCGGGGGCGCCGGAGCGGCGGATATAGGAGCGGATCCACGGCGCGAAGATGCCGCCCGCGCCCATGCCGCCGGACTTCCCTCCGGCCAGGCCCCACTGGGCGTTGCCCTCCGACTGCTTCTCGAACGCGACCGCGAGCACCCGGCGGTGGCGCCGCGCGTGGATCAGGTGCGAGGCGACGATCGCGGTCGAGCCGCCGACGCTGCCGGCCGTGTGGACCCGCAGGATGGGCTTGCCGGCGGCGCCGAGCGCGTCCGCGAGGTAGAGCTCGGGCATCATGACGCCCTCGAATGCGTCCGGCGCCTTGCCGATGACGACGGCGTCGATATCGGGCCAGTCCAGGCCCGCGTCCGCGAGCGCGCGGGCCGCCGCCTCCCGGACGAGGCCCGCGAGCGACACGTCCAGGCGCTTGCTCTTGTGATGGGTCTGCCCGATCCCGATGACCGCGCACGGCTCGCCGCTCACCGCGCGCCTCCTTCCAGGCTGGTGTGTGCTTCCTGGCCGACGGGCTGGCGGTCCAGCAGGCAGACGAGGTTCTGCTGCAGGCACGGGCCGGAGGTGGCGTGCGCGAGCGCCCGGCTCACGCCGCGCTCCTGGATCGCCCTGGCCGCCTCGGCGACGCGCACCAGACCGGTGGCCATCGTCGGGTTCGCGGCCAGCGGCCCGCCCGACGGGTTGATCTCGCAGCCGTCCGGGAGGCCCAGGGCTTCCCGCAGGATGATCTCCTCGTGGCTGTAGAGCGCCGACAGCTCCGCCACCTCGACCGGGCCGCCGTCGGTGAGCCCCGCCGCCTGGGCCGCGCGCCTCGCCGACACCGAGTCGGTGAGGTCCCGCATGCCCGGCTGGTGCGGCTCGACGAAGTGCTCGAGGCCGGTGATCCACACCGGGGTGATGCCCTTCTCCTCGGCGAGCCGATTGGCCACGGGCGCGGTGGCGAGCACGAGCGCGCACGCGCCATCCGTCACGGGCGGGGTGTCGTGCATGCGCAGCGGCGAACGGACGTAGTCGGCCGTGAGCAGCGCGTCGATCTGGGCGTCCAGGCTGTCGCCGCCGCCCACGCCGCTGGCACCAGCGGCGGCGAGGGCGGGCAGGGCGTGTGGGCTGGTCACGGCGGCTCGGAGTGCCCGCGCGGCGACGGCGGCGAGGTCGCGTTCGGTCGCCCGGCCGGAGTCGAGCAGCGCCCGCGCCTGCAGTGCGGCGAGCGAGAGCGGGTCGGCGCCCAGCGGCGCGAGGTAGTACGGGTCGGTCTGCAGCGTGAGTACCCGCGACAGATCACCGGTGGACGACTTGCCGGAGCCGAACACCAGCGCGGTGCGCTCCTCGCCGACCAGCAGCCGCACCCACGCCTCGTGCAGCGCCCAGGCGCCGTCCATCTCGACGTGGGACTCGCGGATCGGCGGCCAGGCACCGACGGCGTCGAGGTTGGCGACGAAGGTGAACGTGCCGCCGGACAGGTAGTCGGCGCTGCCCGAGCAGGTGAACTCGATCTCCTTGCGGCCGAGCCCCGAGGCGGCGAGCGCCCGCGTGACGACGTCCAGGCAGAGCCGCACCTCGGTGTCCTCGGCGAACTCGGTCATGGGCGAGACCGCGTAGCCGACGATCGCGATCGGCTCGCCGAAGACCGTGTCCCTGGTTCCGCTCGGGCCCTGATCGGTGCTCATCAGAAGACCCGGTCGATGTAGCGCTCGACGGGCAGATCGGGCTCGCCGGTCGGCCGCCAGCCGGTGATCGCGCCGGATGCCGAGCCCCACCCGCGGTTGCCGAGCTCGTCAGCGTTGCGTTCCGCCTCCGGCAGCCACACCGCCTCGACCCGCATACCCACCCGTACCTCCTCGTTGGAGACGTCGACGACGGGCTGCAGGCCCATCATTGCTCCCTCAGACCCCGGCTGCCGGACAGGCGAAGGAAGATCATTTTCGCCTGTCCTTTGGCCCTCTGTCCCCTCGGATCCCGGCTGCCGGACAGGCGAAGGAAGATCATTTTCGCCTGTCCTTTGGCCCTCTGCTCCCTCGGATCCCGGCCGCCGGGCAGGCGAAGGAAGATCATTTTCGCCTGCCCTTTGGCCTACTGGCGCGTCGACCTCGTCGAGCAGCACCGAGACCCGCACGAACGGCTCGGTCTCCTTCTGGCCCGGGTACTTCACCGGAGTGACGATCGTGAAGTTGGTGATGACGCCGCGGTCGGGCAGCGCCAGGTCGTCGCCCTCGTTCAGGGGGATCCCGTCGATCGCGCAGAAGTCGCGCGGCGGGACGTAGACCTTCGCGCACGTCGGGCACCGCTGGCCGAGCAGCCGCCCGGCGAGCAGGGAGCGCGCGTAGCGCTCGCTGGCGGCCGACAGCGCCTCCTTGTAGGTCAGCGACGACCAGAACTCCATCGTCTCCACCGGCTCGAGCGGCGCGCGCGGCTCGCCGCCGACGGCGGCGAGCGTCGCACCGTCCACCACGCCCGGGTCGGTGGTCTCGGCGCCCTCGGGGACGAAGTAGGCCAGGTCGTCGGTGCGGCCCTTCGGCTCGGCGCGGAAGCGGGGGACGACCCGCAGACCGGTGCGCATCGCGCCCTCGCCCTCGCCACCGGCGTCGACCGCGTGCAGCAGGCTCGTGCCGGCTCCGTCGAGCTGAATGAGGGCGAAGGCGAACGGCCGGTCCAGCGGGTGGCGCGCGTTCGGCTCACTGACCCATGTCCACGAGCGGACGGTGCCGACGGGGCCGACGGCGACGAACTCGCCGGACGTGGCGGCGCCGGTGTCCGGGTCGTACTCGAGCGGCGGGCAGAGTACCCGCTCGCCGCTGCGCACCCCGAGGATCTGGCCGCGGGCGAGCGCGGCGACGAAGGTGCCGATGACAGGCCCGAGGCTGCGGCGGTAGGGGAACTCGACGGTGTTGGTGACAATCCTTGGTCCGGACCTGGCACCAGATGACACAGGCAAGGCTGCCTCCCGGCGTCGCGCCCACCCGTGCGGCCCGGCCGGCGGGGGAGCGACGAGAACACCGCGACAGGCGCGTCGCGGCGGGCACGATGAGAACGTGTTCCTACGTCTATCCGGGTTCTATCGCATAACGAGAACCTGTTCTAGTGATGTGGGAGGCCGGTCCGCCGAGCCGCGCCAGAGTCCGCATCACTGTCACGTGTGGTAGTCGCTCCGAGATCTTCCGTAACCTTCCCGAGCGTGCGCGGCTGTTTGTGGGCCGGTCGGGTGAAAACATTGCCTGATCGATTAGGAACGTGTTCTATGTCCCCGAGCGTCCTGTGGCGTAGGCCACAGTGATCGCCGGCCGCCCGCGTGGGTGGCCGTGGTCGCCGGGCTGGCCGCGCCGCTCGGCCGCGGGTCGCCTGGCGGCCCAGGCCGTCGGGCGACCGCCAGACGGCGGGCAGGGGACGGGAGGTCGCGCGTGCACGAGTTCCTGGTCTTCACCATCAGTGGACTGACCACCGCCGGGATCTACGCGATCAGCGCATCCGGGCTGACGCTCACCTACGTCACCACCGGCGTGTTCAACATCGCCCACGGCGCGACCGGGATGCTCGCCGCCTTCACCTACTGGCAGCTTGCCGTCGGCTGGGGGCTGCCGGCCCCGCTCGCGTTGCCGCTCTGCGTCCTCGTCGCCGCCCCGCTGTTCGGCCTGCTGCTCGAACGGTTGGTGATGCGCCGGCTCGCCGGCGCTCCTGAGTCGACCAGGCTGGTCGTCACCGTCGCGGTGCTTGTCGTGCTCGTCTCGCTCGTCCAGTGGCTCTGGGACCCGAGCACGTTCCGGCGGTCTCAGGAGCTGTTCGCCGGCAAGGGCTTCCACCTCGGCACCATCTCGGTGCCCTACAACGACGTGCTCGTGCTCGGCGTCGCGGCGGCGGTCGCCGTCCTCCTGTGGCTGCTGCTGCACCACAGCCGCGCCGGCATCGCGATGCGCGCCCGTGTCGATGACCCGTCCCTGGCCACCCTCAACGGGGCGCGGCCCAGCACGTCGGCGCGCCTAGCCTGGATGACCGGTACGGCGCTCGCCGCGCTCGCCGGGATCCTGATCGCGCCGAAGCTCACCATGTCGGCGATCCCGCTGACACTGCTGATCGTGAACGCCTACGCGGCCGCTGTCATCGGCCGGCTACGCAGCCTGCCGATGACGTTCGTCGGCGCGCTCGTGGTCGGCCTCGCCGCCGACTACGCCGTCGGCTACCTCCCGAAGGTCCACTACGGCCAGCAGTACCTGCGCGGCGCGCTGCCGGTGGTGCCGGTGCTGGTGCTGCTCGTCGCGCTGCTGGTGCTGCGCGCCTCCCGGCTGCGCGGCCGGCCGGCGCTCGCCGTCCGCGAGATCACCCCGACACCCACCTGGGGCGGCGGGCTGGGGTTCTGCGCCGCCGTCGTCTTCGGGGCGGTCATCGCGGCGACGACGATGTCGAAGGCCGACCTGTTCGCCTCCACGTCGATGTGGGGGCTCGCGATCGTCGGCGTGTCGATGGTGCCGCTCGTCGGCTACGCCGGGCGGATCTCGCTGTGCCAGCTGAGCTTCGCCGGCATCGGCGCGGCCGTCGTCGCGCACGCCGGCAACGGCGGCAACCCGGCGGCGCTGCTGCTCGCGGCCGCGGTCGCCGCCGTCGTCGGCGCCGTGGTGTCGCTGCCGGCGCTGCGGCTGTCCGGGATCTACCTGGCGCTGCTGACCGGCGCGTTCGCCGTCACCCTCGACAACTGGATCTTCCAGCTGCCGTCGTTCACCGTGGCCGGGCACCGTTTCGACCTGTTCCAGGGCGGGACGCTGTCCGCCGACCGGTTCCGCGTCGGGGGCTTCCACACCGACTCTGCGAAGACGTTCTTCATCACCGGCGCGGTGCTGTTCGCGCTCGCCGCGCTCGCCGTCGTGGCGGTGCGGCGCAGCGAGCTCGGCCAGCGGCTCATCGCCGTCAAGGAGAGCCCGGCCGCGTCGGCGACGCTCGGGATGAACGTGCGGCTGACGACGCTCGCCGTGTTCACCCTGTCGGCCGGGCTCGCCGGGCTCGGCGGCGGCGTCTACGCCTCCGCGGTGCGCTCCACCACCGCCGACTCCTTCAGCTTCTTCACCGGACTGACCCTGCTGCTGCTCGTTGTCGTGGCCGGGGTGAGCTCGATCGGCAGCGGCCTGGCCGCCGGGCTGCTGCTCGGCACCGCCGCGATCAGCAGCGCCGCCGGCGACTCGGCCACCCGGGTGACCGCCACGCTCGCCGGCCTCGCGGCGCTGGCGCTCGCGGCCAACCCGAACGGGCTGATCCCGTCGGTGCTGCGGCCGGCCTACGAACCGGTGCGCCGGGTGCCCGCCGTGCTGGTCGGCTCCGTGGGCATCGTCACCGGGCTGTGGGTGCTGCGGCTGGCACACGTGGTCGACGGGGATGTGCTCATGCTGGGGATCCTGGTGGTCGCCGTCGCCGCGCCCCTGCTCGCCCGCTCGCTCGTCGATCGCGCCTCCGGGACGGTCGCTGTCCCGGCCGACACGGTCGCCTCCGAGGCGGCCGCGACTGCCGCGACCGCGACCGCCGCCGCCACTACCACCACTACCGCGACCGCGACCGCCGCGGCTGCCGCACCGGTGGCGGCCGCGACCGGCGTCGGCGGGGGTGTCGTCGCTTCCGGGCCGGACGAGGGCCTGTCCGGTCCGCTGGAATGGCTCGGCTTCGACGCCCCGGTAAGCCAGACCGACCTTGACGTCCTCGACGCCCGGCTGGCCCTGGCCGGCGTCGATGAGTCCCGTCTCGGGGAGGTCCGCGTTGGCGCTGCTTGAGGTCCGCGACGTGACGGTCCGCTACGGCGGGCACATCGCGCTGCACTCCGTCAACCTCGGCGTGGAGGCCGGCCGGGTCACCGGGCTGATCGGCCCGAACGGCGCCGGCAAGACCACCCTGTTCAACGTCCTCACCGGCCTGCTCCCGCCCAGCTCCGGCCGGGTCCTGCTCGACGGGCAGGAGATCACCCGGCTCGCCCCCTACCGGCGCGCCCGGCGCGGGCTCGCCAGGACGTTCCAGATCCTCGAGCTGTTCGGGCAGCTCACCGTCCTGGAGAACGTGCAGCTCGCCGCCCGGCTGCGCCGCCGCTCGGCGTCCGGCGGCGCCGCCGACCCGCGCGCGCTGCTCGCGCGGGTGGGCCTCACCGCGCTCGCCGACCGGCGGGCGGACACACTGCCCACCGGCCTCGGCCGCCGCCTCGAGCTCGCCCGGGCGCTGGCCGTGCGCCCGCGGGTGCTGCTGCTCGACGAGCCGGCGTCCGGCCAGGACGAGGAGGAGACGGCGGCCTTCGCCGACCTGCTCGGCGAGCTCGCCGGTGAGGGCCTGGCCATCCTGCTCGTCGAGCACGACATGACGCTGGTCATGGGCGTCTGCGCGCACCTGTACGTGCTCGACTTCGGCACCCTGATGGCCGAGGGCGACCCGGCGAGCGTGCGCGCCGACCCGCGCGTCCGTGAGGCATATCTCGGCACCGTCTCCACGCCCACGCCCACGCCCACGCCCGCCCCCGCCCCCGCCCCCGTCCCCGTCCCCGTCCCCGTCCCCGACGCCGACGCCGACGCCGTGGCCACGGTCGCCGGGCCCGCCGGCGGCGCCACTGGCACTGGACCCGGCGAGGCGGGGCTGACCGCGACGACCGGCTCAGCCGGGGAGGAGCCGCGATGACCGCCGTTCTGCCGGCCGGAGCGACCGCCGGGCCGCGGCCGGGCGCCGGCGCGGCACCCGGCGGCGCGGGGGCGCCGCTGGTCGAGACCCGCGGCCTGCGCGCCCGCTACGGCCGGGTCGAGGTGCTGCACGGCGTCGACCTCGCCGTCGGCGCCGGCCAGGTGCTCGCGGTCCTCGGCCCGAACGGCGCCGGCAAGTCGACCCTGCTGCGGGTTATCGCCGGCCTGCACGTGGCGAGCGCCGGCGACGTCGTGCTCGGCGGTCGGCGGGCGACCGGCGCAGACCCGGTCGACCTCGCCCGACGAGGGCTGTGCCTGATCCCGGAGGGGCGGGGTGTCTTCCCGAGCCTCACCGTCCGGGAGAACCTGCGGATGATGACCTACCGCGGCGGCCGGTCGCGGGCCGACGTCGAGGAACGGGCTGTCGCCCGGTTCCCGAAACTCGGCCAGCGGCTGCACCAGCCGGCGGGCACGATGAGCGGCGGCGAGCAGCAGATGCTCGCGCTGGCCAGGGCGATCGTCGCCGACCCGGCGGTGCTGCTGCTCGACGAGCTGTCGATGGGGCTCGCGCCCCTGGTGGTGGCGGAGCTGTACGCGTCCGTCCGGGCGATCGCCGCCGAGAACGTGACGATCATCGTGGTCGAGCAGTTCGCCGCGGCGGTCCTCGAGGTCGCCGACACCGCGGCGGTGCTGGTCGAGGGCCGGATCGCCGCCGCCGGCCGGCCGGCCGACATCGCCGGCAGTCTCTCCGGTGCCTACCTGGGCGGGCGGCCCGCCCGTGACGAGAACAGTCCTGATGACGCCTCCGGCGCCGCGCGGCCCGGGCGCCGGCGGCCAGGCATGACGCGATGACGACGATCGACGAGGTGAGATCGTGACGATCGAGACGACCGGCACCGCCGCCACCACCGGCGCGGCCGATCCCGCGAGCCAGGCCGGGCAAGCCCCGCCGGCCCCGCCGGCCCCGCCGGCCACGGACGAACGGGCCGGCGGCGCGGGGAGCGGCAGCCGCGCCGACGCGTTCCGCGCCGACATGGCGGCACTGCGCATCCGAGATCCGCGGGCTCGCAGCGAGGGGGCGCTGCTGCGCCTGGGCGCCGTGCTGCTGGCGGCCGGCCCCGTGCTGGGGGTCATCGCGTACGTGATCTCGCACGGGACGACGAACCCGCTGCAGCAGCGCGACGCGATCGTCCTCGGCACGGTCGCCGTCTCGATCAGCGTCGTCGGCGCGGCGCTGTTCGTGCGCTACTCGATGGCCGCCTTCCTGCGCTTCTGGCTCGCCCGCATCCTCTTCGACCGCCAGAGCCCACCCGCCTGACAGGACGAGCGCGGTCAGCAGAGGTGCGCATGCATCTCGCCTGCACACCGGAGCAGGAGAAGCTGCGCGCGCCCTGGCGGGCGGTGGTTCAGCCCGACTCGTCGGTCCAGGGGGCGCTTGCGCGGCCCAGGAAGGTCGGCGATGCCGCCGCCTCGGGGTTCAGCGGGAGTGCCATCGACAGGTAGGACTTCCCGGCCGGGTCGGCGTGGTCGCGCTCGGGGCCGCTGATCTGCTTGAACCCGTGCCGGCGGTAGGTCCGCTGCGCCGCGAGGTTCGCGACCTCCACCCACAGCCGGACCCCGATCGCGCCGACCGAGCGTGCCCAGCCCAGCGCGGCCTCGATCAGCAGGTCGGCCGCACCGGTGGCGCGCACGGCCGGTGCCACCCACATCGCGGCGAGCTCGCGGAACTCCGGTGCCATCGACGGCTGGTGGACGTCGATCATCCCGATCGGCTCGCCATCGCGCTCCAGCAGGAACGTGGCGTGCGCGTCCCCCGCGGCGGCCCGGGCGGCCCGGCGGGGCCAGTCGTCGCTCGGTCGCGCGGCCTCGCCGTCGAACGTCTGCCAGAACGCGCCGGGCGCGTCGGCGAGCGCGGCCAGCCGCACCTCGCGCAGCCGGGGGCCGTCGGACGCAGCGATACGACGAACCTCGATTCCCACACCCATATCCAACTTGTTCCTCCGCTATGGGTCTCGCGGGGTAGCCGCCGACGGTCGCGGTTCCCGGCCTCGCTGAGCGTGTGCGAGGGTGGGGGCATGGTGGCGATGGGTGCGGGGGAGTGGCGGGAGTTCGCGGCGGCGGGGACGCGGACCGGGAAGCTTGCCACCGTCCGGGCGGACGGGCGGCCGCACATCGCCCCGATCTGGTTCGTGCTCGACGGCGACGACATCCTGTTCAACACCGGCGCCGACACCCTCAAGGGACGCAACCTGCGCCGGGATGGGCGGGCCAGCCTGTGCGTCGACGACGACACGCCGCCGTACTCGTTCGTGGTCGTGAGCGGCACCGTGACCGTGTCGGAGGACTTGGCCGAGGTGCGCCGCTGGGCGGCCGCGATCGGCGGCCGCTACATGGGCGCCGACCGCGCCGAGGAGTTCGGCCGCCGCAACGGGGTCCCCGGCGAACTGCTAGTTCGCCTCACGCCCGCCGGTATTGTCGCTGAGCGCGACGTCGCCGACTGACTGCCGTCAGCTCGCAGAACCGCTCGGCGGTGGCGCCGTGTCCGCCCTGTGGCTCACCGGTGCTTGTACGGTGACCAGTGATCTTGGTCGGCCGGCAGCAGGAGGAACGGCTCCGGTTTGCCCAGCGGGACGATGGCGCGGTAGTGGCGATGATCGAGGGTGAACAGCGTCTTGGCGCCGTAGCGCGCGGCGAGCACGATGTTCAGACAATCGGTCGCACCGAGCTTGAGAGCCTCATAGCGCGTGTTCACTGTGACGACTGTGTCGATGTCGTGGGCGTCGCTGGCGGCCAGTTCCCAGGACCCTCGCGCGACCTCCGACAGGAACCGGTTGGCCGCGGTCAATCCGAATCTGGTCGTGAGCAGGTAGTCGGTCTCGGCGATGACCATGTGCGAGATCAGCATCGGACGTTCGATCCGATCGACAATCGCCACGCAGTCGGCGTGTTCGGCGGCGCCCGCGTCGAGGAATGCCAGGACACCGCTGGTATCCGCGATGATCATTCGCCGAACCCGGTGAGTTCTTCGGCAGCTTGGGCTGCCCAGCCCGGGTCACCGCTGTTGACATATCCGGCGGCGGGCCGGATCCAGGTCGACCGGCGAAGCGGCACCATCATGGCAACCGGCTCGCCGCGGTCTGTGATAACAATCCGCTCGCCCGCGCGTACCCGCCCGAGCACCTGGCTGGTGTGGTGCGAAAGATCGCGAATGCCGACAGAGTGCTCGTCGTCGTCATCATCATCGTCGAGGTCAAGAGCGGGACTGGCCATGTGGTAACAGTACCCCGCGTTGTGACCACGTCACGCCGTAGTCTGCGAGGCGCCTGAACCGTTCTCCTAGAACTGGGCCTCGAGCTCGAGGGCCATGGCCAGGGGGAGGTGGAGGTCGTAGCAGATGTTGCCGGCGAAGAAGCAGGAGCCGAGCGACAGGAATGCCGGGATCGTCAGCAGCATCAGGTGGCTGGAGGCGGGCAGCGGGCGTAGGAGGGCCCGGACCCGGCGCGGGACCGGGCCCGGCCGGGGAGTGCGCCCGGCACGATCGGCGCGCCGGGCGCGTGGGGGCCGCCGGACACTCTCGTCGCGCCGCGCGCGGCGCGACACCGTGGTCGCGGAGCGTGCCGGCTCCTCCAGCCAGTCAGGTACGGCGATGCGCAGCGCGGATGGGGCGGAGCCCAGCGACGCGTGACCGGCCGGGCACCGAGAACCAGGCGAGGCGGAGCCAGGGGATGACGGCGGGCCGGCCGCGGCGGTGACCAGGGCGGCCGTGCCGATCGCGCGGGCGACCCGCACCCGGTCGCCGACCTCGACCGCCGCCCGCTCGTCGGCCCAGCGCTCGACGCCGTACTCGACCAGCCGGGCGACCGGGCGCAGCAGCGGCTGGCCGGCGGCGGCGAGCCTTGTCGCATCGACGTAGCGATGGTGGCGGCCGCGGAGGTGGGCGCGCTCGTGCGCGAGCACCACCCCGAGCTCGTCTGGACTCAGGGCCGCGCGCATGGACTCGGTGACCACGATCCGGCCGGGTGAGCCGGGCAGCGTGAACGCGTCCGGGTGCTTGCCGGGGACCACCACGACGATGTCCCCGCCGGGAAGCGCGGCTGCCTCCACCCCGGCGGCCCGCAGGGCGGTCCGCTGCCGGCGCCACGCCCGCGCCGCCGAGACGGCGGCCACGACGGCGACGAGCGCGCACGGCCCCGACAGCCACACATCCTGGCCGGCGTCGGCCCAGGCCTCGGCGGTCCACCCACGTTTGCCGGTGTTCACCAGCGCTGTCGTCGTGTGGATGCCACCGGCGAGCAGCACCAGCGCCGTCCCGAGAGCGAGCAGGCAGGCGGAGACCGTGAAGGCGACGACGGCGATGCCCGCGGCCACCCGGTCCGCGAGCAGGCGCATCACCAGCGTGCCGAGCAGCGGGGCGACCAGTGCGCAGAGGACCAGCTCGCCGACCATCTAGTGCCCGGCCGGTGCGCGGCCGTCGCCGGAGCCGTGCCTCCTGTCCCACGGGCCTGTCTCGCCAGCATCCTGCCCGTTGTGGGGGGCGCGCCCGGCGGCGCCGTCCGGCCCGCCCTGGCCCGGCGCGTGGCCGGTGGACGGTGGGACCGGGTCCGCGAGGCTCTCCGTGAGCAACTGGCGGATGAGCGCCTCGTCGCCGGGGGAGAGCGCGGCGACGAAGTGGGTGAGCGCCGGGCGGTGGTCGGCCTGCTCGTCGAGCAGGCGGTTCATCCGCCAGGCGACGAGGCTCGCCGCATCGGACTCCGCCAGGTAGAGGAAGGCGCGGCCGGCCCGGCGGCGGGTGACCACCCCCTTGCCATGCAGCCGGGTCAGCGTCGTGACCACGGCGCTGTACGACAGCGTGGCGCCGCTGACCAGGCGCTCGCGTACCTGGCCGGGGGAGAGCTCGCGGCGCGCGGTGTGCAGCACGTTGAGGATCTCCGCTTCCAACGAGCCCGGCGAGCGCCGCCGTATCCGGGCGGTGAGGGCCGCGTCGCCCGCTGTCTGGTCGGTCAGGACGTCACCGCCGAAGAGGTCGGCGCCGGTCACGGCCTCGTCGAGGAGGCCGCCGGCGCCCAGGCGGTCGTCACCGGTATCGTCCGCGAATCCGTCGGCATCGGGTACCACGCCCTTGACCATACGTTTCCGGATGCGGCCGCGGGAGGGCAGGTACGCCCGCGGCGCGCCGAGTCGCGCGGATTCTCGGCGTGTCGCCGCCAGCGGACCGCCGGTCGCGGCCACCGTGAGGCCCTGTCGCGGCGGCGGTCGCCATCACCGCGCGGTCACGCGGCGCCGAACCGACCAAGCGCTTGGTTGACGGGCGATAATGCGGAGGTGGACACCTCACCGACGCGTGACCGGGCCCGGGGCCGTTCCGGCGGGCGCACGGGCGCCATTGGGGCCGCGGACGGCGCGCCCGTGGCTTCCGTGCCGACCGCCGCCGGGGCCATTCCGGGGGCGACGTCGAGGGCCGCCGCCAGCGACGCCGAGACCGAGGCCGAAGCCAAGGCCGCCGCGCCCGCCCCGGCGCGCGCGGGTCGGCAGGGCAGGGCCGCCCGCACCGCCAGGGGCGGGCGAGCGGCGGCGGCTGGCGAATCGGAACGGCGCGCGGCCATCGTCGAGATCGCCGCCGGCCTGTTCGCCGAGCGGGGCTACCGGGCGACGACGGTCCGGGAGATCGCGGACGCCGCCGGCATGCTGTCCGGCAGCCTCTACCACCACTTCGACTCCAAGGAGTCGATCGTCGACGAGCTGCTGTCGAGCTTCCTCGATGACCTGCACGCCCAGCACGCCGCGATCGCCGCCGCGCAGGCTGGGCCGAGCGACACGATCGCCGCGCTGGTGAAGGCCGCGTTCGTCGCGATCGCGCGGCACCGCGCGGCCGTCACGGTGTTCCAGAACGAGCGCGGCTACCTGGCGACGCTGCCACGGTTCGCCTACCTGCGCGCCTCCGAGGAGGAAAGCCAGCGGCTGTGGCTCGCGGCGCTGCGCGACGGCGTCGCCGCCGGTGAGCTGCGTGCCGAGCTCGACCCCAGGCTGACTCATCGTTTCCTGCGCGACGCGATCTGGGTGTCGGTGCACTGGTACTCCCCAGATGGGCCCCTCGGGCCGCCGGAGCTGGCTGAGCAGTTCCTCACCACCGTCTTCGACGGCATCCGCGACCACTCGGCCGGTTAGCGCGACCGCGGCTATCCGTGACCTGCGCTGGGTGACCGCGACCAGGCATTCTGGAACGGACAATGGTCACCCGCGAGCCACGGACGGGACCGGGTAAAGTCGAGCCTGAGCGCGAAACCAAGCGCTAGCTTGGGCGGCGCGCTAGCCTGTCTGCCGTGGTGTCGAGCGAGCTGGTGCCGAGCGGGGCGTCAGGGCCGCCGGGCGCGGCCCACGCGGAGGCGTCCGGCTTCCGCGAGGAGGTGCGCGCGTGGCTGGCCGACGCGCTGACCGGTGAGTTCGCGGGGGCTCGCGGCCTCGGTGGTCCCGGCCGTGAGCATGAGGCGTTCGAGCTGCGCCTCGGCTGGGAGCGTCATCTCGCCGCGGCCAACTGGACCTGCCTGTCGTGGCCGAAGGAGCACGGCGGACGGGGGCTGTCGGTCGCCGAGCAGGTCGTCTTCCACGAGGAGTACGCGCGGGCGGACGCGCCGGCGCGGGTCGGGCTGATCGGCGACGGCATGGTCGGCCCGACGCTCATCGCCTTCGGTACCGAGGACCAGCGCCGCCGGCTGCTGCCGCCGATCCGTGCGGGCGAGGCGCTGTGGTGCCAGCTGTACTCCGAGCCGGGCGCCGGCTCCGACCTGGCCGCGCTGTCCACCCGCGCCCGCCGCGACGGCGACGACTACGTCATCCACGGGCAGAAGGTCTGGTCCTCGCTCGCGCATCAGGCCGACTGGGGGTTCGCGCTGGTGCGCACCGAGCCTGGCTCCGCGCGGCACCGGGGTCTTTCCTACCTGCTGGTCCCGATGCGCCAGCCCGGCATCGACATCCGCCCGATCGTGTCGATGACCGGCACATCGGAGTTCAACGAGGTCTTCTTCGACGGCGCGCGCACGCCGGCGGCCAACCTGGTTGGAGCCGAGGGCGACGGCTGGCGGATCGGGATGGCCACGCTCGGCTTCGAGCGCGGCACCTTCACGCTCGGCCAGCAGGTCGGCTTCAAACGCGAGCTGGAGCGGATCATCGCCCTGGCCAAGCGCAACGGAGCCTGGGAGAAACCGCACCTGCGCGACCGCCTGGTACGTGCCTGGATCGGCGTCGAGATCATGCGCTTCACCGCGCTACGCACGCTCGCGGATGCCACCGCCGACGTTCCGCCCGGCCCGGCGTCGTCGATCGGGAAGCTCTACTGGTCGACCTGGCACCAGCGGCTGGGGGAGCTCGCGATGGACGTGCTCGGCGCCGAGGCGATGCTCGTCGAGGGCGAGCCCTACGAGCTGCGGCCCGAGCAGTCTCTGTTCCTGTTCAGCAGAGCCGACACCGTCTACGCCGGGTCGAGCGAGATCCAGCGCAACATCATCGCCGAGAGAACGCTGGGGCTGCCGCGTGCCTGACGGGAAGATCGCCGAGACCACGCCCCAGGCCGCTGGCCCCCGCGCGGCGCCGGAGCCACCGCCTGGGCGGGACCTGCTGCGAGGGAAGGTCGTCCTGGTGACCGCCGCCGCCGGCACCGGCATCGGGTTCGCCACCGCCTGGCGGGCGGCGCTGGAGGGCGCGACGGTCGTCGTCTCCGACCACCACGTCCGCCGCCTCGGCGAGGCCGCGGCGAAGCTCGGCGAGCTGGCCGGCACGCCGCCGCTGGCGGTGCCCTGCGACGTGCGCAGCGAGGAGCAGATCGGCGCCCTGTTCGACGCCGTCCACGACACCCACGGCCGGCTGGACGTGCTCGTCAACAACGCGGGCCTCGGCGGCGACGTGCCGCTGACCGAGATGACCGACGAGCAGTGGTCGACGGTGCTCGACGTGACGCTGACCGGCACCATGCGGGCCACCCGGGCCGCCCTGCGCCGGATGCTGCCCGCCGGCGCCGGCGTGATCGTGAACAACGCCTCCGTCGTCGGCTGGCGCGCCCAGTCCGGCCAGGCGCACTACGCCGCGGCCAAGGCCGGCGTCATGGCGCTGACCCGGTGCGCCGCCATGGAGGCGGCCCCCTGTGGAGTGCGGGTGAACGCGGTCGCGCCGAGCCTCGCCATGCATCCGTTCCTCGCCAAGGTCAGCGACGAGGACTTCCTCGCCGAGCTTTCCCGCCGGGAGGCCTTCGGCCGCGCCGCCGAGCCCTGGGAGGTCGCTACCGTCATCGCCTTCCTCGCCAGCGACTACTCGACCTACATGACCGGCGAGATCGTCTCCGTGAGCAGCCAGCACCCGTAGCCGCCCTGCTCCGCCCGTCGCCTCCGTCGCCTCCGTCGCGCCCGTCGCGCCCGTCGCGCCCGCTGTGAGCCTTGGCCCGCTGGCGAGCCCGGGTCGTGGCCTGGCGCCACGCCCGGGGCGCGGGCGGCCGGGAGGGCCGGCACGTCGCCGTTAGCCTACGTACCAATGGTTACTCTGTGTAGTCGATGCGGTCGGCCTGGTAGGGCTGTTCGCGCCGTGGCCCTGACGCTGGTCGTGGCCGGGTGCATGTGGGCCGGGGTCGCCGGCGCGCCCGCCGCGTCGGCCCTCATAGGGGTGCCGGTTCCGGCGGCTTCCGATGCGGGGCGGCTGCCGCCGTTCGGGCCGATCGGGCTCGAACGGGTGACCATCCCGCTCGGGACGCTCGATGTTCCCGGGTTCCTGGCCACCGGGCCGCTGGTCGCCGCGCTCGACCAGGTGCCGGCTGGTCCCGGCGAGCTCTACACGGTGGGGCGGCTGCAGGCCTACGGGATCCGGACCCTCGACGGCAGGGTGAGCATCAGGACCGCGATCGCCGAGATCGGCCACATCGGACCGATCAACGAGCTGGCGCCGTACCTGCCGGGCCCCGGGCACCTGGTGTTCGGCGACGGCTCCTGGGAAGTGGTGCCGCCGGGCACGCCCGGCTACCTGTTCTCCCGGCCGCAGTACCGGGTCGTGGTCTTCCCCTTGTTGGGCGCTGTCGAGGTGGCCGCGCACGTGCCGGCCGCGATGGCCCCGCGGACCGCCGTGCGCGGCCTGTTCACCGGGCTGGACCCGGCCTACCTCGCGCTCATCCTGCGCGCCATGTGGCCGGCCGGCCCGCCGCGACCGGTCACCTATGCCGCGAACGATCCGTGGCTGGGCCTACTCGACCCGGGCGCCGCCGAATGGCCCGGCGCGGATGTCGGCGTCAGCCTGCTGGACGTCGTCGGCCCGGCCCTGGGGCCGATCTTCACACCGATGCTGAGCTCGCTGACCGGCGGCGCGGGCGCGCCGGCGATCGGCCCCGCGCTGCTCGACAAGCTCGCGCCGTTGTCGAGCCAGCTCGGGCCGCTGCTGGACAAGGCCATGCCCCTGCTGACTGGACTGGGCAAGTCAGGCGGTGTCGCGGGATGACACCGCGTTGGCGACCGATTCGCGCGACTCAGCCACCGCTGGTGACGGCGCATCGGCGCTGGCGCCAGCTCAGCCACGTCCTGGACCCTGAACCAGCCCAGCCCGGAAATACGCCTTCACCCGGATCCACCCGGGGAGGGCGCTCAGCGCCCGACGGCGGCGCCCGGCGGCGGGCGCGAAGCGTCCCGGACCTCCCAGATCGGCTCCGCAAGCTCCACCGATCCGGCAGGAACCCCGGCGGGACCGCCTCAGACGGTCGCGAGGTAGGCGGCTGTCTTCGCCGGGTCCATGAACCACTCGAAGAACTCCGGCGGGTTGTCGAAGCCGCTGGCGAACCGGCGGGCGACCGCGTCCTTGGCCTGCGCGGTGCCGAGGATCTGCAGCACGTGCTCCGGGGGCGGGCCGAGCAGCGCGTTCGTCCACGTGGTGACGTACTGGGCGTAGTCCCAGTACTTCTCGAAGGCCGCCGTCATCCACACGCGGTCGAACGGCTTGTCGCCGTGCGCGAGGATGCTGTCCAGATAGGACACGGCGCATTTCGAGGCGTTGTTCGAGCCCTGGCCGGTGATCGGGTCGTTCGCGACGACGACGTCCGCCATGCCGAGCACGATGCCGCCGTCGGGCAGCTCGCCGACCGGCCGGCGCACCACCGGGGTGTAGCCGCCGGCGAGCGTGGCGCGCGCGTCGGTGAGCTCCACGTCCGCGCAGCGCTCGTACTCCCACGGCACGTAGGTCCGCATCAGGTCGAGCAGGCGCGCCAGGTGCTCGTCCGGGCCCGGCTGGTCGGACCAGCAGTCCAGCGGGCCGCCTGGAATCCCCTCGAAGAAGAGGATGTCGCAGTTCCCGCTGGTCGTGTAACCCGGGATCATGAAGAGCTCGCCGACGCCGGGCACGATATTGAACCGGACGCCCGGGTGGTCGGGATGCTCGGGGCGCGGGGCGAGGCCGTGCACATAGGCCAGCGACAGCGCGCGCTGCGGGCTGGTGAACGGCGAGCGCTCCGGGTTGCGGTCGAACAGCTGGACCAGCTCGCCCTTTCCCGCCGCGACGACGACAAGGTCGTAGAGCGACGTGAGCGAGTTCAGGTCGGCGGTGGTGACGCCGTGGATGAGCAGCTTCCCGCCGCGCTGTTCGAAGAGCTCCGCCCAGCCCGCCATCTTCACGCGCTGGTCGATGGACTGGCCGTAGTCGTCGAGGCGGCCGAACCAGTCCAGGGCACGGCCGCCGTCCGGCGCGGCGACCGACACGCCGAGGCCCTCGATGCGGACGGCGTCCTTCTCCCACAGGTTCAGGCCGTGGTCACGCTCGTGCTGCAACGACGAGTGGAACATGGCCTGCGTGGACATGACGCGGCCGCCCCGGATCTCCTCCGGCGTGCGTGCCGACATCACTGTGACGTCGTATTCACGTTCCTGGAGCATCAGTGCGAGCTGAAGCCCGGACTGGCCAGCCCCGACGACCAGCACTTTACGCATGTGTTCGTGCCCTCCTAATGATCCTGGAGACAACGGCCGCCGGGCATGCGAAGGAAGATCATTTTCGCATGCCCATTGGCCCTGTAGGCTCCGGTGTCTCGGTCATCGACATCGTGTAGAGCACGAGCTCGCGCAGTGTCGCGACGACGGACGCGGGATCGCGTGCGTCGCAGGTCACCAGCAGGGTCCGCGGGCTCAGCGCAAGAGCTTCCCGCACCTCGGCGAGGTCGTGCCACAGTTTTCCGTCAAAAAGATTGACGGCGACGATGAAGGGCACGTCGGAATCGTTCTCGAAATAGTTGATCGCCGCGAAGGACTGGTCCAGGCGGCGGGTGTCGACCAGGACGATCGCGCCCAGCGCGCCGCGCGACAGGTCGTCCCACATGAACCAGAAACGCGCCTGCCCCGGCGTGCCGAACAGGTAGAGCACGAGGTCGGGGTCCAGCGTGATCCGGCCGAAGTCCATCGCGACGGTCGTCGTCGTCTTCCCGCCGCTGGGCGGGAGGTCGTCGACGCCCTCGCTCGCCTCGGTCATCCACGCCTCGGTGTTGATCGGGGGGACCTCGGACACCGACCCGACGAGGGTTGTCTTCCCCACGCCGAAACCACCGGCGACCACGATCTTCGCCGAGATCGTCAGTGGGCCGCCGCTCGCGTCGTCCTTGTTTCGCGCGCCCGGGCGGCGCGGGTCGCTGGGGGTCATGTCGGCAGGGCTCACGTCCGCGTTCCTGTAGTCATGGCGCCTGAATGTCCTGGCTTGGTCTGGTGGCAGCGCACCTGGCGGTGGCGGAACCCGGCCCCTCCTTCCGGGGAGGGGACCGACGCCGCGAAGGCCGTCAGACGGGAAGCTCCCGTAGGCCGCTGAGGATGCGTTCGAGCACGCCCCGATCGTCGCGGAAGGCGTGCGCCGTCGGGTGGATGAGCACGGCGCCCTGCGTCGCCAGGTCGCTGATCAGCACGCGGACGACACCGAGCGGAATGGCCAGCAGCGCCGACAGCTCGGCGATTGACAGCTGCGAGCGGGCGCGCTCGTAGAGCGCCTGCGACTCCGGCATGAGCGCCTCGCTCAGCGCCGGGTCGTACCGCGGCACGGACACCAGGGTCTCCACCAGCAGATGGTGGCGCGACCTGGTCCGGCCGCCGGTCAGCGCATATGGCCGAACCCTCTTGCTGCGCGCGGTGTGGACCAGCCTCGCCGGCCTCGACTCCTGCGGCACCGCCATCACTTTCCCTGTCTCCTCGAAGGCCAAAGGGCGTGCGAAAATGTCTTCTTTCGCATGCCCGGCGGCCGTTGTCCCGGGATCACTCGAGGTGGCTCAGCCGGCCGGGCGGCGCCCGACGAGGACGCGCCGCAGGTCCGCGCGCCGCTCCGGGGTGAGGGCGTGCCCGGCGTGCATCACGAACTGCGTCATCTCGTAGCCGACGACCTTCATGTCACAGTCCGGCCCGGTCATCACCGCGAAGCCGGCGCCGGCGTCGATTCCCATGAAGAGGAAGTAGCCATGGGAGAGCCGGACGATGATCTGCTCGCAGTCCCCCTTGCCGAACAGGGCCGCGCTGTTGCGGGCAAGACTGAGCATCCCGCTGGCGATGGCCGCGAGACGCTCCCCCTCCTCGGTGCTCATCGACTGGGAGGAGGCCAGCGCGAGCCCGTCCGCGGACATGATCAGGGCGTGGGTGGCGCCGTGCACCTTCTGGACGAAGTCGTCGATCAGCCAGGTGAAGTCCGGGCTGGCGTGGCGGTTGTGCTCCTGGGCAACCATCGTTGGCCTCAGTCCCGTCGCAACTCGTCGAGGGCAGCCTGCTCTCCTTCGGAGAACGCGCCGAGATCCGCCAGTAGTTTTTGGTGGCCGGCGCGTACGTCGGCCTCCGTGGGCGCCGGGGCCCCGGCGGTGCCGGGCGCGCCGCCCGGTCCCGCCGCGGCGACGGGTGCGCCGCCCCCCTTGCCGCGCGGCTCGCGCAGGCTGTGGGACACCCGCCGCGGCAGCCCGCTCGCCGTCGTCCCGGGCGCGGCCGACGCGAGCATCGGACCGGTGACCGAATCCGTGCGCCCGCCGGCCTGGCCGCCGTCCGCGCCCACCGGCCGTGCGTCGCGCACGCCCGCGGCCGCCGCGGCCGCCCGCGAGCCCGCCCGCCCGTTCGCCGCCTTCCGGCCCGGCAGCGAGGCGACGGCGCCATTGCCGTTACCGCTGCTCGCCTCGGCGAGGGGCGCCTCGACCGGCCCCGCACCGGAGGCGGGCGACGGGGTGACCACGGTCCGCAGGCCGGACCAGCCGGCGTCGGACAGCTCGCTGATGAGCGGCGCCGGCAGCAGGACCGACGCGGTGGTGCCGTGCGGGTGGCGGTGGTCCAGCCAGGTCCTGATCTCGTACCTGGCGGCGAGCCGGCGCACCACGGCCAGCCCCATGTGCCGCACCGCGTCGTCGTCGAGGACCGGCTCGGCCTCCAGCCGCGCGTTGAGCTGGCTCAGCCGCTCCGGGGGAAGCCCGATGCCCTCGTCCTCGATCCGCAGCAGCGCGCTGCCCTGCTCGGTGAGATGGGCACCGATCCGGACCGGCGAGTGCGGCGGCGACGACTTCGTCGCGTTGTCGAGCAGTTCCGCGACCAGCCGGCTGACGTCCTCGGCCGCGAAGCCGACGACGCCCAGGCTGACGACCCGCCCGACGGTGACCCGCTGGTAGTAGTCGATGGACGACATCGCGCCGCGGATCACGTCGACCAGTGACAAGGTGTCCGACGTGCTGTCGCCGGCGTCGCGGCCCGCGAGCACCCGCAAGTTCTCGGCGTTGCGCCGCAGCCGGGCGGCGAGGTGGTCCAGCCGGTAGAGCTCCGAGAGCCGGTCGGCGTCCTCTTCCCGGGACTCCATGCCCTCCAGCTGCGCGAGCAGCGAGTCGACCAGGTTGAGATCACGCAGCGCGAGGTCCGCGCAGATGGCCGCCAGCGCCTCCTCGGCCTCCGTCGGCCTGGCCGGCGACCGCCCTGTGGTCAGGCCGTCCCGGCTCGGCGCCTCGGCGCGCGCCCCCACGCCCGCCGGCGTGGCGGGCCGCGCGAGGCCGGGTCTTGGCGGCTGTGGGCCGAGTAGCTGGGAGGCCGCCGCGCGGGGGCCACCCAGCAGCGCACGTGATCGGTTCAGGAGTTCCCGAGCCCGCGTCGTCATCCCACCCCGAGCGCTCTCTCGTCGTGTCCGGCCTTCCCCACACGTCCCCTCGCCAGCGCGGAAGCGGGCAGACATGGGACGTCAAGCTGGGCGTCCCATGGTGCCGCCCGTTCGCTCGCCTCGCCGGCTTTCCCCCGTTGGCGGCTTTCAGGGTTACTGACCGTTGCTGTCTGGTGCGTTCCTTTTGAGGGTACCGGTCGCCGTTCCTGGCGTATCGCGGGCATCGGGAGGACCACGCGGGACAACACCCGGCGTACACGCGGGGGAATCGGCCCGCGGCGCCGCGGGAGTGCCCCTCTTGCGCACCCACAACTGGAGCACCACGTGCGATCCAGTACCGAACTTGGGCGGCAAAAAGATGGGCCTAAAGTCCCGGATCCCGGCGTTCGCAATTTCACAGCCAGGGTCGATCGTGGCCACGGTGCCGCCTCGTCCGCCGGCCCTCCGTCACCACCGGTGCAGGCCGCGGGCTCGCCCCGCCGGCCGCGCCCGTCGACCCCCGCGCTGGGAGAGCGTGGCGGAGAGTGCTCAGCGCGCCGAGGCCGACCGGGTCATCGGGCCGTCTCCGCCCAGCCGGCCCAGGGGCTTCCGCCGACGGTCCCTGTCAGCGGATCGTTGGGACCGCCGCCCGCGACCACGGCGAAGCCACGCGACCGCGGGCACGCCGGCCGCGCCGCCGGCACCGCGCGGGGCCGCGGGCCGCGGGTTCTCGACGCCCGCGCGGGCTCAGCCGGCCGGCCGGGCCTCGGCGGCGAGCCGGGGGAGCACCGCCTCGGCATAGAGCCGCAGGCTCTCCCAGCCCTTTTCCGGCGGCATTCCGCCGCACAACGGATGCAGGACCGTGACTGGTGGCATTCCGCCCTCTGCGGCGTTTCCCGCCCGCTCGACGCACTCGTCCGGGGTGAGGATCCGGTAGCGGCCCTCGGCGCGCAGTTCCTCGAGCGTCGTCGCGTGCGAGTGCGCCGCTGACGTCTGGCCCTCCGGCTGCCAGGACGAGTAGAGCAGAGCCTCGTGCAGGAAGTGCTCGCCAAGCTCGGCCCAGGCCTTCTCCGGGTCCTCGGCGACGTGCACGAACGCCGTGTCCGCGGGCGGCATGATGACGAACCCGGACGTGCCATGCTCGGCGCACTGTTCGTAGTAGTACGCCTCCAGGTCCGGCAGCGTGTTCGGCGGGCACAGCGGCAGCCCCAGCCGGGCCGCCCGGCGTGCCGACGCCCTCACCGACCCGCCGACCCACAGGAGCTGGGCCGGGGCGCTGGCCGGCGGCGGCGTCACCCGCACCGTCCGGCCGCGGTACTCGAACGGCTCGCCGGTCCAGGCGGCCAGGATCGCCGCCAGCGACTCGTCCAGGAGAGCTCCCCGCCGCGACCAGTCGAGCCCGGCGTCGGCGTACTCCTGCGGCCGGTAGCCGAGGCCCGCGACGGCGGTGAGCCGTCCCCGGCCGGCCAGGTCCAGCACCGCGAGCTGTTCGGCCAGCCGCAGCGGGTCGGAGAGCGGCACCAGCAGTGCCTGGACGATGAGGTGGATCTTCCTGGTCGCCCCGAGGATGAGTCCCGCGTTGGTCAGCGGCGCCGGGCTCCAGCCGTTGTCGGCGCCGTGGTGCTCCTCGAGGGAGACCATCGCGAACCCGTTCTCGTCGGCGAACCGCGCCATCTCGACGCCCGCCTGGTAGGACGCCGCGAGCGCCCCCCGGTCGAGGCCCGGCACCGCGAAGTTGAACCGAAGTACGGACAGCATGGGTGTAGCCCTTCGTGAGAGGTGTGCCGGTCAGGTGCCCTGGCCGAAGGGCGCGCGACGATGGCGGAGCCTCGCGCGCCCGGAGGTCCATCAGGTGCCATAGACGGGTTCGGCTGGCGGAGCGGCGGCGAGCAGCTTGTCGACGGCGGGGCCGACGTCGGCCGGGTCCCACCGGCCGCCGCGGTCGGCCGGCACGCCGTGGTGCCAGCCGGAGGCGACCGCGATCCTGCCGCCCTCCACCTCGAACACCTGCCCGGTGACGTGCGCGGAAAGCTCGCTGCCGAGCCACACCACGAGCGGCGCGATGTTCGCCGGGTCCATGGCGTCGAACCCGGCCTCCGGCCGGGTCATCGACGCGAACACGCCCTCGGTCATCCGGGTGCGCGCCGACGGCGCGATCGCGTTCGCCGTCACTCCGTAACGGGCGAGCTCGGTGGCCGCGGTCAGCGTGAGGGCGGCGATGCCGGCCTTGGCCGCGCCGTAGTTGGCCTGCCCGACGCTGCCCTGCAGCCCGGCGCCGGAGCTCGTGTTGACGACCCGGGCGTCCGGGCGCCGGCCCGCCTTCGCCTCGTCGCGCCAGTAGGCGGCGGCATGCCGCAGCGGCGCCGCGTGTCCCTTGAGGTGGACACGCACCACCGCGTCCCACTCCTGCTCGGTCATCGAGACGATCATTCGGTCGCGGACGAAGCCCGCGTTGTTCACCAGCACGTCCAGCCGGCCAAAGGCCGCGAGCGCGCTCGTCACCAGCGCCTTCGCCCCCTCCCAGTCGGCGACGTCGTCGGTGTTCGCGACGGCCTCGGCCCCGAGCGCCCTGATCTCCTCGACGACGGTCAGCGCCACCGGCTCGCCGGCCGTGTCACCCCCGGCGACGTTGCCGCCGGCCGCCGCGCCGGGATAGGCCCCGTCGCGTGCCACGCCGACGTCGTTGACGACGACCCGAGCGCCCTGGCGGGCGAACTCCAGCGCGTGCTCGCGGCCGATGCCACGGCCGGCGCCGGTCACGATCACCACCCGGCCCGCGCAGATCCCGCTCTCGCTGACCCCGTCTCGGGTTCGCTCCGACACCGCACTCCCTCCGCCGCCTTCCTCGTCACCCGGACGGCTTGCGCCCGGGGTTCCTGCTGGATCGACGGACAGGGTCCCTCCCGGATCGGCGGAGCCGATCTGGGAGGTTGTGATCCGGGAGGTTCGGCTCACGTGGCCACCCCTTCGCTTCGTCGCCGGCCGGCGACGGCTCGGGCCCGAGCCCGGGGCGCCCGCGGTGTTCTCGCGGCGGCCGTCGACGGCTGGTAACTTACCGAACCAAGCAAGCGCTTGTGTAGATGTTCCGCGGGACCCGGCCGCGGCCGATGCGCCCGCGGGGCGCGGGCCCGTCCCGGCCACAGGGGGACACAGGCCCGCACGCGGCCGCGGAGACGACGGCCGCGCAGACGACACAGGGACGGTTGATGGGCGCGAAGCTGCTCACGATCTCCGACGCCGTAGCGGTGGTGGAGAACGGCATGACCATCGGCATCGGCGGCTGGGGGTCGCGCCGCAAGCCGATGGCCCTGGTCAGGGCGCTCGCCCGCGGCCCTGCCACCGACCTCACTGTCGTCGCCTACGGCGGCCCGGACGTGGGGCTGCTCGCCGCCGCGGGCAAGATCCGCAAGCTGGTCAGCGGCTTCGTCTCGCTTGACTCGGTCCCGCTGGAGCCGCATTTCCGCGCCGCCCGCCAGCGCGGCGAGATCGAGTTCGCCGAGCTCGACGAGGGCATGCTGCAGTGGGGTCTGCTCGCCGCGGCGCACCGGCTGCCGTTCCTGCCGATCCGCGCCGGCCTCGGTTCCGACGTCCCGGCCACGTTCCCCGGCCTGCGCACCGTCACCTCGCCCTACGACGACGGGGAGGAGCTCCTCGCGATGCCGGCGCTGCCGCTCGATGTGGCGTTCGTGCACGCGAACCGGGCCGACGCCGCCGGCAACGCCGCCTTCCTCGGCCCGGACCCGTATTTCGACGACCTGTTCTGCCTGGCCGCCCGGCACCGGGTGCTCTCCTGCGAACGGGTCGTCGAGACCGCCGAGCTGACGAAGGAAGCACCAGTCCAGGCCCTGAGGATCAACCGGATGATGGTCGACGCGGTGGTCGAGACACCGAACGGCGCGCACTTCACCAGCTGTGTGCCCGACTACGACCGAGACGAGGCGTTCCAGCGGGCGTACGTGACGGCGGCCGGCGGTGACGGCGCCGGCTGGGCGGCGTTCCGCGACCGTTACCTCGCGGGCGACGAGGCCGCGTACCAGGCCGCCGTCCGCGCGGACGACGGCTCGGCTCGGCGCGCGGGTGACCGCGCGCAGGCGAAGGAGGGCGCGCGATGACCCAGCTCGACGCGACGGCGGCCGGCGCCGCGGGGGCAGCCGGGACCGCGGGGGCAGCCGCGCGCGCCGCCCGGCGGGCGGACGTCTGCGCGCTCGCGTGCGCGGAGGCGTTCCGCGGCGCCGGCGAGATCCTGGCCAGCGCCTTCGGGACGGCGCCCGCGCTCGGCGCGCGCCTGGCCCGGCGCACCTTCGCCCCGGACCTGCTGCTCTCCGACGGCGAGGCGATGCTCCTGGCCGACCCGCCGCCGCTCGGCGCGGTCCCTGCCGGGGCCGTCGTCGAGGGCTGGCTGCCGTTCCGCTCGGTCTTCGACGTGGTCGCCTCCGGCCGGCGCCACGTCATCATGATCCCGTCGCAGCTGGACGCCTACGGCAACATGAACATCTCCGCCATCGGGCCGCACGGTCATCCCACGGCCCAGCTCATCGGCACCCGTGGCGCCCCGGGCAACACCGTCAACCACCGCACCAGCTACTGGGTGCCCCGGCACGGCCCGCGCGTGTTCGTCGAGCGCGTCGACGTCGTCTGCGGCGTCGGCTACGACCGCGCGGAGGCCGCCGGGCCGGCTGCGCGCCGCTTCCACGGCCTCGGCCGGGTCGTCACCGACCTGGCCTCGCTCGACTTCGCCGGCCCGGACCACCGGCTTCGGCTGGTATCGGTGCACCCGGGCGTCACCGTCGACGAGGTCCTCGCCGCCACCGGTTTCCCGCTCGCGCTTCCCGACGGTGGTCCGGGCGCCGTCCCGACGACCCCGGTGCCTGCCCCGGCCGAGCTGGACCTCCTCGACGCGTTCGACCCGAAGGGCCTGCGCTTCCGGGAGGTGCAGGCATGACGGCCCCGGCGGCCGACCCCAGGCTCCAGACGGCGTTTACCCGGCTGATCGGCGTCCGGTACCCGATCGTGCAGACGGGGATGGGCTGGGTCTCCGGCTCGCGGCTGACCGCCGCGACCGCCGCCGCCGGGGGCCTGGGCATCCTCGGCTCGGCGACGATGACCCTCGACGAGCTCGCCACGGCGATCCGCTCGGTGAAGGAGCGCACGGACGCGCCGTTCGGCGTGAACCTGCGCTCGGACGCCGAGGACGTCGAGGACCGGGTCGGTCTCATGATCTCCGAAGGGGTGCGGGTCGCGTCGTTCGCGCTCGCGCCCCGCAAGGACCTCTTTCTCCGGCTGCGGGACGCCGGCATCGTGACGATGCCGTCCGTCGGCGCCCGCCGGCACGCGGAGAAGGTCGCCTCCTGGGGTGCCGACGCGGTGCTCGTCCAGGGCGGCGAGGGCGGTGGCCACACGGGCGCCGTCCCCACGTCGCTGCTCGTCCCGCAGGTCGTCGACGCCGTCGACATCCCCGTCGTCGCCGCCGGTGGCTACTTCGACGGGCGCGGCCTGGTCGCCGCCCTCGCCTACGGCGCGGCCGGCATCGGCATGGGCACCCGCTTCCTGCTGACCGCCGACAGCACCGTCGCCGACAACGTCAAGGCCCGTTACCTTGCCGCTGGCCTCGATGGCACTGTCGTGACCACCCGTGTCGACGGCGTCCCGCACCGGGTGCTGCGCACTCCGCTCGTCGACGGGCTGACGGCGGCCAGCCCGCTCACCCGGCTGCCGCGCGCGGTCCGCAACGCGGCCGCGTTCCGGCGGCACACCGGCGCCAGCTGGCGCGGGCTGCTGCGCGAGGGCCGGGCGCTGCGCGCCCACGGCGGCCTGTCCTGGAGCCAGGTCCTGATGAGCGCGAACACCCCGATGCTGCTGCGCGCCTCGATGGTCGAGGGCCGCGAAGACCTCGGCCTGATGACGTCCGGACAGGTGGCTGGCCTGATCGACGACACCCCGACGGTCGCCGATCTCGTCGAGCGGATCATCGTCGAGGCGACGGGGGTGCTCGACCGCCTCGGCGGGATGGGCCAGACCCGCGCCGTCGAGGCCGTCGCGCCGTCCGGGGTCGTTGCCTCGACCGAGGACGGACGCGCTCGATGACCATGGGGCGTCCGGCGCGTCCCGCCGAGTCGGCGCCTCTCGCCGAGCCGGCCTCGCCGCCAGGGCGGACGCCGCCCGGGCGAGAGCCCGCGCCGGGGCCGCTGACGCTGACCGGGCCGGACGAGCTGCGGACCTCGGCCGGCCGGATGGTTGGCCCCACCGACCCGTTGGTGATCGGCGTCGACCGGGTCGACGGGTTCGAGGCCGCCACCGGCGGTCCACGACCCGGCTCCGCGGCCGGCGCGCCGGGCGCGCCCGGGCGGCTCGGGCCGGCGGCCGAGCGGCCGGTGCCGGGGCTGCTCCTGCTCTCGCTGGTGAACTTCGTGCTGCCCAAGCTCGTCGACGTCCGCGGCTTCGCGGTGGGTGTCAACTACGGCACCGGCGCGGTGCGGTTCCCGTCGGCGCTTCCCGCCGGCGGCGCCGTCCGCGGCGGGCTGGTCATCCTTGACGTGGCCGATGTCCCCGGCGGCCTTCAGGCCACCTACCGCGTCACTCTGACGGCCGAGACGACCGGCCAGCCCGTCTGCGTGGCCGACGTCCTCGCCCGCTACCTGGTGTGAGGGGGTGGGCCCCAACAGGGCCCGACCAAGGCGACCAAGGCAGCTGGGCACGACCGGGCGCGATGGTGCCCGTCAGGCGGGCTTGCGGGCCACGGCGGCCCAGACGCCCGCAAGCTCCGGATCTTCGGCGCGCCAGTGTGGTGCGAGCGTGACGCCGGGGTCGAGCAGCTCCCACCCATAGAAGAACCGTTTGATCTCGTCGAGCGAGCGCGGGTAGAAGTGCTCGACCATCGACGTGAGCGGCCGCGAGTAGTCCGAGGTGTCCAGAGTGGTGACGGCGCCATCCAGGCTCGAGATCTCTTCGGCGATGCCCAGGTGGGTGAGCACCAGATAGCTGTCGGCGGGCAGGGCGTCGGACAGGGTCCGCACGGCCGCCCAGGGGCCGTCCGCGTGGTGGAGATAGTGCATGATCCCGACGAGCACCAGCGCGACCGGCTGGGTGAAGTCGAGGATGTCCGCCGCGCGGGCGAGAATGTCGGCGGGTTCGCGGACATCGCCCAGCAGGTAGTCGGTGGTCCCCTCGGGGGTGCTGGTCAGCAGCGCCCGCCCGTGCGCCAGCGCGATCGGGTCGCGGTCGACATACACGACGCGGGCGTCCGGCGCCGCCCGCTGGGCGACCGCGTGGGTGTTGTTGGCTGTCGGCAGGCCCGTGCCGATGTCGAGGTACTGGCGGACTCCGCGCTCGGCGGCCAGCAGGTGCACGGCTCGGCCCAGGAAGTTCCGACCAGCGCGGACGTTCTCGGTGAGCCAGGGCGCCGAGGCGAGGATCGCCTCGCCTGCCGTGCGATCAGCGAGGTAGTGGTCCTTCCCGCCCAGTAAGTAGTCGTGGACGCGGGCGCCGTGCGGGATGTCGATGCGTAGGTCGACGTGCTCGCCGCCGGTCGGCTCGGCGTTCCATGCGGTGTTCCCGGTGATCCCGCTGTCGGCCATGAGACCCCCCGATCTTCATGCCTGCTGGACGGCGCGGATGCGGCCTGGGACGCCGAGCTGGGCGTCGCGCGCCTCGCGCGTTCGCATGACGCCCGCGAGCAGGCACGAAGCGGGTTCAACGCGACGTATCCAGACCGAGTAATGACGAATCGTAGCGGTCGCGGGTGACCTACGCCGTACCGGGCGCCCCGGCCGCGCCGTTGCTCGGGCTCGTTACGGCCGGCTGGCGGTGCCATGTAGGGGAGGAACGAGCGGGCGCGAGCTAGGTAACAAATCCGGCCGACTCGCCCGCGCGTCTGGTAACGATGGGATCGACCCTCCGGGCGGTACTGGACTGGTCTTTCTGACCGTCTGCCGGCTGGTTTCGGCTGGCTCGACCGGCCCGACGCGGCGCTTGCGCCTGCGGGGTGCGGGGCGCGGGGCCTAGAGTAGAACAGGATCTAGTTTTTTGAGGGTCGGTGGACTGGTTGGCGGCGAGGAGGCTGCGGTGAGCGAGGCCGTGCCTTCGGCGGCCGCGTCGCCGTCGCCCAAGGGTGTACCGGCGGCGACGGCGACGCCGTCCCAGCAGGCGCGCCGGGAGCGCATGCTGACCGCCGCGCTCGCCCTGGCCAGCCGGGGCGGCTACGACGAGGTGCAGATGCGCGAGGTGGCCGAGCAGGCCGGCGTCGCGCTCGGCACCCTCTACCGCTACTTCCCGTCCAAGGTGCACCTGCTGGCCTCGGCACTGGCCCGCCACCTCTCCGGCCTGCGCGAAGCCGTGCTGCCCGCGCCGACCGGCTTCGAGGACCCGGCGACCCGGGTGCTCGCGATGATGAACCGGATGGTCGACGAGCTCAGTCGCGACCGGCTGGTGGCCGAGGCGCTGATCCAGGCGATGACGCTGGCGTCGGCCACCATCGGCACCGAGATCGACGACGTGGACGAGGCCATGATCGGCCTCATCGGTGTAGCCGCCTTCGGCCCGGACCACGTCATCGACGAGCGGGACAAGCTGATCACCAACATCATCGGCAAGGTCTTCCTCAGCGACCTGAGGTACTGGCTGGGCGACCGGATGACCCTTGATGGCGTCCGCGCCTCGCTCGCTGACACCGTCACCGTCGTTCTCGCTGGCCAGCAGGCTCTCAGCAGGTAGTTCTCGGCGACGGGGCCGTTCCCGGCGACGCGGGCCGCCGGGTCGCCGACGTCGGCCACTGGCCCATGGGCCGTTGACGGCACGGGACGGGACGGCGTGTCGCCCCAGCGTGCGTTCGACCCCTGACGTGAGGGGTTGCATTCGACAACCGCCTCGTTACGATCAAGCAACCGAGCCGTGTCCGATGAGAACCCGCCGGCCACGATGGCCGGCGAGTGGAGCCCTCGCAAGGCGAGGGAGCGTGAGCAGGCCCATGAGCGCGCCGTGGCCGCCGAGATCGCCCGCCTCGGTCTGACCGCGGACTGACGCATCCCGGTCCTCTCTGACCGGTCTGACCTACATCCGCCAGTTGGGCGTTGATGTTGGGGTCTTGTAGATCGTCGTAAGAGAACAGGTGCCTGCCGCGCAGGGAGAATCGGGGTTCT
>NZ_MBLO01000235.1 GCF_001854805.1 Pseudofrankia coriaricola
GTCCCACCGCCGCCGCGCATAGTGGACTTCCACGTGATCGGGTGAGGCACAAAGCTTGTGCCCGCAGCGCTGTCTGTCCGCAGGCCTCGAGACCGAGCGGTGGACCGTGCTACCCGACATCCGCGCCCGACGACGCTCCACCAAGACAGCGAAAGCGGGGAAGGCCCCCGGCAAGCCCACACAGGGCTTGACACGCAACGCGCCCGAAGCACGCGAACACGGGGCGACCTTCCCCGCCCACGATCGTCCGCGCCGCGCCGCGCCGCGCCGCGCCGCGACACGGCCAGGTCAAGCCAGCGCACCCGCCAGCCTCCGCTGGACAGACGATCCTCCATAGAGAATCAGTCGAAGCGGATCACTCCGCGAATGTTCCTGCCTGCGTGCATGTCCCGATAGCCCTGCGCCACCTGGTCGAGCGTATAGGTGTTGGTGACCATGGCGTCGAGGTTGAGCTTGCCCTCCTGGTAGAGGCGTAGCTGACGAGGGATGTCCCTGGTGGGATTCGTCTCGCCGAAGAGGGAACCGACGAGTCGCTTCCCCGAGAGCACGAAGTCGAACAGCGGGATCTGAGCCCCGACGTCGACTGTCGGGGCGACCGCGGTGAGCACGCAGGTGCCGGCCTTCCGGATGGCAGCAACCCCCTGTCCCACATGCTCGGGCTTGAGGACGCCGACCGTGATGACGACCGAGTCCGCCCCCTGGCCGTTCGTGAACTGCCGGGCGATCTCGCTGGCCTCCTCCATCGACGCGACCGCATGTGTGGCGCCGAGCACCATCGCCTTCTCACGCTTGAAGGCCAACGGGTCCACGGCGATGATCTGGGACGCCCCGGCGTGCACCGCTCCCTGCAGTGCATTGGCGCCGATGCCGCCGATCCCCATCACGACGACGATGTCGCCCGGCTGGACATTCGCGGAGTTGACCGCCGATCCCCAGCCGGTGCCGACAGCGCACCCGGCGAGGCATGCCTTGTCCAGGGGGATGTCTTTGTCGATCTTGATGACCGACGTCACTGGCGCCGTCGTGGTCGCTGTGAATGTCGAGATGCCGCACATCTGCCCGACGGGAGTGCCGTCGGTGAGGTGCAACCGGTAACTGCCGTCACTCGACCGCACCCCTGCAAGCATGCCGGCACTGAGATTGCACAGCGTCTGCATTCCGGAAGCGCAGTAGCGGCAATGTCCGCACGAGGGCATCGACGAGAAGACCACGTGGTCGCCTTCGTTGATCCCCCTATCGTTGGCGAACGCCTTCGTGACGATGCCTGCGCCCTCGTGTCCCGTGGCGAACGGATACGTGCCGACGGGTAGGTCGCCCGTCGCGATGTGGTCGTCCGAATGGCACATCCCCGACGCGACCAGTGTGACTTGGACTTCGTCGCGGCGCGGGTCGTCCAACTCGAGGTCCGCGACCTCGAACTCGCCCGGCGCCTGCCGAAGGATGGCTCCACGGGTCAGCATCAGATGGTCACCTTCAGTGAGAGGTTGATTGCATATCATATTCTATATATGTCGGAAGGCGGCACCGAGACCGTGGAACGCTCAACTGAGCGCGCCAGAGCCTGCAGTTCCGCCGGGCCCTCCAACTTGGAAGCGCTGTCGACCGACGTGCGGATTCGCGACCCACGCGGCCAGCACTATGGCCCTGACCAAGCCAGGGCACGTCACAGATCAGGTCGGTGGTGCCGGCGCTCGGAAGTGTCCGAGCCGCCCTCGGCGGACCTGGCGGGGAGCGGGCCCGAGCAAAGGGCACCTGACGTTGCTACGCGTCGTGATCCCGCCGCGACGTCAAGAAACTCGGCTGGGTGATGTTCCGGAAGCCGGCTCCGCGCCTTCCGGATCCCACAGACCTTGCTTCTCCAGCGTGTCGATGAGGCGGTCCGCACCTTCTAGGATGTGGACCGCCATCAAGGATCGTGCTCTTCGGGCGTCGCCCCGCCGAAATGCCTCAACGATCATTGGGTGCTCGGCACGGGCACCCGCGACCTGGCCCTCGATGGTGGCGTAGAATCTGTTGGGCAGGTGCCTGACGACTGCACCCTGAAGCAATGCAAGGCGGTGCGAGTCTGCTGCCAAATTGACCTCGCGGTGGAACTGGTGGCCAATCTTGGCGATGGCTGCCTTGTCGTCGCTCGCGATGGCACGGTCATAGTCCTCCAGATTTTTTTCGAAAACCCTCAATCGTTCCGGTGTCATGTTCATGGCGGCGCGGGCCGCGAGTTCGCTGCCCAGTTCTGCCTGTGCCCAGAACAGATCACGGATGTCCTGTTGGGTGAAGGGTGCTACGACGAAGCCGCGGCGAGGTTCGAGACGGACGAACCCCTCACTCCTCAGCGTAAGCAGTCCCTCACGCACCGGGGTATTGCTTACGCCCAGAGCCTCGGCGATCCGCTCCATGCGTAGGAACTCACCTGGGCGAACGGCCCCGGATATGATCAGCTCCCTGACGTACGTCGCGACCTCTTCTGGCAACTGCATCCGCTTGGATCCGCGGCCGCGAGCAGCCACTACGCCCCCCTCGGCATCGGCAACATCACAACCAGGTCCGTGCCGCCACCCGCTCGAGCGTCTCGACCGCGTCAGCCAGTCCGTTCGGCTCGTACGGCATCTCGAGCACCACTTCGTGGAAGCCGAGCTCGGCGTATCCAGCAAGGTTGTCCTTGTCAATGGGGCCAGACCTCGGGTCCGGACCTGACCCCGGCTTTGCGACGAGCCGCAACTCGCTGAAGTCTCGGCCGACGTCGTCACAGGCTGCTTTAAGATGGCCGCGGTACCGCTCGAGGGCTTCCAGGCTCTGCTTTGCGGGGAGCCAGCCATCGCACGACGACGCGATGAGCCGCATCGCCATCCGGCTGAAACCTCCCCACAGGAACTCGACCGGTGCCGGAGCGGTCGGCCTCATGAGGAAGGGCTTTTCGGCGGGTTCGTCGCCCTCAACGTGCACGGAGTAGCTACGATTGCCTGCGCTGATCAGCTGCTTGATCTCGGCGATGTCGGATCTTGCGCGAGTGCCACGTCGCTCGAAGGGCATGCCGACGGCGTCGTACTCGTCGCGGAGCCAGCCTGTCCCGACGCCGAGCGAGATCGGGCGCTCGGTCAGCCATGACACGCTAGCGATCTGCTTGGCGAGCAGTGCGGGCTTTCGTAGCGTCATGATGATGATGCTCGTCCCGATACGTGCCTCGGGAAGCTGCGCGGCCAGCCACGTCAGCGTGAGAAGCGGATCCAGCCACGGTGTGTCCGCACGGAAGGGACGCTGACCGTCCTCGGTGTGTGGGTAAGCCGAGGCGCTGGTCTCGGGTAGCAGCACGTGGTCGCCGACCCAGAACGAGCTGTACCCCATCTCCAGGGCGGCCCGGCACATCCCTAGCAGCTGAGCGGGCGGAAGCCTGTCGCTGGCGAGCGGGAGTCGGACGCCGACAGGGATGGGTGGACTGCTGACCATGGAAACCTCGGGGGTGTGGCGTGACCGACGCTGCTCAATGCGAGCATCATATATGTTCTATGTTCAGGGTGCCCGAGACGGCCGGACTGGTCCCCAGCCGGTACACACCATAGACGCGTCGTCCCTGCAGCGGGTGGTCGCTGGCTGGGGAAGGCGAGGTTCGGTTCGGGCGCGAAGGAGGCCTTGTCAGAGGGGTAGGGGAGGTGCACGGAGGCCGCTTGCGGGAGGGCTCGCTGTCGCTGTCACGGTTTGGGCGCGTGGACGGCCCGCGCGAGTGTCGCGAGCCTGGTCGCAGACTGGACACCGCTCATCGGCCTGAGCCGTGGGCCTGGTGCCGAGTCGACCGCAGAGTCGACACCGCACCCGGCGTCATGAGGCCGACGCGTCTTCCGCTTTTTCTGTCCAGAGCCCCTGATCTTCGAGCCTCGCGATGAGGTGCTCGCCACCCTCCAGGATGTGCTGCTCCATGAGCAGGCGCGCCTGGCGCGCATCCCGCTTTCGCAGGGCAGTCAGGATCATGGGGTGCTCGAAGTGGGCACCTTTGACCTGGCCCTCGATCGTGGTGTAGAACCTGTTCGGCAGGTGTTTCACGACGGAAGCCAGCAAGAGGGCAAGGCGACGTGAGCCTGCAGCGAGGTTGACTTCGCGGTGGAACAAATGCCCGATTATCGTGATCTGCTCGCTGTCGCTGTTCGCCACTGCCTGGTCGTAGCGCTCAAGATTCGCCGCCAGCCGGTCTAGCTGCTCGTCGGTCCTATTCTCGGCGGCGCGTGCGGCGAGTTCGCCGGCGAGTTGGGCCTGGGCCCAAAAGAGATCGCGGATGTCTCGCTGGGTGAACGGCGCCACGACGAACCCGTGGTGGGGCACCAGACGGACGAACCCCTCGCTTTGCAGGGTTAGGAGCCCTTCACGGACAGGAGTGTTGCTCACGCCTACTGCCTCTGCAATAGGCTCCATCCGAAGATACTCACCGGGACGGACAGTCCCAGAGACGATCAGTTCGCGAACGTAGGATGCGACTTCGTCGGGGAGCTGTGTTCGTTTCGTTCTCCGCTCCGGGGTGATGCCAACCATGGCGCTCGTTGTGCCCTTCTCCCGGTTACTCTAGCGAACGGCAGTATTTTATCCAGGATACGCGATCCCATGGGGATCCGCCGCGGAGTGCCGGGCGTCCTCCGGCCGCGTGCGATCTCGTGTCCTGTCTCGGAACGGGCGTGGAGCGTGTCGCCGTGCTCGGTGGGCATGTCAGACCGGGGGCTCCAACGCCTGGACAAGATCCTCGAAGGCGCGGGAAGTGACGTTGTCGTCGGTAGCCTCGAACGTGCTGGGCCTGTCTGGCCGGGTGCTGCTCAAGGCGCCCGGGTCGGGAGCCACCGACCTGGTGGTCTTCTCGGAACTGGCCAGGAGGCAGCTGCTCCAGTCCGGTCGGGTCCGCCGGCAAGTCCAAAGACGGCGGATTGATGTGATGATTGGGCCGTGGACCGCAATCCGCAGTCGTGCCGATCTTCGGTGAGTGGCACCGAGCGGAGGACGCCGACAATGGTGCCCAGTTCACGCAGTTGGGCTGGTGGTGGTGGGCCAGTCCCCGGCGGAGGCGAATTCGGTGGCGAGGCCGGCGAAGGCGTCGTCCACGGTGGCCGCCAGGCTCCTGCCCGTGTCGGTGGTTCGCCACACGCGCACAGCGACGTCGAATGCGCTCACGGCGACCGACGCGACCACCGAGGCCCGCATCCCGGCATCGGCCTCGACGCCGAGCCGGTGCCCCAGCGCCTCGGCCAGCACCGCCCGCCAGTACTGGTACTTGCGCAGTTCCTGGGCGCCCAGCGAGGGAGTCGAGGCCACGAGCTGACCCAACGTGATCGAGCGTTCCCGGTCCTGCGAGAACGCCTCCACGAGCGGGTCCAGCGCCGCCCGCGCGACAACCATCAGGGGTTCACCCTGCGGGCGTGAGAGCGCGGTAGCGTGCAGCGCGTCGGCTCGGGCCTCCAGCTGCGCCAGGATGACGTCGTCTTTCTTGGCGAAGTACCGAAAGAAGGTGCTACGCGAGACCCCGGCCGCAGCCGCGATTTCGTCCACCGTCGTGGCGTCGAATCCGCGGTCGAGAAACAACTGCAACGCGACCGTCGACAGCTCGTCCCGAACGGTCTGGCGCAGCCGCTCGCGCAGGCCTACCGCCGCCGCGCCAGAAGTATCCGTCGGGTGCGAGCCCGCAGCTGTGCCTCCTGCAGCCGAGCCCGTAGCAGTCATCGGCCACCTTCCTTTCGCGCGTGCCGCCACCAGGGCACAACTTCTTGTACATCCTCCCTGGGCGTGCCCCTCGCGGTCGTCCGCTGGTGCAGCCCAGTGGGAACAAGCGCGGAGGGAAGCGCAGATCACACTGTGTTCGTCAATCATGCCATGCAAGACGGGATACAGTACTGAGACTGAGTCTCAGATAGGTACTCAGTCCGCCTTCGCATCTCGACGGCTTCCGCCCCGGTCCGCGCCTGACGACCCAGGCATTCGGGGCCTAGCTCGCGTCGACGAGCCGGCCGGGTCTGCTTGAGGAGTGCGCTTGACGCGGGCAGCGAAGTCGATGATCGTGCAGCAGGCTTCGGCACCCGCCTACGGTGCGTCGACGGCGGTAGTCTTCGGCGTCCTGGTGCTGGCTGCGCTGACTTATGCACTGCAGGCGTCGATGGTGTCCCCTGCCCTCCCCCAGATAGGAAGCGAACTCCATCTCAGTCCGGTCGGCCGATCGTGGATCATGACGTCCTTCCTGTTGAGTTCCTCTGTGGCGACGCCTCTGCTCGGCCGCCTGGGTGACGCTTGCGGCCGCAAGCGGATGCTGGTCTGCGCTCTGGCCGCCTTCGCCGTCGGAAGTCTGATCGCCGCACTGGCCACGTCACTGTCCGTCATGATTGTTGGGCGATTGGTGCAGGGTACGGCCGGTGCCATCTTTCCGATTGCCTTCGGCATCATCCGTGAGACCTTCCCGCGAGAGCAGGTCGGCAGCCGGATCGGCGTACTCTCCGCGATGCTCGGCGGGGGCGCCGGCCTCGGCGTCACGCTCGCCGGCCCGATCGTCGACCACCTCGGCTACCAGTGGTTGTTCTGGCTGCCAGCCGGGCTGATCGGAGTTGTCACGATGGCGGCGGTCTTGGCGGTGCCGGATTCCGGCGTGCGAGCCGACCGCCGTGTCTCCTGGTTCGGCGGACTGTTGCTGGCGAGCTGGCTCGTTGCCCTGTTGCTCGGGGCCAGCGAGGGCCCGAGGTGGGGATGGACCTCGCCTCAGGTGATCGCGCTGTTCGTCGTCACCGCCCTGCTCGTGGCGGCTTGGGTAGCGACCGAACGGCGGGCCTCCAATCCAGTGGTCGACATGCGGATGTTGTGCCACCCGACGGTCTTGCGGACGAACGTGATGGCGCTGCTGTTCGGGTTCGCTGTCTACTCCATGGTCGTGATCAACCCGCAGTTCGTGGAGACGCCGCCGTCTGCCGGCTACGGCTTCGGGGCCAGCGTCAGCGAGGCAGGCTCGTACCTGCTGCCTTCGACGCTGTGCATCCTGGTCGCGAGCGTCGTCGCGGCGGATCTCGCGGGCCGTTTCGGTTGGAAGACCGTCCTGGTCGCGGGGGCGCTGATCGCGGCTCTCGGCCCGGTCGTCCTGCTCGTCAACCATGACCACAGTTTGTTGGTTTATGTGGCGACTGCTTTGTTCGGGACTGGGGTCGGGCTCGGGTTCTCGTCGATGTCGCAACTCGTCGTGGAGGCGGTGCCGGCCGAACAGACCGGCGTCGCGTCGGGGATGAACAACAACATCCGGACGATCGGTGGTTCGATCGGGACGACAGTCACTGCTGGCATCGTCGCGGGAGGCGCTACGTCGAGCGGCGTCCCGACCGAAGGCGGCTACGTTAACGCCTGGACGGTCATGGCGATTGGGTTCGTCGTCGCCGCGATAGTGGCGGGCCTGGCTCCGCGTAGACCCGCGCGGGCGTTGCGGATCGGAGCGCCTGGTACTTCGGTGCCTCCTGCGGTCGCCAGATCTGTGGCGGCCGGCGGCGGCGCTCGGTCGTAAGCGAGGAGGTGGCCAGCGTCCAGGTCCTCGATCGCTCGCCTGTTCGATCGTTCTGTCGCTGCTCCTAGGGAGGCCGCGTCCGGGGCCCGGCCGGCAGACCCCTGGGGACGAGGCCGATCAGCCGGCGATCGCAGGGTGGCAGGCTCGAGATTGACATGCGGCTACTCCGGGCCTGTGGAATCATTATTTGTGCGGGAGGTGCCGATGGCGCGGTCAGGTGCATGTGGTTCGCATAATTACGAGGTGTGGGTTTATGGTAGAGATTGTCATACCCGGCGTAGTCGTCAAGGAAGAGGTGGGGCGGGGTTCTTATTCCATTGTGTATCGGGCGGAACGGGCTGGTCGGAACTATGCGGTGAAGGTTCCGGTTCGGGCGGTCGCCTACGATGAGAGCACGGATCGTGCTTTTGCTCGCGAAGCGACGATTCTGGCCTGCATGAATCATCCGAACATAGCCCCAGTTCGAGCTGCGGGGCGGACGGCGGACTATCCGTATCTCATCCTGGATTTCATCGAGGGTGAGTCGTTGGAGTCGCGGATCCGGGCGGGGCCGCTGGATGTCGCCGAGACCGTGCGGATCGCGCTGAACGTGGCCTCGGCGCTGTCCGAGGCGCACCGGCGGGGCCTGGTTCATCAAGACGTCAAACCGCCGAACATCCTGATCGGTTCACATGGCGATGCGACGTTGCTGGATTTCGGCCTGATGGCCCGGGCCGGGGGCCTCTACGGTGACACCGCCGTCGGCACGGTACTCTACAGCGCCCCGGAGCAGACGGGGATGCTGCACCGACAGGTCGACGCGCGCGCTGACCTGTACGCTCTGGGCGCGGTTTTATATCACTGCCTGGCTGGTTCGCCACCATTCCAGGCATCCGACACCGCCGAGCTGATGCGCATGCACGCGGTCGTGGCGCCCTGTCCCTTGGCCCAGGTGCGCGCCGACATTCCGGAGACGCTCACCACTGTGGTGGCCAGGCTGCTGGCCAAGGACCCGGACGATCGGTACCCGTCTGCACGGGACGTCGTCGTCGCCCTCGCCCCGCTCGCGCCACACTGGCCCGAAATGCCGATGCCACCCGCTGGAGCGGGTGGAGCGTGGGCCACCGGCTGCTTGGTCGGACGTCGACGCGAGCGTGCACTGCTCCGGCGAGCCTGGGCGGAATGTCTCGCGGGGGGATCTGGCGTCGTGACGGTCGCTGGACAAGCCGGCGCTGGAAAGACGCTCCTTATCCAGGAACTGCTCTCGTCGTCGGGCCTGGTGGCCGGACGCCAGGTGCTGCGTGGTCGGTGCGCCGTGCACACCTCCGTTCCGTTCACGCTGTTGCGCGATCTGATCGACAGCTACTTTCATGACCTTCAGTCGGTGCCGGAGCCCGGTCGGCGGCAGTTGTCCGACAGGATCGTGGCGGCGGCCGGAGCCGATGCCGGACATCTCGCCCGCCTGCATCCCATGCTCGCCCGCGCGCTCGGAGTGCACACGTCGAGCGTGGAGACGGCGGTGGGCGAGTCGGCCGCCGATGAGATGCAATTCCGTTCGGCCGTGGTCGGTTTTCTCAGCCGGCTGACAGAGCTGTCCAAAGGAATGATCATCTGGATTGACGACGCCCACTGGCTGGGACCGGCGGACCAACAGGTGCTGGAGGATCTCACCGCGTCCATCAACACGCCAGGGCTAATGATCATCAATTCGACCCGGGATGCCTCGTTGCGCGTCGCGGCCGGGCTCGCGACGAGTTGGGAAGTCACCCTTGGGCCGTTGGATACCAACGAGGTCACCCAGATAATCGGCTACTACCTCGGTGAGATCGCCGACGAGGCATTTGCGGACGAGGTCGCCGTCCGATCATCCGGAAATCCGCTGGCCGTGGTCGAGTACATGCGGGCGGTGATCGACGCGGGTCTGATCCGTCCTGACTGGGGGCGGTTCGTACTGGACCGGGCCAGCCTCGACTCCCTGCCGTTGCCGGTCGCGGTGCTCAATCTGATCCGTCATCGGTTGGACGGGCTCAGCCCAGTCGCGGCGTCGGTTCTTGGTGCGGCCGCGGTGATCGGCCGGCGTTTCCATCCCGCGCTGCTGGCGGATGCGAGCGCCAGCAGCACCGCCGTGGTGGCCAGGGCGACCGCCGAGGCCGAAGCCCATCAGCTGGTCATATCGAGCGGCGGCGGGACGTGGTCGTTCGTGCACGACTGTGTGCACGAGGCCTTGCTGTCGACCATGAACGAGCAGGCACGGACAACGGTCCACCGGCGCATCGTCGATGTCCTCGAGGCCCCAGGGACAGATGTCCTCGGCGGAGTGGAGGCAGTGGAGTCATCCCGCCGTCCCTACGAACTCGCCCGGCACGCGGTCGCCGGGGAGGTGGCCCCGGAGCGTCGTTTCCGGCTGGCGGCCGCCGCCGCAGCGGCAGCGCTCGTCGCGCCGGCGCCCCACGAGGCAGTGGCTTTCTACCGCGCCGCGTCGACAGCGGCGGCTGAGGCCGGCATCGAGCCGGACGCCGACTATGAGGAGGGTTTCGCGCTCGCCTGCACCCGCACGGTCCAATCCCTGGACGCTCGGAGACACTTCCTCCGCGCGCTTTGTGAGCAGAGTGATCCACGGCGGCGGGCGTGGATTTTCGAGGAGCTCGCCTGGGTCGAGTATGGCGAGTTCCACGTCGCCGCCGCGCGGGAGTACGTCCACCGGGGTCTGGCGGAGATCGGCCGGGGACTACCGGCCAACCCCGGGGCGATGGCGGCGGTCAGTGTGGGCCGGTGGGTGGTCGGCATGGCCTGCCGGTGGCGGTCGACCGGCTTCGGCCGGGCGGCCGGTGACACGAAGAAGCTTCATGAGATCCGCTGCCGTCTCTACGAGGTCGGTGCCCTGAGCGAATGGTACTGCGGGCGGATGGGGCCGGCGTTGGCCTTTCTGATGTCGGCTGTCGCACCCAGTAACCGACTTGGCTCGGGAGCGGAGTACCTGCGCGGTCACCTCTGCGCGCACCACATGGCGGCGGAATTCGGCCGAAGGCGAACCGTGCAGCGTGACATCGGCTGGCTGCACCGGCTCGGGGAAGAGAGCAACGATCCAGCGCTGCAGACAAAGATGTTCTTCTACACGGCCTCGACGCTGGTGTTCATCGGCCGCAATGTCGAGGGGGAGCGGGCGTTCGCGAGAGCGTTTCGCCGGGGAGCTCGGTTCATCGAGACCGCGCACTTCCTGAACTGCTACTCAACCTATGTGCGGAGTCTTGTCGTCCGTGGATGTTTCCAGGAGGCGTGGGATGTCTTCGAGGCCCAGGCGGGGGCAGCCGGAGGTGACCGCCTCCAGGCCGATTTCGCGATTATGCGGGCGCGGATCGCTAGGATACTCGGCTTCCCACCGGTTAAGCACGCCGGCCTGGCCGCCCTCGACGCCTACCCGGAGTCCGAACGGTTTCGTCGCTACATGATCTGTCATGACGTCGCCGAGCTTGAGGTGGAAGACGGCGAGTTCGGTCCGGCCTTCGACGCTGTGATCTCCGCCGGAGACGCTGTCGGTCTTCGTCCTTCTCAGGTACCGAAGTTCTTCCGGTCTTTTTGGATCGCGAAGGCGCGTGGCCGTCTCGAACAGGCGCGGGCCGCGCCGCCAGGACCGGAGCGGGCACGGCGCCACCGCGCCGCCCGGCAGGCCCTGCGTGCGGCGCGCTGGGCGGCGGCCTATCCGCCGTGTGCGGCCGACCTGCGGGTCCTACGTGCTGTCGACCGCCAACTCATCGGCGACCACGACGCCGCGCTGGATCTGCTGGACGCCGCGGAGCGGAGAGCGCGCGATCTCGACCTGCCTCGCGTCCGTTTCGACGCGCTCCTCGAGCGGGCCCGATGTCTGAGTGCGCAGGGCGAGACCGAGCGCGCGGAGACCGAAGCGGACCTCGCCGCCCAGTTCGCCCGGCAGCACGGCTGGGTCGGCCGGGAACGCAGGGTGCTACACGAGTTCAAAGGCCTCGAGCGTCGAGCGTCTCCTAAGGAACCGGCCGAAGCGTTGCCAACATCCAGCCGGGATCGACGTCGCCTCGACGCGGTCCTACGGGTCAGTGCCGCGGCTGGCCGGCAGACAGCTCCGGAAGCCGTGGCCACCGTCGCCCTCGACGAGATCATCAGCATTCTGGGTGCGGACCGGGCCCTGCTGCTGTTCCCCGCCCTGCCCGAAGGCACGCCCGCCTCCGGTCACCTTCCCGACTCGTCCGGAAGCGAGCCCGATCCCGGCCCGCTGCAGCTCTATGCGAGCCGCACAAGGAATCGCGGCAACGAACAGCACGAATCGGAGCCGCTCGATTGTGAGCTCACGCAGTTCGCCACGACGGTCGTCGAACACGTCCACGCCGAACAGCGACCGCTGGTGGTGACAGGCACGGATGAGGGGGCCGCCCTCGGCTCGCACAGCGCCGTCCAGTACGGCCTGCGCAGCATCCTCGCCGCACCGGTCCCGTTCGACGGGCATCGCAGCGGCGTCATATACGTCGACAGCCGCGTCGCCCGAGGCCTGTTCACCGAGGAGGACGCGCAAATTCTGATCACATTGGCAAAACAGGTCGGACAAGTTCTGCGAACCGCCGAAACCTCCCGGCTACAGGCCGTCATCGCGGCGGAACGACACCAACGCGAGTTCGCCGAGACCCTACGAGCGGTCACGGTCCAGGCGACGTCGACACTGGACACCCGGGACATCCCCGGCCGCGTGCTCACCGCCGCTCGGAGGATCCTTCCCTTCGACGCCGCATGGGTGCTGACCCGCGCCTCTGGCACCATCCGCGTCGACTCCACCCACGGTGACGTCGACGACGTCGCCGACGCCGACGCCGAACCCGCCATCCCCGAGGGCTCGCCACTGTGGGGAGCCCTCCTCAGCGGACAGATCCTCGCCGCCGACGACAACGCCACTGAACTGCCCGGCCAGCGTTACCCCGCGGAGAGTTGGCTGGTCGCGCCTTTACCGCTCCGCCGCAACACCGAGATCATCATCGTCCTGGCCTCCCGCGCACCGGGCTGCTACGGCGACACACGCATCCAGACCGCTCGCACCGTCATCGACCAGTCAATGATTGCCTACCGAAACGCACAACTGATCGAGGAACTGCGCCACCACGCCGCCACCGACCCGCTTACCGGTCTCGCGAACCGGCGGCAATTTTTTGAACAGGCCGAACGAGCCCTTGCTCGCCGTACCGCCGCCGGCCTGCCGACGAACGCGGCAATGATCGACATCGACCACTTTAAGCGGGTCAACGACACCTACGGGCACTCCATCGGCGACGAGGTCCTCACCAAGGTCACCCAGCGCATCCGAACCTCCCTGCGCGCCGACGACATCATCGGCCGGGTCGGCGGCGAGGAGTTCGCAGCCCTGCTGCCCGGATCCCTGCCCGTTGCTGAGATGATCACTGCACGACTACGGTACACGGTTTCCAACAGCCCGATCGACACCGTGGCAGGGCCACTCACCGTGCGCCTGAGTATCGGCCTGACCCCGCTGTCCCCCCACGACAACGGCCTGGCCGACCTTCTTGACCGCGCCGACCGCGCGCTCTACACAGCCAAACGCGCCGGCCGCGACCGCGTCGTCATCGAGACCCGACCGTAGGGGAGTGTCCGACGTTCGGTCGAGAGTGTCCGACGCGCGGTTCTGTCGCACTGTCGAGCTGTCGATGGTGACTGTGCGCCGAAATGAATCGAATGTCTCCTGACCCCTTACCCGTTCGCCGTGACCACCAGTCGCTGCAAGTCGAAGGCAGGGACGGCATGGGCCCGGCGAAGAGACGGCCCGCCGCCGGAATTCGCCGTCTACAGCTCTGGTCGGCCGCCGCTCGATCTCACCACCACCGGACAGGCGCGAGAGTGCCCGAGTCGGCCGGCGGAGTCATGCGGGCGGCGGGCCGAGTCGCCGGGCGCCTCGCCCAGCCGGCCGGCGTCGATCTTCTTGAACACCAGGCGGAACATCGACTTGCCCAGCGCCCGTCTGACGGTTCCCAGCACAGCCTGAGCGGCCTTGTCACAGTCCGCGGCACACTCGCCGGTCGCCGTTGGACAAGCAGGCGTCCGCCAGCACCGCACACGTCGCCAGCGTGAGTAGCACGCCCAGCCGACGGCGTACCCGGATCGGAAACCGGGCGAACAACCCCAGCAGCGCTGCCGGACGCCGGCCATGTCCAGGATGGTCAGCGTCCGGGGGTCATGTCTCCGAAAGCTCCCTGAAACTGACGGCGTCTCTCCGTGACCGACCCTCTGTTGAACCCCGAGGTCGTCAGCGAGTGGGGCGCTACCTTCTCGCCCTCATTGCGGTGGAAAGTGCGACCGCACCGACGAGCACGACCCCATTGACGACGGGGATCCACGTAGGGTCGACGCCCCCGAGGACGAACGCTTGGCCCACCCAGACCACGAAGATTCCTCCGATGATCGTGCCTGGAACCGTGAAGCGCCCCTCGGAGAGCACGACCGTCGAGAGGAACGCAGCAGCGAACGCCGGAAGCAGGAAGCTCGCGGCCACGTCAGGGGCGGCCGAGCCCTGGCCGGCTGCCAGGACGACCCCTGAGACCGACGCGATGAATCCGCCCAGCACGAAACTCTTCATGACCTGGCGCCGCACCTTCACACCCGCCAGAAGGGCCGCCGATCGGTTGGAACCGATGGCCTGAAGGTGCCGTCCGAAGGTCGTGTGCTGAAGCAGGACCGACAGCACCAACGCCATGACGAGCAAGAAGAAGATGATCCACGACACTGCCGAGAGCCACTGATGGGCCTGAAAGCCAAACACAAGCACTACTGCAATGACCGCCAGCGCGACGGTCTTCACGGCGATCCATCGGTTTTGAGGCCATGAAGGTGGGCGCACCGAGTCGAGCCTCAAGAAGAGCGTAACGCCTGCGAGTAAGATACATACGGCCATCAGCCAGCTGGGTGCCTTAGAACTGAAGGCTGCGAGGTTCACGAACCAGTGCGGAAGCTGAGGCCCGCCGGGAAGCGGGCCGACGTATGTGCCGCCAGAGTACACAGCCGACGCGCCGGTGCAGATGCCGCCCGTACCGAGGGTCGCGATGAAGGCGTTGACCTTGAACCGCTCGATCAGGAAGCCGTTGACCAGACCTACGGCCATACCGAGTCCCAGCGCCACCAGTAAGACGACCGGGAACGGCCATCCCTCGCGAACGGTCAGACCGATGGTCAGGAAGCACGAGAGCGTCGCGACGCCGGCGACCGAGAGGTCGAACATCCCTGGCACGAGCGTGACGAGCACCGCAACGCCTAGCAGCATGATGGGCACGTTCTGGTGAACGTCCAGCATCCGCCCATCGACATTGAGGAAGACTTTGCCGAGCCAAAGCCCGAAGGCGACGAAGAGGCCAAGGAAGACAACGACGGTAATCGAGCTGTCGATGAGCTTCCGTCGAACGAGACTGGACTGCTGGCTCGCGACCTCCGCCGTCTCCTCGCTGGCCGGAGGCTTCGTGGCGGTAGCGGTGTTCACCATCAGACCATCAGCTCCAATTCAGATGCTGTGAGTTCAGAGACGTGCCGAAGTGGTTGCAGCCGTCCGTCCTCAACCAGCGCGACTCGGTCGCACACGGAGAAGAGATCCTCTGCGTCCGAGCTCGCCACGAGGACGGCCGCGCCCTTCGCCGTGAGCTCCCGGATCAAGCGGTAGATCTCGGAGCGGGTCTGGACGTCGACCCCGCGAGTCGGCTCGCACAGGACGAAGACGTCGGGCTGGCGGAGCAGTGCGCGGCCGAATATAACCTTCTGCTTGTTACCGCCGGAAAGGACGTCGAACGGTGTGTCGATGGAGCGGGGCTTGACCGACAGCTCGCCTGCGATGTCCGCACATTCGCTCCTCTCGCGACGTGGGTCGATGAGGCGCCCGATCCGGCGCCACCGGGGTAAAGCCGACACCGACATGTTCTCCCGAACGGTCAGGGTGCTGAAGCCACCCTGGCTCTCGCGGTGGGGAGGCACCAGCGCCCGCTTGAGACCAGGTCGGAGAGGTATGACCTCCCCGCTGTCCGGCGCAAGGTTGCCGTTCACGGCGAAGGCGATGTCGTGCAGACCTGAGCCCGGCAGACCGCTGAGACCCACCACCTCTTCGGCGTTGAGCCTCAGGTTGACCGGGCCGAGTTTGCCGAGCCACACGTCACGCAGTTCGATGATGCCTTCGCCCGCCGAGCGACCGGCCGCCAGCGAGTCGGCGCCTGGGCCAGCCGCCTCGTGTTGCATCAGCATCCGCACAAGTGATGCGCGGTCGAGGCCTCGGGTAGGAGTGTCGTGCACGAGCTCGCCGTCGATCAGCACCAGGACGCGGTTCGACGCGTCCAAGATCTCGGACAGTTTGTGCGTCACCATGATCACCGTCGCGCCGCTCTCGGCTGCGGCCGAAAGCGACCGGATCACGCGGTTCGCCTCGGCGGGGGGAAGCGTCGATGTAGTCTCGTCGATCACCAGGATCTTGGCACCCCGGTCGAACACTCTCGCGACCGCCACGAGGGTCTTCTCGCCCGGGGTCAGGTCTCCGACTAGCATGTCGACGGGCAGCTTCAGTCCGACACGATTAAGTGCTCGCCGGGCCTCCTCGCGCTCGGCCCGCTTGTTGAGAATTGGACCGAAAAGCCGCTTCGGCGGCGTCCCGAGGCTCAGGTTCTCGACGATCGAGAGCCAGTCGACCAGTCCGAGGTCTTGGTGGATGAAACCTACGTCCGGGCTGTCTGCCAGGGAACGGACGGCTGACCCTCCTAGCCGGATCGTACCGCTAGAGGCCTCGTACACGCCGGCGAGAATCTTGATAAGCGTCGACTTCCCAGCCCCGTTCGGACCCATCAACCCGACGAACTCACCCTTTCCAACGGTCAGGTCGATTCCCTTCAGAACCTGGTTAGGTCCGAAGGATTTCCGCATTTGGGAGATTTCGAGACTGTGTGAGCCGTCGTCATTCATGCCGCTTCCTTACTTCGTGCGCTTCGGAGTGACGGGAGTGGGTGCGCACCGAGGTCTCGGCGCACACCCACTCCAACCGGCTTGCTTAGGGCTTGCCCCAGAGCTTCAGGAAATTACCCTGCCAGGCGCCCGCGGGAGCGGGGTAGGACGATCCTGCCGGGTTGCCGTCAAGGTACTTTTGAGCGGTTGACCGGACGATCAGTGTGCTCGGAAGCTTGTCGGCGTTGGACCACAGTTTCTCACCCGCCTTGGTACGAGCCAGGAGGTCGGCCGCCGCCCACTCGGCGTATGTGTAGGGCTCGCCGATGGTGAACTCCAGAGGCGGGTTCTGTGAGACGATCGCTGCGAGCGCCTCAGGGCTTCCGTCATATCCGCTGACGGTGACGTCCGTCCGGCCGATCTGGCGGACCGTATTGGCAGCCGGAACGGCAAGCCCGTCGTACGTCGCCTGGAAGTTGGTGATCGTGCCCTTCGGACGCGACGCAAGAAGGGAGGTGAACTGAGGGGGCCCCGGCTTCGAGACATCGATGGAAGGGAACTTCATCGCCGCGAACGCGCAGCCCGGGCAGTTCTCCTTAAAGATCTTCGTCATACCTATGCTGCGGTTGACCGACGACGAGAATGCCGGGTCGAAATATGTCACGGCCTTCGCGTCCTTGCCTCGGTCCGCGAGGATCTTCCAGGCCGCGATCTCGCCTTGCTGCTCAAAGTCGACGGTGACGTCTGTGACGCCCTTGCCTTCGTAATCCGGACCAGAAACGCACATCGTGCACATGATGGGCATACCCGCGGCGATGGCTCGGTCGATCGAGGCCCTGATTCCGTTTACATCGACCGAGACGAGGATGATGCCGTCGAGTTTATCTTGCACGGCACGATCGACGAAGCCGGCCTGAACCTGCGGCGAGAACTGGCCGTCAAATGCTGGTGGGCTTTCCCATCCCATCTTGTGGACTGCATCGACCGCGAACCTGGCCTGCTCCGCGCAAACCGGCGCTCCGAAACCACAGGCCATCACAGCGGTCCTGCCGGTGCCCGGGTCGAACGGCGTCGTCGGACCGGGGTAGCTCTCGGGCACCGCTATGTAGCCATCGACCTTGGCCTTCGCCGTTTCCTGCAGGTTCGCGGCAGCGGTGCCGCCAGAGCCCGGCGTCCCCTCCGAGCCTCCGCTGGCCCCCCCGCAGCCGGCGAGGGCCACGACTAACCCGGCCGTGACCGCGGCAAGCCATCTGAACTTCATACGACGGGTCTCCTAGCTATATAGGTCCCTAGGGACGTCTCACCAGCCGGATCCGTGACGATAAGCCCAGTTCGGCCGCCGCGACTGTCCTACAACGCGACACTCCCGCCGACGCATGGGAGTGCTCGATGCCCGGCGTAACTGAATCGTGGCTATAGGTGATCGGCTAGTTGGTGGTGGTCGCGGCCAGGCGGCCTTCAAGGTGATCGCCATGGTTCAACACGGACTTCCAACGGGCCGCCCGCTAGTCCCTGTCCTTTCGAGTGGTGTGACGGTGACGGCGTATCGGAGTTTTCCAGGGTCCTTCTTCGAGGCAGGGCCGACGGTCCTCACGGGACGGAGCGCTCGATTCGGTAAAGATCGACCCGATCGCCGCCAGGTACGACATCCGTAACGAGGAGCGGCCCTCGTGCGTGACCCCTGGATCCAGGGCGCTGGCAAAGTTGCTCGTTAGCGATTCAGATTCTTGATCGTTTGTGGGGCCGTTCGGGTGGCGAGCGCGGTGGCGTAGGGCCTGGGCGATGTTGGTAGTGCCGGCCTGGCGCAGGATCGTGATCGCGAGGTTGCGGAGGCTGGCCATGACCCTTGGGACGTGGCCGGTGCGGGCCTGGTGGCGGTCCTCGTCGTAAATAACGTCGCGGACCCAGTGGAGCTGGTTCTGACCGTCCAGTGGCCACGGGCGATCTCAGCGAGCAGGGCGGGGTTGGCCTGGTGGGTCGGCAGGCTGGTGTCCGTGTGGATGGTCTCGGTCTTGGCCGGGCCGCCGGCGATCGGCTGGCGGTGGCGGGTGATCTGGATGGCCTGGACAGCATGGCGAAGCCGATCCCGGCGCGGATCTCGGTGGCCTTCACGGTCCGGCGCTCGACGCGGCCTTGGCCGCGGCTGGTCGTGCGGGCTGCGGTGCGGACCTGGGACCAGGGCAGGGCGGTGAGCTGGGCGACCAGCGTCGGCTGGTTTCCCTAGACCCCGCGGCGATGCCGGGCCTCCGGAAGACACGGCAGCAGCCAGCTGACTGAGGTGCCCCGGAGTTTCCGGACAGGGGATCCACTAGGATTCTTACTGGAAGGGAACGGGATCGAGTGTCGGGAAAGTCGAAGAATTTTACCCCGGAGTTCAAGGAACAGGCCGTCAAGATGGTGGTCGACTCCTCGCCTCCACGGCCGATCGCTCAGGTAGCCAGGGAACTCGGGATCAACGAGACCACGCTCGGATTCTGGGCGAAGGCGTACCGAGCGAAGCGCGCAACCGACCCCCCGCCCTCGGGAATCCCCGAAAGTGATCGGGTACGAGATCTGGAGCGCCGCGTCCGCGAACTGGAGACCGAGAACACCTTCCTGAAAAAGCGGCGGCGTACTTCGCAAGGGAGCATCGGTGACGGAAAGATGTGAGTTCATCGATGCCGAGTACGCCGACATTCTCACGGAGCGCTACGCTCCCACGATCATTCAGATGTGCGAGTGGCTGGACGTCTCGAAATCCGGGTACTACGAGTGGAAGTCACGGCCGGAAAGCGCGGTGGGAGGACAACCGGGTTGAATCCGACCACAGCCGACTGAAAGCCAGACTGCGGCCGACGCGTGGTCCCAAACGCCGCCGCTCCGCCCAGACCCTCGGCGCCGGGCGCGATTTCGTACGGAACATCCGCCGCTGTCATTACGAACTCGGCATCTGATGTCGAGGCGTTGCTGTGGACCCCGTCGATGCGGACGGTCGAGGTGATGCGCGAACGGCGCTACCTCGCGAGGCTGTAGTGCGTTACCCCCGGGCTCACTTCTGGTTCGGTGCTCGCAGGGCGTCGGCTGGGTTGTGGGTGGCGGCCCAGCTGGCGAGGAACTTGAGGGCGTCGTCGTTGGGTGAGCCCGCTTCGGCGCTGAAGGCGATTAGGGCCAGGCCGGGGTCGGCGGGTAGTTCCAGGACCTCGTAGGACAGGTGCAGGTCGCCGACGAGGGGGTGGTGGAAGTGCTTGAGTCCTGTGCGGTGCAGGCGGACATCGTGGGCGGCCCAGCGGACGCGGAAGGCGTCGCTGCGGGTGCACAGTTCGCCGACGAGGTCGGACAGTGCCTTGTCGTAGGGGTCGCGGCCGGCTTCGAGGCGCAGCATGGCCACGCTGTCATCGGCGGCGCGTTCCCAGTCGATCCAGAAGTCACGCGCGCGGGGGTTGAGGAAGGTGAACCGGGCGTGGTTGACCGGTCGGGCCGGGTCGGCAAACACGGGCGCGAACAGTGCCTCCGCCAGGGGGTTGGCGGCGAGGACGTCGAGGCGCCCGTTGTTGACGAGGGCCGGTAGCTCGGTCATCCCGTCGAGGATGCGCGCCACGCTGGGCCGGATCTGGTGGGCCGTGGGCTTGCGCCGGGTGCGTGCGGCCGGGCCGGCGGCCCGGGCGAGGTCGACCAGGTGCGCCCGTTCGGCCTCGTCCAGTCGCAGCGCGCGGGCCAGGGCAACCAGCACGCTCTCGGAGACGCCGCCGAGGTTGCCCCGCTCGAGTCGGGCGTAGTACTCGACGCTGACTCCGGCCAGGTCGGCCACCTCGCTGCGGCGCAGTCCCGGCACGCGCCTGCTGCGGCCGTGAGTCGGCAGGCCAGCCTGCCCAGGGGTGATCCTGGCCCGGCGGGAGCTGAGGAAGGCCTTGACCTCGTCGCGGTTGTCCACAGCCCCCAGGCTAGGTCGGGCCCGCTGGAGGAGGGATGCCCTGTCAGTACACCTCCCAGCAGTGGCTTCTTCGCGTTGCCGGCACCCGGTTGCATGGTGTCCACCGCCGCGGGCCGGGGCACGGGGAGACTACGAGTCCGCGTCGCGACCGAGCTGGGTTCGCACAACAAGTCAGAGATCCGTAACCAGAGCCGCCGGACCGGCGTCGCGCATCAATCCCACGGGCTCGCCGTTCCATGGCAGGCGGCCTCCTGCCGCAGGCTGGACACGGGCGCGATCACACGCGCCGGCTACGAGGGCCAGCGGCTCATCGACAACTTGATCTACGAGGGTCTTACCTTCTGAGCCTCCCACCGCGCATGCTCGTCACGCGCTGCGAAGGTATCTCCGCAGCCGGATCGGAAAGATTGCACTAGCTGAATGGCCGGTCCCGCGGAGCCTGGTGATCAACACGAGTGCAGCGATGTCGCGCCCAGCATGCTGGGGGCGACATGCGTCAAAACGACAGCCCAGCTGGCCCCGACGACGGACTGCTGCGCCTGATCGTCAGCGAGACCCCGAAGACCGCTCAACGCGATCACCAGCCCGCCGGCCGCGGGTACTACTCCACCACGTCCTGCGCTGGTCACGCTGGCGCCGCGCCTCCAGGCCACTGCCGCCGGCGGCGGCACCGTCAGATCACGAAAGGGCCGCTGCCGCATCAGGCGTGGCCTGTTTCGGTGGTGTTCGCGGCGTTGAGGAGGTTGATGGCCTCTTCGCGCATCTGGATTTTGCGGATCTTGCCGGTGATGGTCATGGGGAACTGGTCCACGATGTGGACGTAGCGGGGGATTTTGTAGTGGGCGAGCCTGCCGGCGCAGTATTCGCGCAGGTGAAGCGTTCCCAGTTTTGTAGACAGCCATCTAAACTATGCCGCCAATGCGGCCTTTCTGTCAAATTTCTCCTCGTACTCGACGGGAGTCAGGTAGCCGATGGTGGAATGTAGCCGTCTGCGGTTGTAGTACGTCTCGATGTAATCGAAGACGCCGGCGCGGAGGTGCCCTAGGCCGGTGAAGGCGTGGAGGTGAATGAACTCCTTCTTCAACGTCGCCCAGAAGGACTCGGCGGCGGCGTTGTCGTAGCATTATCCGGCTAATAACGTGTGCTTTTGTCTGATTTTGTGGCTGGGCTTTCGGGATCAGTTGGTGATGCTGGTGGGCCTTTTTTCGAGGCGGCGGAGTCGTTCTTCGTGCTGGCGGACGCGTGTGGCCAGGGCGTTGAGGGTGTCGGTGAGGTGTGCGATCTCGGTGGCGACGCTGGTGAGGGTGCGTGCGTTGCTCGCGTGGTTGCGGTGCTCCTCGACGAGGGCGCGTAGCTGGGCGTTGCGGTAGAGGGTGGTGCGCGAGATCCCGGTGGCCGCCGCGACGGCGGTGAAGGTGATCTGTCGGTTGGTGCTGGTCAGCGCGGCGAGAGCGCGCTCGACCTGGCCGTGGATCGGCTCGTCGGTCATCCGGCCTGTGCCTGGGCGATGAGGGCGTCGAGACGGGCGACGAGTTGGCGGTGCCGGTCGACCTCGGTGACCCAGCCGCGGGCAGCGGCGTCGTGGGCAAGGGCGTCGGCGTCGGCGCGCTGGGCGGAGAGGATCTGTAGGTGGGCGGTGTCGGTGTGGAAGCTTGGGCAGTGCTCGCAGATGTTCGCGTAGGTGCAGGCTCCCTGGGCTGGGGCGCGCAGGCAGAAGCCGCCGGCGAACCGGGTTTTGAGCGCGGGGCGTCTTTCCAGTCCGCTCCGCGGGTGATGTCGAGCAGCGGGAGGCCGGGGCGCCCGGCGGGCAGGGTTCCGAGCTGGCTTTTCGCGAGGTCGAGGGCGCGCTGGTATTCGGCGCGGACGGTGGTGTCGAACAGCCGGCCGTAGCGCAGCTCATTTCCGCGGAGACGTGTCCGAGGAGGGCCATGAGTGCCTGGAGCGACACGCCTGCGTTGACGAGAGCGGTGGCATAGGTGTGCCGGAGCTGGTGGGTCGTGATGTGGCCGAGTCCGGCGGTGTCCGCGGCGCGGGCGAGTTCCGCGCGCACCGCGTTCTGGGAAAGCCGGCGGCCGTGGTGGGTGAAAAGGAAATCGGCGGGCCGGCCGGTGCGCGGATGCGGGAGCGGCCGGCCAGGCGAGCGGGTCTCGGCGATGCGGTCGAGCAGGTCGAGGGTGTCGTCGTCGAGGGGGACCATCCGCTCGGTGTCGAGCTTGCCGAGCGGGACCTTCAGCCAGCTTCCCTGGGCGGGGACCTCGTGGACGCAGTCGAGCTCGAGGTCGAGCAGTTCGCCGATGCGCAGGCCGCAGGCACGCTGGAGCAGCAGCGCGTCGGCCGCGAGCCGGTTGGGTGAGCTGGCGAGCTCGTCGGTAAGGCGCCGGTCGGTGTCGAGTGGCAGGTAACGCGGCAGGGGCCGGGGCAGGCGGGGCAGGTCGGAACGGAACAGCAGGCGGCGGGGCGGTGTCTGCTCCCAGCCCCACCCGCAGCGTCCACGACCAGACCTGGCGCCTCCTCGAAGAGGCCGGCGAACTCGCCCGCGCCGTCCGCAAAAACGACGGTCAACGCGCCCCGGCTGGAGAGGTCACGGGCAGCATCGACGAAGAACTCGTCGACATCCTGATCTTCGCCTGCTCCATCGCCAACCGCCTCGACCTCGACCTCGCTGACGCGCTCCGTGCCAAAGAAGCCCTCAACGAAACCCGCACCTGGCCCACCACGACCCAAGCCCCAGGAGGTCCCCCGGCACACTGAACGTCACGGTCCCTCACTGCTGCGGCGACCCACGGCGGCTTCGCCAGCGTCCGGCTCGCGGTTCGCGCACACTCACGCGGGATCAGGAACCGTGTGGGCTTGATAGAAATCCTCGAATGCCTGGGCAACACGTCGGTCTCCGGCACCGTCACCCTGCTCGAAGAACTCGACCAGGCCGGCGTCGTGTTCCGCTCGGCGACCGAGCCGTTCGACACCGCGACCCCGATGGGCCGCATGCTGCTCCAGATGCTCGCGATGTTCGCGCAGTTCGAGCGCGACACGATCATCGACCGGGTCATCGGCGGCATGGAACGCAAAGCCGCCAAGGGTCTTTGGATGGGCGGCAACCGTCCCTTCGGCTACCAGGTCGACCGCGCCAACTGGAAACTGCTCGTCGACGAGAAGGAAGCGGCCATCGTCCGCCTGATCTTCAACCTCTACGTCCGCGACCGGCTCGGCACCCGCGCCATCGCCAAGACCCTCAACGAGCGCGGCCACCGCACCACCACCGGCGGCCACTGGTCCGGCCACCAGGTCATCCGCGTCCTGGACCACCGCGTCTACCTCGGCGAGCTGACTTTCCGCGAGATCACCGTCATCGACACCCACGAACCGATCATCGACCAGGCCCTGTTCGCCGAAGCCGAGAAGATCCTCATCATCCGCACCGACGGACACGCCCACCGGGCCGCCAGCGACTCTGACTACTACCTCACCGGCCGCATGCGCTGCCCACAATGCACCAAGGCGATGCTCGGCTCCAACGCCAAAGGCCGCAACCGCACCTACCGCTACTACACCTGCTTCACCCGGCTGCGCTACAGCCGCGACCGCTGCGACGCCCCCCGCCTCGACGCCGACGCCCTCGACCAGGCCGTCCTCACCGCGCTCGCCGGCTTCTACCGCGACCACCACCAGCTCATCGCCGACGCCGTCCAGCACGCCCGTCAACGCCACGATGACGCCCACTCCGACCGCGCCGGCGAACTCACCACCGTCCAGACCGACCTGACCCAGACCGACCAGGCCATCGACCGCTACCTGTCAGCATTCGAGCGTGGCACCCTCGACGAAGAAACCCTCGCCACCCGACTCGCCGCCCTGCGCATCAAGCAGAAGCAGCTCCGCCGCCGCCACACCGAACTCACCGCCCAGATCGGCGACGAACCCGTCATGCCCCCACGCGCGACCCTCCGCAAGATCGCGAACCACATCGATACGATCATCGAAGTCGGCACCGATCTTCAGCGTAAGGCCCTCGTCGAAGCCCTCATAGACGAAGTCAAGATCCTCGGCCCCGGGCGGCTCCAACCGATCTTCCGAGTCCCAAGACCCGAACCGACAGAGGCCGCCACAGCCGCCCTACCAGCCACAACACCCTCGAAGGGGACGGTTCGTACAATGCCAAACATGGTGGGGCGGGTGGGGCTCGAACCCACGACCGGAGGACTGTGAGCCTCTGGTCAGGGGACCCGGTAGCCGTTGCGGGTGAGGAGGCGGACGGGGTCGGTGCCGTCCCACTGGGCGCAGGTGGCGGCGATGCGCGCCAGCTGCTCGAGGAATCCCGGTGACTGTTCGACGACCTCGGTGATGAACCCGAAGTCGTCGAGCGTGTCGAAGTAGCCGACCCGGATGCCGTCCGCGGAGGTGAGCTCGCAGGCGAGCTCGTAGCCGTGGCCCAGGTATAACGCCCGCTTGCTGTCGTAATCGGGCGTCACGGTGCAGAGCTGGTGGAAGCCCGCCCGGCCGGTAAGGGCCTGCTCGCGGAAGATGCTGTCGCGGTCACAGCGCTGGGTGATGAGCTCGATCTGCACCGGGCCGGCCTGGGCCACGCCGACCTGGAGGTTCACCCCGGTGGCGGCGCCCCGATACGTGCAGGCCTGCTCGATGGGTGGCAGCACATGAAACGGGCCGACGCCGAACACCGTCGCCCATCGGCGGGCGGCGGCGACGAGATCGTCGACGACGAAGCCGAGCTGGAACAGCCTGTACTCGCCCTCCGGCCAGGGCTGTTGGAAGAGATGGTGCTGGAACGCGAGTGGCGCGGGCGGGCCAGCCGGAATGCTGGTCATTGCGTCAACGCTCCGTGCTGGCCGCTCTCGCCGTTCGGGCCCTTCAGGATCTTCGGGCGCACGAGCACCTCCTGAGCGACGGTGGCCACCAGGTGCCCGTCGGCGTCGTGGATCGCTCCGCGCACGAGGCCGCGGTGGCCCGCGACGACGACCGTCTCCTGGGTGTGCCGATGCCAGCGATCGAACCGTACCGGGCGGTGCAGCCAGATGGCGTGGTCGAGGCTGCAGGCCGACGCGTAGTCCGGCACGTAGTCCGGGTCTGCGCCGCCGGGGTAGGACCGGAAGGCCATGTCGAGCAGGAAGTAGTCGCTCGCGTAGGTGAGCAGTGCCGCGTGCAGGCCCGGGTCGGCGCCGACGTCGCGGGGCAGGCGCATCCAGTGCGAACGTTCCCCGGCGGCCGGGGAGCCGCCCATGAAGACGACCGGTTCGGCCAACCGCATCTCGAGCGGCGGCGGGCGGTCGACCCAGGCCAGCGCCTGCGGCCGCAGCTCCGGCGGAGCCTTTTCCGCCCAGTCCTGCAGCAGTGGCAGCCGCTCCGGGTCCGCCGCCGGGACGGAGGGGTCGGCCGGGGGCTCGGGGCCGGCGCCGTCCGCGTGGAACGTGACGATCGCGACCAGGAGCACGCGATCGCCCTGCTGGACCGTCACCCGCCGCGTCGACATCGTCCGGCCGTCGCGTATCCGGTCGACCACCAGCTCCACCGGGACGCCTGGCTTCCCCGCCTGGACGAAGGACGCGTGCAGGGAGCACGGCTCCTGGCCGGTGACGGTCACGTGCGCCGCCACGAGTGCCTGGGCGAGCGACTGCCCGCCGAAGATGCGGTTGAACCGGGCCGGCTCGGAGCGGACCCGGAACAGGTCGGTGCCGGCTGGCTCGGTGCCGGGCGGCCCGAGGCTGAGCGGCTCGAGGTCGAAGGCCGCGAGCAGCCCGTCGAGCGACCCGAGGATCGCCCGGCGTAGGGCGGGGTCGATGCTCATACGGCCATCACACCATCCGCCCACGGTTTGGATCAAATATCCGTGACTGGTCACAGTGATGGCTCCAAACTAGGCTCCACGTCCCGTGAGATGCCAAGAAGGACGATTGCCGTGTTGACCGGCGAGAAGATCCTGATCACGGGACCGGCTGGCCGCATCGCCTACGGGCTGGCCCGCTCGCTGGCTCGCGAAAACGAGGTCTGGGGCATCGCCCGCTTCACCGATCCGTCCTCTCGGGCGAAGGTCGAGGCGCTCGGCGTGACGACCAGGGCGGTCGACATCGCCGACGGCCCGCTCGACGCGCTGCCCACGGACTTCACCCACCTGCTGCACCTCGCGGCCGACTTCAGCGCGGACGACTACGACCGGGCGATCCGGGTGAACGCCGAGGCGACCGGCCGCCTGCTGGAGCACTGCCGGTCCGCGAAGGCCGCGCTCGTGATGTCGACGGTCTCGACATACAAGCCGCACCCCGACCCATGGCACGCCTTCCAGGAGAACGATCCCCTCGGGGACGCGATGGCGCCCCCGTCGGCGCCGTACTCGGTCTCCAAGATCGCCCAAGAGGCGGTCGCCCGGTACTGCGCCCGCTCGTTCGGCCTCCCGGTGACCATCGCCCGGATGGGCTGCGCCTACAGCGACCAGGGCGGCCTCCCGGTCTGGCACCTGGAAGCCGTCGCGGCTGGGCAGCACATCCGGACTCGCTGGGACCCGATGCCGTACAGCCCGATCCACGACGACGACATCTGCGCGCAGGTCGAGCCCCTGCTGGCCGCCGCGAGCGTGCCGGCGACGATCGTGAACTGGGCCGGCGACCAGGCCGTGAGCGTCCAGCAGTGGGCGGCGTACTTCGGTGAGCTCCTCGGAGGCCCGGCGGTGGTGGACGTCGAGCCGATCCCGGGCGCGTCCGTCGGCTCCGTCGGCGACCGCACCAGGCGCGCCTCGATCACCGGTCCCTGCCAGGTCGGCTGGCGGGAGGGCTTCCGCCGGGTCGCCGAACAGCTGCTCCCAGACCGGCTGACCGCCGGCGAGCTGACCGTCGGCGGGCTGTCCGCGGGCGAGCCGAGGAGCTGAGCGATGCGCTACCCGACCAGCGAGCAGCTGCTCGACGCGGCGGCCGCGGCGACCGGCCTCGCCGACTTCGGCCCCGGCGACTTCCGCGCGGGCCTCGACGTCCTGCTCGACAGCCTCGAACGGGACGGGGACCTGAGCCCAGGCACCGACGCCACCGTCGTCGGGGTCTTCCACCGCCGGCTGGTCAACCGCCTCGAACTGGAGGCGTGGTACCGCGAGCACCCCGAGACCGCGGACCTGCCAGTGCGCGGGCCGGTGGACGTCAACGGCCTGCCGAGAACCGGCACCACGGCGCTCGCGAACATCCTGTCGCTTGACCCGCAGTTCCGCGGGCTGCGCGGCTGGGAGCAGTCGAAGCCCTGCCCGCCCCCGGAGTTCGACACCGAGCTGACGGACCCGCGGCGGTTGGAGCTGGTGAAGGAGTACGAAGAGGTCCCCGCCCACCTGAAGGCGATGCATCTTTACGACGCGGACGCGACGATGGAGGACAGCGAGGTCCTCGGCATGTCGTTCCACGGCCAGCAGATGACGTTGCCGGTGTACGGCTATCACGCCTGGTGGCGCGGCGCCGACCTGACGGACACGTTCGCGTACCACCGGCGCGTCATCCAGCTCCTGCAGTCGCGCCGGCCGCCGAACCTGTGGCTGTTCAAGGCGCCGCACCACAAGTTCCACCTGGAGCCGCTGGCCGCCGCCTACCCGGACGCGCGGTTCGTCATGACACACCGCGACCCCGCGAAGGTGGTTCCGTCCTACGCGAGCATCGTGTCCGCGATCCTCCCGCCGCCGACGGGGGAGCGGGACCACCGGCGGCTCGGCCGGGAGATCAGCGAGCACCTGCGCGTCGGCATGGAGAACGCCATCGCGTCGCGCGCCCGCCTGGGCGAGGACCGGTTCTTCGACGTCCACCATCGCGAGCTGGTCAGGGACCCGATCGGGACCGTGTACCGGGTCTACGACTTCCTCGGCCTGGACCTGCGACCGGAGGTCGAGCGGGCGATGGCCGACTGGCACGAGGCCAACCGGTCCGGCGCCCACGGGGTCCACCGGTACACCGCCGAGCAGTTCGGCCTGGACGAAGAGCAGATCCGCGCCGACTACGAGTTCTACATCCGCCGCTTCGGCATCGAGGTCGAGCGCAAGAAGGTCGAGCGCTGAGAAGCCGGGTGTCGAGAAGCCGAGCGCCGAGAAGTCGAGTGTCGAGAAGTCGAATGCTGAGAAGTCGAATGCTGAGGGGATACGGACGATGAGCCTGCCCACCTGGTCCGAGCAGCTGAAGGCGCTCGACGGCGTCGCCGACAACCTGATCGCCCAGTGGCGGCCGGGCGGCGCCTCCGAGGCCGAGACACAGGACATGAACAAGCTCGCGCTGTCGATCCTGGCCGGCGGCTACCTGTGCCGGGTCTACACCGACGCCCGCCGACCCGTGTTCATGCCGCTGTGGAACTACGCCTTCAACCAGGGCGGCCCTGACCCCGACTACGTCTACTCGACGGCCGAGGTCGACGTCGACGGCGTGTACGAGATCTCCGGCTACCGCGGCACGACGCGGTTCGTCGAGATCACGCAGCAGAGCTTCGACATCATGAGCCCGGCGGACATGAGCGGGGGACCGGTCCCGTCCACCCACGACCTGGACGAGCTCCGGCTCGGCGACGACGGCTCCTTCCGCGTCCTGCTCAGCGCCGAGCGCCCGGACGGCCACACCGGGGACTGGTGGCGGCTGGAGCCGACCACCCGCCGCCTGCTCATGCGGAAGTGCTCTTGTGACTGGATCCGGGAGGACGACGCCCGGGTGGCCATCAACCGGCTGGACGACGGGGGAGCCGACATGTCGCCGGCGGAGACTGCCCGGCGTTTCTCGGACCTGGCCGCCTGGGTCGAAGGCATGATCGCCTTCGACATGAAGCTGGTGCGTTACTACCGCGAGCACCACGGCATCAACACGCTGCTGCGCTCGAAGAAGATCGACGAGATGGGCGGGCTGCCGAAGCAGGTCTACTACGACGGCATCCACGAGATCAACGATGACGAGGTCCTGATCATCGAGACCGAGGTGCCAAGGCAGAGCCGCTACTGGCAGGCACTTGTCGCCGACGACCGCTTCTGCACCGTCGACTGGGTGAACAGGCAGTCCAGTCTCAACGACGCGCAGGCCCGCCTCGACGGGGACGGGAAGTTCCGCGCCGTCATCTCGCGGCTCGACCCGGGCGTGCCCAACTGGCTCGACAAGGCGGACTATCCCTGGGGGGTCATCCAGCTGCGCTGGAACCACGCCAGCGACCATCCCGACCCCACCATCATGAAGGTGCCGTTCGCCGGCATTCGCGAACACCTGCCCGCCGACACGCCCCAGGTCACCCTGGCCGAGCGCGCGGCACAGCTGCGTGCTCGCCGGGAGGGCGCACAGCTCCGCCGGATCTGGTGACCGGCCCGCCGCCCTCCGGGTCAATGATCGGCCACCGACCAGAATCATGATCGGCCATGCCGCCGGGCCGGCGGCGAGAATCGCCGGAGGCCGACCGGCGGCCTTGAAGAGGCTTGAAGAGATCGGAGAGATCGGCATGGAGATCCACGAGGCGCTCTACACGACGAGGGCGATGCGGCGGGTGCGTCCCGACCAGATCCCGGCCGATGCCCAGGCCCGCATTCTCGATGCGGCCATCCGGGCCCCGAGCGGTGGCAACACACAGGGGTGGCGTTTCCTCCTCGTCGACGACCCCGCGGTCAAGGGCCAGCTGGCGCCGCTGTACCGCCGTGCCCTGACGACCTTGTGGGAGACCTTCTACGCCGACCGCCTGGCGGCCGCCCGAGCCGATCCGGGCTCCGAGGACAGCGCCACGCTGCTGCGGATCCAGCGCTCGTCGGACTGGCTGGCCGACCACTTCGCCGAGGTGCCGCTCTTCCTCTTCGCGTTCGTGCGGCACGACCCGACCGGTGGCTCGATCTACCCGGCCGTCTGGAACGCCCAGCTCGCCGCCAGGGCGGAAGGCATCGGGAGCTCGCTTACCAGCGTGCTGGGGGCGTTCGCGAAGGAGGAGGTGCTGGAGATCCTGGAGGTTCCTCCGGGCGAGGGTTGGATCAACGCCTGCTGCGTCAGTTTCGGCTACCCGACCGGGCGCTGGGGTGTCGCCGGGCGGCGGCCGGTGCACGAGGTGGCGGCGCGCAACCGCTGGGACGGCCCGCTGGGCTTCGAGGTGCCGTCGCCGCTCTGGCCGCCGAGCGAGTAACCAGCCACCTCCACGGAGTTCGCCGATCTCGCCGAGGCGCCGACGATAGCTCTCCGTGATATTTGGCAGATGGCGTGGAGGCTCGCCGCGTGCCACGGATCGCCGTTTGATGCTGTCCTGTCTGGTGGACGAGGCCTCCTGCGCGCGCGTCGCCGACCGAAAATCCCGCATGGTCGCACCGACAAGACCCCTGGTTGCTGTGAGCCTGGGTGCGGTCAACGAGAGATGAGGAGTGTCGAGATGGCAACTATGAAGGCTGCGGTGATCCCGGCGGGGTATTAGAGGACGTCCCAATGCCCGTGGCAGAACCTCACCAGGTGCTCGTCAGAATCCATGCCAGCGGCATCTGCTACACCGATGGGCTCCTGGCGCAGATGGTCCTGTCGTTCTGGGATTTTCCGTTCGTTCTCGGGCACGAAGGCGTCGGCGAGGTCGTCGCGGTCGGCGAAAGCGTCACAACGCGCAAGGTAGGTGACCGAGTCGGCCTCCCCATCACCACATTGTCAGCTGGGGGTACTCGCCGTGTTCGCGGTCGACAGCACGATCAAGACGTATCTGGCCTTCGGCCCGCCGCGACAGCGAGTTCCACACCCATCGGATCCCGGCGCCGGCTCGACGGCCGGCTCGCTCGTGGGGTTGCCGTGGCCACCGGGCGTCGAGGTCGCGGCACGCTGCCGGGCCGGCCGGGACGGTGTTCCCGGTGATTTCTTCGGCCTGTTTCGGTCCGGCGCCGGCCGTGGCCGCTCAGGACGTCACCTGTTCGGCCGGGCACGACTCGACGAGGCGAGCTGCGCATTGGTCGTCGGCGACGTGTGCGGCAACGGGGTGCGGGCGGCTCGCGTCGCCCGAGCGGCGCTACGTACAGTTCGGGAACACGCAGGTCAGAAGCTGCCAGCGGGTGGACCTTGCCTATCAGCATCCGATCCGATTGATCGTGCTTGTAGGAGTTGAGATCACGATCCACCCGGTCGGCGCCCGGGCGGCGCCCGGGCGGTCTGAGGACCGCGGTCGCTGCGTGGCGTGGATGAGAACAGTCCGCGACCGCTGCTGACGGGTCGGCGGCGTACCGCCGTCGGCAAGGTCGCACTTTCAGCCGGGAATCGTATGCGAGCTGCCATACTTACCCTGTGTTCGACGGGGGTCACCACACCACAGGATCCGCTGATCGGTGGGACTTCTTTGTCTCCTACACCCAGGCGGATCGTGCCTGGGCCGAGTGGATCTCCTGGCAGCTCGAGGCGGCAGGCTTCCGCGTCCATCTCCAAGCATGGGACATGGTGGCCGGGACCAACTGGACGCATGCCATGCAGGACGCCATCCGAGACTCAGCCCGCACCCTGGCCGTGTTGTCGGCTGCATACCTCGACTCGGCCTATGGAACGCAGGAATGGCAGGCAGCCGTCGCTGCGGACCCGGACAGCGCCCGCCGACGGCTGATTCCGGTCCGAATCGAGGACTGCGACCGCCCTGGTCTGCTCGGGCAGGTTATCTCGTTCGATTTGTTCGGTATGGCCGAGCACCGCGCCCGCGGCGAGCTGCTGATGAGGGTCCGCGAAGTGATCGCGGGCCGCGCCAAGCCGACCCATGAGCCCGTCTTTCCCGGTGTGTCTGTCTTGTCTGGACCGGGCGTGACCTCGCCGGCCTTCCCCGGCGCCGAGAGCTATCACAGCGCGTCGACACAGGACCGGCCGGCGGAATTTCAGGCCCTGCTCATTGGCATCGGCTCCTACGAGGACGAACGGCTCCCCGCACTGCCGTGGCTGTCGGGCATGCTCGACAGCGCGGCGGAGCGTTTGGAGTCCGTCGGCTACCGCACCGAAATCCACGATCGCTCCCGGTCGGGCGCGAGCGCCGTGAAAGCGGCTGTCCACGGTTTTCTTCGCAGCGCCGCGGCCGGCTCCACCCTGCTTCTCCTTCTTGCGGGAAACGCGGTCCATCGCGCTGCGCGGGGCGCGGACGTTGGCCGCGACTTCCTTGTTCCTGCGGACGCCACCGTGGGATACCAGCCCTTCTGGGACCTGTGCGTGCCTGTCGACTGGTCCGGACCGCTCGCCCACACCGCAGCCGCTCGGGTGCTGGTGCTCGTCGACGGCATCACCGAGTACGACGACGTCGTCTGCGGTGCGGTCACGGACCTGGGCTGGGCAACCGGCCGCATCGAGCCCGCGCCCGGAGTCGACGTCGCTTACGTCTACCGCAGCCGGGCCGCCGGCGGTGGGGGCGACGACGCTCCCGATCCTGCGGCTCGCCCCTCGCTCACGCGCGCGCTGATCGACGTGCTCGCGACCCGCCCGCTGCCTCGGACACTAGCGGATTTGCACGCGGCGCTCGAAGGCGTCATGGCGAGTCCCGCGCCGGGTTCTGGGGCCGGTAGCGCATCGGATGGTCGGCTCGCCGTCTTTGACCAGCCGAACGCGCAGGGTAGACCTGCCTCGGGCAGGGACGACGGCGCGGGCACAGATCAGTGCTGTCTGCTCCGTCCACTGTCACCCTGCGACCCGCTCCGCTTCCTCCCCTTCCCCGCGCTGCCCGACGAAGACGCCGCGGATCCTCCTCCACACGCCTGGACTACGGCCGCCGAACACCATCGCGCCTGGGAGCGCACAGCCGACACCCTCGCGACCGCCGCGCTTCGGGCTGCCACCGGCGACCTCGTGGACCGGCTTGGCCGGGCACACCACACTGCGGCCGAGGTTCTCGCCGGCGATCCTTGGCACGATCCCGATCTCGCCCGTCGGATGGCGCGCCGCGTCGAGTTCCTCATAGGCAAACTGCCCGCCGGGCCCGAGGAGCTGTCCGCCGCTGAGGCGGCGTTGCTCGTGGTCGGGCCCTACCTGCATCAGACCGTCTGGACGGTTCTCGTCGCCCAGGCAACGGTCGCTCATCCTGGCTGGACCGATGATCTGACCGGCCGAGCCGAACGCGCCGACTTTGACGCGTTCACGACCGGCCACCCCCGGCTTGTCCGCCGGATCGAGAGGGCCGGGCTAGCGGGTGACCAGCCCGCGGCCTCGGCCGTCACCTGGTGGCTCGCGCACAAATGGTGCGAGTCTCATGTGACTGCCCGCTGGGAGAACGTACTACTAGAGCTGCTCCCCGGCGTAACCGCTGAAGGCGGCCAGGAGAGCCTCGCGGCCGAGGTGTTCCGGACGGAACGGCTGGCAGAGATCCTTACCGCGCTGCGCGCGACGGCCACGTTCCTGAACCAGTCGGGGCGGGTCGGGGCGCTGCGGGACGTGGTGATGGTCGCTCCGGCGACGAGTGAGGAGATGCCGCTACGGGAGCGGCTCGTCGGCTACCTCCTCGCGATCGGGCAGAAGATGGCGCTGGAGCTGGCGGCGCTGCCGGCCGTCCTTGTCGAGCACCTCGGCGTCGCGGACGCTGTCGACCTGACGGACGTCCAAACGGCGCTGCGGCGCGCTCAGTGGCAGGGCAGAGGCCGCTCCACCCGCGCCCTCGCGGTCGAGTGCCGCCACCCGGCGCTGCAGGTCGCCCTGGAACGGCACACCGCGGGACTCGACGCCCTCCTCGCGGAGGCCCATCGCGCGACCGCCGAGATCCCGGCGCTTGCAGGGCTGCCCACCCATGCCACGGCCGATGGCGTCCGCGCCACCGAGATCGATGGCCACCCCAGCTACACTTCCGCCGGCGCGCAGTTCCGCCTCGCGGAGGACCGGGTGCAGGAACTGCTCATGGGCGAACAGCTCTATGAGAACCGCGCGCTCGCGGTACGCGAGCTTTACCAGAACGCGCTTGACGCCTGCCGCTACCGTCGCGCCCGCACCGAGTATCTGGCCAGGACCACCGGCCGGCCGTCTTCCTGGACCGGCCGGATCGACTTCCGGCAGGGGTTTGAGCCCGACGGCACGCCCTACGTTGAGTGCCGTGACAACGGCATCGGTATGGGCTACCGGGAGATCTCCGACGTCTTCGCCGAAGCCGGTACACGGACCGTCGACCTTCCCGAGGTCGTCGAGGAGATGGGCCGCTGGGCGGCCTGCGACCCGCCAATCGAGTTCCACCCGAACAGCCGTTTCGGCGTCGGTGTGCTGAGCTATTTCATGATTGCCGACGAGATCCGGGTCGAGACGTGCCGCCTGGGCCCCGACGGGCGTCCGGGTGAGCTATTGCGCGTCACGATCGCCGGCCCGGGCAATCTCTTCCGCATCGAGCCGCTGGGCCCGGGGCGGGAGAGCGGCACCACGGTCAGACTCTATCTGAGCCGGGATCCCAAACGGCCGTCGATCTCGTGCGTGGACATCCTGCGACGGATTCTTTGGGTTGCCGAATTCGACACGTATGCCGCCGAGGGCGCGGCGCTCGAAAAATGGCCCGCCGGTCGGCTCGCTCCTTCGGCACCCGTGGGGACTCTTGACCCGTTCCAGGAACTACTGCGTCGCATGACGACGCAGATCGTCGCGGCCGGTGGTGGCGTATGGTGGTGCAACGGTGTTGGCGCCATCCTCGCCGATGGGCTATGGGCCGGCGAGGCTATCTTCGGCGTTGTGCTGGATCTGACCGGTCCTTTGGTCCCAGAGTTGTCGGTCGACCGCAACAAGATCCGAAAATTGTTGGACGAACCAGCGGTCGATGTCGTGCTTACGGCCGCACTTACCGTCCTGCGGTCGTCCAATGCATTAGAAGTGACGGTCGAATGGTTGACAGCATTCGCCTATTCGTTCCCTCTGGTGGCCGATGCCTTGGTCGAATTGATGGCTGCGGATGGCGAATCTTGGGCGGGAGTCGGGAAAGGACGTGTGCCTGTTAGTCGAAGCGGTCTACTCGCCACGGACAGTGCACTCTGGCTCTTCAATCCCCTTAATCGCCCTGCCGCCCGATCGGGTGTTAGCGCGATCTATCCATTCAGAGTCCCTGACACCATTTTCTTTTCGCGCCTTGCTATCTGGGCGCACGGCGAACCGGGCGGAGACAGCGAACGCGATCACGGACGTCGCGAACGGGTAGTGCCAAGCGACCTGGAAGTAATTCTGATTGCGAGTTACCGCAATAAGCTCGCGCCTGTAGTTATAAGATCGGATGTCGGCTTCCTAGCCGGTAGTCTGCGAACGACGCCGCAGGCGGTCGGTCGGCGAATTCGTCGACTTGGCTTCCAAGTACCCAGCCTGAAGGGCATGGAAACAGCGGACATCTCCGAGCTTGAAAAGACAGTATTGAGTAGGGACCTTGACGGTCAATCTCCCTTGCTGGGCTGGAGATGGCGCGACGATGGCGTGAGTCCCGGCCACGTCCTCGCAGCTGCGAGTCGCCTGATGCTACCGCCCGAGGAGATATGCAATCGTCTCGATCTCCTGGGAGTCGCGGTGTGGCCGCCCCTTGTCGGTCCTGTCGCCGTAGTCCCAATGGACCTCGTTCTGCAGAGCGCCAAGCTGGACGGACGAGGTCCCTGGCTCTCGCCGGGCAGAGTGAGCCGAGCACATGTGCTGCGATCCGCCCTCTACACAGAACTCAGCCCGGCCGAGGTCTCCGACCGTTTGCATAGGTTCGGCTATCGGGTGCCAAGAGCTGAGGGCCTGGAAGGCATCGTCCTCGGTGAAGGCGATGCACTCATCGTGAGTCGGGACACGTCTGACGGGCTGGGCGAGACCCCGGTTCCTACGAGCTATCTCCGCAGCCTGCTACCTGAGGAGCGGGGATCTCGTAGTCACAACGTTGACAGGCTCCGCGAGCTTGGATTTCCGGTCGCGAGAACAATTCGTCTACCGAAAGATCCGTCACCAGATTTTGCGGATCATTTTCCGCAAGTCGGGAAGAGCCACCCACTGTGGACGATGGGGAGCGCCGTAAATCGGGTTCACCTCCTCGGCCTTGCGGGCGTCACCAAGGTCGCTTATCCGGCGTTGATCGAAATGCTGCGCGCGGAAGGCTACACCGTGGCTCGCGTTGCCGAGCCGAGAGGATCTCGTGTCGCGCGGCTCGCCGAGATCAGCTCGTTCAGTCTTGAAAAAATGTTCGCCGGAGGCAGGTGTGAAATTAATGATTTGCTGTATATGGTTGGTGCGGATGGAATTTCGATAGGCGACGTTCTCGCGCTGTTGGAGGAGACTGGAATCGCGTTCCCGGAACTTGGTGGCATGGAGATCACGCACGACGACGGCGTAGTGCTGAGCTCGTCATTTACTGGCTGGGCGGATCTTGCCCACGTGGGAAATTTCATTCCCGCAGCGCAGGTACACGCTGCTGCGAATCGCCTGCGTCGACCTCCTGGGGAGGTCGCGTCTCGTTTGCGCCAACTCGGGCTGGCGGCGGCCGACCCAGCAGGGCTGATGGCATCGCCTATTCGCCCGACCGACATCGTCCTGCTGGCGCGAGACTTCGACGACCAGGACGCTTTTGTTCTCGATGCGCGTGTGCCTGGCGCGCACGTCCTGCGCGCAGCGGCGCAGTCGGGGCAGGAACCGCGCGCCGCCGCCGGCAGGCTCAGCGAGCTCGGCTTTGACGTCGACGCGGTGAGGGATACGGAGCTGACCGCGGCGGAGGAGCGCACGGTCGTTGACCTGCTCGATGTAACGAATGATCCCTTGCTCAAGCAGGGCTGGGCGGGGCTCAGTCGGGCCAGCATCTTAGCGACCGCGTTCCGCGACGCGGCTCGGCGCCAGTCGCGCGGTCCGGCGGAGCTGGCGGCGTGGATCGGTGGGCTGGGAGCAGGCCTCGCCGTCTACGCAGGAGCGAACTTCCCGGATGAGTTGAGCTTTGACGACATCGACCTCCTGACCTGGGCGCTGGACGGCGAGCCGCCGTGGCTGGCGGACGACGACATCGGCCTCGGACACGTCCTGGCTGCGGCCGGGATCACCGGCCGGTCGCCAAGCGACATAGCCAGCCGACTCGGGAGCCTCGGCTTCACCCTCGCCGAGCTTCCTGCCAAGACGCCGGACGACGTGGACGCCGTCGACGTCGTGCTCCTGAGTAAGCATCTTGACGGGAAGGCGCCCCGCCTGACGGACCCACGGGTGCCGTTGGCGCACGTTTACCACGCGGCGTGCGTCCTAGCCTGCGACGTGGCCGAGGTCCGGGAACGGTACGAGCGGCTCGGTCTTGACTTGGTGGGAGTGCCGAGGGAACTGGACCGGATGGGGCGTGAGCACGCGACGGTCGTATTCCATGCGATGGACACCGCCGGGCCGGACGCTGACCAGCTCTGTCCAGCCCAGATCCTGGCTGTGGCCCAGTTTACTGGGTGTGACATCGAGACTGTCCGCACCTCGTTCGCCGACCTCGGTCTGTCCGTGCCGGCCTCGGGCACCCTTCCCGATTTGCCGGCAAGCGCGCTGACTGCCCGGGACGTCATCCTGCTCAGTTCCCGCCTCGATGGACGGGGCCCTTGGCTGCGCGCGGGCGTCGCGCCGGTCGCCCACGTCATCGCCGCGGCCGGTTACCTCCGCTGGTCGCCCCGTCGTGTCGTCGACAGGCTGGCTGAGCTTGGCTGCGCCGTGCCCAGTCTGGTCGACTCCGCACTCGAAACCTTCGTGGACGGCGTGGACCGCCGGCTCGCCGACCTGCTCATCGATTCGGCCGAGGCATTCGTGGACCGGCCGGTCTCACGCGCCGAGGTGCTGGCCTCATCGTTCCGGTTCCGTTGGACCCCAGCGCGGATCGCCCAGCGCATGATCGAGCTTGGCTTCGCCGTTCCCTGTGCCAGCTCGTTGCCGTCCCAGGACGCAGCCGATGAGCACCGGACGGGCGGGAGCTAGCGTTCCGCGCCGGACGCGTGCTGGGTGCATAGTCCTTTGTCTGTTAAAGCGGCCCGGTCAGGGCCTCCCAGCGCCGGGCGCGGGCGCAGGGAACGCCACGACCCGCCCGGTGGGCTGCGCCGGCCCGGGCCCACCCCAGGCCTGGCCGACGACGAACAGGCGAGGGTCCTCGCCGCGGCTGAGCGCGCAGGCGAACGCGCCGTGGTCCAGGTCGATCGTGGCCAGCACCTCGCCGCCCTCGCGGACCCGGACGCAGTGCTGGTTGCCGACGTCGGCGTACCAGACGGCGCCCTCGGCATCCATGCAGATGCCGTCGGGGTGGTCACCGGGCGTCGGCGCCCACACGCGCCGGTCGCCGAGGCCGCCGTCGGCGCCGATGTCGTAGGCGGTGAGCTGGTTCGCGTACGACTCGGCGACGATGAGCGTCGCGCCGTCCGGGCTGATCGCCATGCCGTTGGGGAACGCGAGACCGTCGGCGACCTCGTCGACGCAGCCCTCCGGCGTGACGAGCACGACCAGGCCCGGGGCGAAGTCCCCGCCGGGAAAGTCGAAACCGATGGTGTTGACGTAGGCGTTGCCCCGGTCGTCGACCACGATCTCGTTCCACGGCTTCTCCGAGACCTTGGAAAGGTCGGCATGCTCGACCAGGGATCCGTCCGGCTCATGGCGCAGGATCCGCCGCCGCGCCGAGTCCACGACGAGCAGCCGCCCGTCGGGCAGGAAGTCGATGCACATCGGGAACGAGGGGACGGACACCACCACCTCGTGGCCGCCGCCGGCGCCGAGCGCGATCACCTGGTTCGCTCCCCAGTCGGAGAACCAGATCCGTCCATCGTGCCAGCGCGGTGACTCACCGAACACGACGCCGTCCATCAGCACCTCGGGCGCGCTCATGCCGTCCCTCCCTCTCCCTTTCCTTTCTTCGGTTCTGGGACAGACCGAGCGGGGCGCCGGAACTCATCGCTCGTTGTTCAGTGCCCGTTCCTCAGCCATGATCGCGGCGGGGTGTCGCGCGTGCTAGCGTTCGGCCATGAACGCGGGCCGGGTCAGTAGTGCGGCGCTGATGGTGTCGGGGGCGGCCGGGGTCGTGATGCCGGTTCGGTTTGCCACCGCGCTCGACCTGCCGGCCACGACCGGCCGTGGCCGCGCCGAGACGAGAGCCGGCCTGGGCGGTACCTACGCGGCTCTCGGCGGATGGGCGCTCGTCAGCCGCGCCCCGGCCGCCCGCACCGCCGTCGGCGTGACCTGGCTGGGCGCGGCCGCGGCCCGGCTGGTCTCGTTGAAGGTCGACCGCCCGCGCACCGACTGGATCTTCTGGCTCTCCCTCGCCATGGAGGTCGGGCTGGGGACGGCGGCGCTGGTATCCAGGCCCGAGGCGGGGGAGCTACCGGCCGACTGACGCTCACGGGCCGGCGCGGCGCGGGCGCGCGACCCGCGTGACCGTGTCCGGCGCCCGGGACAAGGCGGCGTCGCGGTGAGGACCTCGGCCACGGGCCGAGATCCTCCCGTGTAGATCCCCCGCCCAGATCCGTCCGCGGCCGGGCAAGGCCGACCTGCCGGGAACGTGGCTTGGTCCCCGCACGCGTTGGCGTTGCTCGCGTCGCCGTCGCCCGGTTCCGTGTCGGCCTTCCGTTGTGGCCTGACATCTCCCCAGGTGATCATCTTTTCTGTGTGGAGGATTTCCATCCGCTTGTGGCTAGTGCGCGACATCACCGCCTCTACATGCATGTAGCATGCATGTCGACGCCCGCGGAAGGAAGACCATGATTCTTGCTGCAGGAGCCAGGAGCACGCCGCCGGCCGTCTCGGTAGCCGTGCTGTGCGCCGGCGGGATGACGGTCTCCTTCACGCAGACGCTCGTCATCCCGATCCAGTCGGAGCTGCCGCAACTGCTCGGCACCTCGCCGTCCAACGCCCCCTGGGTCGTCACCATCACCTTGCTGGCCGCCGCGGTGGCCATGGTCGTCGCGGGCCGCCTCGCCGACCTGTTCGGCAAGCAACGGGTCCTCGTCGTGAGCGCGGCCCTCCTCGTCGCGGGGTCGTTGGTGTGCGCGCTCTCGAGCACGCTTACGCCGATGTTGGTCGGCCGCGCCCTGCAGGGCGTTTCGTTGGGCTTCATTCCGGTGGGAATCTCGCTCATCCGCGAGATCACCCCGCCGCGTATGGCCCCTACCGCCCTGGCCACGATGAGCGCCACGCTGGGTGTCGGCGGCGCGATCGGCCTCCCGCTGGCCGCGTGGATCGTCCATGTCGGCAGCTGGCACACCCTGTTCTGGGTCTCGACGGTCGTGGCCGCCGTCATACTCGTGCTCACGATCGTCGCGATCCCGCACGTCCACGACAGCCACGGCGGCCGTTTCGACCTGGTCGGCGCGCTCGGCCTCGCGGTGGGACTGGTCGTGTTCCTGATCGGCATCTCGAAGGCCACCGACTGGGGCTGGGGCAGTGCCCGCACGCTCGGCGCCATCGCCGGCGGCCTGGTCGTGCTGGTGGCCTGGGGCGCCTTCGAGCTGCGCCAGCCCGAGCCGCTGGTCGACCTGAGGTCCACCGCGAAGCTGCCGGTGCTGATGACCAACGTCGCCGCCATGGCCGTCGGCTTCGGCATGATGGCGCAGTCCATCGTGATTCCGCAGCTGCTCGGGCTGCCCAAGGGCACCGGCTACGGTCTTGGGCAGTCCATCCAGGCGGTCGGGCTGTGGATGGCGCCCGCCGGCCTGATGATGCTGCTGTTCGCGCCGATCTCCAGCGCGCTGATCGGTGGCATCGGCCCCAGGATCACCCTCATGATCGGCGCCCTCGTCATCGCCGCCGGCTACGGCCTCGGAACCCTCCTCATGGACGCCTCGTGGCAGCTGCTCATCGTCACGTGCGTCGCGTCGGCCGGCGTCGGCATCGGCTACGCCGCCATGCCCACCCTCATCCTGGACGCCACGCCGGCGGCCAAGGCCGCCGCCGCGGTCGGCCTCAACTCCCTGTCCCGCTCGGTGGGCAGCAGCGTGGCCGCCGCGCTCATGGGTACCCTGCTGACCAGCAACACCACCGCTTTCGGGCCGACGGAGCTGCCCAGTCAGCGCGCGTTCACGCTGTGCTTCGGTGTCGGCGCCGCCGCGGCCCTCCTCGGTGCCGGGCTCGCCGCGTTCATCCCCCGCCGTCGGCCGGACAGGGCCGGCACCGCCGCGGCGGTCGTGGCCGCCGGCAAGGAGGACGTCCCCTCCGCCGTGTGAACCGCCGTATCCCGCCCCGCGGCTCGCGGAGAGCATGATCGGGGCACGTCGGACGGGGCGCAGGCGAGGTGGGACAGGTGAGCGCGAAGGTCAGAGCGGACGGCGCGCCGGGGGAGCAGCCGCCCATCGAGGAGACGCTGCTGCGGGCCATCGGGCGCGAGGTCCTGCGGCTCAGCCGGCGTCGGGTCCAGACGCCCGAGGGGTCGATACTCGACCGGTCCAGCTTCCGGATCCTGTGGGCGCTGACGGAGATGGGCCCCTCGTCGATGGGGGATCTGGAGAACGTGCTGCAGCTGGAGCAGTCCACGGTCAGCCGCCAGGTGAAGTCCGCGATCAGCCGTGGGCTCATCGAGCTCCACCCCGTGCCCGGCACCCGGCGCCGCCTGCTGAGGCCGACCCCCCAGGGCGAGAGCGCCTACCTGCACGAAGGCACCCTGCGGGGCGAGGTCTTCAGGAAGGCGCTCGCCGAGTTCGGGCGCGACCGCGTCCAGGCGCTCGCGGCCGAGCTGGGCGCCCTCAACGACGCCCTCGACCACGCGACCGCCACCACCGCGACGACCGCCGACGTGCCGCCAGCCGGCAGCTGACCCGCCGGTTCCGGTCGTTACCGCTCGTCGGCGGTCGAGGGCAGCTCGGCGAGGACCAGCGCGAGCAGGCCTCGGTGTGCCGCAGGCTCTGTGCTCGGCGCGTCAACAGCCTGCTCGCGCTCGGCTTCACCGACGACGACGTGGCGGGTGACGGCAGCGGCCGGCTCGTTGACGCGCTCGTCGCCCGGGGTTCCGCGGACCAGGTGTGGACCCGGAGTTCTGGATGAAGAGTGAAATACTTGTGGATCTGTCGCCGGCGTGCACCCGCCTTCGTCCAGCGCTCGTCAAGAACCCGGCTCTACGCTGACCCTTGTTCGAGGTTGAGAACAACAAACATCGAAGCTCGATGTTGGAGGGTCCGCATTGGTGACGGTGACTCACAGACGTTGCCCACCGGACTGGCGGCGGTATCGACCGGCACGGTGCTCGCAGCGCCCGCCGAGCACGCGAACACCCTTGTCCGCGCGTCCCGTGGTGGGCTGGCGGCCTTTGGTCGGCCCACAGACCGAGCGGCCCAGAGGGTCTGAGTGAAACGAGACGGCCTGTTGAGTCCGGAGAACGGGACACCGCGGGATGAATTTCCGGTCCGCGCGCGCGACCTTCTTCGGCAACGCCCGGTGTGGGTGCTGCCGCTAATCCTGGCCTCGGTCGTCGTCACGGCGATGACCGCGCTGTACCTCGGGTCAGCGGTAGACCCGCTGGCTCATGTGCGCGGCCTGCCGGTCGAGGTGGTGAACAGCGACCGCGGGGCCACGCTGGGAACAGAACACCTCGACATCGGCGGGCAGGTCGAGGCCGGCCTGCGGGCGAGCCCCGCGGTGTCCCACCGGCTGCGCCTGGAGCCCGTGACCCTGTCCGAGGCCGAACGAGCCATGAACCGCGGGCGTGCGTACGCGACCATCGTGATCCCGCCTGACTTCACCGCCTCGCTCCTGGCGGCGGCCGGTCTGCCGACGGCCGGGACGACGGGTGGCGGGGCAATCCAACTGCTGACCAACCCGCGCGCCGGCACGCTGGGCGCGAGCCTGGCCACCGGCATCCTGCAACCCGCTGTCGCCGCCGCCTCGCGGACGATCAGCGGCCAGCTCACGGCGGCCGCCGGTGCGGGGACCCGGGACGCCGCGACGACGGCGTTCCTGGCCCACCCGGTGACGGTCACGACCAGCCAGTTCCACCCCCCGCCGCAGAACAGCGCGCTGGGCCTGAGCGCCTTCTACCTGGCCCTGCTGACCCTCATGTGCGGGTTCCTGACCGGGACCATCCTGCACGCCACCGTGGACGCGGCGCTCGGCTACGGCACCTCCGAGGTCGGTCCCCGGTGGACCCAGCTCCAGCCGAAAGCGATCAGCCGGTGGCGGACCCTGCTGACGAAATGGGCGATGGCGGCGGTCCTGACCGCGGTGGTGACTGGTCTGATGCTCGTGGTGGCGGCCGGCGCTGTGGGCATGGACGCTCCGAATCCGCTGCTGTTGTGGCTTTACGCGTGGCTGTGCTCGGCCAGCGTCGCCGCCGGAACGATCGTGCTCTTCGCGGTGCTCGGCACCCCCGGGCAGCTGGTCGCCATCCTGCTGTTCGTCTACGCAGGCCTGGCCTCGGCCGGCGGGACCGTGCCCATCGAGGCACTACCCGACTTCTTCCGGCTGCTCAGCGAGGCCGAGCCGTTGCGGCAGATCCTCGCCGGCGACCGGGCCATCCTGTACTTCGATGCCCAGGCCGACGCGGGCCTGGCCCGTGGCCTCGTCGCGGCCGCGATCGGCCTGCTCTGCTGGCTCGCCGCGGGCACCCTGATCGTCCGCTGGTACGACCGCCGGGCCATGCACCGGATGACTCCGGAGCTCCTGGCACACGTCGACCGCGCCGTCCAGGACTACCGCGCCCAGGAACGGACCGAATGAGAGCACGGGGCCCGTCGTGGTGACCCTCAATACCGGCCCGGTTTGTTCGCTGTCATTGCCGCAGACTAGATCGGCGTACTTGATGGCCGGTTGAATGTTGTGGATCTGGCGCCGACGTGCGCTCTTTCCTCGTTCAGTGCTGTTCGGCCGGACCTGGGCCGGCGCGGGCTCGGCCATGCCGGACGGGGTCGGCGGGTTCGTCGAGAGCCCGAGGTTCTGTTCTACCCGTATCTGTCGGGCCGTCGGAACATGGAGCTGCTGGCCGGGCTGGACGGCGGGGTCGCTGGCGGGCCGCCGCGATCCTGCTGCGGTTGTGGGATGATCGGCTCGTGACGACGCGCGGCACCGTTCGGGAGTGGTCGAACGAGGCAGCTTCAGTAGCACCTCACGATCAACCGGGAGGACGACCCAGCCCCGACCTGACCACACGGCGCCCCCGATGAGACCGATCGCGTGCCGAAACAGCCGGCAAGCGAGCCGCCGCCGACCGCAAACGGACGTGATCAGTAGCCGGGCCGGGTTGGAAGATCCGATGAACAGCGGCCTATCTCGGCGGACCGATCCTCTGGCCCGCCCGCCGGCCGCGGGCGGATCGTTTCCCGGCGGCCGACGACGGTCGGTGACCGCAGTGGGAGGACTCCACCCGTGACCGCATCGGACCAGGCACCCACGCCCGCTGGCCCCGCCGGTGGCGACAGCCCGGACGTCCCGGCCCCGCCGGCCGGCCGGCGCCGGGCGCCGGTGAGGATGACGGGCCGGATCGTCCCGACCGACTCCACGCACCGGGTCACCACCCTCGAGCTCTTCTTCGACCTCGTCTTCGTCTTCGCCTTCACCCAGGTGACCGCGCTGGTCGCCGACGACCCGACAGCGCGCGGCGCCCTGCGCGGCCTGCTGCTCCTCGCGATCCTGTGGTTCGCCTGGATCAGCTACGCCTGGCTGGGCAATCAGGCGCGGGCAGACGAAGGTGTGCTGCGGGCGGCGTTGATCGCCGCCATGGTGGCGATGTCCGCGGCGTCGCTGGCGGTGCCGGAGGCGTGGAACGACCTGCCCGGCGGCCTTGACGCCCCGGTGGTGCTCGCGCTGGCGATCGTCGTCGTCCGCGTCGAGCATCTCCTGGTTTACGCGGTAGCGGCGCGTGGGGATGCCGTGCTGTTGCGCCAGATCGTGGTTGCGGCCGTGCCCGTCGCCGTGGCCGCGGTCCTGCTCGTCGTCGGCGCGTTCGCCGACGACGGGACTCGGACCTTGATCTGGCTCGCCGCGCTCGCCGTCGACTACGGCGGCATCTTCGTGACCGCGGGCGAGGGCTGGCGGGTGCATGCCCCGGGGCACTTCTCCGAGCGGCACGGGCTGATCGTGATCGTGGCACTGGGCGAGTCCGTCGTCGCCCTCGGCGCCGGCGCCGCGGCGTATCCGGTGAGCTGGGCCGTTCTCGCCACGATGGCGCTGGCGATCGCGGTGTCGGCGACGATGTGGTGGCTGTACTTCGACGTGGTCGCGCTCGTCGGTGAGCGGATCCTGCGCCGACGAACCGGCGCAGCCCGGACGGCGATGGCCCGCGACACCTACACCTACCTGCATTTCCTGTTGGTCCTCGGGATCCTGACGACCGCGCTCGGCATAAAGAAGGTGGCCGGCTATGTCGCGGACACGACCGACCATGACCTGACCGATCCGGTCAAGGGTCTCGCCGCCGTGACGCTCGGGCTGGGACCGGCGCTGTATCTCATTGGTGTCAGTTCCATCCGGTGGCGCAACGTCGGAAAGCCGAATCTGCCGAGGCTGGTCGTCGCTGTGCTGCTGCTCGCGATCATCCCCGCGCTGAGCCATCTGCCCGCGCTCGCCGCACTCGGGCTGGTCGCGGTGACGATGGCCGGCGTGACCGCGTTCGACGACATCCGCCTTGCCAAATCGCGGGACGTCATCCGCCACCATGATGGCCTCGCGCACCTCACCCCGGCGGACCTCGCCGAACCAGTCCCGCAACCCCGCCAGGAACCCAGCCGATAGGGGCCGACACCGGCACCATCACCACAGTGGCTGGAACCGGCGTCGAGGGGTATTCCGGTGTCGCCGTCACCGGGTTCCGGGGAGCTGGCTGGCCACGCCGTCGAGAAAGATGGCCATGCTGTGGTCGAAGACGTCGTCAGCCCCCGCGGAGACGTAGGTGCTCCCGGACGCGCGCAGGGCGGTGAACTGGTCGGCCGGTAGCCGGTCGAGCAGCTCGTCGAACCCGTCGGATCCCATCGCCCCACCCGGGCCCTGGCCGCGGTGGGCCCGCAGGATCACGGCGCTGGCCATGAGCTCCAGCATCGTGATGGTCGCGTAGCCCGCCTGTTCGGCGCTCAGCCCGGCCTCGAGGAACAGGCCGAGGGCCGCGTCGACGACGCGCAGCATGTTCGGCCCGTAGCCCGATCTGCTCCGCGCCGAGGGCGGCAACGGCTGGTCGAGACTGATCCGGCGGAAGTCGCGCATCAACGCCTCGACGTCGGCCCGCCAGCCTCGGCCGGTGCGGTCGAGCCGGATGTCGCCCATGACGTGGTCGGCGATCAGCGCGATCAGCTCGTCGCGGCTGGCGATGTGCCGGTAGAGCGAGGCGATGGTGGTGTCGAGCCGCTCGGCGACGCAGCGCAGGGTCAACGCGTCGAACCCGCCCTCCCGCAGGACGTCCAGCGCCGCCTCGACGATGCGGTCCGAGGACAGCCCTCCCGGACGCGGGCGTCGCCTGCTCGCGGATGCCGCCCGCTGGGCCCACCAGCGGGCCGATCCCGCCTCGGGCGGTGCGATCCCGCGTCGGGGGGCTGCCGGCCCAGGGGTGGAAGAACCGATGTCGCACGCGTGTGTGCTGGCCTCGCGCTCAGGCGCGTCGAGCCGGGTGTCGCCGCCGGTCTCCGCGAGTGATCGCCGCTCCATTCCACTATTCAAACCCATCTTGACGGTGCGCGATCGGCGATCGCATACTCCATCCACGGAAGGCGATCGTCGATCGCATCTTGGGTGAGGTGTGCGGTCCTGGACGCGGTCTCGCGACCGCCGACCGGGAGTCGTGCCCGTGTCGAGCGGCGGTGTCTCACCGCTGCCTCGCCATCTCCGCCGTGCTGTGACCACCGCGAGCGAAGGAAGGCCAGCGTGACCGAGGATCTGTACTGGGATCCGTACGACAAGGCGATCGACCTGGATCCGCACCCGCTGTGGCGGCGGATGCGCGACGAGCGGCCCGTCTACCGGAACGACAAGTTCGACTTCTACGCGTTAGCGCGGTTCGAGGACGTCGACGGCGCCCACCTGGACCCGGCCACCTACAGTTCCCGCTACGGCACCGTGCTGGAGGTCATGACCCCGGAGCCCTGGGACACCGGGCAGATGATCTTCATGGATCCGCCGGCCCACACGACCCTGCGGGTGCTGGTCTCCCGGGCCTTCACCCCGCGCCGAGTCGGCGGCCTGGAAGGTGTCATCCGCGAGACCTGCGCGGAGCTGCTCGATCCTCGGGTCGGCGGCGATGGGTTCGACTACGTGCAGGACTTCGCCGCGCAGCTGCCTTCCATCGTCATCTCCCGGCTCATCGGGGTCGACCCGCGGGACCGCGAAGAGGTCCGTCACATGATCGACGGGACCTTCTACCACGACGAGACCGCCGGGATGGCCAACGAGATCGCCGTCGCCGCCGCCAGGAAGCTGCACGAGTACTTCACCGAGCAGATCGAGGCCCGGCGTGCCGCACCTCGCGACGACCTGATGACCGCCCTCGTCCAGGCCGAGGTCCGCGCCGCCGACGGCGGCACCCGGCGGCTGTCCACGCGGGAGGCCGCCGACTTCACCGTCCTGCTCACCGCGGCTGGCACAGAGACCGTCGCCCGCCTCCTCGGCTGGGCCGCCGACATCCTCGCTGCCCACCCTGACCAGCGGGCCGAGCTGGCCGCCGACCCGTCCCTCGTCCGGAACGCGGTCGAGGAGACGCTGCGCTACGAGGCGCCCTCGCCCGTCCAGGGCCGGGTCACCACCCGCGACGTCGAACTGCACGGGATCACGATCCCGGCCAAGTCCAAGATCCTTCTGCTGACCGGCTCGGCCAACCGCGATGACCGCGAGTACGACAGCCCCGACGTCTACGACATCCACCGCCGCGTCGACAGCCACGTCTCCCTCGGCCACGGCATCCACTTCTGCCTCGGCGCCGGGCTCGCCCGCCTGGAGAGCCGGGTAGCGATCGAGGAGACCCTGAGGCGTTTCCCGACCTGGGAGGTCGACCACGAGAACGCCGTGCGCCTGCACACCAGCACGGTCCGCGGCTACGAGAAGCTCCCCATCGTGACCTGAGCCCGCGTAGAGGTCAGGCCACGTCCGGTCACCGGTGGGGTCGGCTAGCCCGCCACCAGGGGGCGAGGTTCGTGGATGTCCCGCAGTTCCGGGTCGGTGATGAGGGTTAGCTCGCCCCGCATGCCGTCCGGGTCACGGAACCAGAAGCTGTGGAACGCGCCGAGGTCCTCGACCGTGCCGTCGCTCATTCCGCGCGCGACGAGGCGGTCGCGGGCGGCGCGGAAGGCCTCCGGCGACGCGGCGGTGAGCGCGAGGTGATCCAGGTGCCCGCGGTCGAACATGGCGGGGACCGCGGCGCCGTGTGGGTTGCCGGTGACCTCGACGGGATGCAGCCCCCTCTGACTGATCTTTGACTTGCTGGAGCAGGCCGCGGGGCGAACGTTCGTTGAAGCGGCACTAGATCCCCTCGCGCACCATGCGGAGGACCTCGGCGAGGCCGACCTCTCGCTCGGCGGGTGAGGCAGCGCTCAGCGGGCCGTCGAGGACGAGCATGGCGAAGCCGTGCACCGCCGACCAGGCCCCGATCTCGGCGTTCTGGCGCCGGGCAGGGGTGATCGCCCCGGTGGCGACGAGCTCGTCGAGGCGTTCCGAGAGCTGGACGTAGGGATGGCGGACGTCATCGTCCGGGGTGATGCTGCCAAGCGACCAGATGCAGACCATGCGGAACAGCCCGGGGCGCGTCGTGGCGAACTCGACGTAGGCCCGCCCCGATGCCTCGAGCCGGGCCATCGCGGCCTCCATGCTGTCGCCGGTGGCCGCCTCGGTGACCCGGTCGGCCACCAGCCGGCCGAACTCGGTCATGGCCCTCGCGGACACGGCGCGCAGCAGGGCGTCGCGGTCGGCGAAGTGCCGGTACGCGGCGTTGTGCGAGACGCCTACCCGGCGCGCGGCCTCGCGCAGCACGACCGCGTCGGGGCCGTGCTCGGCGGCGAGCTCCGCGGCGGCGGCGATGAGCGCCTCGCGCAGGTTCCCGTGGTGGTAAGGCATCACCTAGATGTTGACACAGGTAACTTCCTTGGTCCACCATGCCGGAAGTACCCACTGTCAACATTGAGGCTGTCGACACTAAGGATCTGGGATGGCGAGCAACCGATACGCCGTACTGACGGTCGCGTGTCTCGCAACCTTCGCGATCAATCTCGACACCAACCTCGTGAACGTCGCGCTGCCGTCCCTGACCCGAGAGATCGGCGCCAGCACGCGGGACCTGCAGTGGGTCGTCGACGCCTACAACCTCGCCTTCGCCGCGCTGGTGCTGGGCGCTGGCAGCCTTGGTGACCGGTTCGGGCGGCGCCCCGCGCTGATCATCGGCCTGCTCGGCTTCGGCGCCGCCAGCGGCCTCGGCGCGTTGTGTACCGGGTCCGGGCAGCTCACCGCCGCGCGGGCGGTGATGGGCGTGTTCGCGGCGTTGATCTTCCCGACCACGCTGTCGATCATCACCAACGCCTTCCCCGTCCGGCGCGAGCGGGCCAAGGCCATCGGGATCTGGGGCGCCGTCACCGGCGTCGCCGTCGCCACCGGCCCCGTCATCGGCGGCCTGCTGCTCGAGAACTTCTGGTGGGGCAGCGTGTTCGTCGCGCTCGTACCCGTCGCGATCGTCACCGCGGGGCTCGCGGTCTGGCTGGTTCCCGAGTCGCGCGACCCGGCGGCTCCCGGCATCGACGTGCCCGGCGTGCTCGCCGGCTCCGCGACGATCGGCCTGCTCGTCTACACGATCATCGAAGCGCCGCACCGGGGCTGGCATGCCCCGCTCACGATCGCCGGCTTCGCCGCGACCGCCGTGCTCGCCGCCGTGTTCGTGATGATCGAGCGCCGCGTGGCGCACCCGATGCTCGACGTGTCGGTGTTCGCCACCCGGGCGTTCACCGCCGCGAGCATGTCGGTCACGGTGGCTTTCTTCGCCCTGTTCGGCTTCATCTTCCTGGTGACGCAGTACTTCCAGTTCGTGCGCGGTTATGGCCCGCTGTCCACGGGTGTGCGCATCCTGCCGGTCGCGGGCACCATCGCCGCCGGCTCCGCGGCCGGACCGGTGCTGGTGGCCCGGTTCGGCACCCGCCCCGTCGTGATGACCGGGCTCACCCTGCTCGGCGGCTCGTTCGCCTGGATCGCCGCGTCGCCGCTGGATGTGAGCTACCTGCTGATCGTCGGACAGATGGTGCTGATGGGCCTCGGTCTCGGCCTCACCCAGGTCCCGGCCACCGAGTCCATCCTCTCCGTCCTCCCACCCGCGAAGGCCGGCGTCGGTTCGGCGATCAACGACGCCACCCGGGAAGCGGGCGGCACCCTCGGCGTGGCCGTGGTGGGTAGCGTCTACACCTCGATCTTCGTCAGCCACCTCAGCGACTCCAGCCTCGCGCAGCTGCCCGCCGGGCTCCTCGCCCAGGCGACCTCGTCGGTGGGCGCGGCCCTTGACGTGGCCACGCGGGCCGGCGGCGGGCCGCTCGTCGACGCCGTCCACAGCTCGTTCCTGTCGGCGTTCCACATCGGGTGCATCGTCGGCGCCGCCGTCTGCTGGGCCGGTGCCCTCGCGGCGTCCGCCCTGCCGGGACGGCCGCGGCCGCTGCCGCTGGTCGCTGAGCCGGAGGCGACGCCCAGCTCCGTGCCCGCGTGACCGGCAGTTCCCGCGTGACCGGCGCCGTCCACGCGACGGCGCCGTTCGCGTGACGGCGCCGTCCGCGTCACCGGGTCCTGACAGAACAGTCCCTGCCGGGCTGTCAGCTCTGGCCGGCGGACACGAGGGCCGGCCGGGTCACCAGGCAGGCGGTGTCGAGGTCGGCGGTGGGGCGGCCGAGGAAGAATCCCTGGCCGTAGTCGATGCCGGCGGTGCGTGCGGCGGTGAGATCGGCGGCGGATTCGATGCCTTCCGCGACGACCTGCGCGCCGATGCCATGGGCGATTCTGGCGAGGCCTTCGGCGACGGCCCAGTGGGCGGGATCGGTGGCCATGCCGCGGACGATGTACCGGTCGATTTTGATCACGTCTGGGCGTAGCTGGAGCAGGAGCTGGAGGCCCGAGTAGCAGGTGCCCATGTCGTCGATGACGATGTGCACCCCATGACCCCGCAGGATGGCGAGGGCGGCGAGCAGGTCGTGGTTCTCGTCGACGTACTCATGTTCTGTGATCTCCAGGGCGAGGCGCCTCGGGGCGCCGGTGGAGAGGAGGACGTCGATCAGCCCACTGGTCACGGTCGTGGGCGAGGCGTTCACCTCCAGCCGCACGTAGGGAGGGAGATCCGGGAGCAAAGCCAGGGCGCGGTGCACGGCGGTCGTCTCCAGCTCGGGGCCGAGACCGACCGCCGCGGCGTCGGCGAACAGCGATCCCGGGCGGGTGGAGTCCGGGAACCGGGACAGTGCCTCCACCGCGACGGCCTGGCCGGAGTGCAGGTCGACGATGGGCTGAAGGTGGATCTGCGGGCCGCCGCCGTCGATCAGGTCATGGACGCGGCGCCACATCCGGCTGCGCGCCTCCCACATGCCGTGCAGGTCGCTCACATACTCGGTGAGGAAATCCGCCAGGAGGCCCAGGAACCGGATGTCGCGGGGCCCGAGGAAGGGCAGCGGCTCCCGGCTCAGGCACCCGACCGCACCGTAGACGGCCCCATCGGCGTCGAATACCGGCATCGCCGCGTATGCGCCGATGCCGAGTTCGAGGACAGAGGCGGCGTTGGCCGTCCGCGGGTCGCGGTGGGTGTCCGGGATCAGCGACGGCAGCTCGCCGGTCAGGACACGGCCGAACAGCCCCTGTTCGCGGCGCATGCTGCACCCCGGCGCCAGCCCGAACATGCGGGCGTTGCCGCTGGCCTCCTGCATGATGAGCAGGTTCCCGTCGAGCCGGCCGAGACCGGCCAAATCCATCCGCATCCGCCGCCGCAGCAGCTCGAGCAGGTCTATGACGGCCGCGCTCGGTTCACGAACCTCGGTGTGCGGTCCCAGACAGGTCGGGCAGCTCGACATCCGTCTCCCCTCGATGCCAGAACTACCCGACCACGCAATCCCCACACACGGCCACGCTGAGTGAGCGCTGACCGGTCGTGCTGGCGGCATCCGCTGTGCCCTGGCCAAGCGTCCGCGGGGCGATGCGTCCGCGGGTGACGCGTCCGCGGGGTCGACCAGGACCTCGACCGCGTCCGCGGCGTGTCGAGATCGTGAGGTTGGCTCCGACCAGAGGATGGGACGGCCGCGGCGGGCGGCCGGAGTCGATCCAGAATGGAGACGCGGATGAGGATTCGGGCGCGGTTGGCGATCAGTGTCGACGGATTCGTGACGACGCCGACCGGGTGGCCGGCGCACACGGCCGACCCGGCGTTCGTCAGCGGGGAAAGCCACGGGATCAGGGAGTTCCTCGTCGGCTGCGAGGCGGCGCTGATGGGGCGGACGACCTTCGAGCCGGCGCTGAGCAACGACCGGTGGCCCTGGCCGGGCCTCGACGTCTTCGTACTCGGCTCGCAGCTACCGCCCGGCACGCCCAGCGATGTCGTCGCCGACAGCGACCCGGCGCGGCTGCTCGAGCGGATCCGGGCGACGAACCGCGGCGGGGACGTCCACCTCATCGGCGGACCGCGCACGATCAATGCGTTCCGCGTCCTCGGCGCGCTCGACACGCTGGAACTGGTCGTTGTCCCGCTGCTGTTCGGAGCCGGTCTCCGACTCACTCCGGCGCTCTCGCCCGACGCCGGGCTGACGTTCGAGAGCACCAGGCCCCTGCCCGGCGGTTCGGTCGAGATCGTCTATTCATGCCACGCCGACCGCGCCACGCTCCCCCCGCGGCCGGCCAGCCAGACCTCGCCGATGACCGGGGCCTGAGCCCGGCGACGGGGAGCATGGGCGGGGGGCCACCGTGGCCGCGGCGATCAGGGCGACCGCGGCGGTCAGCGACCGCCGCCGGCCGCCGGTCGCGTGCTCCGCGTTCATCGGCTGGCCCCTCATCAACGAACCCCTCCCGAGGGACGAACATCGAAGGTGCGGCCGGGGGCGGCGAGGTGGACCGGTCCCCGGAAGGCGCGCTCGGCGTCCGCCTTGCGCGCTTTCAGCCAGGTCTCGTCGGCGGTGACGAAGTGGGTCAGAACGAGCTGCCGCACGTCGGCGGCGGCGGCCACGTCGCCTGCCTCGGCCGCGCAGAGGTGGCCGTGCGAGGTCACGTCGGGCTCCTCGAGGGTCGCCTCGGACAGGAGCAGATCGACGTTCTGGGCGAGCGGGACGAGATCGGGCGTGTAGGCGGTGTCCCCGGTGAAGGCGAACGATCCTTCCGGGCTCTCGATGCGCGTCCCGCAGTTGGGCAGTGAGTGGTTCAACCCGTGCATGCTGATCGCGCAGTCGCCGACGGTGAACGCGTCGGCCGGCTCGTACTCGTGGACCACGAACGCGACATCGAAAGACCGGTCCAGCATGGGAAACGACGGGACCGGGAAGGCCGAGGCGAGGATATCGAGCCTGGCCCGGCCGCCTTTCGGCACGTACAGCGGAACCGGAGGCCACTCGACCTGCGCCGCGCCGCGCAGGGTGGGAAGAAGTCTCGGGTCGCGGAGGCGGCCGGAAAGCAACGTCTTGCCCAGGGTCAGCAGGTCGTAGCAGTGATCCGCGTGAAGATGGCTGATTATGATCGCGTCCAGCTCGCTCGGGTGCGTGAGCGCGCTGAGCGCAGTGGCCGCGCCGGGGCCGCAGTCCAGCAGGAGCTTGGTCCTCCCCGTCGAGACGAGGTAACCGGAGCTGGCCTGGCCGTCCGCGGGCATTCCCTGACGGCAGCCCAAAACGGTCAACCGCATGTGTGGTCCCATTTCTCCCGATCGGGTTCAAGCCGACCTCGGCCGGTCGGTTCCGGGGAAATGGTGTCAGCGGGGAAACCGGCCTTCAATCACAGATCGACGATCGGTCGATCGCGAACCAGATTTCGAGTTGTTAACCTCCGCGCCGTCGGTTCGACGAACCTGGTCGCGACGATGTGCGACGGTTGGACGGCCACGCACGAACTGGCGGCCCACGGTTGACGCGGCCGAGGTGTTCGGTCGAGCCCGAGCCGGACCGGTGCCGGCGCCCGAAGGCGAGCGCCGCTCGCGCTACTCGCCTTCGGGCGCCGGGGCGAAGGCGTGCCCTTCCCGTTCACCGAGCGGCGAGGGGAACGGCGCCACCGCGGCCAGGCTGGCGAGGAAGGCACCGACGGCCGGCCGCGAATCCTGGCGCCAGATGGCTCGCACGTCGACCCGGGGGACCGGGTTGACGATCGGCATCGCGACCAGGTCGTCGGTGGGCCGCCGGGGCCGGGTATCCGAGACGAAGGCGACCGCCTGCAGCGTCTCCACCATCATCGCCGTCGCCCCGCTGTCCTCGACCTCGGCCGCGACCGTCAGGGAGATTCCGCGGCGCTCGGCCGCCGCGAACACGGTGTCGTGCATGGCGGGGCTGCGTTCCCGGCGCAGGAGCACGATCGGCTGGTCGGCGAGCTCGCCGAAGTCGACCTGCTCGCGGTCGGCCCAGGGATGGTGACGGGACACCATTGCGACGAGCGAGGCGGTCGAGACCCGCTGGGCCAGCAGCGGCCTGGGCGGCGTGGCGGCGTAGATGAGCGCTATGTCGATCTTGCCGTCGGACACGGCCGTGAGCTGCGGGCCGCTCAGGCCTTCCCACAGGATCGTCGACAACTCCGGATAGTCCTTGTTGAGCCGCCGGAGGGTCGGCCGGAGGACCTGCTGGCCGGCGGCGAAGTTGAAGCCGATCGTGATCTTGCCCAGCCGGCCGGACGCGGCCTCGCGCGCCGCGTCCACGGCCTTCTGCGCGTGTTCCAGTACCTGCTCGGCCTCGACGCGGAATGCCTCCCCGGCCGGCGTGAGGCGCACCGAGTGCGAGGTCCTGGCCAGCAACATCACGCCGAGCTGGCGCTCGAGGCGCTGCAGCTGCTGGCTCAGCGTGGGCTGGCCGATGAACAGCTTGGCGGCGGCCCGCCCGAAGTGCCTTTCGTCCGCGACCGCCAGGAAGTACATCAGCTGCTTGAGCTCCAGCCGGGTGTCCATCGCGCCTCCCCGGGCCACTGTAGGCGGGCCGCGGCAACAGCGGATGAATCGGACGTGGAGGCGGGCTGGCCGCCTGGCGCGCCGGGTGGCTCACCCCGTTGGATGACGCCCGGCACACGGTGACGCCGCGGTCGGGCCACCTCCTCCTGAGACGAGAGGGCCGGGGCATGGGCGGAGCCCCATTCGTCCTCCAGGCGTCGATGCCGGTGCGTGCTGGCCGGCCGCGGGCGGCCAATCGGCGAACGACCTACCCGGAGGAATTCTGCGAAACAAGATCTTCCTCGAATTCTTTTTCGGTTACCCAGGCCCCGTTTTTCACGAGGTAAGAATCTCTGTTCTTTGCCGCCGAAGTGCCACTTACCTCGTGCACCCCGAGAGTGAAGTTCTCCGGCTTCCCGTCTACGAAGTAGCTGATAGAGCCACTCCATTTGACGTACTGATCCGTGGTGGCCGAGATGAGGAGGGACAGGGTGTCGCCCTTGCTGAGATTCAATTGAAGTGACGGCGAGGTGGATATCTCTCCCCCGTCGGAGTTGCTTCTCGTGTATTCTGTGGTGGGAGGGTTCGCGTCCAGATTTATTCTCAATACGACTGGAAATATGGCCCCGCCGCTGCAGACGACCTCTGAACCGTCCAGTGGTGGTTGCCGGGAGATCAGATTGACATTCGTTCGGCCAAAATTGACGACGACATCGTCCAGTACTTGAATGTTAACGTATTCGACATTGGAGATCGCATCGACAGCCGAAGGTGCGTGGACCGTCTCTTCTGAGTCGCAAATCGATGTCGGAAGGGAGGGTCGCGATCCTGCGGGAATCGGCGTTCGGGTAATAAGAATACCTGAGCTGCCGCGCGCGTGGGTCAGTTTGACCGGAGATATCTGAGCGGTTCCCGTTGGCTGCGGACTTTCGGATTGGCCACCGGCAAAGCGCAGAGCAATGAGCGCGAAGATGCCCGAAATGACCGCGCCGGCAATGGCCGCAATAATTTGCTCGGACCGAGACAGTCGACGGATAAAGCCCCCGCCGGACGGAGCGCCTCCCCCGGAAGGGCCGTCTCCGCTGTCGCCAGGCGGAGCGCCTCCGCCGGAAGGGCCGTCTCCGCCGGAAGGGCCGTCTCCGCTGTCGCCGGGCGGAGTGCCTCCGCCGGAAGGGCCGCCACCGCTCATCGCATCCCCGTTCTGAGCATCGCTGGCACAAACATATTCGGAGCTGCGTCGGCGGATGGCAGTTAACCAATATTTCTGATGTGGTGGCTCGCCGGAGAGCGTCGCGTGCCGGCGTCGCGCAGCCGCCACGTGGCGTTGACGTGAGCCATGTCTCGAGGTGTGGGTCCGGACTACCAGGACGGCGTCAGTGCGCGTCATCGCCGGCCTCCTGCGCGACGGCGCCCAGACCGGCGGTCCTGGAGATCCGCCCGCGTGGGCTCGCGTGGTGATTCTCGAAGCCGAGGCCTGACGGCCGGGGCGCTGTTCTCGCGCAGAAGGCCGACGGGCTCCCGTCGAACCCCTGCCTTGCCTAATATCCTGTAATCCGATATATATCGGGCATGGTAACCGGACGGACCATGACCGAACCCGCGTTCTTCATCCTGACCGCGCTGGTGGGTGCGCCGTGTCACGGCTACGGCATCGTCGCCGAGGTCCGCGAGCTCTCCCAGGGCAGGGTGCATCTCAAGGTCGGAACGCTCTACGGGGTGCTGGATCGCCTCGTCGCCGACGGCCTGGTCGGGCTGGATCGGGAAGAGATCCAACAGGGCAGGCTGCGTCGGTACTACCGGCTTACCGAGCAGGGAGCCGATGCCCTGGCCGCGGAGGTGGCGCGCCAGACCGCCAACGCCGACGTCGCCTCGCGGCGGCTGCGCGCGCTGCGCGCCGCGAGCGCCGGCGGTTCCGCGTGAACATGCTCGAACAGCGTTACCGCGCCGTCCTGAGGCTCCTGCCCCGTGCCTACCGGCAGGCGTGGGAGGACGACATGGTGGACACCTTCCTATCCGGTGTGCCGGAGTCCGACGATCCCGAGTTCGCCGAGATCGCGCGGCCGAGCTGGCCCGAGATCGCCAGTGTGGTCGCCCTGGCCGTGCGCCTGCGTCTCGACGCGGTCCGTTCCCACCTGGGCGGGGCGGGCGCCTCGCCCAGGGATCTGGTCTGGGGGGACGCGGTCCGGCTGATCGCTCTCGCCGGGCTGCTCGTCCACTCGGTGGCGGCGACGCTCGCCGTGGCGAACATGCTGTGGCTGAATGGGCGAATCCCCGGGCTCGCACCGCCCGATTTCGCCGTCGCGTTCGGTTTCCATACCGGCTGGCGCGACCTGTGGACCAGCGGGTTCGTCTGGATACCGGCCTTCGTCGCTCTCCTGCTCGGGTATCGACGGGTGGCTCAAGGCCTGGCCGTGGTCGCCGTCGTGCCCGCGCTGCTGAACGCCGTCGCGAACGTCTCGGCACTCATCGACAGCTCGCCGCCGGTCGCCGTCCAGGTAAGCGGGCTCGCCGCAGAGGTGCTGCTCAACACCGCGTCTGTGTTTGCCGTGCTCGCCGGTTTTCATCGCGACGCCCCGCTGGTCCGGCGCCCCGCGTGGTGGCTGGCCGCCTATGCGGCCCTCTTTGCCGGCATTCTTGGTGTGGAGGTCACCAGCTTCCATGGCGGGCTCCCGCTCGACGATTCCTTCATCTACACCCTTCCGTTCCTGACTGCCGCCGTTGTCTGCCTCGGCGGCCACGCTCGCCGGTCGGCGAGCGAGGGCCCACCCTGGGCGCTGGCCCTCGCGATACTAGCTCCGGTGATGCTGGCTACCCAGACGACGACCGTGCTCGAAAACGACCTCCTGCCGCTCGGCACGACCCGCTCCACGCTGATGGCCCTGGCCCTGGCAAAGATCGTGGCCATTCTCCTCGTCACCGGGCCACTCGCGTTTCTCGCGGTGCGCTCACTGCGTCGACGGCCACCGGCGCCCGCGGCGCCCGCCGTGCCGTCAGGACCGCCTGCGGCCCGATGACCGGAACCCGATGACGGAGACTGAGCGCATGGCGTCGGCCCGGGTCCGGCCATGGCCTGTGGGGTGGATCTCGGCTTCCTAGGCGCCATAACCGATGAATGGATGGCTGCGGCCGGGGGCGCGGTTCTGTTCGGAGCCGGGACTCCGACGATCCCACCCGATCCGCGTGGTGTGGTTATCGCGTGCCGCTGGCGGTCAGGCGGTCGCCACGAACGTCCAGACATGGGAGTCCGGTGTGGGCGACAGCCCGGCCTGGTAGTCGGCGTGCACGGTGACGGCGGTGAAGCCGGCCTCCCGGAGCAGGGCGGCGAACCCGTCCAGGTCGTACCGCTGGAGGCTGAAGTTCTGCAGCTCGGTCTCGACCAGCCGGCCGTCGCGCCAGCGCTCGTAGCGCAGCCAGCTGCTCACGACGCCTTCCTCCGGCTGCGCCGGGGGAAGGGAGCTGAGCGTCAGCATCTCGTCGCCGAGCCACCAGTGCCGCAACGGCCCAGGGCTGGTGGACTGTTCGAGCGGCTCGACGTCGACGATCAGCCGCCCGCCCGGCCGCAGGCTTTCCCGGAGGTTGCGCAAGGCCTGGGCGGCGCGCTCACGGCCGGTCACCAATGCGAACGACCCGGTCGGGATCACGACCGCGGCAAAGGCGGCCGGTTCCTGAAAGGTCACCAGGTCGGCCTCGAACAACACGGGGTCCAGCCCGTGGGCGGCGCAGTTGTCGCGGCAGATCGTGAGCATGGCGGGCGAGGGGTCGAACCCGCGTACCCGGAATCCCGCCTGCAGCAGGGGAATGAGTATCCGGCCGGTCCCGACCGCCGGTTCCAGGATTTCGCCGGAAGTCCCGGCCAGCAGGTCCCGGTAGAACTCGACATCGCCAGAGGACGTCCCGACGGGCTTGTCGAGCTGGTAGACCAGCGAACAGAGCGGACCGTAGTCCGAGGAAGTCCTGGACGACCTGTCCACCCGCTCCGGTTCTCCCGTCGTCATGCTTCGGCGGCGGCGCTGGTGGCGGCGGCGCTGGTGGTGGCGACGGCGGAGGCCTCGCGCAGCGCGGCACGGACGGTCGCGGCCGGGTCACCGGCGTGGTAGATGCGCTCGCTGGGCTCGATGTTGTCCAGGAACTCCTGGTACCTGACCGCGTAGGAGAGCTGGCCGAGGGGCGCGGCGACGGCCAGCGCGCGGGCCGGGTCGCTGCCGGGCATGCGGTCTTCCACGCCGTCACCCACGTGTCGGCGGCGTACGCCGCCGACACGTGGTCGGTCAGGAAGTCGCGGAGACGCAGGCCGTCGAGGACCGGATTGCCCACATGACTGTCGGCGAAGTCGAGGATCGTCGTGCGCCGCCCGTCCGATCTCCAGTTCCCCGGGTGCAGGTCGCCGTGGACGAGGGTGTCCGGCAGCCCGCAGGCGGCCAGCTCCGCCATCAGGCCGGGCAGGCGTCCGGCGAGGTCGCGGGCGGCGGTGAGATCGTCCGGGCCGAGCTCGCCGCCCGTCTCACCGTCGAGCAGCTTCGCGACCTGCTCGACCAGCGTGGGCATGGTCCGGTCCGGCAGGCCGCGGGGCAGCGCCGCGGGGTCGCGGGCCAGCACCGCCTGGGCGGCCACCAGCTGGCCGACGGCCGCGCGGATGGCGGCCGGTGACGCCTCCCACCTGTCGGTGCCGGGCGCGTGTTCCAGCAGCATGCGGCCGGCGGCGGGGTCCGCCGCGATCACGCGCGGTACCAGCTCGGGGTCCACCCGTCCGAAGGCGCCGATCACGGCGGCCTCCGGGGCGGCGAACGGGGGAGTGGTCTTCAGCCAGGCCGGCCCCCGCGCGGTCGGGAACCGGAACAGCCCCGCCAGGTTCCAGGTCTTGACCTGCTCCGCCGGCCCGCCCGCCGGTCGGCCAGCGGTAGCCAGCGCCACCCGCGCCCGGTCCAGGATCTCGGCGAGGCCGTCGGGCGTCGCCCAGCTCGCCCGCGACGCGACGTGCCCGGCCAGCTCGTCCTGGTCGCCTGGCTGGTCGCCGGGCCAGGGCGTGAGCCGCCGGGTATTCGGCCGGCCGAAGGCTTCGACGTGGTAGCGGACATGTCCATGGCGGGCACCGTCACCGCCGTCGACGCCTGGCAGGCGCAGCACCAGCACCGGCGCGCCGAGCTCCTGGCGCAGCCGGGCGACGACCGGTTCGACGTCGGCCCACCACGGGGTGTCCGCCGGAAAGGGACCGCAGGTCCCGAGGCAGTCGTCGCCCGCGGTCACCACCGCGCTGAACGTCCGGCCTCGCGTCACCTGGCCAGTGTCGAGGGTCGATGGTCACCCGGCAAAGCATTTTGCCGTTCCATCCCACCTGACGTATGCAGAAAGATGCCTGCATAATCGGCGGAACCGCGGGCCGCCCGGGCGCCTCGCTTCCCGGAAGCCGACGCTCGGTGGGGACGGGAGACCGCATGATCCGACAGGGCTGTCCACGGTGGTTGGCGCTCGCTGTGCCGCTGGTAGCGCTGTTCGTCGCGACCACGGCCGCGGGCTGCGGAGGTGGCGTTTCGGCCATCCCGACGTCCGGGCAGGACACACCAACCGGTTCAGGTGGGCCGTTCTCAACACGGCTTGTGGTGCCGGACGCGCCGATCGTCCAGGGAACGACCGTCGAGGCGCGTCTCGAGGTGACAAACCATACTGGCGAGCCACGCGACCTCGCGCCGCCGGGCACGTGCAAGCAGAAATGGGGCCTCGGCCTGCGGGGCGCCACCGCCGAGGCGGCGCCGTACGTCACCCTCCTCTGCGAACGGGGGCCCCTCGTCATCCCAGCGGGCACCACCAGGTTCCCGCTCAGCATCCGCGCGAGTTACACGGCCTGTTCCCAGAGCACCCCCGCACCCACCGCGAACCCCTCCTCCCCGCTCTGCGGGCCGGGCAACACCATGCCGCTACTCCCCGCCGGCGACTACGAAGCCCGCGTATACGGCCTCTCCGGCATCCCCGAACCCGCCCCGGTCACCGTCCATCTCGTGCCCCGCTGACCATCGGAGCGCCGGAGGAAATGCTGGTGACCGGCGGCCGGGGCGGCGCGGCAATCCCGTCAGACCACCACCGGTCCCATGATCCGGTGAAATGTTCAGTGCCAGAGCGAGGAAGGCTAGTTGCTCGACTGATCGGCGTGATGTGGGTGCTGCCTCGGGCGATGTGTGCCCGGTCGACGGGTAGAGCGGAGCGGCGGCTCGGTTGCTTCTCTCCCTCGTCGTGGCAGGTGCCCGGGGGATTTCGGGCGTCGTGTCAGACGCCAGGGGCGCGAAACGGTGCTGGTTGTGACTCTGATGTCGGACAGGATGAGCTCGCGGCCGCGCGAGCGCCCGGTCGGCGCTCCGACTGAGTCCGGGCCGGGCTCCAGGCGGGGTTGGCTCTGCGATCGCCAAGGCGTTCCCCGGGTGATTGCGTTCTTGCGTGCCAGAGCGAGGAAACGAAATTACTCAGTTCTCGCCCAAGAGGCATGCGATGCGAGGCGCGTAACGGTCCGCCTGTCAGGATGTCTCACTTAGGGAGATCTTGATGCATGCGAGCGAGAGGCCGGCGGCCTTGGCGATTTCCGGGATGGTATGGGTGAACGCCGACAGGCCTTGGTTTCGCCCCCGCCGGTCGACGATGCCGGCCGGTACGAGCCGGTCACACCGGCCGGTTGGTCCTGCGTCAGGGGGTCGTGTCTTACGGGTGGTCGGTCCGGTAGGTGAGCCAGGTCCGTCCGGCCGCGGCGGCGCGGGCGCGGTGCGGACGCTGGTCCTTCGGTCCGAGCCGGGCCTTGTACTCGCGGAACAGTGACCACAACGCGGCCAGGCCGGCGACCGCGTTCGGCGGGGCGGTCTCCCATGCGGGCATTTCGGCGACGAGAGCCTCGGCCCGGGCCGGGGAATGTCCGGCTTCGATGAGGCGTGGGACGACCATCGCGGCGTCGATCCACGGTGCGCCCTGGCAGGCGAACGCCCAGTCGAGGATCTGCGGGCCGTCCGCGGTCATGCGGATGTTGCCCGAGTGCAGGTCGTAGTGGAGCAGGCTGTCGCCGTCGAAGGCGTCGGCGGGCAGCGCGTTGAGGGCGGCGGCGTAGAGGTCCAGGTCGGGGACGTCCAGGTCGGTTCGGCCGAGAAGACGGTGCGCCTTCTCGAACAGGCCGTCGATGCGGCTCGTGACGGGCGGTGCCTCGGGCCACGTGCAGGATGTCATGACCTTGCCCAGGCCGCGGAGCAGGTCACCGATGGCGGGCAGGTCCGGCGAGCCGGGGTGGAGGTCGGCTGACCGCCCGTCGAGGAAGGGGAACGCCAGCAGGACCCAGCCGTCGAGTTCGGCTGTCCACAGCAGCCGTGGCGCGGGTACGCCGCGCGGCAGATGTCCGTTGGCGTCTCGTTCGGTGAGATAGAGGCTGGCCGCGGGGCTGTCGAGGTCGACACCCTTGAGGAAGACGTCGCCGCTATGGCAGCCGTGGAGGTGGCAGGCCAGGCCCGGCATGAGCCCGCCCGGGATGTCCTCGACCATGTCCGGGCCGAACACGGCTTCGGTCGCGGCGTGGACCGAGTCCGGGAGATCGTTCCAGGTCGCCCGCAGCACGTCAGACCTCCCTGGGGTCGTCGTGGCAGCCCTGGTAGCACTGCGAGCATTTGCCGTTGCAGTCGGCTGCGTGGCCCCACAGGTCCGCGTCGACCTCGTATCCGGCCTGCCGCATCGCGACCACGGTAGTGCCCAGCGCGCAGACGTTGACCGGCCTGTCGCGCGCCGGGTCGTCGTCCGGGACATGATCCAGGAACCGGCCCGCGGCCCGCTGGCAGAAATCGGCGTAGTCACGGGTGTACATGAGAGCGATGTGCCATCCGTAGTCGATGGTCCGTGACGGGCGGAGCGGGATGGCACTGGTGGCGGCCGTCGCGAGGAACGCGAACGTCTGGTCGACGACCCGTTCGGCCATGTCGGCCAGGTCCGGGTGGTCGGTGGCGAGCCGGGTCGTCAGCCGGGCGAATAGACCTGGATCGATCAGATCGCGGCCCGTGCGAGGTGGGGAAAGCGCAAGGGTTGACACGAGGCCTCCTTGAGGATTCGCGCCTGGGCCGGGCCGTTGTTCACCCGGGTGGGCGCGGGCGTGTGGAACGGGGTGCGGGTGGCCAGGTCAGCAGCGGTCGATGCCGACATAGGTCGGATCAAAACGCTTGTCTGAGTGTTCGAACGCCGGCCGTTCAGTCCTTCCTAGGAAGGTGCCGCAACGGTGACACAATCTTCCTAGGAAGGTCAAGGCCTTCCTAGGAAGCATTTAGACTCGGGTCTGTGACCAGCGGCAACCGAGGAGCGTCGGATCGCATCGCGGCCGAACTCCGCGAGCAGATCAACTCCGGTGCTCTGCGTCCAGGTGCCGCGCTCCCGTCGACCGCTGAACTGGCCCGGCGCTACGGAGTCGCCTCGGAGACCGCCCGCTTGGCCGTTGCGCGGCTAAAGGAGCAGGGACTCCTGATCGGCCGCGCCGGCGCCGGTGTGTACGTCCGGCCTCGGCCGCCCCTGCGCCGGCTCGGCATCGATCGATACGACAAGGCGAAGTGGCGTGACGCGGACGTTGTGGCCTTCGCGGCTGATCGCGAGGCCTCCGGGCGATCGTGGGAGCCCTCCGACCAGACGCAGACGGTGAGCCGGATTCCGGCGCCCGACAGGGTCGCTGCCGCCCTCGGTCTACCGTCGGGCGCCGATGTGTACGAGCGCGCCCGGATAGTGCGCGAACAGGGCGAACCCACCCACACGCTCACCAGCTACTACCGGCTCGAGCACGTGGAGGGGACGCGCCTGGTCAACGCGACCGCCGGACCGGCTGGACCAGGCGGGGGGTTCCGGGTCCTGTATGAACGAGGCCTCGAGATTGCCCGGATGGTGGAAGATCTTCTCGCGAGGATGCCCACGCCCGAAGAGGTCGCGACGCTCGAGCTGCCGCCCGGGGAACCTGTGGTCGAGCTGCACCGGACGACGTCCACCGCGGACGGGGTTGTGGTCGAATACGCCATCGGTATTCACGCGGCGTCCCGGTTCGCCTGGTCATACGAGTTCGCCGTGCCCGACTCGGGAGAGCGCCGATGACCACGACGGCCATATTGGCGCCTGCGATCCGTGGACCAGTGGAAGTGCTCTGGACCTACCACAACCTGCGGCACGAACTCCGGCCCGTGGATGTGGGCATCGGCCTCGGTAGCCATGACCTTGGCGTGGCGACGTACACCGCCGAACTGCACGAGCGTGGCCTGTTCCCGCTCATCGTGTTCACCGGGGCGAATGCCCCCACGACCATCGGCGCCTTCCCACGCGGCGAGGCGGTCCACTACCGCGAACACGCCCTGGCTCTCGGTGTCCCGGACGCGGCCGTTCTGGTCGAGCCGACCGCCCGAAACACCGGCGAGAACATCACCCGCTCCCACGACCTGCTGCGCGCCCGAGGCATCGAGCCGCATTCCGTGATGCTGATCTCCCGGCCGTACCAGCAGCGCCGGGCCTACGCCACCTGCCGCAAACTCTGGCCGGACGTCGATGTTCTCTGCTCCTCCCAGCCGCTCGCCCTGGACGACTACCTAGCGAGCATCGGGGACGTCGGCCGGGTGGTGTCGATGCTGGTCGGCGACACCCAACGGATCTGGATCTACGCAGAACGCGGCTACGCCATACAGCAGCCTGTGCCGCACGAGGTTCGCGAGGCCTACCGCGCCCTCGTCGCAGCCGGCTACACGACCCGCCTGATCGCCTGATCCGGCTTCGCCCGACTACCTCGACGACGCGCCAACACTCGCCGGGTAAACGATCAGCCGATCCGCCCGGACGCCATCCTTCGCATCAGAGCGAGGGAACCTAATTGCTCGACTGATCGGCGTGATGTGGGTGCTGCCTCGGGCGATGTGTGCCCGGTCGACGGGTAGAGCGGAGCGGCGGCTCGGTTGCTTCTCTCCCTCGTCGTGGCAGGTGCCCGGGGGATTTCGGGCGTCGTGTCAGACGCCAGGGGCGCGAAACGGTGCTGGTTGTGACTCTGATGTCGGACAGGATGAGCTCGCGGCCGCGCGAGCGCCCGGTCGGCGCTCCGACTGAGTCCGGGCCGGGCTCCAGGCGGGGTTGGCTCTGCGATCGCCAAGGCGTTCCCCGGGTGATTGCGTTCTTGCGTGCCAGGGCCCCGAACATCCCACCGGATCATGGATTCGGCCATGATCCGGTGGCATCGTCAGCGCTGCCCCGCTCAACGGTCGGCGGGTTTTCCGGTCAGGGCTGTGACGGCGGGATGTTCTGGTTCAGCTGGAACAGGTTGGTCGGGTCGTAGCGGTCCTTGACCGCGACCAGCCGGTCGTAGGTTTCCCGCGGGTACGACGCACGCACCCGGTCCACGCTCGCCTCACCAGTGAAGTTGACGTACGTGGCACTGTCTGTGCCGACCCGGTCGGTTGCCGTGCGCGCCCAGTCGACGACGGCGTCGAACCCGTCGGCGTCGGGCGTGCGGGCCACCACGTTGAGGATGAAGTCCGCGTCACGGGTGGCGAACGCGGTGGCGTCGCTGGGCGTCCGGGACACGGCGCCGCCGAGATGGTGGATGTGCAGCTCGCTCAGCGGGTTCGGCGCCGCGTGGTAGGACTCCAGGATCGACGCCGTGGACGCGCTGTCGAGGCTGGGGAGGAACGCCGCCCGGAAGTAGTTGTGCAGACCGCGCGGGTACAGCGGGTCGATCAGCGACTGCATGGCCACGTAGGGCATCGGCCCGAAGAGGTCGGCGATGGGCGGTGCCAGCTCGCGGAAGCCCCGGGTGTGGCGGTCGCCGTCGGCCAGCGGCCCCGACCACATGCCGAGAACGGCCACGACCGGCTTGCCGTGTACCGACTCGGGCAGGAACGGGACGGGCGGCGCGGTGGTCAGGTTGATCACCGTCGACAGGCCGTCGGGCGCGGCGGCGCACATCTTCTGGTAGCCGTCGAGGATCTCGGCGGCGTGCTCGCCCGGGTAGAAGACCCCGCCGGCGAAGACGGTGGGCCCGACCTCGTGCAGCGCGTACTCGAACGAGGTGACGACCCCGAAGTTGCCGCCCCCGCCGCGCAGTGCCCAGAACAGGTCCGGGTGCTCGTCGGCGCTGGCCCGGAGGAACTGGCCGTCGGCCGTGACGATGTCCGCCGAGACGAGGTTGTCGGAGGTCAGCCCGGCGCGGCGGACGAGCCAGCCGATCCCGCCGCCGAGGGTGAAGCCGGCGATTCCCGTGCCCGACACTAGCCCGCCGGTCACCGCGAGCCCGAAGGCCTGGGTCTCGTGGTCGAGGTCCTGCCACAGGTTGCCGGCCTGGGCCACCACCCGCCCGTGGCCGGGGTCAACCCGGACCCCCTTCATGGCCGACAGGTCGAGAACCAGCCCGCTGTCCACGGTGGAGAAGCCGGGAATGCTGTGCCCGCCGCCGCGGATGGCCAGCGGCAGGTTCTCGCTGCGGGCGAACTGCACGCCCTTGATGACATCGGCGACTCCGGCGGCCCGAAGGATGAGTGCCGGGCGCCGGTCGTGCGCCCCGTTCCAGATCGAACGCGCGTCGTCGTACCCCGCGGCCTCCGGCCCGACCAGTTCCCCGCGCACGGACTGGGTGAACTCGGCAAGGGTGGCCTCACCCAACGCCGGCGGCTGGTGCTGTGTCGTTGTCATGGAATTTCCTCCTGGGCACCGGTCCACGATCTACGACGCCACGCTAGGGAGACGACCCTCAGCAGGGCCTTAGCAGGACTTAGCGGGCCTCATCCGTCCTGTGCGGCCAACGCGGCGGCGCGGGAGCGGCCGATCTGGCAACCGACCTCGGTGAACAGCGCGGCCGCTTCCCCGCCGTGGCGTCGCGCGGCCTGGGGAGCGCCACCGGCCAACGCCAGCTCCGCGGCGAACTGCAGCGCCCAGGCGGTCAGCCGCGGGTACCGCTGCGGCCGGAACGCCTCCACCGCCTGCTCCGCGAGACGCCGGCTCAGGGCCAGATCGCCGGCGAAGAGCTCGACGACGGCGAGATTCAACAGGTTGCCGGCCACGCCGGGACCGTCGTCGACCTCTTCCCCTCGTGCCACGGCGCCGCGGGTGAGCCGGCGGCCGGACTCGACATCACCGGCCGCGGCCTCGCCCAGGCCGAGGTTGGCCAGCGTCAGGGTCTCCCCACGCCGGTCGCCCAGCTGGCGGCGCAGGCGCAGGGCACTGTTGAGGTGGGTCCGCGCCGCGCCGTACTCGCCTCGGTCGCGTTCGATGCAGCCCAGCTGGTGGCGGGCGAGAGCCGATCCGGCGTCGTCGGCGACGGTGTCGAACACCTCGGCGGCGCGCCGGACGGCCGCCGCCGCCGACCCGAGGTCCCGATCCAGCCGGTGCGCGCCGCCGATGGCCGACCACACGTACCCGGGAGCCTGCGCCCGCCCGACCTGGCCGCCGATCAACGCGGTCTCCTCGAAGGCCGGAACCCACCGCCCCGCGCAGGGAATCAGCACCACGGCCATGGTGACCGCCGGGAGGAACGGCGGGGCCTCCAGGGCCACCCGGTCGACGGCGGCCAACGTGTCACGCAGCAAGGCCAGCGCCGTCGGCACGTCCTCCTGGAACAGAGCCACCATGCTGCCCAACCAGTGGGAGGTGGCCGCCATGGGGGGAGAGCCGAGCTCCTCCGCCTGGACCCGTCCCTGGGCCGCGGTCTCGGCGGCCGCCCGCACGTTGCCGGCAACGGGCTGGAGGAAGGCGGCCCGCAGCCGGGTGAAGCCGACCTCCACCGGCGAGCCGACACGTTCCGTCGCGGTGACCGCGGCGGCGCCCAGCTCGGTGAACCGAGAGACCCGCCCTTGCCGCGCATCGAGCAACGCCAGCGCCAACAGCGCCCGTGGCCGTTCCACCGCGCTCGGTGACGCGACCGCGAGCGCCTGCTCCAGCCACGCCGATCCCTCGGCGAAGTGCCCCCGGGCCAGCCAGAACCGCCACAGAGCGACGGCGAGGCGCAGGGCCTGGTCCGGACTGGACCGCAACGCCCGCCCCAGGGCCGCCCGCAGGTTGTCGTGCTCCTCGTCGAGCAGCTGGGGGCGGACCACCCCGACGGTGTGCCGGTCAAGGTCGTGATCGTCCGCGAGCGTGACAAAGTACGCGCAGTGCGCCGCCTCGACGGCGGCCCGTTCTCCCGCGGCGACCAGCCGCTCGTGCCCGAACAGCACCGCATCGTCCCGGCGCGCGTCGACCAGCTCCCGGCGCGCCACGTGCAGAGCCTGGTGCAGGTTGTTGGCCGCCGCCGCCGGACCCAGGTCCGGCCAGAGCAGGTCAAGCAGCCGGTCCCGGTGCGTGCGCTGCTCGGGAGCGAGCGCCAGTACCTTCACCAAGGTCCGCGACTTGCGCAACCGCCACGGACGAGCGGCCATGTCACGGCCGTCGATCTCGACCGCGAACGCCCCCAGGAGCCGAATCCGCATTGATCACCCCTCGATCGGCCCAGCGTAGGCCCGAAGCGCGTCACCCGGTGTCGCGTACCTGACCTGGCGTATCCGCCGGCGAGTCCGGCGCGTGGGCTACCTGAGCCGTCGGCTCACGTGGATCATGGAGTCCTGGCGGGAGTGCTCGCTCTTCCCTGCCGCGGCGGGCCGAGTCACCGGGCCCTCACGGTCGGGTGGGTCATGGCGGTGGCTGCTCAGCCCCGCGCGCCCTCGGCCGGCGGGACCCGCAGAAGGGTGCGCTCGGCAGTGACGAGCAGGCGGGCGGCGACGTCGTCCACCGGCAGGCCGCGGCCGGTGTGCAGGGCGTCGAAAGCCTCGAAGCCGGTGAGCGTCCACAGCACGTCGACGGCCACGTCCTTCGCGACGGCGAGCAGGCCGTGCTCGTCGAGCCGGTTGGCGAGATGGATCAGCCCGCCCAGGCGGCCCTGCTCCATCCGCTCCAGCGCGCCCTCGAGCGAGGCCGCCTCCGCGCGCAGGGCAACCAGCGCATCGCGCTGCCGGCCGTAGATCCGGGTGTTGGCGACGACGGCGCCGCGCAGATGGGTGAGCGGGTCCGGGTCCTGCACGGCCAACACGAGGTCGGCGAAGCCGCCCCGCTCGCTGACGTCGCGCAGCAGGGCGTCGAACAGCCCGGCGCGCGAGCCGAAGACCAGGTAGACGGTCGAACGGGCCACCCCGGCCTGGCGGGCCACCGCGTCCACGCTGGGGATCTTCGGGAGCTGGTCGTACACCGTGTCGAGGATGCGCCGCCGGGTCTGCTCCGCGCTCTGCGCCCGCAGCCGCTGCTCGTACCGCCGGGTGGCCATGACGCCAACCTTACATTCGATGGACGGCCTGCCCGACAGAAGACAGTATGCCTGATGAAAGACAAGCTGTCTCGCGAAATGAGGGTCGTCATGACCGTTCTCGTCGTCGGGGCCGGCCCGGCCGGTCTCGCCACCGCCATCACGCTCGCCCGCTACGGCGTGCCCACCCTGGTGGTGGAGCGCCGGCCCGAGCCGTCCCCGCTGCCTCGGGCCACCGGGATCAGCACCCGGACCATGGAGCTCATCCGTTCCTGGGGGCTGGAGGAGCGGGTCCGCGCCGGCGGGGTCGACGTCCGCTGGCAGGCCTGGATCGGGCCGAGCCTCGTCTCGCCGCACGGGACCGCGCTCGACACCATCTGGCCGCGTCCCGACGTGGTGTCCCGGCTGAGCCCCACCGCGCCGGCCTGCGTTCCGCAGGACGTCCTGGAAGCGGCCCTGCTCGACCACCTCACCGGATTCGCCCACGTCGAGGTGCGGTTCGGCACCGAACTGGTCGCGGTGCGCCAGGCCGACGGCGTCGTCGAGGCCACCCTTCGCGACGTCGGCAACGGCGCGGTCAGCGCGTGCCGGCCGGCCTACCTCGTCGCCGCCGACGGAGCCCACAGCCCGGTCCGGAACGCGATCGGGATCGAGACGGACGAGGTGGGCGACGACGACGGCCCGCGCGGGGTGCTCGGCTCCCCGTGGCTCGCCGCCCGCACGACCCTGTTCACGGCGCCGCTCCCCGAAGGATCGCTGTGGGACGTCCTCGGCGAGCGCCGGCACCTCATCTACACCATCACCAACCCGGAGGCGGGCGGCGTCCTGCTTCCCGCCGGCGACGGCCGCTGGATCTTCGGGCAGGACTGCGACCCCGACGCGCCCACGCCCGCCTACGAGGCCCTGGCCGACCAGATCGCGACGGCGATCGGCCTGCCGGGCCTGCGGCCGACCATCCTGCGCACGGGAACGTTCAGCTTCGACGCGATGATGGCCCGCCGCTACCGTGATGGCGCGGTGTTCCTCGTCGGCGACGCGGCGCACCGCATGACCCCGCGGGGCGGCACCGGGCTGAACACCGCCGTCCACGACGGCCACGACCTCGGCTGGAAACTCGCCTGGGTCATGCTCGGCTGGGCGTCCCCCGAACTGCTGGACAGCTACGAGACCGAGCGGGAGCCGGTCGGGCGCCGCAACACGACGCTGTCCGCGCAGTCCTTCGGCTCCTACCGAGACCCGGCCGAGGAACTGGACTTCGACCTCGGCGGCCGGGTGACACACGCCTGGGTCGACCAGGCGGGCGGCGACGCGGACCGTGGCATCACCACAACCCACCCCGGCGCCACCCGGCGGGTCTCCACCCTCGACCTCCTGGGGCCTGGCCTGACCGTGCTCACCGGGCCGGAGACGCCGGCGACGGATGGACAGCCGCTCGCGCTCGCGCTCGGTGGCACGCTCACGTCACGTGTCCCGGTCAGGACGTGCCGGCTCGACGGGCGCACCGCCGAAGCCCTCGGCATCCCGGCCGGCGGCTCGCTGACACTGCGCCCGGACGGCAAGCCCGCCGTCCACTGGGCACCCGAGCTGGTTCCGTCAGGGGCGAGCAGCTCCTGGTTGACGTCGGTCGCGGCGAGGAAATAGGTCGGATAGCCGCGCGATTCCCATGGCATTCGCCGCCCGGCAGCGCGTTCGTGTCGCCCGGCGAACGGAGGAGCCTGTGGTGTCCGCCCGGACGTCTAGAACACTTCGTCGAACAGGTCGGTCATGGCTCGCCAGGATCGTTCGTCGGCGTGCTGGTTGTACTTGATCGCTGGGAGTTGGGAGCCGTCGGCGGCGGGATTGGTGAAGCTGTGCGCGGCGCCGCCGTAGAGGTTCATCCGCCAGTCGACCCCGCCGTCGCGCATTTCCTGCTCGAACGCGAGGCGCTGCTCGGGCGGGATGATCGGGTCCTCGGTCCCGATGCAGACCAGAATCTTACCGGTGATGTTCGCGGCGTCCTGCGGCCGGGTCGTCGAGAGCCCGGAGTGGAAGCCGACGACGGCCTTGAGGTCGGCCCCGCCCCGGGCCAGCTCGAGGGCGAGCGTGCCCCCGAAGCAGAAGCCGATCGCCGCGACCCGGTCCGGGTCGGCCAGCTCATGGTTGAGCAGGATGTCCAGGCCGGCCTGGCCGAGGGCCCGCACCCGCGCGGGATCCCCGGCCAGCTTGCCGAAGCGCTGGCCGGCTTCCTCGGGGGCCAGCTTGCGCCCGCCGCCGTGGTAGTCCAGCGCGAAGGCCACATATCCCAGTTCGGCCAGCCGGCGGGCCTTGTTCCGGGAGTGGTCGCTGAGCCCGTCCCCCTCGTGGCAGACCAGCACGGCTGGTCGTGGGCCGGGCTGGCGGTCGTCCACCGACAGCTCGCCGATCAGACGCAGATCCTCGTACGTGTACTCGACGTCAGCCGTGTGCATCGATCCTCCTGGCGATCTACATCCCGCGCCTGCACAGGATGGGTGCCTGGCGGCGGGACGAGGCCGTCCGCCGCCGGGCGTAAGCCTCCCAGACGGCGTCCGAACCTGGGCCGGACGGCTACTCGTACTCCGTTCGCCCCGCGGCCATGATCGGTGTGGCGCCGTTCGTGAGCGGCCGGCTGTAGGGGGCTCGAACTCACGACCGGAAGATTGTGATAAAGATGCTCCGGAATTTCGGCATACATATGTTGGTGTTGTTGAATATCGTTCCAGATCGTTTTCGCCTGACGTACACGAGGACCTCGCGGATCGTGCTTCCTGACCCGAATCCTCCAGGAGGGAGAGGTCTCGTCGGCTGCTGAGAACTGGCAGGAGTGCGTTCGCTCGCTTCTTGTCGATGCCCGACTGATCTCGGTCGGAAGGGCTCTGGACATGCTCATCCTCGCGGAGTACGACCAGACGTCGTTCGACCCCGACTACCCGACTGAAGGGCCTCCGGGAATCACGCCGAGCTGTCGTAGCTGTGTGAGGACGTCGACGACTCCCCAGATCTCAGCTACCAACTGGCCTTCGGCCTGACCAACGTGACCAACCAACAGCGCCGCGCCCGCTACGCCTCCCGCCGCACCCGCCCAACCTGGCTACACATCGCGACACCAGACCAAGCGCGTCCCGTGACCACCTGATCACGGCTTCTAGCCAAATGCGAAGAGCCCCATATCTTCGGGACAGGGGGCCGAGACGCCTCGGTCGCGCGCTTTCAGGAATCCTCGTCACCTCGGTCTTCGGGGGACCGCGCTTCGAGAACTCCGACGAAGGCCGAGGCGACGAGGGCGACAGCGGGGTCGTCGTCGTGGGCCAGTTGGCGCAGGACGTCCCGCACGGTGGTCCCCGGCAGCTCGACCAGCGCCTGAGCGAGGCGTATTCGCACCGCGGAGTTTGCGGTGTGCGCGGCGAGTTCGTCGACCAGTGCGGTGATGATCCGGTCCGCGCACCCGGGATCCTGGGACAGCGTTCCCAGGGCCTCCGCCGCGTCGACGTCGCCTGCGCCCTCGACCACCATGCCGACGAGTGTCGGCACTGCCCCGGTCACACCACGCCTGCCCAACGCCAGAGCGGCGTGCCTGCGCACCGTCGTGTCCGGGTCCCCGAGCGCGTCCGCAAGCACCGTGGTCACACCCGGGGCCTCGGACATCTCGGCGATCGCCAGCACCGCGCGCCGCCGGATGTCGACGTCCTCCGAGTGCACGCCGGCGGCCAGCGTCGCCACGCCGTCGCCGCCCGATCGGGCGAGCGCCCAGCGCAGGGCGCCCGCGACGTTGGGGTCGGATTCGGCCAGGACCGCCCCGGCCAGCAGTTCGGCGGGAACCGACACGCCCTCCGGCCGGGCCAGGACGGCCTGCTGCCTGCGCGCGGCGCTGGTCGAGTTGAGCCCCTGCATGAGTTCGACGATGCGCAGGACGCCCTGCCAGCCGGTGGGCGCCGACGCATCGATCGCGCGGAGCCGCTTGAGCAGCTCCTGTTCCCGCTCCAAGCGGTCTTCCGTCCACTGGATGAGGTCGCTGACCAGGGCGGACGGCGTGGAGGCCGGGTCCTCCAGCGCGCGCCCGATCTGCTTGAGCGAGAGCCCGAGGGACCGCAGGCTCTCCACGTGGAAGATCCTGCGGATGTCCTCGGCGGAGTACTCACGGTAGCCGCCGGCGGTGCGACCGCTCGGTCGCACCAGCCCGAGGGCGTCGTAGTGCCGAAGCATTCGGGTGCTCACCCCCGAGTGGCGGGCCACATCGCCGATCAGCAATCCGCGGTCTCCGCAGCCTTCGCGGCCTCCGTCGACTCGGTCGTCTCCGTGGGCTCGGCGGTCTCCGCGACGTCGGCAGTCTCCGTGGTCGCGGCAGTCCCCGAAGTCTCGGCGACTCTCGATGCAGCCGCGGCGGCGGCAGCAGCGGCTCGTTCCGGGCCGAGAGTGACGACTCGCTTCGCCTCGTCGATGGCCGCGTCAAAACCGCTCTCCGGGTCCTGCAGGAGCAACTCGGTGGCACGGGCGTGCGCGGCCACCGCCGGGTCGGGGTTCGCCGCGGCCTTCTCCAGGGCGGGCTCGATCACGTTGCCGAGGTCGACGAGGGCCCGGCTCAGGCTTAGCTGCACATTGCGGTCGCCGCGGCCGAGCTGCACGACCAGTTCGTCGGCCAGGTCCTTCTTCTCGTCCTCGGGTACGAGGGCGACCGCGACACGCCACGCGGTCCGCGCGACCTCGTCGTCGGCGTCGCGCAGCATGTCGCGCGTGATCCAGGCCCACGCGCGCTTGTCGCCGATCTTGGTGAGCGTGTGCAACGCCTGACTGCGGGCCTGAGTGCGCTCGGAGTCGAGTTCCTGGCGGATCCGGGGCAGGGTGATCTCCGGCGACAGGCGGGTCAGCGCCCAGGACAGCGTGTCTCGCACGAAGAAGTCCGGCTCGACCGCGCACCGCTCGACGAGCGTCTCGAGAAGGCCGGCGTCCGGGTTCGAGCCGACCGCCAGAGCCGCCTGAAGCCGAACCGACGAGTCCTTGGCGCCCAGGGCGTTGGCCACGCGGGTGTTCTGCGGGGTTCCGTTTGCCGTGTTGATCGGGACCACCTCCTGCACCCAGTGGACACCTTGACATTGTGTCAAGGTAAAGCACGTGACCGGCGAATCAGGAGATCGTCCGGTCCACAAGGTAGGCCAACGCGAGCACCGGGACGCTCGCGTTGAAAGCGATCGTGCGCAGCAGCGCGCGGGCGCGCGACGGCGGGGCCGGTCGCCAGGCCAGGTCCTCCCCGCCGATCAGAGCCGCGTTGATCGGGAGGACCGCGGCGGTGACGACATCCTGGCCGTTGTGCCGTTCGGCCCGCTGCTTGGAGACGACAGTCAGCCCCAGGGCGCTCGGCTCGGCGCGCAGGTTCGCGATCGGGACGATCGTCGCGTTGCCGTCGCTGTGATTGGGGGCAGACCGAACAGGTGAGCTCGCCGGGACGATGCCGGGGGATTGGCGGATGGGATTCAAGCGAACGACGCCGAGCCGGGATCCGCCGGCGGCGGTGACGCGGACGGAGCTGCTCCACGAGACAGAGCGGACTCGGGTGTCTCGACTGGTGTTCCCAGATGGAAGCGTGATCCGGAAGGAACCGCTGGGGCCGAACGCGCAGCGACGGTTGCGGCATGAGATCGACATCCTTGAGCGGCTGTCCGGGGTCGAGGGGGTCGTGCGACTGGCGGCTGGACGGCCGCCCTGCCAGGGGTCCGTCCTGCTCGAGGACCTCGGCGGCACCGTTCTGTCCGAGCGCGCCACCCCGCTGGATCCTGCCGAGCTGATCCGCCTGGCCGGGTCGCTTGCACGCGCCGTGGCGGGGATGCACCGCCACGGCGTGGTGCATCGGAATATCAACCCAGCGAACATCGTCGTCAGCAGGGGCCAGGACGCACTTTGTCTGATCGACTTCGCTGTGGCTACGACGTTCGTGACGGTCCGGCCAGGATTCATGCCATCCAAGGAGATTGTCGGGACGATCCCTTACCTCGCGCCGGAGCAGACCGGCCGGAGCGGTCGCCCGGTCGACCAGCGCGCCGATCTATACGCGGTCGGAGCCACCCTCTACGAGCTGGCAACCGGCGCGCCTCCGTTCGGCACCGGCGACCCCCTGCGGATCATTCATGACCATCTCGCGCGGCTGCCGGCACCGCCGGCGGCGGTGAACCCAGCGGTCCCGGCCGCGCCGTCGGCGATCATCATGCATCTGCTTGAGAAGGAGCCGGACGATCGATACCAGAGTGCCGACGGGCTGCTGCATGATCTGTTCCTGCTGCAGCGGGGAGCCACGGTGCTGCGTCCCGGCGAGCACGATTTCCCCTCGCGACCGCTGTCGACGTCCCGGCTGGCCGGGCGTGACCGGGAAGTCGGCGAGCTGGGCGTTGTGTTCGCCGATGCGATGGCCGGCCGTTGCTGTGGGCTCCTAGTCGCCGGTGCGCCGGGGGTGGGTAAGACGTCCCTGGTCAACGAGCTGCGGCCGATCGTGGCCGGCAGCGACGGCTGGTTCGTGGCCGGCAAGTTCGACCAGTTTCGCCGCGACCAGGAGCACGACGCGATCCGACAGGCATTTCGCGCATTGGGTCGGCTGTTGCTGGCCGAACCGGAGGACAACTTGGCCGAGGTGCGGGACCGGATGCGTAGTGGATTGGGACCTAACGCCGGGCTGGCGGCCGCGGTCGTGCCCGAGGTCGCGACGTTGCTGAAGGTCCCCCCGGAGCCGGGCGATCCGATGACCGCGCAGGCCCGAGTATCACGCGCCGTGATCGCAATAATGCGTGCCGTCGCGTCCCGGAAACGGCCGGTCGTGTTGTTCCTCGACGACCTTCAGTGGGCCGGGCGGACACCGCTCGGCTTCGTCGACCTGATATTCGGCGGCGAAGAACAGATTGAGGGGCTGCTGCTCGTCGGCGCCTACAGGGAGCGCGGTGTGGACGCCGCCCACCCGCTCACGCGGATGCTCGCCCGGTGGCGTCGCCAGCCAGCCGGGCCGCACCATGTGTGGCTGGGTAGCCTCTCGCCACGGGGTCAGGCGGCTATGGTGGCCGACCTGCTACACCTGGCCCCGCGGCCTGCGGCCGAGCTGGCAGGGACGATCGCGCCAACCAGCGCGGGCAATCCGTACAACACGCTGGAGTTGCTCAACACGCTGCGCCACGGCGGCGCGCTGGCCCCCAGCGAAAGCGGATGGCGATGGGACCGGGAGACGCTGCGCCGCCAGCTCGGCCGCATGGACGTTACCGACCTGCTGGTCACCCGTACCTCCCTGTTGCCACCGGACACCAGGGAGGTGCTGGCGGTGATGGCGTGCCTGGCCGGTCAGGTGGAGCTGGATGTCCTGGAGGCCGCTACCGCGCTGCCAACCGACGATCTCTCCCGGCGGCTCGCCCCCGCGTTCGCCGATGGCCTGTTGGTGCTGGAGCCCGGCGACCCGGCGAGCCTGCGGTTTCACCACGATCGGGCGCAGGAAAGCATACTGCGCGGCCTCACCTCGCAGACACAGCGCGCCACGCGGCTGCGCTTGGCCCGACGCCTGGCTGGCCAACACGAGTTCTCCGTGGTTGCGGCGGAGCAGTACCTGCATGTGATCGACGCCGTGCACGCCGCTGAGGAGCGCCAGCTGGTGGTCAGGCTTTTCAAGCAGGCCGCGGACGAGGCAAAGCTGCTGAGCAACCACTCGCTGGTCGAAAGGTTCCTGGCCGCGGCAATTCCACTCGTCGATACGGCCGACGTGGAACAACGGATCATGGTCCACACCGACCGGCACGCCGCCCTTTACGGCCTCGGCCGGCTGGAAGAGGCTGACGAGGAGTACCAAACCATCAGCAGGCTCTGCACTCACCCCGCGGAACGCACGGCCGCCACCGTCGTGCAGGTCAGCAGCCTCACCGATCAGGGCCGCCCCGCCGAGGCGGTACGGCTTGGCCTCGACCAGTTGCGGCAGCTCGGTCTCGCCGCCCCCGACCGGGGCCACATCGACAAGGAGATAGACCGGAGGCTCGACGCGCTGTACCGATGGCTCGACGAGACCAGCGAAGCCGACGATCGGCGACGACCGAGAATCGCTGACCGCTCGCGCCTGGGCACCATCAATCTCATCAACCGACTCATGGCCCCGGCGTTCTACTGCGACCAGACGATAATGGCCTGGCTGACCGTGGAGACGCTGGAGATGTGGACACGGTACGGCCCGGATCCCACCCTGCTCGGCCCCGCCGCTCATGCGGCGCTTGTTGTCACAGCTCGCAGGCACGACTACCGCACCGGGTACCGCATGATGCGGCGGATCCTCACGGTCGGCCGGGAACGCGGTTACGAGCCTGACGTATGGCGGGCGGAGTTTCTGTATTTGATGAGTGCCGGCCACTGGTTCGAATCGCTCGAGGAAAACGTCTCAGAGGCGCATCGCGCGCTGGAGGGCCTGATACAGGCCGGTGATCTGCAGAGCGCATGCTGGACCCACTACGTACTGATCTATAACCTCCTGGACTGCGCACCATCGCTTGGCGTGTTTGTCGCCGAGATCGACGAAGCATTGGCGTTCGCCAGGCGCACCGGCAACGGTCACGCGGAGGAGCTGTTCCTGCTATACCGCCAGCTGGCGAGGCTGCTGCGCGGCGAGGTCGCCGAGTCGGCGGCCGATGAGGCTGCCGTACTGGGCGGGCTGGCCGACAGCCCCTACGCCGCCGCCCGCCACATCACCCGGGCGCTTGCCGCGGCCATCCTCGATGACCCGGTTGAGCTGGCCAGGCACATGACAGCCGTGACACCTCTGTTGCCGTACGTCGAGCCCATCTATGCGATGGCAAATGCGCACCTCCTACGGGCCTTGGCATTGGCTTGGCAGGCCCGCTCGGCCGAAACGGGTCGGCGTGGCTCCCTGTTGGCCGAGCTCGACAAGTCGATCGAATGGCTGGCCGCGCGCGCGGCCGACGCACCGGTTAACTTCTTGCACCTGCTGCGCCTGGTGAAGGCGGAACGGGCCTGGGCCGCCGGTGACTTCCAGGAGGCGGCTTATACGTACGACGTGGCACAGCGCGACGCCTCAGTACGAGTACGCCCGTGGCACCGCGCACTGATCCTTGAACGGTGTGCGCGGTTCTACCTTACATTTGGCATGGAGGAAGCCGGCAGTGCGATGCTCGCCGCCGCGCGCCGCGAATACCTGGCCTGGGGAGCGAACGCGAAGGTCAGTCAGCTAGACTGGGCCTTCCCGATGCTACGCGCCGAGCCCGCTGGTGCTGAGCCAGCGGCGCCGCCACCGGGGGAACCAGCAGTCTGCCGCTCCACCGTCACGACCGGCATCATCGATCTGCTCAGCATCGTCGCCGCTTCCCAGGCGCTCAGCTCCGAGACCAGCATCGAAGGTCTGCGGGCCAAGGTCGTAGGAATCCTGTCGGCGATGACTGGCGCCACCGGTGTCCATCTTCTGCTGAGCGACCAACAGGAATCCAGGTGGTCGATGCCCGCGGACGACGGTCGGATTCTCTCGCTCCCGGAAGCCAGCCAGCGGCGCCTGCTTCCAGCATCGGTCATCCGGTACGCAGAGCGTACCCGCGAACCCGTTGTCGTTGACGACGCCACCCATGACGACCGGTTCAACCGCGACCCCTACTTCGCCGACCCCGAGCGCTGCTCAATGCTCGCTGTTCCCATCATGACGCGGGGCCGACTGGGAGCGATGCTGCTGCTGGAGAACCGGATGATCCGGGGGGCCTTCTCCACGGAACGCCTCGAAGGGATCATGCTCATCGCCGGGCAGCTAGCGGTCTCCCTCGACAACGCCCAGATCTATGCGTCGCTGGAACGCAAGGTCGCGGAGCGAACCCAGCAGCTCGCCGCCGCCAACCAGCGGCTGGAGCAGCTCTCGATTACCGATCCTCTGACAGGGCTGGCCAACCGGCGACGCCTTGACGAGGTCCTCAACGCCGAATGGTACCGGGCGACGCAGCCGGCGGCACCCATCGCACTGGCAATGATCGATATCGACCACTTCAAGCCCTATAACGACAACTTCGGACACACCGCCGGTGACCGGTGCCTTCAACGCGTCACCGCATGCCTTTCCAGGAACACCCGCGGCACCGACCTGGCCGCGCGGTACGGGGGCGAGGAGTTCGCGGTCGTGATGCCCGGCGCCGAACTCGACATTGCCGCACGAATCGCCCACCGCCTGCGCTCCGCCGTCGAGGAGATGGCCGAACCACACCCGTTCACCGCCGAGCACGTCGTCACTGTGAGCGTCGGCGTCGCGAGCATCATTCCCACCCGCGGCGTGGGCCCCGCTGACCTGGTCGAACTTGCCGACGCCCAGCTATACCGGGCCAAGAGTAGCGGACGCAACCGGGTCGAGGTCGCACTTTCAACCCCATCACCATGACACGCACCGTTTCGGACGGGCTGGCCAAGCCCGAGCCGAGGTCGCTGCGGAGGAAGACCGGGCGCAGGCCGGGTGGGCAGGACGGGCATGACGGCTCGACGCTGAAGCTGGTCGACGACGGGGCCCGGACCGTCGTGCATGAGCCCGCGGTGTGCGGGGGCTGCGGGGATCCGCTGCTGGGCGCGCCGGTGACGCAGGTCGAGCGGCGGCAGGTGGTGGACCTGCCGCCGCTCGCCCCGCAGGTCGTCGAGCACCGGCTCGTCGAGCGGGAGTGTGCCTGCTGCGGCACCCGGACGCGGGCGGTGGCACCCGTCGGGGTGGCGTCCCGGTCCAGTACGGGCCGGGGGTCGAGGCGCTGGTTCTCTAACTCTACGGCGGCCAGTTCCTGAAACCTGGTGGTTCCGGCGGTTCCGGTCCGTCTCGTCACCATGATCGTGGGGATCGTGGGCAGCGAGGCGCGGCTGGTTACGCGGATTCGAGCGTGTCCTTGGCGGCGAGGCGCTCGTGACGTCGTTTTCCCCACTCGCCCAGCGGGCGGAGGGCCTCGTTGAGTGACGTGCCGTGCTCGGTGAGGGAGTACTCGACCCGGGGTGGGACCTCGCGATACACCTCGCGGTGGACGAGGCCGTCCTCTTCCATCTCGCGCAGGTGCTGGATGAGCATCTTCTCGCTGACGCCGGGAAGGCCGCGCCGCAGCTCTCCGAACCGCCGGGCGCCGTGGTTGTTCAGCTCCCAGAGGATCAGCGACTTCCACTTCCCTGACACCACGTCCATACCGGCGTCGATGCCGCAGACGTATGGACCGCGCCTCGCGCTCGTCACCATCAGACCCTCCACCTCGCCTAGCTGGACACTCACTTCCGGGTAAGTATCGAACAAAATAGTAGGTACTTGCCGGTGGGAAAGTTTAGCGGGGAGGGTCGGGACGGCACGCCAGTCAGACCACCGAGCGAAGCAAGGGACGATCCATGACGACCCGTACGACCTTCCTGGGCCTGGGCGCGATGGGCAGCGCGCTCGCCGCCGCGGCTCTCGATGCCGGCCGACCCTCCGTGGTGTGGAACCGCACCCCGGGCAGAGCAGGGGCACTCGGCGAGCGTGGCGCCACCATTGCCGAGACCGTCGAGGAGGCGATCACCGGCGACGGACTGATCGTCGTGTGCCTGTTCGACCATCAGTCGGTGCACGCCGTGGTCGATCCGGTCGCCGCCAGCCTGGCCGGACGCACCGTGATCAATCTGACGACAACAACACCGGACCAGGCCCGCGAGCTCGCGGCCTGGGCGACGGAGCACAGCATCACCTACCTGAACGGCGCGATCATGGCCGTACCTGAGATGATCAGGCGTCCGGGTGCGGCGATCTTCTACAGCGGCCCCGAGGCCGCCTTCGAGGAGAACCGGGAACTGCTCGATCTGTGGGGGCAGAGCGACTACTTCGGGACCGACCCCGGTATGGCCTCGCTGCGCGACCTGGCGATGCTCGTCGGGATGTACACGATGTTCGCCGGTTTTCTGCACGGCGCGGCGATGGTCGGTGTCGAGGGCGTGTCGGCGGCCGAGTTCGCCCGACGGCAGACACCTTTCCTCGCTGCCATGACCGGCCAGCTGGCCGGCCTCGCCGCCACAGTAGACGCCGAAGACTACGCCGGGGCGGGCCAGCAGAGCCTTGAGTTCACCGAAGCCGCACTGGCCTCGCTGGTGACGGCCAGCCTCGACCAGGGCGTCAATGTCGAGGTGCTGCGGCCCGTGCTTGACATCGTGCGCCGGCAGATCGCCGCCGGCTACGGCCGGCAGGGCACCGCCCGCATCTTCGAAGAGCTCAGGAAGGCCCGATGAGCGGCGAGGGCGGTCTGTCCTCCGTGACGGTCATCGGCATTGGCCCGATGGGTCGAGCGATCGCCGCGTCCCTGCTGGGCTCCGGCCATCCGGTGACGGTGTGGAACCGCACCGCGGGGCGCGCCGACGACCTCATCGCCAGGGGCGCGACGATGGCGCCCACACCGACAGCCGCGGTTGCCGCCAGCGAGCTGACCATCCTCAGCCTCACCGACTACCAGGCGATGTACGACATCCTCGGCCCGGTCGCCGAGAGTTCGCGACCCTCAGGTGTTCTTGCCGGCAAGGTCCTGGTCAATCTCAGTTCGGACACGCCCGACGCCTCTCGGGATGCGGCGGAATGGGCGGCCGGACACGGAGCGAGCTTCGTGACAGGAGGCGTCATGGTTCCCGCTCCCGCCGTGGGCGGCCCTGGGGCACATGTGTTCTACAGCGGGCCCCGTGCGGTGTTCGACGTACACGAACCGACGCTCAGACTGATCGGCGAGCCCAGGTACCTCGGGGAGGACCCAGGCCTGGCCCAGCTCTTCTACCAGGCGTACCTCGACGTCTTCCTCACCGCTCTGTCAAGCCTGCTCCACGCCACCGCGCTCGTCACCGCCGCCGGTGTCCCGGCCGCCGACTTCCTACCCGGCGCGCTGAACTCCCTCACCGACATCCCGACGATGATCGGAGACGGACGGGACCTGGCCCGGCGCCTGGAGGCCGGCGAACACCCCGGCGACCTCAGCACGGCGCGGATGATGGGCGCCACAGCGAACCACATCGTGTGGACGAGTGAGAAGGCCGGCATCGACACCCGGCTACCCAAAGCCGTCAAGGCGCACTACGACCGGGCCGTCACCGCGGGCCGCGGCACCGAGAACTGGACCGTTCTCTACGAGATACTCAAGGCTGGTGGCTGAAGAACGCCACCTACCTGAAAACGATCGACCCCGCGACCGAGGTGGCGCCCACCTATCTGGGGCACGTCCGGCTCACCGGGTTTTCGAGTCGCTGTAGGTCGGTGCTGGCAGGTCGAGCACTCGAGAGTTTCTGAGCCGCCAGATGAGGTATGCGATGCCGAGTCGCGTGCGGCCGATGCCGTCGAACGGGTCGAAGCCCATCAGCTCGGTCACCGCGTCGAGCCGGGCTTGCAGGGTGCTGTGATGGACTCCGGCGAGTCGAGAGGCTTGTCGGACGGATCCGGCGCGGACCAGGGCGTCGAGGGTGGTTGGCCCCCATACGTGGGTCATGACTTGGTCGAGGGAGTCGACGTCGGGCAGATCGGTGTCGGTGGGGGCGTCGGCAAGCAGGCCGACCAAGCCGCCGTAGCGGTCGGCCTGCACGGAAGGGATGCGCGGCGGTTCGCACAGCCTGAGCGCAACCACCGCGGTGCTGAACGAGCGATGCAGGTTCTCCACGCGAGCCGCGAGCCCGGTGCCGGATGGGGTGGCGGCGACGGGTTCGTGGTCGTGGGGCACGACGAGGGCGTGAACGGGGCCGAACGGGGTGGCGACGACGTCTTCGGCCCCAGTTGGGTGGCTCTCCCAGACGGCGAACAGCGGTGCGGCGACGATGCGGTAGCGCGCCCCGCTCACGAGGTTGAGGCGAGCGGCGGCGAGGCTACGTTCCTCGACCGGCACCGTACCGTCGACCAGCAGGCCTAATTCGCGGCGGCTCTCCAGGTCGCGCCGGCCCCGGCCATGGCGGACACGTACGGCCAGGGCAAGTCGTTCGAGGATGATCGCGTCGTTGGCGTGGGCGGGCCCGGTGCGGTCCAACCAGACGGTGATGCCCTCGGAGGTGACGGCAGAGGTCGGACACGGCGGGCCGTCCGCGACCAGTGCACCTTTGGCGGTGACGCGGAGTGCGCGCGGCGGGAGTTCCTGGCAGAACCCGGCGTCGCAGCCAGCCAGCGACGCGGCGGCGCCGAGCAGGCCGCGGGTGTTGACGTTGCCCACGATCAGCTCGTCGAAGCAGGCGATGACCCGCAGGCTCAAACTTGCTTGGGGGTCGAGTGCTGCGATGCGACCCAGCAGCTCCTGCACGTCTACTCACCCAACCCCTTGAGCGCCGATTTAGTGTCCTGCGTCACAGTATGGGGCGTAGTAGTCGGCCGCCGGGTCAGTCGGCGAGGATCTTCTCCACCCAAGCGTCGCGGGTGCGAATCATCCCTTGTCCCACCATGGTGTGCGGAGCGAAGATGTCGAAGGCATGGAACCCGCCTGCCCACACGTGCAGCTCGGCGTTCCCGCCGGCGGTCCACAGCCGGTCGGCGTACGCCATCGCCTCGTCGCGGAAGATCTCGGCCGCGCCGACGTCGATGAACGCCGGGGGCAGACCTCGCAGGTCGGTGGCTCGCGCGGGCGCCGCGTACTCGGACACGTCAGGTCCGCCGCGGGCGTCGCCGAGCAGTGCGGTCCAGCCCGTTTCGTTGCTGACGCGGTCCCACACCCCGACGCCGTCGAACTGGTTGGTCGAGGGGGTGATGCCGCGGTCGTCGAGCATCGGATAGTCGAGCACCTGACCGCACAGCCGCGGCCCGCCGCGGTCCCGGGCGGCGAGGGCCATTCCGGCGGCCAGCCCACCGCCCGAACTCGCCCCGGCCACCATCATGCGGTCGCGGCGGATCCCGAGCCGTTCGGCGCTTGCTGCGACCCACTCCAAGGCTGCGTAGCAGTCTTCTCTGGGGTAGGGGTCGGGGAACTCCGGGGCGAGGCGGTACTCCACTGTGACGAGCACGGCGCCGAACTTGTCGACCCAGTTGAGGACGAGATCGGCACCGCTGAACCGGTCGCCGAACATCAGCCCGCCCGAATGCACGAAGACGACACCCGGGCGTGGCTCGGTGACGCCGACAGGTCGGAGCACCGAGACGCCGACGGCGTCGCCGCGGTGGCCCCGGATGGTCTCGTCCCGGCGTTCGATCGCGCGCCCCCGCAGTGTTTCCTCGATCGGAGGCGACGCGTAGGACTTACGCATGAAGGCGATGAGGTCGACGGTGACAGTGGGTGGGAAAACGCCACCGACTACCGCGAGCCCGGCCTTCAGCTCCGGGTCGAACTCGGGTCGTGCGACGGTCGGCATCGCGCCCGGCCTCTCGATCGTCCTGGTAGGCCTCAGTTCATCATGCCGGAGCCGCCGACGCGCGGCGGCGCCTCCACCGTGACCGGCGAGGTCGTCGTCCTCGCCGGTCACCGCGGGCCACAGCTGCGGTTACAGGGAGGAGCGGTTACAGGCAGGAGTAGAGTGCCGCCTCGAAGTCGACATAGGTCTTCCACGCCTCGTGTTCAGAGATGAACGGTAGCGAATTGGTGTAGATCGAGGCGCACACTCCCGTCGTACGGTCGACAAAGAAGTGGGTGTTGAACAGGCCGGCCCAGGCACCCGTGCCGGCCCGTCGCCGCCCGGGCACGTCCTGGGTGTTCAGCAACAGGCCGTAGCCCCACTTCCAGCCCGGTCCGACCCGCAACGCGTCGGTGATCGGTGGGTCGGCGCTCGGGATCTCGGCCGGAAAGTCGATGTCACCGATCTGGTTGGCGAACGCCGCGTCGACCGTTTCCTGGCGAAGTATCCTTTCCCCGTCCAGCTCTCCGCCCCGTAACAGCGCGCGCTCCAACTGGACGTAGTCCCGCGGCGTCGAGTACAAGCCGTGGCCCCCGGCCCACCAGTCCGGATTCTGGTTCAGGATCTCGCCGGCTGAACTCCACGTACCGTCGTCGCCTTTGACATGAACCGTGACGCAGTTGGCGGTACGCGCTTCGTCCAATCGAAACATCGTGTCGTTCATCCCGAGCGGACCGGTCACCCCCTCCTTGATTACCACGTCGAGAGTTTTGCCCGCGACCGCTTCCACGACCTTGCCCAACCAGTCGGTGTTGATGCCGTACACGAATTCGGTTCCCGGATCGGCCACCAGCGGGGCCTTGAACGCCTCCGCCGAGCCTGGGACCACGTTGGGCACCCCAGTCACCTTCTCGAAGCGAACCAGGTCGGCGTTCCAGAACCAGTAGCCTAACCCAGAGGTATGAGTAATCAATTGCTTCACCGTGGCCCGGCCGCGGGCGGCGCGGAGCTTCGGAGTATCCCCGTCGAAACCCTCCAACACCCTCACGTCAGCGAACTGTGGACAGTAGGTGTCGACGGGCGCGTCCAACTCCAGCTCACCTCGCTCCATCTGCTGCAGCGCGGCCGTGGTACACACCATCTTGGTCATCGACATGATGCGGAAATGAGTCGCAGTGGTTACCGGGTCATGGTTCTCACCTACAATCCGGACCCCCGCTCCACCCTCGTAGATGATCCCGTCCCGATCAGCCGCGATCGCCGCCACATGCGGAACAACGCCCGTGGCGACAGCGTCCTTCAGAACCTTGTCAATGGCGGAACCGTCGATCGCAGTACCCATCCTGACCTCCGGCGGTCGTAACATCGCGACATGCGCAACATTGGCGCGCCGGGTCAGTTTTCCTAAGTGCGCGAGCTGCCGTTACCGACGATTATTCGCAGATCCGTCGCCTGGATCCGCCAATTGGCGGATGCTGCTGCGCCGACACGGCAACGTGGCGCTATCACATTGACCGGATGTCGTAGCCACCTGGTCGCAGGCAGTCGCTGCGCGACGCCCGCGTTCTGGCGCACGAGATCGGCCGCGAGCGCGCTGAGCTCGGCTACGCGGTCTCCTGGGGATGCGCCTGCCTGGGCCTGGCCAGCAAGGGCGTCGAGACCGCCCAAGCCCTGGGCCTGCTCCTGCTGCTCCCGATCGTCTTCGTATCCAACGCCCTGGTCCCCACCCAGCGCATGACCCCCTGGCTGCGCGACCTCACCACCTGGAACCCGATCAGCGCCGTCACCGCCGCCGCCCGCGAACTGCTCGGCAACCCCAACCCAGCGGCCTCGATCGACGCGTGGCCCATGCAGCACCCCGTCCACGCGACCCCGATCTGGTCATCGGACTACTGATCATCTTCGTCCCCACCGCCACCGTCCTCTACCGGCGCCGTGCCGCCGGATATCCGGTCGCGAGGCGCGGCCAGGACGCATTCAGATCGCGCGTCCAACCGGTGGACCTCCTGGAAGAAGTCACCGCCCAGGCTCTCGAAGATCTTGTCCTGTGCCTTCACGTCCCAGGCCGCCTTCACGTCCTCGCCCGCAACCCGTCGAGCACGATGCGCAGGAGTCGCGTGGAGCGCTCGTCGCGGTCGGCGGTCAGGTCCAGGCGCCAGAGGAACCCAACTAGCAGCAGCACGTCCTCTCCGGAGACGTCGCCGCGGATGCTGCCGTCTGCCTTGCCCGCATCGAGGATGAGGTCGATCGGCGCCAGATCCGGGTAGTGCTCCTCGCCGGCGAACTGCTCACGCATCGCGGCGTGCATGGCATCGCTCAGGCCTTTCTTGATCCGACCGTACTCGGCGAGCTGACTCAGCCAGGCAGCCAGCGCCTCGACCGGCGGCTGTTGCTCGAGCAGCTTCGGCGCGGCATCGACGAGCTCCGCCATGTCCGCGCGATGCACCTCCATCACGAGGTCCTGCCACGTCGGGAAGTGCCGGTACAGCGTCCCCTGACCCACGCCGGCCGCCCGCGCGACCGCGGCCATGGTCGGCGTCTGCCCGGCACTGAGCGCCGCGCGAGCGACGTCGAGAATCCGTTCCTTGTTCCGCCTCGCGTCCGCGCGCAACGTCACCCCTCTCGACAAACGGACACCTGTCCACTACCGTCGATCTGGACATCCGTCCGGTTCCAGCGTACCGGCGGTGATCGGAAGGTCGGACTTCACATGCATGCGCGAATCGACGAAGCAGTCGTCGCGATCACTGGCGCGAGCAGCGGCATCGGTGCCGCGACCGCAGAACACCTCGGGGCGCGAGGGGCCAGGGTCGTGCTGGGCGCGCGACGGGAGGACCGGCTCAAAGAGGTAGTCGACCGGGTTATCGCGAGCGGCGGTGATGCGACCGGACTGGTCATGGACGTGACTCGCCGTGACGATCTCGTCCGGCTCGTCGGCACGGCGGTCTAGCGGCACGGGCGGCTCGACGTCCTCGTCTCCAACGCCGGCACCCTGACGGTGTCGCCGTTCGATGACATGCGGCAGGACGACTGGGACGCGATGGTGGCGACGAACATCACCGGAGTGCTCAACGGGATCGCGGCGGCGCTGCCCGTGTTCCGGCGCCAGCGTTCGGGCCAATTCGTAAATGTGGCCTCGACCGCGGCGTATGTCGTGAAGTCCCCGCAGGGCGTCTACGCGGCTACGAAGACCGCAGTCAAGGTACTCACCGAGGGGCTGCGGCAGGAGTCGGGTCCGGACCTGCGCGTCACCCTCGTGTCGCCGGGCTTCACCGACACCGAGGGCGTCGGCAAAGGCGCGAGCCCGGAGGCGGCAGCGGCGCTGGCCCGTCAACGCGAGGAGATCGCCATGCCACCGTCCGCTGTCGCCGCCGCAGTCGGCTACGCGATCGCACAGCCCGCCGGCATCGACATCAGCGAAATTGTCGTCCGCCCCACCATCCAGTCCTGATCACAACAAGGAGAAGAATCATGTAGGACTACAGCCAGCCCTTGCGGGGCAAGGTCGCCGTGATCAGCAGGCAGTCTCCGTATTGGCGACGTTGACCTTCAGCGTCGACTTCGCATCGACGCTGGTCAGCGCCTCGCGAATGTAACGCCACCGTTACTAAGATCAGTAAAATGGGGCGCAAGAACTGGATGTTGCTGGACCGACGATCAACGCGTGTTTGATATCGTCTTACTCACGATGAGCAACATCAACTGCTGATAACCCTGGCTTTCGACCACCGCAGTCGGGCCGAGGTCGATCTAACTACGAGATCGCGCTTTCGTCCGATGAGACGCGGATCGCGCTTTCAGAAATGCCCGCGCAGGACGGGTCCAAGCCCAAGCGTGTGATCAGGAGCGGTCGCGCGTTTCCATCCGGTCCGCCACCAGACGGGCGAAGGCGGCGGCCCGACGAGCGGCGATGGTGGCCGCGCGCGCCTCCTTGGCGCCGGGACAGCGAGCGTGCCTGGTCGTGAGGCGAGCGCGCGCGGCGACTGCGACGCGGGCGGCGACCGGGATGCGGATTCGGACATCGTCGAGGGCGCTGCGGGTGGCATTATCGGCGTCGAGGGCGGCCGCGTGGGCGGCGCTTGCCGCTCGGTCGCTGCCCGTATGGGTATCGCGGTCCTCCGCATCTTGGTAATGGAGACCCTTGTGTCTTCCGTAGCCGGCGTAGGGGTCGGAGTAGCGAAGCCTCATCGAGTTGTAGGCGGCGATGTACCTGGCGGCCGAGTCGGCGGCGACGTCGGCGCGTTCAGCGAGCCGTCGCAGCTCGGCGGGGTTTGCGGCCACAAGAGCGGCCCCCTCGATTGGAGGTTGTCAGCTGAATCCGTGTGTCGAACTGTACCTACACCTAATGACACCTACACAAGTGCGGAGGCACCCGAGCGGCACCAAGGGCCTTCGCCCCCGGGATGAAACGCTCCGTATCCCCTACCCCAGAGCAACTCCGGACGAGGGTTCTTGCACCGCTAGGTCTACGTTCCAGGCCAGGTGAGGCATCCGGGGGACGAGACCCATCCCGCCCTGCTCGTTATACGTGAGCGCTTGTGGGGTGACGGATTCGGGGAGCCGTGGTCCTGCCTGGTGCCGTGCCGCCTCGATCGACGTGGGGTCATCAGTGCCAGGCCTGGAAGGCGGTTGGCACCCTTGGCTCATGGTTCGCGAAGTCCGGTATCGGCTGACTATCCTCTCTCGGGGCCGTAATGCTCGCCGACCTGGATGACGTGGCGGAAACGGTATTGCAGCACCGCCCCGAGTGCCTCCACGTGCGGTCGGAGCCGCGGCGGGAGTCCATGCGCGACGGCATCCTGGACCTGGGTCAGGTGGTCGGGAGTCGCGTCTACGAGCGGTAACTGGAAAAGGTAGGCGATCTTCAGTGCGCGCAGGTCCCATAGCTCGATGGTGCCGTCATGATACGTCCCAGCCAGGAAGGCCCCACAGGGGGATGCGGCCAACGCGCGGATTCGTTTGCCTGTTTTAATCGAAAGTAGTCTCGAGGCGCTGATCCAGTCTGACACTTCGATGTTTCCGTTCTCGGCGGCCGCCACAACAATCGCGGTCTCCCCGATCGACACAATATCCACGATCGGGCTCCTGCCAGCCACGGAGAAGGAGCGGCCCACCCCCTTGCTGCCCGAACTGAAATTGACTCCGACATCGCCCTGCCTGGTCCCGACCAGAATTTCGTCGCCTGCCGGGGCGAAAGCGATATGGGAAGGACGAGGGTCGTAGCGAGAAGAGTAGCCCTCGCCATAGCTCACCGAAGTCGCGTCGCCCAGGGCGCCGGAGCGTCCGACGATCTTTCCGGTAAGATATCCGCATCGCGCAGCCGGGCTGCCGCAAGCAGACCCCATTCGAACCGCAGGTCGAAAACGAGACTCCAAGCCTCCTGGCACCGCCCCGCCGAGATCAGCGACTCGAGCAGGTAGTCCGCCGTCTCAGCGTTGAGGTCGCGTACTCCGGCGCGCCGGTCATCGCCGACCAGGATCTGTAGCGTGTCCACGCGTCCGCGCTGACAGGCGGCCCGAATGCGGTCCCGGCCCGACGCTGGGCGGGCGCGGTAGGCGGCGGCGAGCAGACGTCCATCCGGGTCCGACTCGTGGTAACGGTCCCACTGATCGGTCAGCACCAAGTAGGCCGCGCGGTCGGCGTCCAGCGCGGGCAGGTAGCCAGCTTCGATCGCAGCCGCCCTCGCCTCACCACCCTGGCTGAGTGCGATCTCGCACATAAGATGCTGCGCCGCCGGATCGGGTAGCGAACGCAGCGCCAGACGGATGCGGTCAGCCCGACGCGGCAGTGACTCGGGCAGCCACCCGAGAAGGACCTCCACCGTGTTCGGCATCCGCCCCCCGAGCAGGTCACCACGACTGATGGCTCGGGCAAGCCGGTCGGCGGCCCGACCAGCCCGCCGACGTCTGTAGAAGCCGTCGCCCGTGCAAACCTGCCACACCAGGCGGTCGACCGTCCGCGCTCGCACTCCTAAACCCTTCCTCATCGGTCACCCAGCCCGCGCGTCCTGTCGGCGTTCATAGCTGACGAACGTCGTCTCGACGACAGTCGGATCCTGGGCGGGGAAGCACCGGAACACACATCCTCTGACGCACTCACGATAGAACGCCCACCTCCGCAGTGAGCGCCTTGCTCGCCAAACACGTCATCGGCAGCGGCGGGGATGCGTCCACACTTCGCCCGGGCGGAGCGTCGGGAAGCGAAACGGCGGCGCCAGGCACCGCGGGGCATGGGGAGAATGCGCTGAACACGGCCACTGTGATGTACGCCGGGTCGCTGAGGATCGCGAGCGTCTCCTCGAGAAGATGATCCCCGGATTCACCGAGCCACTCGGGAGGCAGAACCATTGATCCACGATGGCCCGGCCGCGCCGGGCCTGGTTGTCCGGGGTCAGCCGCCTCGGGCCGCAGGCGACAGGCGACAGGCGACAGGCGACAGGCTTATGATCCGGATGTGCGCCGAGCGCTGGCCCCGCCGCTACCGCAGGTAGCCGTTTGCGTCGAAGCCAACTGGGACTCGAACGAGACGTGGCCGTTAACGTACGGTGATGACGGCGACCGGGAATTTCCGGTCGGTTTGTTTCTCGTATGTCGCGGCGTCTGGCCAATATGCGCGCCACACGCCGTACAGCTGGTCCCAGTCGTCGTCGCGGCCGGGGCGTACCACCCGGTGGTCGGCCTGCGCCGTGTCGGCGCCCAGCTCGATGGTGACGGGGCCTTCGACGGCCTCTAGGTTGGCCACCCATTGCGGGTCCTGCGGCGCACCGCCTGCGCTGCCGCAGACGATGTACGAGTCGCCGTGGGGCGCCGCGACGAGCGGGTTGACGAACTGCTTGCCGGACTTGCGGCCGGGAGTGTGTAGCAGGAGGGTGGTCCTGCCCTCGAAAGGACCGCCGAGGACGCCGTCGTTGGCCCGGAAGCTCTCGATCATCGTGTCGTTGAACGTAGCCATGCGTTCTGCCTTTCCCTATCCGGTGACGCGTTCTGCGCTGGCAAGATGCGTCGACAGGAGTTGTCCGGCCCGGTCCAGCGCGCCGACCGCTTCGTCGAGGATCGGATAGAAGGTCTGGAAGACGTGCGGTACTCCGGGGGTGATGTCGAGGGTGACGTCGACGTCGGCGGTGGCGGCCTGTCGCGCGAGGCGGACGGCGTCGTCAAGGAGCACCTCGTGGGTTCCGACCTGGATGATCAGCGGCGGCAGGCGGGACAGGTCGGCGAATATGGGGCTGATCAGCCCGGAAGCGGCGTCTTGACTGGCCGTGTAGTCGGCGACTCGGGTTTGAAGATTTTCTCGACTCATTAGTACGTCGACCTCCCCCTTGGTGTCCATGGTCGCCCCGGCCAGCGTGAGGTCGGCATACGGTGACATGACGAGGGCCGCGGCCGGCAGGGGCAGCCCGTGATCGCGGGCGTTGACCAGGGTGGCGATCGCGAGTCCGCCGCCGGCGGACTCGCCCGCGAAGACGATGTCCGACGGTGCGGTGCCGTTGTGCAGGAGGGCTTCGTAGGCGGTCAGGGCGTCGTCGACCGCTGCTGGATACGGATGCTCGGGGGCAAGCCGGTAGTCGACGGAGATGACCTTTGCGTGCGTCCGCCGGCCGATCTGGGAGGCCAGGTTGGCGGCGCTGACGGCGTCCCCCAGTACGTACACGCCGCCGTGAAAGTACAGGACGACATGGCGGGGTTCGATGCCGTCGATGGTGATCTCGGCAGTGGGTACGCCGCCCAGTGCGGCTGCGGTCACGGTCACGTCGGCGGGCAGTGGCTGCGCCGACACCAACTCCTTGAGCAGTCGCCGTTGCTCGATGACATCGATGCCGTCAGGGAAGACTGACTGTCGCAGGATCGCGTCGAGGGTCTCTCGCTGCTCGGTGCTCACCGAGGATCTCCCTTCCCCTGGGATTCGCGTCAGCGCTCCCGAGGCGGCGCTCGCCGACGGCAAATCCGCTGCTGAATCTCCTGCCGGGAGGCAGGCCCTTCTAGCCTTGTCGTCCGGCAGGTGAGGACACGTCACCGGATTCCGGTGATTCGCGCGACCGGAGGCTCCGGGTGGAAGCGCGCATCCGGCCGACGGCGTCGCGGCGGTCGGCACAGTGCGCATAGGCGTCGACGAGGTCGCGGATCGCCAGCCGGTCGGCCGCTTCGGCGCCCGTGATCGGCGTGGTCATGAGCGGGTGATGGCGGCGTCGAGGGCGCCGAGGACACCGAGTTGGGCGAGGATCACGGTGCCCGACGGGTAGCAGTCGAACCGTTCGATCCTGCCGTCACGCAGCTGGAACACGTCACAGCACGGGGCGTCCATCCGGTTGCCGGTCGGTGCGATGATCCCGTCGCCGGCCTGGAGCGGCCCGTCGTGGGTGCCCTGCAGCGCGAGCTGGACGATGACCATGTCGCCGTTGACGTAGACCTGGTGGAGTTCGCGGTGCATGTCGGAGAACGCCCGCCCGTAGTTGTCCAGCGGGAACGTCCGGTCCTGGCCGCGGTAGGTGACCCCGATCGACTCGTCGGTGAACGTCCCGTCGGGGGTGAACGCGGCCAGCCAGCCTTCGGTGTCTTTGGCCTCGGCGATCCGGTACGCGTTGCGGATGATCTCTTCGTTGTCCACGGTCGTCAGCTCGTTCAGGGTCGGAAATGGCGGGTCAGTTCGGTGCGGGCCGTGTCGTCGAGACGGACGTCGGCGGCGGCGAGGTTCTCGGCGAGGTGGCCGCGGGTGCGGGTGCCCGGGATGAGCAGAATGTTCGACGCGAGGTCCAGCAGCCAGGCGAGCGCGGCCTGCACCGGTGTCGCGCCAAGCCGCGCGGCGGTCGCCGTGAGCACGGGTTCGGTGAGCAGCCGGCGCCGCTGGTCTCCGGCCAAGCCCAGTGGGCAGTACGGGACGAACGCGATGCCATGGGCCTCACATTCGGCCAGTACGTCGCGGGCAGACTGGTCGGCCAGGTTGAACAGGTTCTGCACGCACACGATCTCGGTCTGTGCCCTGGCCCGGACCAGGTGTTCCCGGGAGACGTTGCTGATGCCGACACCGCCGATGAGGCCCTCGTCGCGGGCCTGGACGAGGGCGGCGATCTGGGCGTCGAACCGCCGGCCCGCGGGTGCGGCCGGGTCCGCGATCCGCAGGTTCACCGCGGCAAGCCGGTCGATGTCCAGGGTGGTGAGGTTGTCCTCGATGTCTTGGCGAAGTTCGTGCGGGTCGTCGAAGGGCACCAGCGCGCCGTCGGTGTCGCGTCGTGCGGCGACCTTGCTGACGATCGCGAGGCTCGCCGGGTAGGGGTGCAGCGCCTCGCGGATGAGTTGGTTGACGGTGCCGGGCCCGTAGTACTGGGCTGTGTCGATGTGGTCGACGCCGGCGGCGACGGCCGCCTGCAGTACCCGGACCGCCTCGGCGCCATCGCGTGTCGCCGGTCCGAAGAACCCGTCGCCGGCCAGCTGCATCGCCCCGTACCCGGCTCTGTGCACCCGCCACGGGCCGAGCGGGAAGTACCCGCCCAGGTCCGGACGGCTGGCTCGGGCGCCGGGTGTGGTCACGGGTGGACCTGGGAGCCCGCGCCGAGGTCCAGGCGCATCGACTGCAGGATCGTGAAGGTGGTGCTGGTGGTGAACGCCGGCACGTCCGCGGCCGCGAGCACGCCGGTGTACTGGGCGATGATGGGTGCGGCTGCCTTTGCTGTGACGGCGTCGAGGTAGCCGCCGACCGCCGCCCACACGTTCGCGCCGTACCTCACGAAGTACGGTGTCGGATCCACCGATCCCAGCGCGGCACGGCAGCTGTCGACAATGTCGGCGATGTAGCGCTGGTGCAGGGCAATGTCGTCGCGGGTACCGAGCCGACCGAGGTGCCCGCCGATGTAGTGCGTCCATGGATAGGACAGAGCCTGGGCGGGGGCGTCGAGATAGCCTGGAACGTCCTCGCTGAGGTTGAGGTTGTAGATCGGTACCCAGCCGATGTTGACGATGTCGATGAGCATCAGCGCGTCGTGGTCCGGGAAGTGGATGAAGATGTTGTCCGGCGAGTGATTCGGGCCGTGAAACGCCAGCTCGACTCGCTCTCCGCCGACCTGCAGCGTGTACCGATCCTCAAAGGTGACCTCGGGCGCCGGGCGGGTCGGGTCGTTGTCGCGAAGCAGCAGCCGCCGCGTCTCGACGTGACCGATGCGGACCACGTCGTCGCCGAACAGGTCCGCCGCCCCAGCGTGGTCGGCGTGGTGGTGGGAATACACCAGATGCGTCACCGTGTTCGGGACGCCTTCGGCCGCGGTGATCTCATCGACGGCACGACGCAGGTTGTGTCCGATCGTCGGTGGGGCGTCGAAGAGCGCCACCCCGTCGCGGGTGGCCAAGAACGCGCACTGGTAAGTGCCGTCGGTCACCCAGAACAGGTTGCGCTGGACTCTGCCAACGTAGAAGCCGTGGTCGTTGAGGGCCGGGCCGAGCGCCAAGTCCGGGACCGGCGCGTAGTCGGGCAGCGGCTGGGGTTCGTCGGTGGCGGCTGATGTCATCACGATCTCCGCTCAAATTCGCCCGGCCTGACTGGCCGGTCGCTTGAGCGTTGTCGCCGACCGGATGACCGGTCGTCACCAGATTCCGGTGATTCGCGTGCGATAGGCTGACACGGTGCCACGTTCAGAGGGCACGCGGATGGCCGCGTCCACCACGGTCGATCCGCCACACGCCCCTGGACCAGGGCTGATCAGCCGACCCGGTCTGCTTGCCGCACTGGACCGCGCCACTGAGCGTCGGGTAACGGTCATCTCGGCACCCGCCGGCAGTGGAAAAACGTCGCTCCTGCGGACCTGGGCCGGCCACGCCGCGACAGATCGCCGCATCGTGTTCCTGACCGTGCGGCCGGGCCAAGCCGACCCGCACCAGTTCTGGCTCGCTCTGCTAGCCGCGATCCGGGCGGCGTGCCACGCAGACCCGCCGTCGCCGACACCGGACTTCGACGGTCCCACGATGGTCGCCCAGGTTCTGGGTGAACTCGCCGCCCTCGACGGTGCCACCGCACTGATCATCGACGATCTCCACGAGCTGCATTCGACGTCCGCGATCGAGCATCTCACCGAACTGCTGGCGAACCTTCCCGCCGCGGTGCACGCGGCTGTCGCCACCCGACACGACTCGCCCCTGCGCCTGCACCGGCTGCGTCTGGACGGGGAACTCGCCGAGATCCGCGCCGCGCAGCTGACCTTCACCGCGAGCGAAACCCGTCAGCTACTCTCCGCCGCCGGCGTCGACCTACCCGAGCGCCTCGTCGCCGTCCTGCACCAGCGGACCGAGGGCTGGGCCGCAGGCCTTCGCCTGGCCGCGCTGTCCCTGTCCGGCAACCCCGATCCGGCCGGGTTCGTGGCGGAGTTCTCCGGCACCGACCGCACCGTCGCCGAGTACTTGATGGCCGAAATGCTCGACCGGCAGCCGGCGGACGTCCAGCGGCTGCTGCTGCGCACCAGCGTGCTCGACCGGATCAACGGCGAGCTGGCCGATCTGCTCACCGGCGCCACCGGCTCAGAGGGGCTCCTGCTCGACTTGGAGGACACCAACGCGTTCGTCGTCTCCCTCGACCCCGGCCGCACCTGGTTCCGGTTCCATCACCTAGTCGCCGACATGCTCGCCCTGCAACTGCGCCGCACCGAACCCGGCCAGGTGCCCAAGCTGCACCGACTCGCCGCCGGCTGGTTGACCGAGCGCAACCACCCCGTCGAGGCCATCGGCCACCTCCAAGCCGCCGGCGACTGGAGCGCCGCAGCCCGGCTGCTCACCGACCACGCGCTCAGCCTCACCCTCGACGGCCACGCCGCCACCGTGACCAGCCTGCTCCAGGCGTTTCCTGCCCCGATCCGCGACACGCATCCGGATTTGGCGCTGGTGGACACCATCGCCGACCTCGACCGGATGCGCCTGGACCACGCCGCCGCGCACCTCGACACCGTGCGCACCTACGCCGCAACGTCCCCAGCGGTCCACCGCGACCAGTTGAACCTGGCGATCGCGTCGCTGGACCTGCTACTCGCCCGGCTCCGCGGCCACTTCGACGGTGTCATCGCCCAGATCGACACCCTCTCCAGCGCCGGCACCATCGGTGGCGGCCTCGCCCTTGGCGCCGACCTGCGGGCCCTGGCCCTGATGAACCTCGGCGTCACCGAAGCCTGGTCGCTACGGCTGGCCGACAGCGAACGACACCTCCGCGACGGCGCCGCCCTCGCCCACGACATCAACCGCCCCTACCTCGAGGTCGCCTGCCGCGCCCACCTCGGATTCGCCGCGATCGCCCACTCATTCGGCCAGGCCCGGCAGCACTGCGAGGACGCCATCGCCTTGGCCGCCCGGCATGGCTGGGCCACCGCACCGGTGATCGCACCGGCGCTGGCGACACTCGCCGGCACCCTCATCTGGACCGGAGAACTCGACCACGGCCGGCAATGGCTCGACCAGGCCCGGACCGCCGCCCACGGTGGCGGCGAACCCGGCCTTGAACTCCTGCTGCACCTCGTCGACGGCGTCTCGTATGCCGCACGAGGCCAGCACCCGCAAGCCCTCACCGCATTCACCACCGCCGCACGAGTCCAGACCCGCATGGCGGGACGGCACGGGCTTACCACCTGGGTCACCGCCTGGACGATCGCCACCCAGGCCCGCCTCGGACTGCTCGACCAAGCCGCAGCAACCCTCGCCACCGTCGACCCCGACCTAGCGGCCACCGGCGAAATGCGTAACGCCACCGCGGCGCTGCACCTTGCCGCCCACCAACCCGACGCCGCCCGGCACGCCCTCCGGCCGGTACTCGACGGCACCGCACCGGTCAACCCCTACCTCACCCGCGTCGAGGCCCACCTCCTCGACGCGCTCGCCCACCGTGACCTCGGCGACCTTCCCGCGGCTCGCGCCTGCGTCGAGCAGGCACTCGAGATCGCCGGACCCGACCGGCTGATCGCGCCGTTCTCGATGACCGGGGCATGGCAACTTCTCGAGATGGCGCCCTCGCGTGCCACCGCCCACGCCGCCCTGATCGCCGACATCCGCGACGCCGTCCACGGCACGACCCCCGCGACCCCCGCCGTCGCGCCGGGGCAGCCGCACGAGCAGCTCAGCCCCAGCGAACTGCGAGTACTGCGGTACCTGCCCACCAACCTCACCCGACCTGAAATCGCCCACGAACTGTCCGTCTCCGTCAACACCATCAACACACATATCCGCCACATCTACACCAAACTCGGCGCCACCGGCCGCTCCAGCGCCGTCGACCGCGGCCGTGAACTACGGTTGTTAGCCACGGGCCACTCCTAAAGAGAACGAGCCGCCGCACCGTCCGGCTACTCTCATCGCCACCGGCGCGCGTGACACCGCAAGCGGCCACGAGGTCTTGAGATCAAGATGAGACGACTCTCCCTTGAGGAATCATTTCGTCGATTGCAGAAATTGCGGCAGGCGGTCGAGGCGGGTGGGGGCTCGAATCCGCGACCGGAGAGTCATGAACCGGTCGGGTCCGCCGGAGGCTCAGCGGGGGAGACCGACACCGCGCTCGGCGATCGCGTTGCGCTGGATCTCGTCGGTGCGCCGCCGAGGCGCAGGCCGGGGCGAATAGCAGCCGCTCGATGTCGGCCCCGGGGCGGAGGCGGAGTGGCCCGCCGCGATCCTGGCCCGCGGCAGGTCCAGCGACGGATGGACAGCCGCTCGCGCTCCCGCTCGGTGGCAGGCTCACGTCACGTGTCCCGGTCAGGACGTGCCGGGTCGACGGGTGCACCGCCGAGGCCCTCGGCATGGGTGCACCGCCGAGGCCCTCGGCATCCCGGCGGGCGGCTCGCTGACGCTGCGCCCGGGCGGCAAGCCGGCGGTCGGCGCGGCGCTGGACCGGTCGCCGCTGGCAGCGCGTGAGCCGTCGCGCGTGACCGATCGCGGGTGAGCCGGCTGCCCGTCGCCGACGCCGAGCACACCTGGTCACCGGGCCCCTGCCGCCCCTTGCCGCCGACCGCTGCTGAGGCCGCGTCCCGGGAAGCTGGCTGCGCCAAAGGGCGGACATACGCCGCGAATGGGGCGGAGACCTGGACTTTTCTGTCAAGCGCTTGATAGAAACTGTCCTCCGCGGGTGCTCCACCCGCTCAGGCACCTACCCAGGAGGCAGCGAGTGGTCGGATCGTCGTCGCGGCCCGCCGCCGGCGGGCTGGTCGATCGGTGGGCCGGGTGCCCGGCTGATCTCGAAGCAAGGTCGACGGCCTTACGCCGGATCCGCGTGTGCGACCTGTCCGGCCAGCTGGCCGGCGCCGGGGCGACCAGGATCCTCGCGGCGTTCGGCGCCCAGGTGATCCGTGTCGAGGACCCGGCGACCAGGGGCGGCTGGGACATCGTCCGCGGCGCCCCGCCCTACCGTGACGAACGCCGCGGCATCGAGTTCGGCGGCGGCTTCAACAACCACAACACCGAGAAGCTGGGGATCACGCTCAACCTGCGCACCGAGCGCGGCCGTGACCTGCTCACCCGGCTGATCGCGATCTCCGACGTCGTGACCGAGAACTTCGCCGGCGGGGTGTTCGCCAGGCTCGGCTTCCCGTACGAACGGCTCCAGGAGATCAGGCCCGACATCGTCTACGTCTCCCACAGCGGGTTCGGCGCCACCGGTCCCTACCGCGACTTCCGCACCTGGGGGCCGATCGTGCAGGCGGTGAGCGGCCTGACCTTCACCGCCGGCCTGGAGGGGCAGCCGCCGGCCGGCTGGGGCTTCTCGTACATGGACCACATGGGCGCCTACGCGATGGCGATCGCGACGTTCGCGGCGCTGTGGCACCGCGACCAGACGGGCGAGGGGCAGTGGGTGGATGTGGCCGGCGTCGAGGTCGGCCTGAGCCTCACCGGTCCCGACATCCTCGACCACCACCTAAACGGGCGTACCCCGCGAGCGCCGGGATCCGTCGACTCCAACCGCGGCGGCGCCCCCGCGATGGCACCGCACGGGATCTACCCCGCGCTGGGGGAGGACCGCTGGATTGCGCTGGCCTGCCGCGACGACCTGGACTGGCGGCGCCTCGCGGACGAGATCGGCCAGCCCTGGGCCGTGGGCGCCGAGCTGGCGACGCTCGCCGCCCGGCTCGCCGACCAGGACGCGCTCGACGCCCGGCTGGCCGCGTGGACCGCCGGACTCGACGGCCAGGAACTCGCGGACCGGCTGGTGGCGGCCGGGATCCCCGCCAGCCCCGTCCGCACGCCGGCCGAGCGGATCGACGGGGCGGCGGCGACACCCGACTGGGATCTCTGGCCGACCGTCACGCATCCCGACATCGGGCCGATGCGGGTCGAGGGGCTGCCGGTGCACCTGTCGGAGACCGACTGGTCACTGCGTCGCGGCGCCCCGCGCCTCGGCGAGCACAACCGTTTCGTCCTGGGCGATCTGCTCGGTGTCGACGAGGCCGAGCAGGCCGAGCTGACGGCCGAGGGGGCCGTGTGACCGGCCCGCTGCACGGCCTGCGCGTCCTGGAGATCGCCGGGGAGTTCTCCGCCTACCCGGGCAAGGTGCTCGCCGACCTGGGAGCGAACGTCGTCGTGGTCGAGCCCCCCGGCGGGTCTGCGACCCGCGGCTGGGGCCCGTTCGCCGGCGACCTGCCGGCGCCCGAGGCGAGCCTGCACTGGCGGCACTACAACACCTCGAAGCGAAGCGTCCTGCTCGATCTGGGCGACGGCACGGGCCGCGAGCGGTTCCGGGTGCTTCTCGCCGACTGCGACGTTCTCCTGGAGGGGCTGCCGGCGCGGGACACCGGCCTGCTCACGCTCGACCCGGCGACCTTCTCGGACGAGTACCCGTCGCTCGTCTGGGTCTCGGTAACGCCGTTCGGGCGGCGCGGGTCGCCCCCCGACGTCCCGGCCACCGACCTCACGCTGATGGCCGGCGGCGGCCCGGTACACAACTGCGGCTACGACGACCACACGTTGCCGCCGGTGCGGGGCGGTGGCGGGCAGAGCGCGCACGTCGCGGGATCCTTCGCCGTCACGGCCGCGCTCACCGCGCTCCTGCACCGCGCGGTGTCCGGGCGTGGGCAGCACGTCGACGTCAGCGTCGACGCCGCGCTCAACGTCTCCAGCGAGCTGGCCACCACCCAGTACCTCACCGACGGGGGCATCGTCGAGCGGCAGACGGGCCGGCACGCGATGGTCGGCGGCAGCGCTCCGACGCAGGTCCAGGCGGCCGACGGGCACCACGTCGTCCTGGGGTTCCCGCCGCGGGCTGCCGAGGACTACGCCTCGATCGTCGAGTGGGTCGACCTGGTCGGGCTGCGCGACGAGTTCCCCGACGTGGTCCTGCTGGAGCTCGGGGCCGAGCGCGGCGGTGTGGCCGTCATCGAGCTCGCGACCGACCCGCTGGCGCAGGAGATCTGGAACGCCTCGCGCGACGCGATGGTTCTGCTCGCCCAGCGCCTCCCGGCGTATGACTTCTTTCTGGGCTGTCAGCGCCGCGGCATCGTCGCGGGATTCGTGGCGTCGCCGGAGGAGGCGGTCGCCGACCCACACCTCGTCGCCCGGGGATTCGCGACCGAGGTGACCGATCCGTATACGGGCCGAGTCGAGACCCATCCTGGGGCGCCGTACCGGTTCAACCATACCGCCTGGTGCATCTCCCGACCGGCTCCCCGGATCGGGGAGCACACCGAGAGTTTTCTCAAGACGGGTTGGAACGAGGACTGACGGCGCGTCTGCGAATCGGCGCTTCTGGGCCTTTCCCGATGCCTCCGAAGAAAGTCGCGCCTCCAATGCCGGCATTCACCACCGTGACAAGAGGAGAAGAACCATGAGAGATATTGGGATCTCGCGTCATCCCGCGGGCCGCCGACGAGCGGGCAGACGCCCAGCCGGGATGACGTTAGCCGCCGCGGCGGCCCTGGCCGCGAGCCTGTTCCTCATCACCGGCTGCGGTGGCGGTGGCGGTGGCGGTGGCGACGACGGCGCCGGCGTCGCGGCCTCGACGGCCGCCGCCGCGGCCGCCGCCGACGTGCTCGGTCCGGCCGCCGTGGCGAAGGGCACCCCGGTCCGGATCGGCATGATCTCGGACGGCAAGGGCCCGGTCTCGGACCTGTCCTACGAGGGGCGCGTCGCCGACGCCACCATCAAGTGGCTCAACGAGCACCGTTCCGGTATCGCCGGCCGGCCGATCGAGCTGGTGAAATGCGATGCCCTGGCGGATCCCGGCAAGGGCACCGACTGCGCCAACCGGATGGTCGAGCAGAACGTCGTGGCCGTCGTCGTCGGCTCGTCCTCGGTCGGGGAGAGCATCTGGACACCGCTGCACCAGGCGAAGATCCCGCTGATGTTCGCGAACACCTCCGCCTCCGCGGCGCTGGCGGACACCCAGTCGACCTTCGAGCTGACCGACCCGTTCTTCGGTCAGATCGACCTGCCGATCCAGCAGGCGAAGGACAAGGGCCTCAAGAAGGTGACCGCGGTCGTGATCGACGTGCCCGTCGTCTCGGACTTCTACAGGTCGGTCGCGCCGTCGAAGTTCAAGGAGAAGGGAATCGACCTCCACGTCGTCGCGGTCCCGCCGGGCACGGCCGACATGACGCCGCAGCTGCGGGACATCGCGACCGGCGACCCGGGTGTCGTGTCGATCATCGGCGGCGACGCCTTCTGCATCAGCGCGCTCAACGGCCTGCGCGCGGTCGGGTACACCGGCCCGGTCGTCGCCCTGGCACTGTGCATCACCGATGCGACGCGCAAGGCGGTGCCGGCCAGCTCCCTCAAGGGCCTGCGAGTCTCCGCGACCGCGCCCGTCGGCACGGACAACCCGTCGACCCGCCTGCTGAACGCCGTCGTCAAGACCTATGGCCACGACATCGACGTCAACCGGCCCGGCACGATGAGCATGTTCACCGTGGTCGCCGCCTTTGGCGCGGCGGTCGAGGGACTCACCGGTGATGTCACGCCCGCGTCGATCACCGCCGCCATCAAGGCGATGCCGGAGAAGGACCTGCCGGGTGCGGAAGGCCTGCGTTTCCGGTGCAACGGCAAGGCGATTCCCGACCAGCCCGGGGTGTGTGTCCGGGGCGGGCTGGTCGCGACGCTGAACGACAAGGGCGAGCCGGCCGGGTTCACGTCGGTCGGAGTCTCACCGATCGGGAACTGAGCCGGTAGCCGATCGAGGGCCGAGCCGGTCGCCGTTTCGGCGGTGACCGGTTCGGCCGGCCGTCGCGCGGGGCCGGTCGTCTCGCCCGCCGGAGAACGGCCGACCCTACTTCGCGGAGCGGTCCATGACCGGGCCGACGACGGCCGCCTCGCGGCCGCGAGGCGCGCCTCCCCGCCCGGACGCGCCCGCCGTGGCCGTGGTCGGGACGCCGCCGGCCAACACGTTCGTGACGGTGTCGGTCAGCATTATCAGCAGATGTCCCTGGGTGGTCTCGACCTGGGAGCTCACCCATTCGGCGACACCGCCGTTCCCGGTGCCGAACAGGACCAGCACCAGCGCGCACGCCACCCGGTAGACGCGTTCCGCCTCACCGACACCCGGGGTGAGCGGGGTGAGCAGCGCCACGACGGCCTCGCTTTGTGGCGAGGACCTCGAGTTCACAAGGTGCCGGAACTCCGGATCGTTCATCAGGGCGACCAGGAAGGGATGGTAGTACCGGCCGGTCTCGTGTTCGGCCATCTCGGTCGCGGCGACCACCATGGCATGGGCGATGTCGCGAATGGTGATGTCCCGGTCCGGGACGTTCACGGCGAACAGCCGCTCGATTTCGGCGCGGAGCTCCTCGGTGCGGGCGTCGACAATCGCGAGCACCAGGGTCGCCTTGGAGCCGAAATGATAGTGGATTGCGTCCCGGCTGATGCCGGCCTCGGCCGTGATCTGCCGGGTCGAGGTGCGAGCGATTCCCTGACTCGCGAAAAGCCGCTCCGCCGTCCGGAGAAGCAGATCCCGCGTGTGGATGCCGCGTGCGTCCTTGCGCACGTCCGGACGAGCAGGAAGCCCTGACATAAATGCCGAGTATACCGGAGCGGTTCTCGTGTCCATCCTGTTGTCGGCGCCGCCCTGGATCTCCCCGCCGAGGCTGGCTCCTCCCGTCCGGGCCAATCGCCGGCAGGACGAACGGGATTATCACGTTCCATCCGGTCCATGGGCTTTGCCCCACCCGCATGGGGAACTGGATGGTCACCACCAGGCCCAGGCCCGGCGCGAGTCGCCGCGCACCCGGCCGGGTGCGCGGGGCGGGTGTTCCCGGTCAGGCCCGACGGGCGGCTCAGCGGGGGAGGCCGAGCCCCCGCTCGGCGATCGCGTTGCGCTGGATCTCGTCCGTGCCGCCGCCGAGGCGCAGCCCGGGGGCGAACAGCAGCCGCTCGATCCACGGCGCCGCGACCGGGTCGTCGACGGTCGTCGCCGCCATTCCGAGGATGGTGGTCGCGGCGTCGGCGCTGAGCCTGGCGTGCTCGGAGTAGAGCAGCTTCGTCGTCGGCCCGCCGGCCGGCACATGGTGGCCGGCCGCGATCCTGGCCCGCAGCAGGTCAAGCGTCCGCTCCCGGATGACCGCCTGGGCCAGCAGGTCCCGCACGGCGGGGTCGTCGGCGCGGCCGAGCCGCTGGGCGAGCGCGACGAGCTGGGTGGCGGAGCGGGCGCTGGTGCCGCCGCCTATCGCGGCCCGCTCGCTCGCGAGCATCGTGCGCAGCACTGCCCACCCGTCGCCCAGGCCGCCGATCAGCCCCGCCGCGGGGACGGCCACCTCGTCGAGGAAGACCTCGTTGAAGTGGTAGCCGCCGGACATCTGGCGCAGCGGGCGGATGTCGACGCCGAGCTTCGCGAGCTCAAGCACGAAGCAGGACAGGCCGGCGCGGCCGTCCTCCCGGCGGCCGGTGCGGGCGATGAGCAGGGCGTACTCGCTGCAGCCGGCGTTGGACGTCCACACCTTCTGGCCGGTGACCGACCAGCCGCCGTCGTCCCGCGGCGTCGCCTTCGTCTGGACGCTGGCGAGGTCGGAGCCTGCGCCCGGCTCGGAGAGCAGCTGGCACCAGCTGTGCTCGCCCCGCAGGACGGGCGGGAGGTAGGTGGCCCGCTGTTCGGGGGTGCCGTGGGCGAACAGCACCGCCGGGACCATCTCCAGCCCGACGGCGAACATCTTCGTCGACACGCCCCACCTGGCCTGCTCCGCGGCGACGACCTCGTCCTGCCAGGCCGGCGCGCCGCGGCCGCCGCACTCGGCCGGCCAGGACCGGCCGGCCAGGCCCGCGTCGAAGAGCCTTCGCTGCCAGGCGCGGGTCACGTCGATCGCGCGCTGCTCCTGCCGGCGGTACTCCTCGGCCGTCCGCGCGCTGACGACATGGACGGCGGAGAAGTCCTCCGGCGATCCCTTACGCGGCGCGTTGGCGGCGAACCAGGCACGGACCCGGTCCTGGAACTCGGCGCGCCCTTCGACGGCACCCTCGGGTGCCGGTACGGCTGAGGTCGGCATCAGGTCTTCGCCTCCACGCGCGTTCGTAGCCGGATGCCCGGGCCACTCGGACTTTCCACCGTCATTCGGGACCTTCGCTCTTGCTCGGCCGCTCGACGCGACTCGGGCCGCTCGATGCCACTCAGATTGCTCAGGGTCACTCGGGCTGCTCGGCGAGCACCTGCCGGGCCAGGCGCTGCCGGTGGTCCGCGGCGTTGCCGAAGAGCTGCCGCGAGCTGTGCGCCCGCTTCAGGTAGAGGTGCGCGGGGTGCTCCCAGGTGAAGCCGATGCCGCCGTGTACCTGGATGTTCTCGGTGGCCGCCGTGACGTAGGCGTCCCCGCAGCAGGCCTTGGCCAGGCTCGCCGCCAGTGGCAGGTCGGGCGGGCTGCCGGCCGCGGCCCACAGCCCGTAGCGGGCGGCCGAGCGCGCCGTCTCGACGTCGAGATGGATGTTCGCCAGCTTGTGTTTGACGGCCTGGAACGAGCCGATCGGCCGGCCGAACTGGACCCTGCTCTTCGCGTAGCCGACGGCCATGTCGAGGACCCGTGCCGCGCCACCGACCTGCTCGGTGGCGACGGCGACCGCGGCCAGGTCGAGCACGCGCGCCAGCGCCGGCCAGGCCGCGCCCTCGTCGCCGAGCAGCCGGGCCGGGGCGGCGGTGAAGGTGAGGTCGGCCTGCCGGCGGGTCTGGTCGAGCGTGGCCCGCGGCTGCCGGTGCACGCCCGGGGCGTCGCCGTCGACGGCGAACACGCTGGTCCCGGCGTCGGTGCGGGCGGCGACGAGCAGCAACGCCGCGAGGTGCCCGTCGAGCACATGCGCCTTCGTCCCGGTGACGGTCCAGCCGTGCGCGCCGCGGGCGGCCGTGGTGGTGACGGCGTCGGGGCCGTCCCAGCGGCCGGCGGCCTCGGTGAGCGCGAGCGTGGCGATGGTCGTCCCGGCGGCGATGCCGGGGAGGTAGTCGGCGCGGGCCTGCTCGTCGTCCAGCGCGAGCAGCGTCGAGGCGGCCAGGACGACGGTCGACAGCAGCGGCGCGCACAGCAGGGAGCGTCCGGCCTCCTCGAGCACGATGCCGAGCTCGACGAACCCGTAGCCGGCGCCGCCGTGTTCCTCCGGCAGCGTCAGGCCGGCGACGCCGAGCTCACCGGCCAGCCGCCGCCAGGTGTCGGGGTCGTAGCCGTCCGCCGTCTCCATGAGCCGGCGGACCTCCGTCTCCGGCGACGTCTTGTCGAGGAAGTCGCGCACGGTCCGGCGCAGCTCGGCCTGCTCCTGGGTGACAGCGAGGTCCACGTGGTCTTCTTCCTCCGAAGGCGACGACGGCGCTGACGCACGGACCGCGCGTCGCCCGCGGTCACGGCCGTGGGCCCGCCGCGGCCGGGCTCGGGTCCTGCCGGCGAAGCCGAGAACGCGGGCTGGGCGTGCCCACGATAGACGGTGACGACCGTCGATGTCGACATCGACTTCGAGCATGGGGAGTGCGTCGCGCGCGACGGCCGGGATGGCGTGGGCCGGGCCGAGGGTGCCCGGCCCGGCCCACGCCATCGCCCGATCCGCGACCAGCCGTGACGTCAGCGGCGACGGAGAGCCGGCTTGGTGAGGGCCGGCGGGATCCACCCGGCGTCCTCCGGGTTGATGGTGACGCCCGGCGGGACGATCTCGTCGATCCGGTCCAGGGCCGCCTCGTCCAGGGTGATGTCGGCTCCGGTGAGCTGGCTTTCCAGATGGTCCATCGTGCGCGGGCCGATGATCGCCGAGGTCACCGCCGGATGGCGCAGCACGAACGCCAGGGCCAGCTCGATGAGCGTGATGCCCACCTCGGCGGCGAGGTCGCCGAACGCGATGGCGGCGTCGACCTTGCGCCGGTTCTCGGGCACGGACAGGTCGAACCTGTTCGGGACCCGGGACGCCCGGGTGCTCGTGACCTCGCCGCCGTCGCGGGTGTAGCGGCCGGACAGGAAGCCGCCGGCGAGCGGGCTCCACGGCAGCACGCCGAGCCCGTACTTCTGGGCCACCGGCAGCAGGTCGGCCTCGATGCCGCGGACGAGCAGCGAGTACGGCGGCTGCTCGGTGACGAACCGCTCGCGGCCTCGGCGCTCGGCCACCCACTGCGCCTCGACCACCTCGTGCGCCGGGAACGTCGAGCTGCCGAAGTAGCGGATCTTGCCGGCGCGGACGAGGTCGGTGAGCGCGCCGAGCGTCTCGTCGATCTCGGTCGACGGGTCGGGCCGGTGCACCTGGTAGAGGTCGATCCAGTCGGTGCCGAGGCGCCGCAGGCTGTTCTCCACCTCGGCGACGATCCAGCGGCGGGAGAGGCCGCGCTGGTTGGGCCCGGGCCCCATCGGCATGTACAGCTTGGTCGCGAGCACGACGTCGTCGCGGCGGCCGGCCAGCGCCTTGCCGACGATCTCCTCCGACTCGCCGGCGGAGTAGACGTCCGCCGTGTCGATGAAGTTGATGCCGGCGTCCAGCGCCCGGTTAATGATCTTTATCGAGTCGTCGTGGTCCTGGTTGCCCCAGGCCCCGAACATCATCGCGCCCAGGCAGAGCGGGGAGACCCGCACGCCGGTGCGACCGAGTACGCGATAGTCCATGTGCGGTAAGCATGTGCCGGCGAGTAACCCGACGCAAACGGGACCGGTTGTCGATCAAGCTGGTCATACGGGCGGGCGGCCGGGCCGCGGTCGCGTCGGCTGTCACCGACGCGACCGCGACCCGGCCGAAGCCGACTGACGACGCCACCGGACCAGCGGTGCCGGCTAGAGGTTCACGCAGGCGAGCCGTGCGCCGGCGGTGCCCGCGTGGCCCGGGTCGGTGGCGGTGTGCTGCGCGTGGATCACGATCGACTTGTGCGGCCGGTCGCTGAAGGTCCAGGGGACGGTGGACTCCACATGGGCCGAGCCGGTCGCGTCCGTGGTGAAGTCCAGCCAGATCTCGTTGCTTGGATTGGCGTAGTCCGGGTTCACCGACGGCTGCTTGGGGTCGACCTTGTTCTGGTAGTGCGGGCCGGCCGCCTCTGGGTTCTCGCCGCACGCGTTGGCGTGCACGTGCGCGCCGAAGTGCTGGTTCGCGGGCAGGCCGCGGACCGTGAGCAGGGTGAGGGTCTGGCCGGTGGTCTGCACCAGCACGACGGCGACATCCGAGTCGACCGGGACGCGCGTCGGGTCGTAGGTGACGGCCTTGGCGCCCGGGCCGTACCGGGTGAACTCGTCGAGCACGACCGTAGGCGGAGCCGACAGGGCGGGCAGGGGCGACGGCGTGGACGTCGCGCCCGGGGTGGAGGCCGCGGGGGAGAGCGAGGTCTGCGCGGCGGCGGCTGGCGGGCTCGTCGAGGAGCCGCAGGCGGCGAGCGCCAGCGGGACGAGTGCGATGATCATGCCGGTCGTGGCGCGTGAGCTTCTCGTACAGCGCATGGAGCGACTCTGTGTCACTCAGACCTAAACGTAAAGTAGGCGCTCGGGCGCACCACGTGGTGGATCACAAATCGTGCGTCCTCGGCCCGGGCACCCGCCGACCCGCGGGGTGGGCGGCGCTGCGGTGGCGGCGGTCGCCGCGTGGAACGACGCGACCGCCTAGAGGGCCAAAGGATGTGCGAAAATGATCTTCCTTCGCACATCCGGCGGCCGTTGTCCCCAGGATCACTAGTGCTCCAGCCGGTGGCCGCACCAGCGGTCGCGGTTGGCGGGGTCGGCGTTCGGGTCGGGGACGACGTCGTAGCCCGTGCCGGCGGGGTTGACCCGCATGAAGGTGTAGCAGAGGGCCATCTGACCGAAGTCCTTCGTCATGTCGACGGGGCCGGGCAGCAGCCCGCTGGCGTCGAACTTGCTGGCGCGCAGGGTGTCGATGAACTGGGCGCGGGTCGGGCAGGGGCCGGCCTTATCCAGGCCGGAGAGGAACAGGTCGGTGATGATGTAGGTGACGAAGGCGAGCTCCTGGTCCGGAGGCCGCAGCTCGGGGGCGTACTCGGCCATCGCGTCCAGATAGGTCTGGTGGGCCGGGCCGCCGATCTCGGCGGGAACGTAGGTGACCGCCGCGCTCAGCCCGCCGAGCGTCTGGCCATACTGGTCGATGAGCGCCTTGTCATAGCCGCTGGGCGCGAGCACGACCTTCACCGGCGCGCCGGCCTCCCGGATACCGCGCATGACCTCGGCCAGGTTGCTGCCGGCGAGTACGGCGATCACCACGTCGGCCTGGGCGGCGCGCAGCTGCTGGCCCAGCTGCATGGGGCTGGTGACGCTCGGGTTGTAGACGAAGCGGCCGGGCACAGTCGGGATGCCCGCGGCCGCCAGGCTGACACTCATCCGCGACCCGATGTCGTTTCCGGTCGACGTGACGTCGCTCTGGATCACGGCCGCCCGGGTACCGCCCTGGGTCTTCGCGTAGTCGCCGAAGGTGGAGACGGACGGGCCGTCCGTGAACAGGTACGTGTAGGCGAACATGTTGCGGTAGCGAGGGTCCGCCCAGAATGCCTCAGCCGCTATCCCCGCCACCGGGATGCCGCGTGCGCGGAGGTAGTCCGCGCCGCCGAAGGCGCTCACGGATGCCTCGACGAGCCCGAAGACGTCCTGCTTCTCGACGAGATCGCGCACGGCCTCCAGGTTCTGGCCGCTCGCGCTGACGTCGTCGCGCCAGGAGTAGACCAGCTTGCGGCCGTGTATCCCGCCGGCCGCGTTCGCCTGCCCGATCCGCGCGAGGAAGCCGCTCATGGACGCGGCGAGCGAACTGGCGACCGCGCCGCTGTCGGGATAGACGAAGCCCAGCCGGATCTCGTCGTCGCTGTATCCGGGCGTGTCGCAGGCCGCGCGGGCGCTGCCGCCCGCGCCGCCGCCGGCCACCGCGCAGCCGGCGGCCAGCGCCGTGACCATCGCGGCGGCGGCCAGCGCCGTGCGCCGTGGCCGGCGATGCCGAGGCCCGCCCCGGTCTTCGCTGCCCTCTGGGCCGCCCGCGGCAGCCGGCGGGCCCGGGCGTCCGTGACGTGGCCGGGCTCGTCGGGGGCTGGGTAACTCGCCTGGCGTCCCCGGGTCGCTGTCGTTCATCGTCGCCTCGATTCGGTGTGCCGACGCTGCTCGAATCTCGAATGAGAGTGCTCACGACAGCGTGGGCACTCCCGCCGCGGGCTCACCCTTCTCGGCGGCCCGCTTCCGCTCCCGTCAGCGCTTCGCCTTCAGCCGCGAGGTGACCGGCGGCAGATCGGCGTAGGTGACGATGCCCGACGGGGCGGCCACGACGGCGGGGATGGCGTTGACGACCGGCATGGCGGTGATCATCGAGCCCATCGCGGACGCGTCCTCGAGCGTGAAGGTGGAGATGTCTGCCGGCAGGACGTCGACGCGCAGGTTGATCTGCGGTGTGCCGCGCACCTCGATGAGGTACGCCATCGCGATGTCCCACGCCGGTTCGAGGTCGGCCGCGACCGTCCAGCGGACCTGCGCCTCGACGACGTCGACGCCGGCGTCGGAGCCGATCCAGCGGACGTCGATACCGGCGACGCTGCCGCGCTTCACGGCCCGGCCGGGGACGTCGGCGTCGCTGGCCGCGTGGGCGAACTGGACCTCGCAGCGGATGTCGTCGAGCGGCAGGCCGAGATGGGCGGCGATCGACTCGACCGCGTCGCCGAACACCGCCGTCGCCTTCTCGATGTCGTCGGCGTGGCCGGGCTCGCCGGCCGGGCTGCCCCAGCCGAGCTCGTCCTGGTTCGCGTCCGCGGCCCAGAGCCCGATGTTGAACGACTCGGTGACCCGGACGTAGTTGACCTCCCGGCACGGTCCCGAGGCCACCGTGGCGATGTACTCGGCGAAGCCGGGGTTGATGCCGCTGCCGAAGAGGCTCGCGTTGCCGGCGAGGGCGGCCTTCTGCAGCGCGGCGCGCGTCTCGGGCCCGTAGGCACGGCCGGTGATGAATCCGGCGGTGGAGACGACGTTGACGCCGGCACCGAGCAGACGGGTCAGATGATCCACGTCCGGGTGCAACGGCATGTAGACGACACAGTCGGGCTGTAAGGCGATGATGGCCTCGATGTCGTCGGTGGCGGCGACACCGAGGGTACGTCCGAGTTCTGTGAGGTCACCGACGTCCTGGCCGACCTTCTCCTTGCTGAAGGCATAGACACCGACGAGCTCGAGGTCCGGGCGTTCGACGATCGCCTTGACGGCCTCGCGAGCCACCTTTCCCGTCGTCCATTGCACGATCCGCAGGGGAGGTCCGGCCATCGTCATGAATCTTCTCCTCTGCCGCGAGGGGGACGGCGTTGGTACTCGGTTTAGAAACGTCGGACCGCCGCGCTGTTGACTCTGAGGCCCGACCATGACGGCCTCAGCCAACGCCATCTTGGGCGGTCGCCCAATTTGCTCGCCCGGTGTCTAACACATGTCCACCGGGTCGGCAAGCCCGACCGTTGCGAACCGCGATCGCATTCCCGTTCGGCCGGGTGGAAGCGACGGCGGCCGCGGTGGGCGGGAGTCATGGCGAGTCGGTGGCGCCGGCCTCATCGCCGGCTGCGCCAGATCTTCGCACGCGGCCGCATGTTGCTGCACCCGGTGCCATGGATAGGGCCGGCGCGGCGCTCGCCGCTGGCCCGGGGCGGCCCGATGCGCGTCGGCGCGGTCGGGTGGTCGTTCACCACCTCCGCGCGCTGACCTGGGTCTTCCATCGGTCCATCTCGCGCGGGCTGGCTCGGGGGGACGGAGTCCATGGCTGAGCCGTGGGGTGAGAGTAGTGATTCCGGGCGCTGCTTGCGGGCCGGGCTGGGCGTGTGCTAAAAATTCGTCAATCGCAGTTTTGGCGACCGCCCAAGACCCCTGGATATCGCGTGTCCGAAGCCTGGAAGGCGGCTGGGATGACCGACTGGACCACCATCGACTTCTTCAACGACGAGTCGCTTGTCGAAGACCCGTACTCCTACTTCGACGACCTGCGCGCGGCGTGCCCGGTGCTCCCGCTGCCCCACCTCGGCGTGGTGGCCGTTACGGGTTATGACGAGGCGCACGAGGTGTACCGCGACGTCGACACATTCTCGTCGTGCAACTCGGTGATCGGTCCGTTCGCGACGTTCCCGGTGCCGCTTGAGGGCGACGACGTCGGTGAGATCATCGACCGTTACCGGGACCAGATCCCGATGAACGAGCACATGGTCACCATGGACCCACCGATGCACACCCGCGAGCGGGCGCTGGTGATGCGGATGCTCACGCCGAAACGGCTGCAGGAGAACGAGAGTTTCATCTGGCGGCTCGCCGGCCTGCAACTGGACGAGTTTCTCGCGGACGGTCGGTGCGAGTTCATCCGCGCGTTCGCGCAGCCGTTCGCGATGCTGACGGTGGCGGACGTGCTGGGCGTGCCCGAGGCCGACCACGAGCGGTTCCGGGTGGGCTTTGGCCTGTCCGCGAGCCCGGGGCAGGTTGGCGCAGGCGGCTCGCGGGACGGGGAGCTGAACGCGCTCGGGTGGCTGGACAGCTGGTTCGCCGAGTACATCAAGGACCGGCGGCGCGACCCGCGGGGCGACGTGTTGACGCAGATGGCGGCGGCGACCTACCCGGACGGGAGCGTCCCAGAGGTGACCGCGGTCGTCCGGGCCGCCACGTTCCTGTTCGCCGCCGGGCAGGAGACCACCGCGCGGCTGCTCGGGGCGGTGCTGAAATACCTGGCCGAGCACCCCGACGTCCAGGACGAGCTTCGGGAGCACCCGGAGCTCATCCCGGACCTCATCGAGGAGACGCTGCGCATCGAGAGCCCGGTGAAGACCGACTTCCGCCTCGCCCGGCGCGCCACGACCATCGGCGGCGTCGATGTGGCGGCGGGGACGCCGGTCATGCTGCTCAACGGCGCCGCCAACCGCGATCCCCGGCAGTTCGAATGCCCGGCCGAGTTCCGAGTCGACCGTAAGAACGTCCGCCAGCACATCGCATTCGGCAGGGGAGTCCACTCCTGCCCCGGCGGCCCGCTGGCCCGCGTCGAAGGCCGCATCAGCCTCGAACGCATCCTCGCCCGCACCCGAGACATCCGGCTGTCCGAGGAGCACCACGGCCCGGCCGAGGCGCGGCGCTTCAAGTACGAGCCGACCTGGATACTGCGCGGCCTGACCGAGCTCCACCTGGAGTTCACCCCCGTCGAGGGCGGCGCCCGATGAGCCGGATCGCCGTCCTCACCAGCGGTGCCCGGGGCCTCCGTCCCGGCCGTTCCGGTCACCATGGTGATCGACGGGTGCTGATAATCTGACCGGCACGACACGGTGTGAACCGTGCGGAACTAGCCGTCGCACCGCGATATGAAGGACAGATGGTAAGCCAGGGTCGGACTGCTTCAGCGGAGTCGGGGAGGCGTGAGCAGCTGCTCGACGCCGCGGAGCGGTTGCTGCTGGAGGAAGGTTACGCGTCCGTCACCTCGCGCCGGGTCGGCGCGCGGGCTGGCCTCACACCCCAGTTGGTGCATTACTACTTCCAGACGATGGACGACCTGTTTCTGCAGGTGTTCCGGCGGCGCGCGGACGTGGGCCTGGAGCTCCTGCGGGAGGTGCTCGGTTCCCGGCCGACACTGCGGCAGCTCTGGGAGCTGCGCGACACCGGCGTGACGAACTCCAGGTTCAACATGGAGTTCATGGCTCTGGCCAACCACCGCAAGGCGATCCGGTCCGCGATCATCGACTACTACCAGCGTTATCGCCAGCTCCAGCTCGACGCGTTCACGGTCGCGCTCACCGACCTCGGAGTTCCACCTGAACGGTGCCCGCCACTGGTCGCGCAGGTGGCGATGATAGGCATGACCCAGATCATGACAATCGACGTCGATCTGGGTATCGCCGCCGACTACGAGGCCGTCGACGCCTTCATCCGTGCCCAGATCGAAGAACTCGCCAGCGGGCGGCCGCGGCCCCGTCACGCCTGATACGGAGAGCGGCCGGCGTGTTTTTCTCTCCCCGGGAGGACGGCGCGGGGCCGGTTACGAGCGCCGGCCGGCGGGCGGGCGTGCCCTGGGTTACGGGCCACGCCCACCGGCCGGCGGTGATGATCGTTATCGGCGGGAGCTTTCGCGCCGGTAGGAGAACGGGCCGGGAAGGTCGACGCTGGACAGGCCGCGCCGGCGGTTCTTCGACCAGACCCGCCAGGAGACACGTCCGAGTTTGAGCGTGACCGATGACACCCCGTTCTCGCTCACGTTCACGTGAAAAGGACCGTAGTGGGGGCGGCGGGTATAGCGCAGGCCCATGTCAGCGCTCCAGAACATACAAGGATGTGCTCCGAGAGGAACACCGCGCCGGCCGTCGGCGACGATGATCCTCGGGTTCCCCGCTTTCGCCGCGTTAACCCTTTGGGCGGCCATCCGGTTGCCACGGCCCGCCGGATCGTTTCCCGAGGAGCGTTCCAGTGCGGCGCGTCACTGGGGGAGAGGTCGTGGCGGCCGGGTGACGACGTGTCGACCGTCGGTGACCACCCGCCGCCGGTGCCGTCGGCCGACTGGCGACTGGCGACTGACACTGTCGGGCCGGCGACTGTGGCCGCGTCCATTGCCGCGGCCGCGTGGCCCGTTGGCGTGATCGCCGTTTGCGCCCTCTGGTGGTCGCGAAGGGGCTGCGGATATGACCCGCAGAGGGCAGAAATCGTGATCATGCCAGGCGGCGGAACGAGGTCAACCTTGCCGGGGTTGGCAATGATCCCCCCGCCCATTGCGTAATGGGGGAGAAGCTATCGGTGGGCGACGAGGTAGTAGGCCCGAGATATAGGCACCCTATGTGAGCGAGTCGTTACGCAAGCGCTCATAGATCTTCATTCCCGAGAAACATAGCGCTCCGACTCTGACTTGAGAAGAACTTCTCAGATCTGGAGGTGGGATGAAGATCAGAACGTCGCGCCGCCGCTGGGCGGCGGGCGCGCTTCTCGGCGTGATCGGCATGATCGGCGTGAGCGCCGCCGCGGGCTGCGGAAGCTCGCCCGGACCGGAGAGCCCGTCGGCCCCGGGCTCGGCGGCGGTCAAGGTCAGCATCTTCGAGGTCGCTCAGGCCGACGTCGTCACCACGCTGGAGACGGCGTTCAAGAAGGAGCTCGCGGCGAGGCTCGCCGGCCGGCCGGTCAGCTTCGACGTCACCAACGCGAACGGCGATCCGTCGCTGATCCAGAGCATCGCCCGCAACCTGGCCCGGTCCGACGCCTCGCTGATCGCGGTGATCGGTACCCCGGCCGTCATCGCCATGGCCCAGCAGGACAAGACCCATCCGATCATCGCGCTCGCGATGGGCGACCCGGTGGGCGGCAAGGTCGCGGACAGCCTCGACCACCCGGGGCACAACGTCACCGGCACCATCGACTTCGTCGATCCGGCCAAGCTGCTCGACGAACTGGCCAAGGTGACCCCACAGCCCCGGCGGATCGGAACGATCTACGACCCGTCGAACGAGAACAGCCAGGTCTGGGTGGCCCAGCTGCGGGCGGCGACCAAGGCGCGGCCCGGGATGTCACTGGTCGAGGCGACCGTGGCCGGCGCCGGCGACGTGCAGAGCGCCGCCCGCTCCCTCATCGGCCGGACCGACACGATCCTCGTCGGGCCCGATGCGGCCGTGGCCTCGGGAGTCGCCGCGGTCGGCGCGGTCGCCCTGTCGAACAAGATCCCGCTGTACCTGACCTCGGGCGACGCGGCGACCACCGGGGTGCTCGCCACCCTCGGCCCGAGCTACGCCGATCTCGGCGCCGCGTCGGCCGGCGTCGCCTCGATGGTCCTCGACGGGGCCAAGCCGGCCGACACCCCGTTCGGCCGGCCGGGTGCGCTCGAATGGGGCGTCAACCGCTCGACGCTGGGCACGCTCGGCGTGGCCCTCCCGCCCGCGGCGATGGGGTAGCCATGCGGTACCTCCTCACCGACACCCTGATCGCGGGCCTTCCGCTGCTGCCGGTCGTCATGGGCATCTACCTGGTGGTCCGCATCCGCCAGGACTTCGACCTCACCGTCGACGGCAGCTTCACCCTCGGCGGCGCGCTCACCGCCCTGCTGCTGGGCCACGGCGTCGGTGTGCCGCTGGCGATGCTGGCCGCCGTGGCCGGGGCGGCCGTGGCCGGGCTGGTGACCACCGGGCTGCATCTGGCGCTGCGGATCCCGGTCATCCTGGCCGGTCTGGTCATGAGCATCGGGATGACGACGCTGAACCTGCGCGTCCTGGGCCGGCCGTCGATCAGCCTGGGCGACGGCGGCACCCTGTTCAGCGGGCTGGCTGGCCTCGCTCCGGGCGTCCGGGACTGGCTCACCATCGCCATCCTCGCCGCGTTCGCCAGCGTGTTCCTGGCCGCGGTCGGATACCTGCTGCTGACCGAGATCGGCCTGGCGCTGCGGGCCACCGGGGTCAACGCCCGGATGGCCCGGGCCCAGGGCGTCGACGACCGGCGCTCGCTCGCGCTGTGCCTGGCGTTGGCCAACGCCAGCGCAGGGCTGTCCGGCGCGCTGACGGTGCAGTCCCAGGGCTTCGCCGACTCCGCGACCGGCACCGGCACGCTGCTGGCCGGCGTCGGCGCGGTGATGCTGGGCGAGCTGATTGCCCGGCCGGGCGGGGCGTCCCGGGTCGGCCGGGTGCTCGTCGCCGTGGCCGTCGGCACACTGCTGTACCGGCTGGTCCTGGTCGGCGCGCTGCGCGCCGGGCTGCAGGCGACCGACCTGGCCGGCATCACCGCGCTCACCCTGGTCGCGGCGGTCGCGCTCAACCGCTACCTGCCCGAGCTCGGTCGGTCGCTCGGCCGGGTCGGCACGGCCGCCCGCCACCCCCGTGGCGCCCTGGAGGCCTCGGCGACGGCGAAGGAGGCGGGCTGATGCTGCGACTGGACGGCGTCCGCCTGGTGCACAACCCGGGTACCCCGACCGAGGTCGTCGCGCTCGACCACGTCGACCTGGAAATCCCAGCCGGTCAGTTCGTCACCGTCGTCGGCAGCAACGGCGCCGGCAAGAGCAGCCTGGTGGGCGTGGTGGCCGGAGCGCACCGGCCGAGCCGCGGCCGGGTGCTGCTCGACGGGCGGGACGTGACCCGGCTGCCCGACCACGCCCGCGCCGCGGCGGTCGCGAGGGTGTTCGACGACCCACTCGCCGGCACCGCGCCCGAACTCTCCCTGGCCGACAACCTGGCGCTTGCCGGCGCCCGCGGGCGCCGGCGCCGGCTGCTGCCCGCCATCACCCGCGGCCGGCGGGCGGCGATGCGCGACGACCTCGCCATGCTCGGCCTGGGCCTGGAACGACGCCTCGCGGACCCGGTCGCGCTCCTGTCCGCCGGACAGCGCCAGAGCGTGACCATGCTGATGGCCGGACTGCGCCAGCCCCGGCTGCTGCTGCTCGACGAGCACCTGGCGGCGTTGGACCCCCGGACCCGAGACCGGGTGCTCGACCTCACGGTCCGGACGCATCAGCGGCTGGGCTGCGCGTCGCTGATGATCACGCACAGCATGCGGCACGCGATCGAGGTGGGTGACCGGCTGCTGGTGATGGCCCGGGGCGGCGTCGTCTACGACGTCGCCGGCCAGCGGAAGGCGGCGCTGACGCCGGCCGGCCTGGTCGACATCATCTCCGGGCTCGGAGACGCGCCGTCGGACCGCCAGCTGCTCGCCGGCTGACCCGGCTCGCCGACGTCGGTGCCCCCGGGAACAGGGGATCTTCGGGGGCCTGTGGACGCGCGGCGCGCCAGGAGCGGCCGCCCACGGTCCCGTCAGCTGATCAGAAAGGAGTGGAGTGACCCGTGACAGCCGCTGACGCCTCGGCCCCGGCCGGAGCCACGCGGTCCGGCGCCTCGCCGGCCGCGGCCACGCAGGCCGAGCCGGGCACGGACCCGTTCGTCTCCTTCACCTCGTCCGACCGGTTCGCCACGGTCGGGGAGATCTACGAGGCGGCCCGCCGCGCGCTGCCCCCGCCGGTCTGGGACTTTCTCGACGGCGGCTCGGGCGGCGAGCAGACGCTGCGGGCGAACCTGTCGTCGTTCGAGCGCTGGTCGGTGCTGCCCCGGCTGATGACCGGCGCGGGCGAGCCGGACCTGGCCAGGAGCTTCCTCGGCATCGAGCTGTCGATGCCGGTAATGACGAGCCCTTTCGGCGCCGACCGGCTGCTGCACCGGGACGGCCACCTCGCCGTCGCCCGGGCGAACGCCAAGGCCGGGGTGGCCTCGATCGTCCCGGAGGCCGGCTCGTACTCCTGGGAGGAGGTGACGATGGCGGCCCCGGGCGCGGCCCGGATCGCCCAGCTGCACCCGATGGGCAACCCGGCGAACTTCGCCGCGATGCTGCGGCGGGCCGCCGACCTGGGCTTCTCCGCCCTCTGCCTCACCCTGGACTGCCCGACCGCCGGCTGGCGGGAGCGCAACATGCGCAACCGGTTCGACGTCGACGTCGACGTCGACGTGGTCAGCGGCAACTACCCGCACGCCGGCCCGGCCGACCTGGCCGACACCCTCGGCCAGCTGTTCGTCCGCCGGGAGCCGATCTGGACCTGGGACGAGCTGGCCGGGCGGATGGCCGGCTCGCCGCTGCCCTGGCTCGCCAAGGGCATCCTCACCGGCGCCGACGCCGTGGCGGCCGCGCGGGCCGGCGCCGCCGGGATACTGGTGAGCAACCACGGCGGCCGCCAGCTCGACGCGGTGCCGGCGGCGCTCGACCAGCTCCCGGAGATCGTGGCGGCGCTCGGCGGGCGGGTGCCGGTCGCGCTGGACTCGGGGGTCCGCCGGGGCGGGGACGTCGTCAAGGCGCTGGCGCTCGGCGCGGATGTCGTGGTCATCGGCCGGGCGGCGGCCATGGCGCTGGCCGCCGGCGGTGAGGAGGGAGTCGGACGGCTGCTCGAGCTGTTCCGCGAGGAGATCTCGACGACGGTCAAGCTCCTGGGCGCGACCGGCGTCGACGGGCTGACCAGCGAGATGATCACGTCGGCCGCGGGGCGGGCGGTGCCGGGCTGGTAGGCGGCACGGCGGCCGGGACCGGGGCGGCTGGTCAGGCGGCCGGGGCGGTCCGCCGGCCGGGCCCCGCCCGGCGGCCTGGATCCCGATTCAGCCGATGATCCCGGCCGGCCGGCCGAGGGCGCGCAGGACACTACCGGTCAGCTCCGTCGCGATCCGCTCGGCCGGCCAGCCCAGGCTGTCGTGCAGGTCGACGACCACCCGCTCGTCGAACACGGTGACCCAGAGGAGCACCCCGTATTCGGCGGAGGTGGGAGGGATGCCCCCGGCGTCGGTCAGCGCGGCCAGCATCGGCGCGAGCGCGCCGAACAGCCGTGCGATCACCGGGTCGCCCGTGCGCAGCCGTTGCAGGAAGCCACGGTAGGACCGGACGTGTACCACGGCCGGGCCCCAGCCCACGGCTTCCTGGACCCACAGCTCACACACGTCGACGAACCGGCGCAGCGCGTCCGGCCCGGCCGGCACAGCTTCCATGCGGGTGACCAGGCGCTCGACGAGCTGCGTGTAGTAGGCGTCGAGGGCCGCGTCGACGTCCGGGAAATGCCGGTAGGCGGTGGCTGTCGACACGCCGGCCTCGGCCGCCAGCTCGATCAGGCTGAAACGCCCGCCCTGCTTCGCGAGCAATCTTTCGGCTGCTTCCAGGAGATCCCGCCGGCTGGCCAGGAAATCCCGGCGAATCCGGCGGCCCCGTGGTTCCTCGGCACGGGCCGAACTGCTCGCCATGGACACGGCGAATTATCCTTCCCGTCGCTCGGGATCCGCCTGGTGAGGCGGGCTGTTGGTAAATAGTAACATGCCGCCAATGAAGGCCGATATTTCTTCGCATAACCTGGGCGGCCACCGCCCGCGCCGCGAATACAAATTCGGCGCCGGTGGGCCATTCGGCGCTTTCCTGATTGATTCTGGCGCGAGAGGCCAAGAGGCCAGTGATTCGACGGGAGCGAGTTCCTGAACGCCCGGCATTGATCGCCGTTGCTGCCCTCTGGTGGTCGTCAACGAGATCGGATCGCGGCCACCGCGGGGCACGATTGGCGATCAAGCCACCGCCGGCATCCGCTCCGCTTCAAGATCAGCTGGCGGACTCGTGGCCGCCCTGGACGATTCGCCGGCCACACCAGCAGCTGACCGGCGGGCCAGACTCGCGAGGATAGAGGTGAGCCGGCCAGGCCGCCAGCTGCTCGGGCACTCGGGCCGGACCCGTGACACCACCTGGAGATGATGTGAGTCAGCGCGCGTTTGGGGCCATCCACAGCCATGGGCTGGTCCGGGTCGCGGCGGCGACCCCGCTGGTCGCGACCGCCGACCCGGCGCGCAACGCGGACGCGACGATCATGCTGGCCCGCGAGGCGGACGCGGACGGCGTCGATGTCGTCGTCTACCCGGAGCTCGGCCTGTCCTCCTACGCGATCGACGACCTGCACCTGCAGGACGCGCTGCTGGACGCCGTCGAGGACGCGGTGGCGCAGGTGCGCGACGCCTCCCGGGGCCTCGCCCCGCTGCTGCTCGTCGGCGCGCCGCTGCGCCGGCGCGGCCGGCTGTACAACACCGCGCTGGCGATCTCGCACGGCCGTGTCCTCGGGGCGGTGCCGAAGACGTTCCTGCCCAACTACCGGGAGTATTACGAGAAGCGCTGGTTCGCGCCCGGCGCCGGCGTCGTCGGCGAGGAGATCTCGGTCGCCGGCCAGACGGTGCCCTTCGGGACCGACCTGATCTTCGCGGCGACGGACCTGCGCGAGTTGGTGGTCGGCATCGAGATCTGCGAGGACTACTGGGGCCCCATCCCGCCGTCGTCCTACCAGGCGATGGCCGGCGCCACGCTGCTCGCCAACCTCTCGGCGTCGAACATCGTGGTGGGCAAGTCCGCGGAGCGCGCCCTGCTGTCCGCGGCCCAGTCGGCCAGGGCGATGGCGGCCTACGTCTACTCGGCGGCGGGCACCGGCGAGAGCACCACCGACCTGTCGTGGGACGGCCAGGGCACGATCCACGAGCTCGGGGACCTGCTCGCCGAGTCCGAACGGTTTGCCGAGACACCGCAACTGCTGGTCGCCGATGTCGACCTCGCGCGGGTACGGCTGGAGCGGATGCGCACCCCGACGTTCAACGACAACGCGATCCATGCGGACCACCCCGAGCGCCGGTTCCGGACCGTCGAGTTCGAGCACCGGCCGCACCGGCTTGATGTCGGGCTGAAGCGCCGGCAGCGTCGCTTTCCCTACGTCCCCGACACAGCCGAACGGCTCGACCTCGACTGCTATGAGGCGTTCAACATCCAGGTACACGGCCTCGCCCGGCGTTTCCGGTCGACGGGCGGGAAGACGATGGTGATCGGGGTCTCCGGCGGCCTCGACTCCACGCACGCGCTGATCGTCGCGGCGAAGGCCTGCGACCGGCTCGGGATCCCGCGCTCGTCCATCCTCGCGTTCACCCTGCCCGGCTTCGCCACGGGGGAGAAGACCAAGGCCAACGCCTGGGCGCTGATGCGCGCGCTCGGCGTCGAGGCGGCGGAGATCGACATCCGCCCCGCGGCCCGCCAGATGCTCAACGACCTGGGGCACCCGGCCGCCGCGGGCGAGCCCGTGTACGACGTGACCTTCGAGAACGTCCAGGCTGGCCTGCGTACCGACTACCTGTTCCGGCTGGCGAACCAGCGCGGCGGGTTCGTGATCGGCACCGGCGATCTCAGCGAACTGGCGCTCGGCTGGTGCACCTACGGCGTCGGCGACCAGATGAGCCACTACGCCGTCAACGCGGGCGTGCCCAAGACGCTCATCCAGTACCTCATCCGCTGGACCATCGTCTCCGGGCAGTTCGACGAGGCGACCGGACACCTGCTTGACGAGATCGTCGGTACGGAGATCTCACCCGAACTGGTACCCGCCGACGAGGAGACGGGCGCGATGCAGAGTACAGAGGACCGCATCGGCCCCTACGAGCTGCACGACTTCTTCCTCTACCACATCCTGCGCTACGGGCTGCCGCCGTCGAAGGTCGCGTTCCTGGCCTGGCATGCGTGGCGCGACGCCGACGCCGGCCGCTGGCCGGCCGGCTTCCCTGAGGACCGCCGGCACGCCTACGACCTGCCGACGATCACACACTGGCTGGAGGATTTCCTCCAGCGCTTCTTCCAGCTTTCCCAGTTCAAGCGCTCCGCGCTGCCCAACGGCCCCAAGGTGACCTATGGCGGCACGCTGTCGCCGCGAGGCGACTGGCGCGCTCCCTCCGACGGGAACGCCACCGTGTGGTTGGCGGAGCTGCGACGCAACGGCCCGAAGTTCTAAAGTCTGGGCGGCGGGACTGTCTCATCCTGGGGTACTTTGGCTGCCACAGGTTCGGAGGAGGGCCAGATTGACCACCGTCGGCGCCCGTCGCGGGGTTCTTTGAAGACCGATCCGGTCACGGATGAGGCGATCCCGCGGGCCGCGTGCCTTCCCGGGATGCCGGAGAAAGACCTCGCGGCCGACGCGGTCCGGGTTCGTCTCGGATGCCGCGGCTGGCGGCGGGGCCGCGGCGGAATTCCCTCATGACAGCCACCGAGCCTGACCGGGTACAGACGGTCGGCAGTATCCGCGACCGGCGCCGCTGGCGGCCGCGACTCGTCGTTGATGCCCGCCTGGGGCTGGCAGCCGGGCTGGTGGCTGTGCTGGCCGTTCAGGCGGCGATCTCGCTGAGCCTCTCGGCCACCGGTCTCTCGGCCACCGCCTTTGAGGATGAGGCGCTCTACCTCCACGCCGGTCGGCAGATCCTGAACTCCTGGATTCACGGAGGACCGGGCTACGACGACTTCGCCAGCTACTTCTCAGGCTCCCCGTACATCTACCCACCGCTCGGCGCCCTGGCGGACGGCGCCGGCGGGCTCGCCGGCGCGCGGTTGCTCAGCCTGGTCTTCGCTCTGGTCACCACGGTCCTCGTCGCGACGGTAGGCCGCTCACTGTTCAACCGGGCCGCGGGCGTGGCCGGGGCCGCGGCGTTCGTCTGCGGGGGACCGGTCCTCTTCCTCGGTGGATTCGCCACCTACGACGCGATGGCGCTCATGCTCCTGGTCGGCGGCCTGGCCGTCGGGCTCCGGGCCGCGGCCGCGGAACGGACCAGGACCGCGCTGCTGCTCGCATCCGTCGCGGGCATCCTTCTCGGCGGGGCCGTCGCGACGAAATACATGGTCGCGTTGTTCGTCCCTTCCATCTGTCTGATCGTGCTCACCATGACCGTTCGGACGTCGAGATCGCCGTCGGACCGGGGCGCGGAAGCCTCCGGAACGCCGTTTCCGGCGCCGCGGCCGCCAGCCGCGCGCGCGTCGGCAACCGGTAGCCACCGGAGGCCGACACGGCGAGCACGCGGCCGGGAGTTCCGGCTGTCGGTGCGGCTGGCCGGGCTCGCCCTCGGCGGCACCGTCGGAGCGGCGGCCGTTGCCGGCGTATGGCTGGGGCTCACCGGCACCAGGCAGCTCTCCGGCATGATGATGACCACCATCTCCCGCACGCCATTCGTTACCACGGGCCGGCTCGACGTATTCGAGCACGGTCTCCGGTGGGCGGCGCCGACCCTGCTGGTGGCCGTCCTGGCGGTTCCGCTGGTCGGGCGCCAGCGGCCGGCGCTGACCGGCCTGCTACTCATCACCTCTCTTCTCCCGATCATCTTCCAGGCGCGGTCTGGTGAGCTGACATCGCTGCACAAGCATGTGGCCTTCGGCCTTGCCTTCGCGGCCCCGCTGGCCGGCGCCGGGCTGGCGAGCGCGGTCACGTGGCTCAGCGCTCGCAACTCCGGGAGGATGCTGAAACCCGGCATTCTCCTGGCGTCGGCGGCCGGTCTCGTGCTGCTGTACAGCGGCGCACGGACCGCGCACGATCTGTTCGGCCAGTGGGCGGACAGCCGCCCCCTTGTCGCGTTCCTCAGGACCCAGGTCGGCAATCCCTCGGACCATTATCTGGTCGAGGAGTCGGAAGTACCGCGTTACTACCTGGAGGACCGGACGGCGTCCGGTCAGTGGGACAACACGTACTACCTCTACTACGTGGACCCGCGTACAAAAGCAGCAATCCCCGGTGTGGGCGCCTACCGCGCGGCCCTCACCGATCGCTACTTCGAGATCGTCGTACTGCGCTACGGTCCTACCGCGGCGCTCGACCGACAGATCCGCGACATCCTCGATGACACGACGAGATATCGCCAGATCGCGCAGGTACCAGATGCCAGCGGTTGGACCATCTGGCGCCGGGTCGCCCCCTGACCTTGCTCTGATCTCGCCCTGACCCTTGCCGGCGTACGCCGAGATTGGCCGAAGGCAGCAGAGGGCCAAGGTCAGCGGAGCGGCGCCAGGGTCAACCGGGGCTTGTTCCCTCGCTGCCAGGTCACGTCGTAGCGCGGATCGGCGGCGCCAGCCGCGAATGCCCGCGCGGCCGTGGGTGACACGGCCACCCGCCAGTCGGTCTCCTTCATGGCCTCCTGCCAGATGACACCGATGATCTCCGGGTGCCGAGGAAGGGAGTCGAAGAGCTGGGCGATCCATTCAGCCTTGCGCCCCGCCCCGTCGGCCGCGCCCGTCTCCGTGATCACGATCGGCTTCGGGGTGATCCGCGAGACCTCGGCGATGCTGCTGTCGAACAGCTCGTCGAAGGACCTGTAGGCCTCAAGGCCCGCCGTGCCGTAGTAGCCGGAGAAGCCCACCCAGTCCACATACGCGTCGCCCGGATAGAGCTCGGCGAGCGGGGTGGAGTTCTGGTAGCTGATGTTCGGGCTCCAGATCCATACGACGTTCCTCGCCCCCTCCGCCGCGAAGATGTCATGGACGTGGCGCCAGGCCCGGACATAGTCCCCAGGCTTGTTGCCGTTCGCCTGTTCGGACCATGGGTACCAGTAACCGTTCATCTCGTGCGCGAACCGCATGCCGATCGTGTAGTCGAGTTTCTTGACTCCGCGCGCCCAAGACCGGATGTAGGAGTCGAAGGAGCCGTCGATGATCCTGCTGAGCTGGTATTTTGGTTGTTCGCCGCGGAGCTTGTCGTTCATGGGCACGACGGTGTAGTCCCACGGCTCCCAGGCCACTATCGGCATCATCCCCAGGCGCGCGACCTTGTCCAGCGCGTCGGCACTGAAACCGTCCGCGGCCCAGCCCTGGGAGAACTGGTAGGCCCGAGGCCGGTAGGTCGTCGTCCGGGCGAAGTCCGCGGCGGCGCCGAAGTCGTGGACTCCCTCGGCGGTCATGATGCCGAGGAAGACCTTTCCCCAGTCGGGGAAGACCGTCGCGGGGCCCGCCGGGTCCGGGATGGCGGAAGGCGGCATGAGATCCGCTGGCAGCTCGCCGGCCAGCGTCGCCGGCGGTGTCTCGGCTCCGGCCAGGTTCGGCGCCACCCGAAAGACATAGCCGGCGAGCGCGAGCACCAGGACCAGGCCGAGCACCCGCGGCACCGCGAGCCTCACCGCGCGCCTTCCTTGCCCGGAGTCTTCTCGGCCAGCCGCGGGGCCAGCAGGAGCTGGTTCTCCACCCGGTCCGAGGCGGCGGGCGCGGGTATGCGCGGCACCGCCGCGGGCAGGTCACCGGATGCGGGCACGTCATCAGATGTCGTGGCCCCACCGCGCGCGGCGATTCTTCCCACCGCGGCGATCAGGGGCGGGGACATCCCCACCACGAGGCTGAGGAGCGCCCAGGCCTGCGGGGTGGCGTAGTGGCGGTTCACGGCGAGGTTGACGCCCAGCAGGGCCCCGGCGATGGCTGCCCAGGCGAGGTGCAGACGGAACGTGCGAAGCGACTCGCTGCTGCGCAGCTCTCCCTTGGCGGTGACCGCGTAGGCCAGCGGCCGGCGCAGCAGCGCGGCGAACGCGGCGGACACGTAGATCGGCCCGGCGAACAGCGTCAGAGCCATACCGGATATCCCGGCCTCACGTCTTTCGTGATCGGCGAGGTTGAATCGGCGAAGCCACAGCCAAACGCTGAGCCAGCTGCCCAGGCTCGCTGACCACAGCGTCAGCCACGGATCACCGGGCAGGCTGATCGCGGTGGCGCCGAAAATCAGGTAGGCGATCGTTGCCAGGCTGCCGAACAGCAGGCTCATGGCGACGCTCGGATAGTAGAACTGCACCATTCCGTACAGCAGCCGCTGGCGGGCGCGCAGCCTGATCCCGGCCTTCGCCCGGCGGCGCAGCTTGACGTCCCAGACGCCGTACGCCCATCGTTTCTGCTGGTTGAAGTAGTCGGTCCAGGTGGTCGGCCCCTCGCCGATCGCGATCACGTCGGGCGTGTAGACACCCTTCCAGGGGTTTCCGGTCGCCGGGTTGACCGTGCCCTGTACCCGCATGCTGGTCAGGTGGTCCTCGATGATCGAGTCCTGGTAGCCGCCGATCTGTCGCCAGGCGTCCGGGCGGTAGAGGTGGTTGGTGCCGATCAACAGCGGCGCGTCCAGGCCGTTTCCGCCCCGTTCGATCACGCCGTTGAAGAGGTACTGCTGCATCGAGGCCCCGCGCGCCACCCAGTTCTCACGCATGTTCCCGTAGACCTGGGGAGCCACGACAAAGGCGACGTCCGGATCGCGGAAGTAGCCCAGGGTGCGTTCCAGGAAACAGGTCAGTGGCACGTGGTCGGGATCCATCTGGGCCACCACGTCATAGTGGCTCTCGTGTTCGGCGCGCCAGGCGTTGTGATTGCCGGACTTGCTTCGGACCCGGAACTCGCCGCTGGGCTGGTTGTACTCGGGGCGTCCTTTGCGGCTGAAGTGCATGATCCCCAGCTCGTCCGCGATCCGCCGGACCTCCGGATCGTCCTCCTCGTCCAGGATCCACGGTGTCAGGAAACCGTCGGGGTAGGAGATCTCCCGCATCGCCCGCAGGGTCCGGGCCACGACGGAGATTGGTTCCTTCGACGGAACGATCGTGGTGAGCACCGCCACCCGCAGCCCCGGGGGCGGGGTGAACGGTACGGGGTCCTTGGCGTTCCAGGCGAGTATCCAGATGACAGTGACCTGAACGAGTCTGATGACCTCGACGAGGATGACGAGGCAGAAACTCACCCGGGCCAGGGTCAGCCGCCAGTCGCCGATCCCGATCACGCCGGGGCCGGGCACGTGCGCCGGCAGCAGCAGCCATCCGATGAGCAGCAGGTCCACCAGCGCGGTGAAGGCGAACAGGAGGGTGAGGGCGAACCGGCGGCCCGGCGGCACGACGGAGCGGAACTCCACCCGCGGGCTCTCGCCCCGCGGAGCGGACAGGGGTCCACATGCCTCGGCGCAGCGCGCATAGGCGTCCCACACCGTGAGGTTGCGGCGGGCGTGCTTCGCCACCGGCCGCGCGGGTTTCCGCCCGGCTACCGCCATAGCTTCCCCCTCGCCATGGGCCGCCCTGACCACCTGGCTCCTGGTGCGGAATCAGCGAGCCGACAGGGACGTGAGCTTTGTTACGTCAGAAGGCTTTGTTACGTCAGAAGGCAGTGCCCCGCGCCTCGACAGCTGTCGCCGAACGCGTTTGGTGATCGCCTCGCAAGGCCGTGAAACATCGAGCGGGCACCGGAGGGGGCGGGAGGTCTGGACTCTCGGCGGGATGGCTCCGAATGGTCGTCGAGCACTGGTCCACCGGCTGGCCGGACACGTACGACCACGGTGGACTGGAACAGGGTGATCCCGAACAGGAACGACCTGAAGGGCCGCCTTCTGGGCACTTTAGCGAAGCGGTCGCGCGCACGGACAGGAGGGTGCCGTTCGCCGCCGGTCGCCGGCCGGGCGGCGGCGGGCACCGTACGGTATCCACAGAGGGAAAACCGTGATCACGCGAAGAGGTCATCCGACGCGCACTGCGTAGAGTTCGTTGTCGTCGGTCCCGAAGTAGGCGATGCCGTCGGCGACCGCGACCGTGTGCACTCCGCTGCTGGCCGGGTACGCCCACCGCTGGGCCCCCGTGGCGGCGTCGATGGCGTAAAGATTGGCATCGCTGCTGCCGAGGTAGACGGTGTTACCGACCACCGTCGGCGCGCTGACGTCCCCCGCGGCGCGGAACGTCCACAGTTTTTCCCCGCTTGTGGCGCGAAGCGCGTGCAGGGTCCGATCATTACCGCCCATATAGACAACACCATTGGCGATGGTCGGCCCGGCACCGACGGAGACGCCGCCGAATGTCCAGGCCTTGTTCCCGCTGCCGGCGTCGACGGCGTAAAGGGTTCCATCGCCACTGCCGAAGTAGACCATCCCGCCCATCACGCCGGGAATACCGGACACCGCGCCGGAGGTGGGAAACTTCCATCTCTGCTCTCCGCTGGAGGCGTCCACGGCGTAAAGATTGGTGTCACTGCTGCCGACGTACACGGTCTCACCGGCCATGGTCGGTGAATGCGTGTCGTTCTCGGTCGGAAACTTCCACCGGAGCGTGCCGGCGACCGCATCGACGGCGTACAGGTGGAAATCGGCGCTGCCGACATACACGACGCCCCCGCCCCCCACCGCGGTGTGTACGATCCCGCCGGTCTGGTATGCCCAGCGCTGCTGGCCCGTGACGGCGTCGATGGCGTACAGATTGGTGTCGTCGGCGCCGAGGTAGACCACCCCGCCGAGGGTGAAGGGAGCCGATCCGAGCGCGGCGTTGGTCCTGTACTTCCACGCCGCTGCCCCGGTCGATGTCCGAAGCGCGTACAAGGTGCCGTCGTTGCTGGACACGTATACGAAGTCGCCCGCGACCCGGGGGCGGGAGAACGTGGTGCCAACCGTGCGGAATTTCCAGCGCAGGGTCCTGGACGCAGGAGCGTCGTCGTCGAGAAGCAGCCAGGCGGTCGTTCCGGCGGCGGCGGCGCCCGCCGCGCCCACCGCGCCGATCGCGCCGATCAGCAGCCGGCGGCGGCTGGGCCGCGGTTGCCGAGATGGCTGGAGAGGTGGTTCCTCGGGAGTCGTGCGGGCCCAGGAGAAGGGCGCGGGCTCCGCGGGTTCCTGGCGGACCGTCGGCTCGCCCGCGACGGGGATGGGCGTGGGGGAGATGCTCTGTTCCCGCGTCGCCATGTCCGCCGACCCGCGCGCGCCGGATGGAGTGGCCCCCGGGGGTCGGCTGTCGGTCGGGGGATTCGGCGGGATGGGCGTCGTTCCCAGCGGGGCCGGCGTCGGTCCCATCAGGGGCGGCGGTGTTTCGATCGTGATCGGCGCCTGGGCGAAGGCGGCGGCCAGCCAGCCCGGCGGGAACATGTCCGCGGCGCCCTGCCCGCCGGTCAGTTCCCTGAGGATGGTGGCCAGATCAGGCCGCCTGGCGGGGTCCTTGGACAGGCAGGCGGCCAACAGAGGCCGCAGCTCGTCCGGTACCTGGGCTAGTTCCGGCGGAGCATGCACGCTCCGGTAGAGCATCGCGGGCACGGACCCGACGCCGAACGGACCGGTTCCGGTGACGGTGAACGCGAGGACCGCGCCGAACGCGAAAATGTCGGTCGGCGGCCCGACCGGTTTACCCTGCACCTGTTCTGGCGACATGAATCCCGGCGAGCCCATCATGGCGCCGGCATGGGTGAGGGTCCCCGAATCCGCGAGCGAGGATATCCCGAAGTCGATCAGACGGGGACCGTCGGGTGCGAGCAGCACGTTGGCGGGTTTGAGGTCCCGATGGATCAGGCCGGCGGCGTGGACGGCGGTGAGTGCCTCCGCCAGCGCGGCGCCGAGCGCTCGCACGGACGCCATCGGAAGCGGTCCGGCATCATGGATCGCGGCGTTGAGGGACGGGCCCGGAATGAAGGCGGTGGCCAGCCAGGGCGGATCCGCGTCGAGATCGGCGTCAATGACCGGCGCCGCGAAGAATCCGCTCACAGCCCTGGATGCGGCCACCTCACGGGCGAACCGCTGACGGATGTGCGTCTCCTGGACGAGATCTGGCCGGATAACCTTGATGGCCACCCGGCGTCCGCTCGGCGAGAAGGCGAGATACACCCGTCCCATACCGCCGCTGCCCAGTACGGCCGCGAGCCGATAACTTCCAACCGTCGGCGGGTCGTTCGGACCCAATGCCTCCAAGGCCGCTCCCTCCCCGCGCCGCCGGACCACGGCTTCTCGGCCCGGTGGAAACTCTACCTGCAGAGATCGGTGGGCAGACCGCGCCCGGCGCGGTATCCGTTCAGGTATCCGCCGATCCCGCTTCTGGCCGTCGCGGGGCAGGAGATGACTTCGAGTGGGTGTTCCGTGGCACGCTCGTTTTCAGGTTTCCGACCCATGGATTACTGTCTGTAGTCATGAAGTGTGATCGTCGCCCGTGGTGTTACGGCTGGTGTATCCGACCATGACACAGTGTTCGGCTGCTGTGTCCCGCTCGCCCACGGCGATACGACGAGAACGCCGGCCGAGTCGCACGGCTCGGTTCACCCTCCGGACAGCTCTGTCCGGAGGACGACAGATCGACAGCCGGGTTAAGGCGCGCGGCTAGCGACCAAGCCAGAACCAGACGGTCTTCCCCCCGTCACTGTGTACGTTCGTGCCCCAGTCGGCCGCGAGCGTCGCGACAAGGTGGAGGCCGCGGCCGCCGGACGCGCCCAGGCTCACCGGCCAGTGAACCGGCCACCGGCGGCTGTCGGCGTCGCGGACGCCGAACCAGATCACCAGTTCGCCGGCCCGGACCTCGACCTCGGCCGCGCTGTCCGCGTGCACGACCGCGTTGGTGACGATTTCGCTCAGCAGCAGGATCGCGTCGTCGACCAGGGCCGGTTCGCATCCGTGGCGGGTTAACACCTCGGCCGCCCGCCGCCGGGCGGTCCGGGGCGACTCGGGACTGGCCGGCACCGCGAATACATCGAGTACCGCGCCCCGTGGGGGACTCTGGGAAGGTCGCAGAGAGCGCGGCTCGCCCGTCGGCGGGACAGTCAGACCCACGGCGCGACCACCTTCTCTCGATCCGCCTGAAAGATGCCGATGCGGGTCGTACCCGGCCGAACGGCGCTATCACCCCGCAGTTATGCCAGCAGTTCGACGATGACCAGACAGGTGTCGTCGTCGGTGTCCGGCGTGCAGTGCGCGAGCAGGAAGTCCGCCCGTCGCCCGACGTCCGGGTGGGGCGCGGCGGCGAGACGCAGCAGGTCACGCAGCGACTCGTCGAGGCCGGTGCCCCGCCGCTCGACGAGTCCGTCGGTGTAGAGCAGCAGGGCGTCGCCGGGTGTGAGCTGCGTGACGGTCTCCTCGTAGGAGACGTCGGGATCGACACCCAGCAGCAGGCCGTCGGGGACCGGGAGCGCCTCGGCCCGGCCGTCGCGGACGAGGACGGGGGGCAGGTGCCCGGCGCGTGCCCAGCGTAGGGCGCGGTCCTCCGGCCGGTAGAGGCCGCAGACGACGGTGGCGGTGATGTCGTCGGTGAGGTGGCAGGCGACGTTGTTCAGCCACCGCAGCAGCTGCCCGGGCCCGGCGCCGGTGACGGCGAGGCCTCGCAGGCCGTTGCGCAGCGCCGTCATCCCCGCGACCGACCGGATGCTGTGGCCGGCGACGTCGCCGACGGCCAGCAGGATCTGCCCGTCGGGCAGCACTATCGCGTCGTACCAGTCGCCGCCGACCAGGCTCTCCTGCTCGGCGGGCCGGTAACGGACGGCTACGGCGAGGCCGCTGGTGGTCAGCAGCGGCTGGGCCTCCGGGAGGATCGCCTTCTGGAGGGCGAGCGCGAGCATGTGCTGGCTCGCGGCCCGCGCCTCGGAGTCCGCGAGCTGGCTCTGCGTGGCGTGCAGGACGAGCTCGGTCCGGTACTGGTCGGTGAGGTCCTGGTAGACCCCGCGGACGCCGATCAGGGTGCCGGCGGTGTCGGTGACCGGCTCGGCGAACGTGCGCCAGTGCCGCAGCCCGCCGTCGGGCAGCAGGACGCGGAACGAGGCGGTCGCAGCCCGGCCGAGCCGTAGCAGCGCCGCGCGGAAGTGCTCGAACGCGTCCCGGTCCTCGGCGTGGACGTGCGGGTGCAGGTCCTCGAGCGCGATCGGCGGCGCCGAACGCGGGAGGTGGAAGAGGTCGTAGGTGTTGTCCGTCCACCGGATGGCCCCGCTGCCGACGTCCTCCTGCCAGCCGCCGAAACCGCCGAGCCGCTGGACGTGGGTGCCCAGCGAGGCTGGCGCGTCCGCCCCGTCGGTGAACCGCCAGCTGATCGCGACCCCGTCGGCGTGCCTGGTCACGCGGATGTCCATCTCGCGGCTGACGATCACGTCGCCGACCAGGCAGAGCAGCATCGTGCGGTCGGCCGCGTACGGGGCGCCGGTGCTCAGCACGTCGACCGCCCGGCCGAACAGGCCGTCGTCCGCGCCCATCAGGGGATAGAGGTCGAGCAGCCGGGCGCCGCGCACCTCGTCCGCGGGCAGCCGGGCGGGGTCGACGAAGTCGCGGTTGACATAGGTGACCCGGAAGTCGACGACCTCGCCGGCGTTGTCGCGCATGGCCTGGGCGAGCAGGACCGAGCCGGCGAGCCCGTCCAGCAGGGCCGGCAGCCAGGCATCCGGCACCCGTCCGCCGTCGCCGCCGCCGGCGGTGGCGGTGGCGGTGGCGGTGGCGGCATCGGCGCCGGCCGGGCCGTCGCCCTCCTCGACGCGCGGCCGCAGCGCGCGCTGGCAGACGTCGGCGAGGGCGGCGAGCTCCCGCAGCAGGCGGGTGCCGTCGGCCTCCATCGGCCGCGTCCAGCAGATCTCGACCGCGCCCACCAGGGTGCCGGCGTTCAGCAGCGGCAGCGCGGCCCGGGCCCCGCTCCACGATCCCAGCCGCGGAGGTGCCGGCGGATCGGTGGCCCCGTTGTCTGGAGGCGTTCCGGCCGGCCACCACACCGGCTGCCCCTGGGCGACCGCCCTGGTGGGCGCGCAGTCCAGCTGTGGGGGTATCCGCCGCCAGCGGCTCGCGTCGAGCGCCGTGAGGCCGTGCTGTCCCACCAGGGTGAGCGCGCCGTCCGGTTCCAGCATCCAGAGCGCGATGGCGCAGGCTCCATGGGCGGCGAGGCCTTCCTGCAGCACCGCCCGGGCGACCGCGTCACCGTCCGCGGCGTGGTCCGCCGTCGTGGCGGCGCGCCAGAGCCGCCGCCACGCTCCCGCCTTCGCGGGGGCGCCGGCGACGGTCGGCCGTGGCTCGCCCAGCAGCTCGGCGGCGAACTCGGCGGGGCTGACGCCGGCGGTGTGCGCCAGCCGCTGGAGCTGGTCGGCGGCGTCGGCCGGGGAGGCGCCCAGCCGCGCCATGAGGAGGCCGACGGCCAGGTCCACGAGGTGGGCGCCGGAGGCCCGGGCTTCTAGCTCGAAGATCCGCTGCCGTTGCCGGATGACGATGTCGAGGAGCCGGTTGCGGCGTTCTGGCGACGGCTCGGGCTCCTGCGGCGTTCGGGCCACCCTTCTCCTCTTGCTTGCCCCCGTGAAGGCTTCCCACCTGCGGGCCGCTATGGCGCCGCTTACCCTACTGGGATGCCATTGATAGCTGGGTGACACGGCCGCCGGGTGTGCTAAGAAAGATCGTTCTCGCACACCCTTTGGCCATCCCAAGGCATGATGGCTGCCAATGCGCTATCGCTATCGATGTCGCCGCACCGTGCCGGCGCCTGGACACTCGCCGGGAGAATGTCGATGACGGACACTCTGGTCCCCTCGAAGGCCTCGCTGGCCCGGCCCGACGACAGCGCCCTGCGTCAGCTTCTCGCGGGGCTCACCGCGGTACGCGGAGGTGACTTCGGCACGCGGCTGCCCCAGGTGGGCGACGAGCTGATGGACGAGATCGCCCTCGTCTTCAACGGCATGATCGACCAGCTCGCGCTCTTCACCTCCGAGGTGACCCGGGTGGCCCGCGAGGTGGGCAGCGAGGGCAAGCTCGGCGGCCAGGCCGAGGTGCCGGGGGTCTCCGGGTCCTGGAAGGACCTGACCGACAACGTCAACGCGATGGCCGGGAACCTGACCGGCCAGGTCCGTGACATCGCCCAGGTCGCGACGGCGGTCGCCCGCGGAGACCTGTCCCAGAAGATCACTGTGCAGGCCCGCGGCGAGATCCTGGAGCTGAAGAACACCATCAACACGATGGTCGACCAGCTGTCCTCGTTCGCGGACGAGGTGACCCGGGTGGCCCGTGAGGTCGGCACCGACGGCCGGCTCGGCGGCCAGGCCAACGTGAAGGGCGTCTCCGGCACATGGCGTGACCTCACCGAGTCGGTGAACGTCATGGCCGACAACCTGACGGACCAGGTGCGCTCCATCGCGCAGGTGACCACGGCGGTGGCGAAGGGTGACCTGTCGCAGAAGATCCGGGTCGACGCGCGCGGGGAGATCCTGGAGCTGAAGGAGACCATCAACACGATGGTCGACCAGCTCTCCGGCTTCGCGGACGAGGTGACCCGGGTGGCCCGTGAGGTCGGCACCCAGGGCAACCTGGGCGGCCAGGCCATCGTGCGGGGCGTGTCGGGCACCTGGAAGGACCTGACCGACAACGTCAACGTGATGGCGTCCAACCTGACCGCGCAGGTGCGCTCGATCGCCCAGGTCGCCACCGGCGTCGCCCGCGGCGACCTCTCCCAGAAGATCACGGTCGAGGCGAAGGGCGAGGTCGCGGCGCTCGCGTCGGCCATCAACACCATGGTGGACACGCTGGGCGCGTTCGCCGACGAGGTGACCCGGGTGGCCCGCGAGGTCGGCACCGACGGCCGGCTCGGCGGCCAGGCGAGCGTGAAGGGCGTGTCGGGCAGCTGGAAGGACCTGACCGACAACGTCAACTTCATGGCGAACAACCTGACCAGCCAGGTCCGCAACATCGCCCAGGTCACCACCGCGGTCGCCCAGGGCGACCTCACCCGCAAGATCGACGTCGACGCGCGCGGGGAGATCCTGGAGCTGAAGGAGACCATCAACACGATGGTCGACCAGCTCTCCTCGTTCGCCGCCGAGGTGACCCGGGTGGCCCGGGAGGTCGGCACCGACGGCATCCTCGGTGGCCAGGCCACGGTCGAGGGGGTGTCCGGCACCTGGAAGCGCCTGACGCAGAACGTCAACGAGCTCGCCGGGAACCTCACCCGCCAGGTCCGCGCCATCTCGGCCGTGACCAGCGCCGTCGCCACCGGTGACCTCACCCGCTCGATCACTGTCGACGCGCAAGGTGAGGTGGCCGAGCTCAAGGACAACATCAACGCGATGGTGCGCTCGCTGCGCGACACGACCCGGATGAACGAGGAACAGGACTGGCTGAAGACCAACCTGGCGCACATCGCCGGGCTGATGCAGGGCCACCGTGACCTGACGACCGTCGCGCAGCTCGTCATCGACGAGCTGACCCCGCTGGTCGGTGCGCAGCACGGCACGTTCTTCCTGGTCGACTCCTCGGTCGACCAGCAGGCCTTCGCCCTCATCGCCAGCTACGGCTACCAGCCCTCACCGGCGACACCTCGCCGGTTCGGCCTCGGCGACTCCCTGATCGGCCAGGCCGCCCGCACCCGCCGCACCATCGTGGTGGACCAGACCCCCGTCGACTACATCACGATCGGTTCGAGTGTCGGCCGGGCCGCGCCCGTCGCCCTCGTCGTGCTGCCGATCGTCTTCGAGGACCAGGCACTGGGCGTCATCGAACTGGCGTCGTTCTCCCCGTTCACCGGGGTCCACCACGCGTTCCTGAACCAGCTCACCGAGACCATCGGCGTCAACGTCAACACGATCGTCGCGAACGCCCGCACCGACGCCCTGCTGGTGGAGTCGCAGCGGCTGGCCGGCGAGCTGCAGGCGCGGTCGGAGGAGCTCCAGTCCCGCCAGGGGGACCTGCAGCGCTCGAACGCCGAGCTCGAGGAGAAGGCCGATCTCCTCGCCCAGCAGAAGCACGACATCGAGGTCAAGAACCGCGAGATCGAGCACGCCCGGCAGGAGCTCGAGGAGCGTGCCCGCCAGCTCGCGCTCGCCTCGAAGTACAAGTCCGAGTTCCTCGCCAACATGTCGCACGAGCTGCGCACGCCGCTCAACAGCCTGCTCATCCTCGCCGGCCTGCTCGCCCGCAACCCGAAGGGCAACCTGACCGGCAAGCAGGTCGAGTACGCCCACGTCATCCACTCGGCGGGCTCGGACCTGCTGCAGCTCATCAACGACATCCTCGACCTGTCCAAGGTCGAGGCGGGCAAGATGGACCTGCACGTCGAGCCGGTCGCCGTCGCCTCGGTGGTGGACGACCTGCGGGCGACGTTCGCGCCCGTCACCATCGAGAAGGGCCTGCGACTCACCGTCGACATCGCGCCGGACGTGCCCGACCGCCTGCTCACCGACCGGCACCGGCTCGCGCAGATCATGCGCAACCTGCTCTCGAACGCGGTGAAGTTTACCGAGCAGGGCCGCGTCGACCTGGCCATCACGATGGCCTCGGCCTCGGGCGCCACCGCCGGCGACCACATCCTGTTCGCCGTCTCCGACACCGGGATCGGCATCGCCGAGGAGAACCTCGACCGGATCTTCGGCGCCTTCCAGCAGGGTGACGGCACCACCAGCCGGCGCTACGGCGGCACCGGCCTGGGGCTGTCGATCTGCCGCGAGGTCGCCACCCTGCTCGGCGGGGAGATCCGCGCGCGCAGCGTCTACGGCAGCGGAAGCACCTTCACGCTGCGGCTGCCCACCACCCCGCCGGCCGAGCTGACCAGCACCGAGCAGGGACGCGATGCCGTGCCGGCCACCACCCCCGGCTCCTCGGCCGGCGCCCTGGGCATCTTCTCGGCTGGCGCCGTGGACGAGACCGCGGTCGACCAGGCCGGCGTGAAGGGGGCCGGCGTGAAGGGGGCCGGCATGGACGAGGCCGCCGAGGGGAGCCCGCCCAGCCTGGCGGACGAAACGCCCGGCGACGCCGCGGGCGGCGCCGCCACCGGCCCGCCGTCCCCGCAACCGCGGCTGCCCGCCGCCGAACCGCGCGCGACCGGTGCCCGGACGGTCCCTGAGGACCGGCCGGCTCATGTGCCGAACCAGGGCGCGCGTACGGACCTTCCGCCCGCCGGTGACCTGGCGGCGGCCGCGCTCCCCGCGGCGCGCAGCGGTCAGCCGGCCGCCGCGAGGGACGCCGCGGCGAGCGATGAAGAGGACACCCTGGTCGGGCGGTCGGTCCTCGTCATCGACGACGACGTCCGCAACGTCTTCGCGATCACCAGCATCCTCGAGTTCTACGGGGCGGCCGTCGACCACGCCCCGGACGGCCGGAAGGGGATCGAGAAGCTGCTGCTCAACCCGTCGACCGACCTGGTCCTCATGGACGTGATGATGCCGGAGATGGACGGGTACACCACGATGGCCGCGATCAGGGCCATGCCCCGGTTCGCCGACATCCCGATCATCGCGGTCACGGCGAAGGCGATGCCCGACGACCAGCAGAAGTGCCTCGACGCCGGCGCCAGCGAGTACGTCACCAAGCCCGTTGACGTCGACGAGCTGCTCGCCCGCGTCCAGGGCGTGCTGGCCCCGCCCGTACCGGGCGCCCGGCTGGCCGGCTGACCGCCACCACGCCACCACGCCACCACGCCGTCGCCTCAGCGCGGTGGCGGCGTGGTGGTCAGGGGCAGCCCCTACCGGCAGCCGGTAGCCCGGACGGCGACGGTCAGGCCCGCCGGGCGGAGAGCGGCGGCCGGCGGTCGCGCCAGGGCATCGCCTCCTCCAGCGCGGCCGAGACGCGCAGCAGCAGGTCCTCCCGCCCGTGGGCGGCGATGATCTGGACGCCGATGGGCAGGTCGCCCGCGCTCTGCCCGAGCGGCAGGCTGACCGCCGGCACGCCGGTCACGTTGGCGACGCTGGTGAACGGCCCGAAGTCGAAGATCTCGCGAAGCCAGCTCTCGACGGTGTGGCCCGGGTCGTCATAGCGGAGCGTGCCGTGCGGCACCGGCAGGCGCGCGAGCGTCGGGGTCACCAGCAGGTCGTGCTCGGCGAGGAAACGGTCGAGGACCTGCCCGACCCGGCCGGCCGCGTCCAGCCCCGCGACGAGGTCGACGGCACCGTGCTCCCGGGCGTAGGCCAGGACCCGCCGGGAGACGGCCTCGAGGCGGTCGGCCGGCGGCTGCCGGGGGGCCAGCAGGAACGGGGCGGCCATGGCGACCGTCTCGATCATGCAGGCCCGGATCACCTCGTCCCACCCGAGCGGCGGCGACGCCTCCTCGACGTGGTGCCCCAGCGCCGCGAGCGCCTCGCCGGCGTGCACGGTCGCCGCGGCGACCTCCGGGTCGACCCCGGCGCCGGACCAGGCCCGGGTCGTCACCGCCACCCGCAGGCCGCCGCCCTGGGACGGCCCGCCGGCGCGCGCGTCGGGCCGCACCTCCCGCGCGTACGGGCGCGCGGGTGGCGGCGCGGCGAAGGCGCCGCCGGCCATCGGCCCGTGCACCGCGTCGAGCAGCGCCGCCGCGTCGCGGACGGTGCGGGTCAGCGCGAACTCGGAGAGCATGCCGAACGCCGCCGCCCCGAGCCCGGCGCCCGTCGGCGTCCGGCCGCGGCTCGGCTTGAGCCCGACCAGGCCGCAGCAGGACGCCGGCACCCGGATCGAGCCGGCTCCGTCGTTGGCATGGGCGACCGGGACGGCGCCCGCCGCGACCAGGGCGGCGGCGCCACCGCTGGAGCCGCCGACGGTGCGGGACGGATCCCAGGGGTTGCGCACCGGGCCGTGCAGCAGCGGCTCGGTGGTGAAGCTCAGCCCCATCTCCGGGGAGATCGTCAGACCCAGCGTCACCAGGCCGGCGGCCCGGAACCGGCGCATCAGCTCATGGTCGGCCGGGGCCGGGATCCCGGGGCCCAGGCTCCGGCTCCCGCACCGGAACGGCACCCCCTCGGCCATCGGGCCCGTGTCCTTGATGAGGAACGGCACCCCGCCGAGCGGGCCCTGGGGGTCGTGGCTCAGCGCCGGGCCGAACAGGGGCGCGGCCAGGGCGTTCAGCCGGTCGTTCGCCCACCCCAGCGCCTTCCGCGCCGCCGCCTCGACCTCGGCGGCGCTCACCTCGCCCTTGGCGATCAGCGTCCGTAGGCCGACCGCGTCGTGACACGCGTATTCGTGCAGATCCATGGAATGTCTCGTCTCCGGGGCGGACGCCGCGCGGGCGCCCGCCCCACGTCGGTCCAGGTCAGGGCATAGGACGGTGGCCCGGCCGCGCTCGGGTGACCGAGCCGGCCGGGCTGGCACTACGTCGCTACGCCGTCAGACTCGGGCGGAGACGTCCCTGGAGAGATTCATCGGTGGAACCTCTACGCCAGGTCGCCCGCCTTTGCCAAGGCATTTTCGGCGCGGCCGTCCTCGCCGCCGTCGCCTTGCGCCGGGCTGGCCGGCTGGAACAGGTGGGCGTGGTCGCGCGCGAAGTCGGTGACCGACCGTGGCGCCCGACCGGTGACGTCCCGCACGTCGGTGGTGGTCGTCGCCATCCACCCCTCCCGCTGCGCGACGAAGATCGCGACGATGGCGTCCGCGACCATCGGCGGCAGCCCGTCCGCGGTCATGGCCTGCCGGGCGTCCTCGTCGCCGACATGGACGTAGCGGACGGGCTGGCCGATGGCCGTGCCCAGCTCCCGGGCGACGCGCTCGAAGGTGATCGCCTCCGGTCCCGTCAGCGTGTAGGCCCGGCCCTCGTGCCCCTCGCCGGTCAGGCACTCGACGGCCACGTCGGCCACGTCCCGCGGGTCGACGAAGGAGATCTCGGCGGCGCCGGCTGGGGCGAACAGCATCCCGGTGCTCGCGATGGCCTGGGCGTGGGCCAGCAGGTTGGTCAGGTAGGTCCGGGGGCGCAGCAGCACCATGGGCAGCCCGGACGCGGCCAGGTGCCGCTCGATGGCGCCGTGCCAGCTGTCGAAGACCAGTGGTGAGGCGGGGTACGGGTCGGGGCCCGACAGCTTGACGACGAGGCCGACGCCGGCGGCCGCCGCCGCGTCGATCGCCGCGCGCTCGTGCCCGATCTGCCCGGGGACGTTGCCGCAGGCCAGGAAGAGCCGGTCGACGCCGGACAGGGCGCGGGCGAGCGTTTCGCGGTCGGAGAAGTCGCCGACCGCGAGCTGCACGCCGGGGCCGAGGACGCGGGCCGCGGCGTCGGCGTCGCGGACGAACGCCCGCACCGGGACGCCGCGGCCGGCGAGGCCGCGCACGACGTGCCGGCCGACGGTACCGGTCGCGCCGGTCACCAGGATCTTCATCGGGAGACTCCCTCGCTCGTGGGGATGTTCGGGTTGAGACGGAAGACGTTCGACGGGTCCAAGCGGTCCTTGAGGGCGGTCAGCCGGCCGAGCCGGTCGCCGTACGCGGCCCGGACGCCGGCGGGGCCCTCGTCGGACAGGAAGGTGGCGAACTGGCCGGCGCTCTCGGGCCGCAGGCGCTGCCACCCGTCGCGCGCCCAGGCCAGGTGCCGCTCGTGGCCCGGGTCGCCCGGGCGCCAGTTCGCGATCAGGCGCAGCTCGAAGCCGGGCTCGCGAGGGCCGACGGCGGTGGCGTCCGGCGCCACCCGGCTGGCCGCGCCGCCGATCATCCACCCGTTGAGCAGCGACAGCGGTGACGTGATCGAGGCGATGGCGTCGACGACGGCGTCGATGGCCGTGTCGGACAGGTCCGGCAGCCGGTGGGAGCGCCAGTAGGAGCAGTTCCCTGGCGAGGCGCTGATGTCGAGCAGCGACTGCAGGGCGCGGTAGGGGACCGGGCGGACGAGGTCGCCGATCGGTGTTCCCACCCCGCGCAGCGGCGCCAACACCGCGGCGCCCTCGGCGAGATCGCCGCACCAGACGGGCAGCAACCCGAGCACCGGGGTGCCGTACCGCTCGGCCGGCAGGAAGGGCATCGGGGGAGCCAGCATGGCGACGAGGGCGACGCCGAGCTCGTCGGGAGCCATGGGCGCGAACTCCCGCAGGAAGCGCAGCACCTGTGGCGCCTGGTCCAGCGGCCAGAAGACCGGTCCGCCGAGGACGACGGGCCCGACCGGGTGCAGGCCGTACTCGAACGCGGTGACGACGCCGAAGTTGCCGCCGCCGCCGCGCAGCCCCCACAGCAGCTCCGGCTCGGTCATGGCGTCGACCCGCAGCCGGTCGCCGTCGGCGGTGACCAGGTCGGCGGCCAGCAGGTTGTCGACGGTCAGCCCGTGCCGGCGCATCAGGTGCCCGAACCCGCCGCCGAGCGTCACCCCGCCGATCCCGGTGGAGCTGACCGAGCCGCCAGTGGTGGCCAGGCCGTGCCGCCCGGTTGCGAGGTCGAACTCGGCCCAGGTCAGGCCGCCCGCCGCGCGCGCGGTGCGGCCGGCGGGGTCGACCGACACCGCCTTCAGCTGCGACAGGTCGATCACGATGCCGTCGTCGCACACGCCGTACCCGAGTACGGAGTGGCCGCCGCCGCGGACCGCGACCGGCAGGTCACGTTCGCGGGCGAACCGGATCGCCGCCTGGACGTCGTCGGTGCCGGCGCAGCGGGCGATCAGGGCGGGATGGCGGTCGACGGCGCCATTCCAGACCTGACGGGCCTCGGCATAGCCCTCTTCGCCCGGTCGCAGCACCGTTCCGCGGAAGTTGCGGCGCAGCGCGTCCGGCGGATCGCGGCGCAAGGTTGTCGTGGTCATGCGGGCAGGGTGCGCGGGCGGGCGTTCCGCGAGCGTTCCTCGACGCCGGGCTCAGCGTTTGGCGCCCGGTTCGCCGGTGTCAGGCCGTCAGGTGTCCAGCTCCGCCCGCGCCGCGGCGTCCCAGACCCGCACGTCGTCGGCCAGCAGTCGCCTGGCCGTCTCGCGGCGCTCGCCGTCGAGCCCGGCGGCCCGCGCGGCGGCCAGGCGGAAACGCAGCAGCATCGCGGGCACGCCCGGGGCGGTGTCACAGCCCGGATCGGCCAGCGCGGCGTCGATGACCGCCAGTCCCGAACCCGCCGCGCCGTCCAGGACGTCGAGGTAGCCGGTCATCGCGTCGGTGACGAGCCGGATCGGCGGCGCCTCGACACGCTGGCGCATCGCCGCAAGCTCCGCGACATGTTGCCGCAGCGACGGCAGGTCCGCCAGGTCCAGGTCGAGCAGCGCGGCGAACAGCAGGGCCCCGGCGAGCGTGAACGGGTGGTTGACCGCCCGGGCGAGCTCGAGCGAGCGGTGCCGCAACCGGTGTGCCTCGGGCATGTCGCCGAGGCAGAAATGCACGTGCGCGAGGCGGGCGAGGCAGAGCGCCTGCGGGTCCTGGCCGTAGGCCAGCAGATGCGCCGGCCGGTTCTCTGGTCGGTAGCGGTCGATGGCGGCGCGCAGATGATCGCGAGCCGACGTCGCGTCGCCCCGCCAGGCCGCCGCGACGCCTTGGACGAAGTTGCCCTCGACGGCGAGCACGTCGTCACTCTCACCCAGAGCACACAGCTGTCCGCCATATTCGAGGGCCGCGTCGAACTCCCCACGCGACAGCACGGCCATCGCGCGCGCCCGCATCAGCGGTGCCGCCGGTTCGACGCCGAGGCGCTCGGCGAGGGCGAACGCCCGGTCCAACGCCGTGCGCAGCCGAGGCGACGCGTACCCGGCGGCGGCGCTCAGCGGCCCGGGCAGCGCGGTCAACAGGGCCAGCTCGTGCTCGTCGCGGTTCCGGGACTCCGGCCCCGACCGCAGGAGCGTCCAGGCCCGGTCCAGCAGGTCGGCGGCCTCCGCGTCGGCGTGGCGCCGCCCCGCCGCCTGGGCGGCGCGTGCGTACCAGTCGACCGCCTCGTCGCGGGCGCCGGCCTGGTGCAGGTGGGCGGCGATCTGCCCGGCGACCTCGTCCCACCGGCCGGCGTGGATGTCCTGGAGCGCCCGGGCGAGCTGCGTGTGGCTGTGGCGGCGGCGCGCCGGCGACATCAGGCGGTAGGCGACCTCGCGCAGCTTGCCGTGGCTGAAGTCGTAGGTGTCGCCGCCGCTGGTCAGCAGCAGCTGCCGCCGCCACACCTCGTCGAGGTCCCGGGCGGCCTCGTTCTCGCCACCTGGGTGGATCCTGACGAGCAGATCGACCGAGACCGATGATCCCGCCGCGGCCGCCACGCCGATCAGGTCCCGGGCGCTGTCCGTCAACGGCAGCAGCCGTGCCTCCAGAACGGCCTGCACCCGCGGCGTGAGCACTCGCGGCTCGGCACCGCGCCAGCCCGCCCGCAGCGCCTCGACGAGGAACAACGGATTGCCCGCCGTCTCGTCATGGAGCCGGTCGGCGTCCGCGCGGTCCAGGTCATGCCCGAGCCCTCGGGCGAGCGCGGCTGACTCCGCCCGCTCCAGCCGGCCCAGGGCCAGCTCGGTGTGGCGGCCGAGTGCCCGCAGGCCACCGAGCAGCCCGTGCAGCGGGTGCCCGGGGTCCGTGTCGACTAGGCGAGCCGTGGCGGCCACGAGCAGCGGCGCCGGTGGGTCGGCGCGCACCAGGTAGTGCAGGAACTGCAGCGTCGGGGCGTCGGCGGCGTGCAGGTCGTCCGCGACCAGCAGCACCGGTCCCTGGCCGGCGCCCGCGCGCAGCGCCTGCGCGGCCGCGTCGAACAGCCGCAGGCGCGAGCCTGGCTCCGCCGGGGCCCGCTGGACCGACAGCTCCGGCAGCAGCGGGGCGAGGGCCGCGAGCTGCGCGGGGGTGAGGTGCCCGCGCCAGCGGGCCACGCCGAGGTCGCGCAGCCAGGCCGCCACGGGGGCGTACGCCAGCGCCCCCTCCGCCTCGTACGACCGGGCGTGCGCGGTGGCCGCGCCGCGCCGCGCGGCCCAGTGCCGGAACTCCTCGACCAGGCGGGTCTTGCCCACGCCGGCCTCGCCGGTGACCGCGACGAGATGGGGCACTCCGGAGCCGGCGTCGCGCCACAGCTCGGTCAGGTGTTGCCGCTGCGCCTGGCGTCCCACGAAGGCCGCCGCGCCGCTCGTTCTCGGCGCGTCGTCGCCCTTCGGTAGCAGCGTCTCGTACAACGCCCGGGTCTTGTCGGACGGCTGGACGCCAAGTTCGTCCTCCAGCGTGGCCACGCATTCGTGGTAGGCGTTCACCGCCCTGGCCCGGTCGCCCTGCGCGTCGTACAGCCGCATCAGCCACCGGTAGGGCGGCTCGGCGAGCCGGTCGTAACGGCGGGCGCGTTCCGCGTAGCCGACCGCGGCGTCGATCTCGCCGCGCCTCGTGAGCAGCGGCACCAACCGGGCGAGTACCGCCATGACCCGCTGGCGGTACTGCTCCCGGTCCGCGATCAGCCACTCGTCGTACCAGCCGTCCAGCAGGTCGCCCGCGTACAGGTCGGCCGCCAGTCGCAGCCTTTCCAGCGCGTTGGCATCGTTCTCGCCGGGCTTGGCGTTCTCGCCGAACTGGATGTTCTCGCCCGGCTGGGCGGCTTCGTCGGGCTGAGCGGTCTCGCTGGACAGTGCGGTCTCGCTGGACGCCGCCACAGCCGCGTCAAACGCCGTGATGTCCGCGGAGAACTCGCGAAGTGAGAGCGTCTGCGCGGTCACCTCCACGTGGCGGTCCGCGGCGGGAAGCAGGGCGCGCAGCGTGTGCAGCACATGCCTGAGGTTCGTGCGGGCCTGTTGCTCGGTGGAATCGGGCCAGAGGAGAAACGCGACCTGCTCACGTCGCTGCGGGGCGCCCCGCCGCAGCGCCAGATATGCCAGCAGCGACTGCGCCCGCAACGACGTCATCACGACGGGCGTCCCGCCCGAGCGGACCTCGAACGCGCCGAGCAGGCGTACCTCCAGCACGTCGCCCATCCTCGCCCGAGATCTCCGGCCGAACCAGCGAGTTGAAGCGCGCCAGGCGCCGACCGGAAACCCGCGACCGAGACGAACCCATCAGTGATCCTGGGGACAACGGCCGCCGGGTGTGCGAAGGAAGATCATTTTCGCACACCCTTTGGCCCTCTAGCCGGACAGATCACCTGGATCCTGGAGGAGTCCGGTCCCCGCTGGCGGCCGAGCCACGGGATCCCGCGACGGCCGCCCGAATCCGTGCCGCCCGGCTGGGTCGGCCCAGCCGGGCGGCACGCTGCGAGGATGTCCTCCCGTGGCCTGGTTCGATCGGTTCGAGGCGCTGCGCGTCGACACGACGCCGCTGCGCACCTCGCGTGACTTCCGCCTGCTGTTGACGGCCGGCACCGTCTTCTACCTCGGTGGCATGGTCACCTACGTCGCCGTTCCCTACCAGCTCTACGCCCTGACCCACTCCAACGCCATGGTCGGCGCCGTCGGCGCGGTGGAGCTCCTTCCCCTGCTCGTCTTCGGCCTGTACGGCGGGGCGCTGGCCGACCATGTCGACCGTCGCCGCCTCCTGGTGCGCAGCGGCCTCGCGCAGGCGGCCGTCACGGCGGTGCTCGCGGCCAACGCCTTCCGGGGCCATCCAAGCACCTGGGTGATCTTTGTGGCGGCCGCGGCGCTGGCGAGCACCAGCAGCCTGCAGCGGCCCTCCCGCGAGGCGCTGTTCCCGCGCACCGTCGCCCACGAGGAACTGCCCGCGGCGAGCGCGCTCGACAGTATGGGCCTGCAGGCCGGCATGCTCGCCGGCCCGGCCCTCGGCGGCCTCCTGGTGGCGTATGCGGGCATCGGCTGGTGTTTCGTGATCGACGTGTGTGGCCTGCTCATCGCCAGCCTGCTGTACACGCTGATGCGCCGCTACCCGCATCGGGTCGAGACGACACCCCCGAGCCTGGCCGCGGTCGCCGAGGGTCTGCGTTACGCCCTGTCCCGTCGGGACCTGGTCGGCACCTATCTGGTCGACGTCGCCGCGATGCTGCTCGCGATGCCGGTGGTGCTCTTCCCCGCGCTGGCTGAGCGGACGTTCCACCAGCCGCAGCTGCTCGGCCTGCTCTATTCGGCCGAGACGGTCGGGGCGCTGGTCGCGACGGCGCTGTCCGGCTGGACCAGCCGGGTGCACCACCACGGCCGCGCGATCGCGGCGGCCGCGGCGGTGTACGGGCTGTGCATCGCGCTCGCGGGTGTGATGCCCACGCTGTGGCTGGTGGCCTGCGCCCTGGCCGCGGCCGGCGCCGCCGACATGATCTCCGGCGTCTTCCGCTCGACCATCTGGAACCAGACCATCCCCGAGACGATGCGCGGCCGGCTGGCCGGCATCGAGCTGCTCTCCTACTCTCTCGGCCCGCTCGGCGGGCAGGTGCGCGCCGGTGTCACCGCCGATCTGTGGAGCGTCCGCGGGAGCATCACCTCCGGCGGCCTGGCCTGCGTCGTCGGCGTCGGCGCGACGGCGGCCTGGCTGCGCGACTTCCGGTCCTACGACGCGCGTACCGACCAGCACGCCGTCGCCGAGCGCGCGACGCGCGCCGCCGCCGGAGACCGGTGACGGATCCCTCAGAGCCGACGGCTCCCGAGTCTGTTTTGTGCATGCGCAGACCGTGATCAATCTGGCTTCTCGCCTACGGAGCGCGGCGAAGATCGCTGGCTGGGTATGCTCGGCCGCATGGGTCAAGACCCGGCTTCGCGGGCACCGTCCTCGGCGGATCCAGAGTCGCGGCCACCGTTCCCGTCGTGGGCGGGGCCGGCCGGGCCGGGCGAGGCGGACGCCCGGCTGGCGCCCGGCCCGGGGAGTGGCGGGGATCCCGTCGGCGACGTGGCGGTCCCGGGGCCGAGGGTTCCGGTGGGGACCTCCGAGCTGGTCATCCCGGATATCCGGCTGATCCGCAAGCGGACCGGCGGGGAGCATCGCGCGACGTTCTTCGAGCTGTTCTTCGACCTCGTCTACGTCTTCGCGGTCACGCAACTCTCGCACTACCTGCTCGCGGACCTGAGCTGGGCGGGCGCCGGCCGGGCCACCTTCCTGCTGGTCGTCGTCTACTGGGCGTGGAACTACACGACCTGGATGGCGAACTGGTTCGACCCGAGCACGGTCGCCGTCCGCCTGGTGCTGGTGTTCGTCATGCTGGCGAGCCTGCTGATGGCGGTCGCGGTTCCGGAGGCGTTCGGTGAGCGCGGGCTCCTGTTCGCGGCCAGCTACGTGGCGCTGCAGATCGGCCGCAACGTCTTCGTCGTCGCCGTCACCCCCGCCGGCGCGTTCCACCGTAACTTCGAGCAGATCCTCGCCTGGAGTGTGCTGTCGGCGCCGCTGTGGATCGTGGGCGGGTTCGTCGACGGCGGCGCGCGCTGGGCGCCGTGGGGAGCCGCGCTGCTGGTGGACCTGGTCGCGCCGCTCGTCCTGTACTGGGTTCCCCGGATGGGGTCGACACCCACCAGCCAGTGGCAGGTCGACGGCAACCACTTCGCCGAGCGCTTCCAGCTGTTCGTCATCATCGCGCTCGGGGAGAGCATCGTGCTGGCCGGGGCGACCGCGTCCGAGTCGGATCTCACCGCCGCGGTCGTCGTCGCGCTCGGCGTCGCGTTCCTCCTGTCGACGGCGCTGTGGTGGCTGTACTTCGGCCAGGTCTCCGAAGCCGTGGCGCGGCGGATCGGCCGCAGTGCGCCGACCGAGGCCGGCCGGCTCGGTCGGGACGTCTACACCTACCTGCATCTGCCGATCGTCGCCGGCATCGTGCTTTCGGCCGTCGGTCTCGAGCTGGTGATCGCCCACCCTCACGACGAGCTGCACCTGGCGGGCGCCCTGGCGACCTGTGGAGGCCCCGCCCTTCTCCTCGCCGGCCTCGCGGCCTGCTGCGCGCGGGTCGGCCGCCGCCGGGCCTGGTGGCCGCTGGCGGTGGCGGTGGTCATACTCGGCTGCGCGCCGCTCGTCGCCGGCGTCGCCAGCCTGACGGCCGTGGGAGCCCTCACCGCCGTTCTGATCGGCGCCGCGGCGGTCGAGCAGGCCCGCTCGGACTGAGAGCCTCTCCCATTCGGGAAGTCGAGTTCCTCATTACGGGACCACGCCTGCCGCGGTGACCTGCCAGCCAGGTGGCTGACGCGTGGCCGGCCCCACCCGGCCACGACCAGCGCAAGGCGTCCGAAGACACGGGAATACTGCTACTCGCCTGTGCGAGTAAGCGACGCGGGAACCGTGTTCGAAATCGCCCGGAGCCGCCGGTCTCGCCATCTGGTGTGGCGGTCCGTCGCGCCGGTGAAACCTTCGCGCGAACCGCGGGAGGCTCACCGCCGCTTCCGCATCGACAGTATCGCCCAGGAATGAGACAATTCGCGCGGCCCCACATGGAGCGAGCGCCGCGCGGCTCACCGGGCGCGCGCCGGCCGTGTCGGGTTCCTGACATGGTGAGGTCCGGCCCGGATTCCTTGCCCACATATTCGTCGGGCCTATTCTGCCGTCCGGCGTCCCGCAGATCCGAGCGGAAAGCCGGCGCGGTGGCGACGTCGGCCCGCTGGCCTGATTCGACGCGAGCGTCGCTATTCGTCGTCCGTGCCCAGGGGCACGGGATGAGGAGGTATCCGAGGATGCTGGCAGCAGTAAGGACGAGAAAGGCGCGCTGGGCATTGGTCCCGGCGCTGCTCACGGCGTCGTTCGCGCTCATCGCGAGCGGGGGCGGTGCCGCTCAGGCCGGCGGCGTGCCGAGCGCGACCTGCCCGAGCGGTACCCGGGTGAACATCACCATCCCTGAGGCGGGCGCGCCGGTTCACCCGGCCGTGCACGTCGACACCGGCTTCTACGCGCTGAGCGGGTTCTTCTGGCCACCAAGCACGCTGATAGCCTGCCGCACCTCGTTCAAGGCGGGCCATCCGGTCGTGCGCCCGGGCGGTACCGGCTGCCACCAGGGCGCGCTGCCGCTGCAGATCCCAAGCGAGCTACCGACGGACCTCTCGACGGCTGTGGCGGTCGACTGGGGGACGTTCCTGCCGGGCGGCTGGTACTTCGGTGGTAGTCGCGGCCCCGACTGGGCGACCGTCTGCTGGTATGCGCGACAGCCGGCGAACGACGGCACCCCCGCCGGCGCGCCGACGACGGGTACGCCAGCCATCGCGGCGGCATCGGTACCCAGCTGACACGACCACCCGGGCGGCCCGGTGCCCGACCATGAGGCCGAGGCCGACGGCTTGGGTCCTGGGCAGCCACCGGCCGCCGCGGCTCCGCCCGCGGAGTGTCCGGAAACCCGGCCGCCGCCGCGGCGGCGACGCTCCTTAGGGTCGCCGCCATGACCTCACCCGGCGCCGCGTTCCCCAGCCCCGCGTTTCCCGGCCCCGCGCTCGGGCCGCTCCGGCCGAGCTACCCGGTGGAGACCGAGCGGCTGCTGCTGCGCCCCATCGACCCCGTCGGGGATGTCGACGGGATGCACGCCTACCGCTCCCGAGCGGATGTCTGCCGCTACATCCCGCCGGAGCCGATGGACCGGGCGCAGATCGCCGAACGGCTCGCCAACCCGGACTTCTCCCGGGCGGAGCTCGACCGGGAGGGGCAGGCGCTCACGCTCGCCGTCGTCCTCAAGGAGACGGGGGAGCTGATCGGCGATGTGGTCATTTTCTGGCGCAGCACTGAACACCGCGGCGGTGAGATCGGGTATGTCATCAACCCTGATCACCACGGCAACGGTTACGCGACGGAGGCGGCACGGGCACTGCTGGCGCTGCTTTTCGACGAGTTCCGGCTGCACCGGGTGACCGCCCGCATCGACGCCGAGAACCCCGCCTCGGCGGCGGTGCTCACGAAGCTCGGAATGCGGCGGGAGGCGGTGCTGGTGGAGAACGAGTGGTTCAAGGGCCGGTGGAGCACTGAGATCGACTTCGCGATCCTCGACCGGGAATGGCGCGCCCTGCGAGGCCAGGACGGCTGACTCCTTATCGCCGATGAGTGAGCTGTACCGGCCGCGGGAGAAGTCGACGGTGTCTCGCCGGGTGGTACGACGGTACTACCCGCCGGTCGGATTTCCCCCCGCGGTACCACGGACCGCGCGGGTCCCGCTTCTAGCGTCGCGGATAGACGCGCCGGACGGACCGGCACGGTCCGGAGCGGGGATGGGCGATGATCGAGGCACACCAGCTGACGAAACGGTATGGCGAGAAGATGGCGGTGGACCGGCTGGACTTCGCCGTCCGGCCCGGGACCGTCACCGGCTTCCTGGGACCCAACGGCTCGGGCAAGTCCACGACGATGCGGATGATCATTGGGCTGGACGCCCCGACCAGTGGCACCGTGAGCGTCAACGGCCGCCGCTACGCCCAGCACGGCGCCCCGTTGCAGGAGGTCGGGACGCTGCTGGAGGCTAAGTCGGTCCATCCCGGCCGTTCCGCCTACAACCACCTGCTGGCGCAGGCGTACACCCACGGGATCCCGCGCCGGCGCGTGGACGAGGTGATCGAGCTGACCGGGCTGCAGGCGGTGGCGACGAAGCGGGCCGGCAAGTTCTCACTCGGCATGGGACAGCGGCTGGGCATCGCCGCGGCACTGCTCGGCGACCCGGCGACCGTGATGCTCGACGAGCCGGTGAACGGCCTGGACCCCGAGGGCGTCCTGTGGATCCGCAACCTGCTCACCGGGCTGGCCGCCGAGGGACGCACGGTCTTCGTGTCCTCGCACCTCATGAGCGAGATGGCGCTGGTCGCCACCCACCTCATCGTCGTCGGACGCGGCCGGCTGCTCGCGGACACCACCGTGCAGGACCTGGTCCGCGACGCCGGCGGCGACACGGTGCAGGTGGCCTCGGCCGACCCCGGCCGCCTGCGCGAGATCCTGGCCGGCCCCGGCATCGAGATCACCGGCCGAGCGGGCTCCGAGGAACTGCGGGTGACTGGCATGTCGGCCCGCGCCATCGGGCTGCGGGCCGCCGAGCACGGCATCGCCCTGTTCGAGCTCACCGCGAGGACGGTCTCGCTGGAGGAGGCGTTCATGGACCTGACGCGGGACGCCGTGGAGTACCACGGCACCACCGCCGCCGGCGCGACGATCGAGCGGGCGGCATGACCACCATCACCTCGGCCCCGGCCTCGGCGTCGACTCCCGCCCGGCCCACCCGCCCGGCCTACAAGGTGACCGGGCCACGGGTGCTGCGCTCGGAATGGGCGAAGCTGTGGTCACTGCGCTCCACCTGGATCGCGCTCGGCCTCGGCGTGCTGTTCCTGGTGGCGTTCGGCCTGATCGCCGCGGCCCGGTACAAGTCGGTGATCACCTCCGGGCAGCGCCTGGACCCGGACTGGGCCGACTCGACCGCCGTGAGCCTCTCGCTGTTCGGCACCGGCCCGGCCCAGTTGGCACTGGGCGTGCTGGGCGTCCTGGTCAGCGCCGGTGAGTACACCACCGGCATGGTCCGCTCCACACTGGCGGCCGTACCGCGTCGGCTGCCCGTGCTGTGGTCCAAGTCCGCTGTGTTCGGCCTGATCGCGCTCGTGGCCGCCACCGTCAGCGTGGTGGTGACCTTCCTGATCGCCAGCGGCATCGTCTCCGGTACGCGCGCGGCGATGACGATCTCGGATCCGGGCGTGGTGCGCTGCCTGCTCGGGGCGGGCCTCTACCTCGGCCTGGTCGGTGTCATCGGCGTCGCGCTGGGCGCGGTGCTGCGGTCGGTGGCGGGCGGCATCGCGGTGCTGGTCGGCGCGCTGATGCTGGTCCCCGGCCTGATCTCGCTGCTGCCGTCGAGCTGGCAGGACAACATTGGCCCGTACCTGCCGAGCAACGCCGGCCAGTCGATGTTCGCGCTGACCCATGACGCCACGAGCCTGTCGCCCACGGCTGGGCTCGTCGCCTTCGTCGGCTGGACGGTGCTCGCGCTGGCCGGAGCCGCCTATCGGCTGGTCCGCACCGACGCCTGACCTCGTCGCGGGGTTTCCCGAAGGATCCGCGTCCGCGGATCCTTCGGGCGCCTGCAGGCAGGCGCTGGCGAGCCTCGCGGGTTCACGGCCTACCGGCGGGCACAGCGTCCTCGCGTACGGTCGGCGCGGTGCCCGGCGCCGTGCCGGCACGTGCCGTCGACAGGGCAGGTGATATCCATGAGCAGCGAAAGCCTCGCGGGGGTGGAGGTATCGCCGGCCCGGCCGCTTGCCGCGACCCACCCCCTGCCAGGGCACCCGCTGATCGCGTGGCTGGTCCGCGCCGGCCACCGCCTTCGGCGGATGGACCGAAACCATCCGTGGGTCCTCGACACGTCGGTGATGGCCGCGGTCTTCCTGGTGTTCGGCCTACCGGGTCTCGTGCACGACGGGGACGGCCCGCACCCCTCCGACGAGCCAGGCGAGCTGGCGATCACCTTCAGGCACCTTCCGGTGGCGGCCACGCTGGCGTTGCAGGCCGCTCTGCTGCTGCCCCTGCTGTGGCGCCGCCGGGCACCGTTCGCGGCGTTCGCGGCGATCGCGGTGGTGTTCCTGCTGCACTGGTTCCTCGGAGCGTTCCTGCGCGCCGACGTGGCGCTATTCGTCGCGCTGTACAGCGTGGCCCTGCACGGACGCTTCCGGCAGCTGCCCTGGGCGTGCGCGGCCGCGGTGGGCGTGCTGGTGCTGGTGGCCATCCGGGTGTCCGCCGCGGCATCCGTGTGGGAGGTGCTGTTCTTCCTGCTCAGCACCGCCACGGCCGCGATCGCCCTGGGACTCACGGTGCGGATCCGCCGCGCCCAGCTCGCCGGCCTGCGCGAGCGCGCGGCCAGCCTCGAGCTCGAACGCGACCAGCGCAGCAAGCTGGCCGCCGCCACCGAACGCACCCGGGTGGCCCGCGAGATGCACGACATCATCGGCCACAGCCTGTCCGTCATCGTCACCCTCGCCGACGCCGGCGCGTACGCGGCCGAGACCCGCCCCGAACGAGGCACCGAGGCGCTGCGGCTCGTCGGGGATACCGGCCGCCAGGCGCTGGGTGAACTGCGCCGCCTGCTCGGCGTCCTGCGCGAGCGGTCCGACGCGCCCGAACTGAGCCCCCAGCCCCGGATCGCCGACATCGAGGCGCTGTGCGCCCGTGTCCGGGAGGCCGGGCCGGACGTCGTGTACCGGTCCGGTGGCGACCTGGACGCGCTGGACCGCGGGGTGCAGCTGATGGCGTACCGCATCGTTCAGGAGGCCCTCACCAACACCCTCAAGCACGCCGATCCCAGCGCCCGGGCCCAGGTGACGCTTGCGGTGGAAGGGACGCGGTTGCGGATACGTGTCCACAACACGGGGCCGCCCGATGGCGCCGGGCAACCAGGGCCGGCGCCCGAGGAAGGACACGGCATCGCCGGCATGCGGGAACGAGCAGCCCTGTACGGCGGCACCGTCACCGCGGGCGCCGCCGTCGACGGTGGCTGGACCGTCCAGGCGGTCCTCGACGTAACATCGCTCCCGGGCGGGGCAGGCGGCCTGGCATGACCACCGTTCTCATCGCGGACGACCAGCCCCTGCAGCGCTATGGCTTTCGGATGCTGTTGGAGGCGGCGCCCGACACGGAGGTGATCGGCGAGGCCGCGCACGGAGCCGAAGCCGTGCGCCGGGCGGCCGAACTGCGGCCCGACGTCGTCCTCATGGACATCCGCATGCCAGGGATGGACGGCATCGAGGCAACCCGGCGCATCATCGCGACCGGCGGCCGTTCCCGCGTCCTCGTCCTGACCACGTTCGACCTGGACGAATACGCCTACGCGGCACTGCGCGCGGGGGCCAGCGGCTTTCTGCTCAAGGACGCCCATCCGGAGGAGCTGCTGGCCGGGATCCGCGCCGTCGCCTGCGGCGATGCCGTCATCGCGCCCGCCCTCACCCGGCGTCTGCTCGACGCCTACGCCCACCACCTGCCGGCGAACCCGGCCGCGCCGCGCAGCCAGGACGATCCCCGTTGGCAGGCCCTGACCGATCGCGAGCGGGAGATCCTGGTCGCGATCGGGCGTGGCCAGACCAACGGCGAGATCGCCGAGCGCCTGGTGCTGTCGGAGTCGACCGTCAAGACCCACGTCGGCCGGGTGCTGGCGAAGATCGGCGCGCGTGACCGCATCCAGGCTGTGATCTTCGCGTACGACCTGGGCCTGAACCGGCCGCCCGGGGCCGTGTGACCGCGGGGTGACCGCGGGGTGGTAACTGGTTGTCGTCGGCGAGCGGCGGCTGAAGCGGAGGACAGTGCGTGGTGGCGGAGCTTCTGGTGGTGGAGGACGACGCGACCATCGGTGGTGCGCTCGAGGCCGCCCTGCGCTCGTACCGCCACTCGGTCACCCTGGCACCGACGGGTGCCGACGCCATGACCGCGGTTCGGCGCGTCTCCTTCGACCTCGTTCTGCTCGATCTGGGGCTGCCGGACCGGGACGGCATCGAGCTGTGCCGCGACATCCGGGCTCGGCTGCCCGGATCGGTGATCGTGATCCTCACCGCCCGGGATGAGGAGATCGATGTCGTCGTCGGGTTGGAGGCGGGGGCCGACGACTATCTGACGAAACCGTTTCGCTCGGCCGAGCTCGCGGCGCGGATTCGCGCGCATCTGCGGCGCGGGAGCGCGATGGTCGCGGCTGCGCGGCGGCTGAGCGTCGGCGCGCTGCGCGTGGACGGGCCGGCCCGGCGCGCGTGGCTGGCCGAGGTCGAGATCGAGTTGCGGGCGAAGGAGTTCGACCTGCTGGCGCGGCTGGCGTCCGATCCGGGCCGGGTCGTGACGCGCGACGCGTTGATGCGGGACGTGTGGGACGAGCACTGGTTCGGGTCGACGAAGACGCTGGACGTGCACGTGTCGGCGCTGCGCGCCAAGCTTGCCGCCGCGACGCGGCAGGCGGCCGTGCCCGCGCCCGAGATCGTGACGGTGCGCGGCCGCGGGTACCGGATGGAGCCCGTGTAGGCGACGTGCTCAGGGGCCGTCGTCGTCCGCGGCCATGAACAGCGTGAAGGTCGGCGGCGCGCGGTGGGTCACGGTGAGCCGGGCGCCCTCGGCGAGCGCGAGACTGCGGGCGAGCGCCAGGCCGATGCCGGTTCCGGCGGCCCGCGTCGAGCGCCGGCTGAACAGGTCGGCGGTCTCGCCGGCCAGCGCTCGCCCCTCGTCGCTGACCTCCAGCGCGACGGAACCGGCGATCTCGCGCAGGCGGACGGTGACCGTGCCACGGCCGTGGGTGCTGGCGTTGTCGAGCAGGACCTCGGCGATCTGACGGGCACAGGCGTGCGACATGCGCGGCTGGGCCGCGTCCAGTAGCGGCAGCACCCGCAGCGGCCGGCCGCGCGCCGCGAGCGGGCCGTGCCATCGCTGCCGGATCTCCTCAAGCAGACGGGTGAGGTCGACCGGATCGCCGCCGCGCGCGGTGTCGCGGGTGAGGGCGAGCAGGTCGCTGATGGTGACGTCCAGGCGGTCCGCGGCGGCCAGGGCGGTGGCGAGGGCCTGGTCCCGGTCGGCGTCCGGCTCGGCGGCGGCGGTCTCGAGCGTGAGGCGCAGGCCGGTCAGGGGCGTGCGCAGCTGGTGGGACAGATCGGCGGCGAAGGCGCGCTCGCGTTCGAGCAGGGTTCCCAGGCGCCCAGCGGTCTTGTTCAGCGACGCGGCCAGCGAGTCGAGCTCGGCGATGTCGCTGCCCGCCGCGCGGACACTGAAGTCCCCGTCGCCGAGCCCGTCCGCCGCCGCGCGCAGCGCCTCCACCGGCCCCGCGAGCCGGTGGGACAGGCGTCGTGCGAGGAACCAGGCGGCGGCGAGCGCGGCCGCTCCCAGAACCGCCATCGCGGCCCAGGCCAGCCCGATGCGCTGGTAGGCGTCGGCGCGGCCGACGGTGGCGAGCACGGCCCCGGAGACGGCGTCGCCGTCGCTCACCGGGACCGCGACCGCGTAGCTCCCGTCGAGGACGGCGGAGGCGCCGTGGCCGGCGAGCGCGCCCCCGACGATCGGCGGGGCGAGGACCGGCCCGGCGCCGTACACCCGGCGGCCGTCGACGCGGTACACGCTGATCCGGGCATCGGAGTCGGCCGAGAGGGTCGGCGCGGACCCGACGGTCAGGTCGCCGGTCACGGCGACCGCGGCGGTGTCGGCGGCCCGCTGCAGCTCGCTGTGCTCCTGACTCACGACATACAGCGCGACCGCCACGGCGAGCGGGACGGCGAACAGCCCGATCGCCACCGCCGCCGACCGTACGGCCAGGGCGACCACCCGTGCGCGCACGCTCACCTCCGTCGGGAACCGCCAGCCGAGGGCTACGACGCTATGGCCAGCGTCGCGCACCGGCGGCCGGTGCCGCGTCCGTTTGCCAGCCGCTTACCCTCGCCGAGCAGTCGCCTTCCCCAGCCCTGCCTAGCGTCGCTGCCCGAGGCATACGACGACCGAGGAAAGGGGCCAGGCGATGGCGTTGGCGCATCCCAGGCGGGCACGGATCGCGGCGTGCGTGGCGACCGCCGCGCTGGCGGTGACCGCATGTAGTTCCAGCGGTTCCACGCCGACAGCAGCCCCCTCGCCAGGCGGCTCAGTCACCCCGGCAACGGTCGCGCCCGCATCCTCGACGCCCGGCGGCGGCTCCGGCTCCTCGATACCGGCCGCGCCCGAGACGGAGTCCAACCCCGCCGGCGACATCCCCGACTCGCAGGCGTTCGTCACATACGCGCCGGCGGGCGCGCCCTACAGCGTCGAGGTTCCCGAAGGCTGGGCCCGCACCACCGCGACGGGCGGCGCGACGTTCACGGACAAGTACAACATGATCACCATCACGGTCGCGAAGGCCGCGCCGAGCGACCCGGTCGCCTACGCGAAGGCGACCGAGCTGCCCGCCGTCCAGGCCGCCAGCCAGGGCTTCGCGGACGGCAAGGTCGTCGGCACTGTGCGGCGCAAGGCCGGGCCGGCGGTGCTGATGACCTACCGCGCCTACTCGCCCCCGAACCCGGTCACGGGGAAGGTGGCGGTCGAGGACGTCGAGCGCTACGAGTTCTTCCAGGCCGGAACCGAGGTGGCCCTGACGCTCGCCGGACCCGTCGGATCGGACAACGTCGATCCGTGGCGGCAGGTCACCGACTCGTTTCGCTGGCGCTGAGAGCCGAGGCCGTCGTGACCGCGTCGGTGGACGCCCGCCCGGATCCCGTCGTGCTGCGGGCCGCGTCGTTGTATCGCTTCTTCCGGGCCGGCGACGAGGAGACGCTGGCCCTGCAAGGCGTGTCGCTCGCCGTGGCGCCCGGGGAGATCCTGGCCGTGGCGGGCCCGTCCGGCTCGGGGAAGTCGACGCTGCTGGCCTGTCTGGCCGGCATCGACGAACCCGACGGCGGCACGGTCACCGTCGCCGGCCGCCGCCTGAGCCATCGCCTCGAAGCCGAGCGGGCGCGCCTGCGCGCCAGTCTCGTCGGACTGCTGTTCCAGAGTGCCAACCTGCTGGCGCACCTCACCGTCGCGCGGAACATCCAGCTCGTGCGCCGGCTTGTGCGCGGCCCGGTGGCCACGCCGGTGGACGATCTCCTCGACCAGCTCGGCATCGGCCGTCGCGGCGGCGCCTACCCCGCCGAGCTCTCCGGCGGCGAGCTGGCCCGCGCCGGACTGGCGGTCGCCCTCGCCAACGACCCGGTCGTGCTGCTCGCCGACGAGCCGACGGGCGAGCTCGACCTCGCCACCGAGCGCGCCGTCCTCGAGCTGCTGCGTGCCCGCGCCCGCGCCGGTCTGGCGGTCGTCATCGCCAGTCACAGCCCAGCGGTCGCGGCCGCGGCCGACCGCACCGTGTCGCTCACCGACGGAAGGCTCGATCCGTGACCCACCAGGACGTACCAGCCGGAGGGGGGCGAAAAGGCATGAAACCCGACGTGAGCATCACGTCGGCCGGTGGTCCGTCGACCGATCCAACGTCGACCGCCGCGCCGTCGATGGACGCGGGGCCTGCCAAGGCGGGGCTGGTCGACACCACGCTGGCCGAGACCTCGCCCAAGCGGACCGTTCCCCAGCAGGCCGTCCTGGTGGACTGTCACGAGCTGGCGTGCACCTTCGGCGCGGGGCCGTCGGCAGTCGTCGCCGTCCATGGCGTGAGCGTCCAGATCCGGCCGCGCGACCAGATCGCCGTCACCGGACCGTCCGGTTCGGGCAAGTCCACCCTGCTGCACCTGCTCGGCGGCCTTGTGCCCCCGACGGCCGGGACGATCAGCTGGCCCGGCCTCGGCGGTCACCCGCTCGGTTCTCCCGGACGTGTCGGCACCATCTTCCAGGCGCCGAGCCTGATCCCCTCGCTCGACGTCGTCGAGAACGTGATGCTGCCGCTGCTGCTGGCGAACACCGACCCCGCCAAGGCCACCCGGCGGGCACACGCCGCCCTGCGGGCCGTGGACATCGGCTTCCTCGCCGCGCGGGTGCCGGACGAGCTCTCCGGCGGACAGGCCCAGCGGGTCGCCGTCGCCCGCGCGTTGGCATGCCGGCCCCGCCTCATTCTCGCGGACGAGCCGACGGGACACCTGGACCACGCCACCGCCACCGCGCTCCTCACCGCGCTGCTCGCCGCCTGTGAGCAGACCGGCGCCGCCCTGCTGATCTCCACGCACGACCGGGCCATCGCCGGCCGGCTGTCCCGACAGTGGGTCATGCGCGACGGCGGCCTCGTCACGGCCAGCGCGGCGGCCGATCCCGCCGGGCAGGTGACGAGATGATCCGCCTCTGGCTCCTCGGCTCGCTGCGCCGCCGCGCCGGCCGGCTCGTCGCCGCCGCGCTCGGCGTGGCGATCGCCGTCGCGCTGCTGGCCTCGCTGGGCGCGTTCCTGACGCACTCGAAGGCGACGATGACCTCCCGCGCGGTGCACGGCGTCTCGGTGGACTGGCAGGTCCAGGTGCAGCCCGGCGCCGGCACGGGGGAAGTCGAACGGCTCCTGCAGGACACACCCACCGTCGCCGCGTCCGTGCCCGTCGGGTTCGCGACCAGCACCGGGCTGTCAGCCGACACCCAGGGCTCCACCCAGACCACCGGGCCGGGCGTCGTGCTGGGCCTCGGCGCGGGCTACCAGCGGACCTTCCCGGGCGAGCTGCGCCTGCTCGCCGGCATGCTGGACGGGCCGGTGCTCGCCCAGCAGGCCGCGGCGAACCTGCACGCCGGGCCGGGGGACGTCGTCACCATCGGCCGGGCCGGGCTGCCCCCGGTCCAGGCCCGGATCGCCGGCGTGGTCGAGCTGCCGCTGGCGGACTCGCTGTTCCAGGTGGTCGGCGCCCCCCCGACCGCGCAGCGGGCCGCTCCACCGGACAACGTCCTGCTGCTTTCCCAGGACGAGTGGCAACAGGACTTCGCACCGCTGGCCGCGGCTCGGCCGGACCTGGTGACGACCCAGTTCCATGTCGCCACGGCCCGCGCGCTGCCCGCCGACCCGGCCGCGGCCTACACCGCCGCGACCCGGGCCTCGAACAACGTCCTCGCCCGCGCCGCCGGCGCCGCGATCGTCGGCGACAACCTGGCCGCCACGCTCGACGCCGCCCGCCAGGACGCCGCCTACGCCCAGGTGCTGTTCCTGTTCCTGGGGCTGCCCGGCGCGATCCTCGCGGCCCTGCTCACCGCCGTCATCGTCGCGGCGGGCGGCGATCGGCGCCGCCTCGAGCAGGGACTGCTGCGGGCGCGAGGCGCGACGGCCCGGCAGCTGACCCGGCTGGCCGCCACGGAGGCGGGCGTGGTCGCCACGCTCGGCGCCGTACTGGGTCTCGCGGCGGCCGCGCTGGTCGGAGTGGCCGCCTTCGGGACCGTCCGGTTCGGAACGACCACCGGTGCCGCGCTCGCCTGGGGCGCGGCGGCGGCCGGCGCGGGACTGCTCGTCGCACTCCTCACGATCCTGGTCCCCGCCGGGCGCGACGCGCGGGTCGTAACCGTCGCGGCGTCCCGCCGGCGGCTGGCCGCGCCGCGGTATCCGCTGTGGGCGCGGTACGGCCTCGACGCCGTGCTGCTGCTCGTCGCCGGCCTGGTGTTCTCGGCGACCAGCCGCAACGGGTACCAGCTGGTCGTTGCCCCGGAAGGGGTGCCCACCCTCTCGGTCTCGTACTGGGCGTTCGCCGGCCCGGCGCTGCTCTGGCTCGGCGCGGGCCTGTTGGCGTGGCGGGTCAGCGACCTGGTCCTCGGTCCCGGGCGCCGGGTCGTCGCCGCCGCGCTGCGCCCGTTCACCGGCCGGCTGTACGCGACGATCGCCAGCGGCATGGCCCGGCAGCGCCGCCCGCTGGCCAGGGCGGTCGTGCTGCTCGCCCTGGCACTGTCCTTCGCGGTCTCGACCGCCGTGTTCAACGCCACCTACCGGCAGCAGGCCGAGGTCGACGCCCAGCTCACCAACGGGGCCGACGTCACCGCCACCCCCGTGCCGGGCACGACGCCGCCCGCGGGCCTCGCCGACCGGCTCGCGGCCATCGACGGCGTGCGCGCCGTCGAACCGATCCAGCACCGGTTCGCCTACATCGGCCCCGACCTGCAGGACCTCTACGGCGTGCGGCCGGGCACCATCACGCGCGCCACGGCGCTGCGGGACGCCTACTTCCGCGGCGGCACCGCCGCCGACCTGATCCACCGGATCGCGACCGAGCCGGATGCCATCCTCGTCTCGGCCGAGACGGTCAAGGACTACCAGCTCTCGCCGGGTGACCCGCTGACCCTGCGGCTGCTCGAGGGAGGCTCCGGCCGCCAGGTTCCCGTCCGGTTCCGGTACGTCGGCGTCGTGACCGAGTTCCCGACGGCGCCGAAGGACAGCTTCTTCGTCGCCAACGCCGACTACGTCGCCCAGCGGACCGGGAACGGCGCCGCCGGAGCGTTCCTGATCGACACCGGTGGGCACCACACAACGGCGGTGGCGCACACGGCGGCGTCCCTGCTCGGGTCGGCCGCCACCGTCACCGACATCGCGACCGTGCGGGGGAGCGTCGGCTCCAGCCTGACCTCGGTCGACCTCGCCGGCCTGACCCGCGTCGAGCTCGCCTTCGCCCTGGTGCTCGCCGCGGCCGCCGGCGGCCTGGTCTTCGGGCTCGGCCTGAGCGAGCGCCGGCGCACCGTCGCCCTGGCCACCGCGCTCGGCGCGCGTCCGCGGCACCTGCGCGCCATGATCCTCAGCGAGGCGGCGGCCGTGTCCATCGGGGGGCTGGTCGCCGGCGTCGCGACCGGCGCCAGTCTGTCCCTCATGCTGGCCAAGGTCCTCACCGGCGTCTTCGACCCGCCGCCGTCGGCGCTCGCGGTGCCCTGGGCCTACCTTCTCGGCGCCCTCGCGGCCGCCGTCGTCACCCTCTTCGGCGTTGCCGTCGTGGCAAGCCACCTCGCTCGCCGCCCCGCCCTGACCCTGCTGCGGGAGCTGTGAGGACGGCCACGGCGCCGTCGACGCCGGCTCCCGACGCCGGGCCTCGACGCCCGTGCCCACCTGGCCCGCCGCCGCGTGCGGCCAGGGGGCAGGTCAGGCGAGGAGGTCGTGCACCAGGACCGGAGCCAGACCGGCCGCGCGCAGGTTCGCGACGATCCGAGGAAACGCGCGGACCGTTCCCGGATGGCCGAAGTGCATGTTCACGATCGAGCCCGGTCGCGCACCGGCCCGCACCCGGGCTCCCCTGCCGTCGACAGCGTGCCCGTGACTTCATCCGAACAAGCTGTGACCAGCGCCGTGTCGGTGGGTCAGTCGGCCTGGGCGCTCGTCCTCAGCCGATAGCCGGCCCCGCGCACTGTTTCCAGCTGCGAGACCCCGAACGGTTTGTCGATCTTGCGTCGGAGATAGGCGATGTACTGGTCGACCACGTTGGAGGTGCCGTCGTAGGCGAAGTCCCAGACGTGTTCGAGGATGGCCGTGCGGCTGAGGACCTCGCCGGGATGGCGCATCAGGTACTCCAGGAGCGCGAACTCCTTCGGGGACAGGTCCAGGCCGACGCCGTCGCGGCTCGCGGCCCGGCCCGCCGGGTCCAGGCGCAGCCCGCTGACGTCGAGCACGACGGGGCGTTCGTGGGATCCGCGCCGGATCAGCGCCCGTACCCGGGCCGAGAGCTCGTCGAAACTGAAGGGCTTGGGCAGGTAGTCGTCGGCGCCGACGTTCAGCCCGCGGACCCGGTCGGTGACGTCACCTCGGGCCGAGAGCATCAGCACCGGGGCCCAGCGGCCGGCGGCCCGCAGGCGCTTGCACACCTCGAACCCGTCGAGCCCCGGCAGCATCAGGTCGAGAACAATCACGTCGTAGGCGACCTCGCTGGCCTGCCACACCGCGTCGGCGCCGTCCGCGACGATGTCGACGGCGAACCCCTCCTCGGTCAGCCCCCGGCGCAGCAACGCGGCGGTGCGCGTCTCGTCCTCGACAACCAGCACCCGCATGGCCGCACGATAGGACCACCAAGATGTGAATTCGATGTGCACCCGGCCAGTGCGGCGCCGGGCGTGCCGGTTCGCTGCCCGCCAGCGCGAGGAGAATCTCGTCGGTGCCGGTGGACGTACGCATGATTGTCGGGCTTGGGTGCCTTCTCGCGGTGGCGGTCGGGTGCCTGTTGTGGGCGCGGGTCGACGGGGCCGCGGCGGCGGTGACGGCGGTGGTGCGCGCGGTCGTCCAGCTCGCGCTCGTCAGCCTCGCGCTGCGTGGGGTGTTCTCGGCCCCGCCGGCCGCCGCGGCGGCGTTGGCCGTGATGCTGGGCGCCGCCGTGATCACCTCCACGCGCAGGCTGACGGCCTTCCGGCGGCCGTTCCTGGCCGTCGCAGGCTCGTGTGTGGCCGGCGCCGCGGTCACGCTGGGCATCGTGTTCGCGGTTCCGGTTCTCGACCTGTCTACGCGCCACCTGATCGCGCTGTCCGGCAGCGTCTTCGGCGGCACGATGACGGCCTGCACCCTGGTCGGTCGCCGGCTTTCCGACGGGCTGGCGCAGCGTCGTGACGAGGTCGAGGGCTGGCTCGCGCTCGGTGCCACGCCCCGGCAGGCCTGCGCGCCGATCGCCCGCAGGTCGGTCGGTGAGGCGCTGGTGCCCGCGCTGGACCAGACCCGCACCACGGGACTGGTGACCCTGCCCGGGGCGTTCGTCGGGGCGCTGCTGGGTGGGGCGAGCCCCGGGGACGCGGCCCGCTTCCAGATCGTCATCCTGACCGGTCTGCTCACGGCGGAGACGGTCGCCGCCGTCGCGCTCGCCTACCTGCTCGGCGCGCCCCGGGTGCTTCCCCTCGGCCCCCAGCCCTCCGAACACCGCGGCGGCGCGTAGGCGCCTGGAGGTTATGGACTCCTGGAGGCGCGGACGCCTGGGCGCGTGGGAGCGGCGCGCCCGGTCGCCCGACTGGTTTCGACGATTTCGCGCCCGAGCTCAGCGGGTCGGCCGGGGGTCGGTGTCCTCGGCGTGCTCGGGGGAGCGGTGCCTGCCGCTGGCCGAGCGCCGGCTGGCCAGCTCCCGCAGGACCGGGATGGCCGAGAGCAGGACGATGACCAGGGTGATGGGGATGATGTAGTGGTCGATCGGAACCGACCGGCCGAGGCCGTACCCGAGCAGCGTCACGCCCACAGACCACACCAGGCCGCCGACGATGTTGTAAAGCAGGAAGGTGCGGGCCGGGACACCGATGACACCGGCGACCGGGTTCATGAAGGTGCGGACGATCGGGACGAACCGTGCCAGGATGATCGACTTTCCGTAGCCGTATCGCTCGAGGAACTCCTGGGCCCGGGCGACGTTCTCCTGCTTGAACAGCCGGGAGTCCGGTCGGTTGAACAGCCTGGGGCCGGTCCGCCGGCCGATGAAATAGCCCGTCTGCGCGCCGAGAAGCGCCGCCACGGCGACACCGACCAGCACGGCGCCGATGTTGAAATGCGGGCGGTCACCGGTGGCGGCGGTCGCGCTGTAGGCGCCGGCGAGGAAAAGGAGCGAGTCGCCGGGCAGGAAGAACCCTATGAGCAGGCCGGTCTCGGCGAAGATGATCAGGATGAGCCCGGTCAGGCCAAAGGTCGAGGCGAGCGAAGCTGGGTCAAGAAAGTTGACGGCCAGTGGGCCTGGCATGGTGGATGTCCCTTCGAGAACGATGCTGAGGGGTGGGCCTGGGAACAACGACTGGGCGGGGTCGGTGGCGACTGTCCGACGGGCCGGCTGGGCGGGCGCCGTTGGCGGCGGCCGGGGCCCGAGCCCGACGAGCGGCCCGCCGGGGGAACGGATCCGGGCCTGGCTGGCTCCGGCCCGCGCGGCGGTCAGGCGTTCAGGGCGCCCGTGGCGAGAAGCCCGAACAGGAGCACGCCGATGACCACGCGGTAGACGACGAACGCGCGGAAGGTGTGGCCGGCGACGAACCTCAGCAGCCAGGCGATCGAGGCGTAGGCGACGACGAAGGACACCAGGGTTCCCACCGCGAGGGCGGTGGTGGACACCGAGCCACTGGTGGCGTCCTTCAGCTCGTACAGCCCCGCGCCCGTCAACGCCGGTATCGAGAGGAAGAACGACAGCCGGGTGGCGGCGACCCGGTCAAGGTCGCGGAAGAGGCCGGTGGTGATGGTGGCGCCGGACCGCGAGAACCCGGGAAACAGCAGCGCGAGGATCTGGGACGAGCCGACGATCATCGCGTCGGGTAGCCGGATGTCCCCCTCGCCGCGCTTGTGTCGACCGAAACGGTCACCCGCCCACATGTACGCGCTGCCGACCAGCAGCGAGCCGGCCACCACCCACAGCGAGCCGAGCGGGCCGTCGATGAGCGACTTGGCCGCGAGCCCGACGAGCACGACCGGGATGGTCGCGAGGATGACCCACCAGGCGAACGAGTAGTCGGGGTCGCGCCGGGCGGGCGCGCTGGCGAGGCCACGCCCCCAGGCGACGGCGAAGCGCCGGATATCGCTGAAGAAGTACACGAGCACGGCCAGGATCGCGCCCGCCTGGATCACCGCCGTGAAACCGACGACCGAGTTGTCGTCGACCGGTATGTTCATCAGGCCTTCGGTGATCTTCAGGTGGCCGGTGGACGATACCGGCAGGAACTCCGTCAGCCCTTCCACAATCCCCAGGACGACGGCCTGGCCGGCACTGATCGCACTCACGTGATCGGATCCTCCGCTGGTTCCGGCGCACTCGCGCCGCTCCCGCGCCGGCGAGGCGAGGCGGCCACGGCCTCGAAGCCGTTCACAGTACGGAGATGCATCCGGGAGCCCGTCCGCCAGCCGCCCACGCCAGGGGCCGCGCGGCCTTGACATGACGAAGTGGACGTTATCGGGCCGGGGATGTGAGGACTGTGTGAGCGCCACCGGCGCCACCGGCGCCAACGGCGGACCACGTCGGCCCGGCCGTGGCCGAAAGCCGGCGGTGGAGGGTGGAAAGCGAACGGCCGACGGTGGGTCGACGCGGGCATACATCGAATCCACATCTCGGTGGTCCTATCGTGCGGCCATGCTGGTGGATGACGAGACGCGGACCGTGGAACGACCGCTCCGCGGCCGGGCGGCCTGAACGGTCGGTCGATGTCCCTTCGGATTCGGCTCGCGGCGCTGTTCGGGCTGGGCACGACGCTCGTGCTCGCCGGCGCGGGCGTGCTGTTCTACCTCCAGCTGCGGGCCAGTCTGTGGCGGTCGCTGGACGCGACCCTTTCGGCTCGCGCCGAGGCGCTGCGCACCCGCATCGCCGTGACCGGCACGTCACCCGAGCGCGCGTTGGCGTCCGCGAGCCCGCTCACCCAGCTGGTCACGGCCGACGGCCGGGTGCTCGCGGCGTCCCCCAGCACCGAGACCCGGCCGCTGGTCGGCGCCGACGTCCTCCAGGCGGCCCAGCACAGGACGACGCTGGTCACCGTCCGAATGCAGGGGGAGAAGGCGAGAGTTCTCGCGGAGCCCGTCAACGTCCTGTCCGTCGGTCCGGTGGTGCTTGTCGTCGCCGCGCCCCGGGACATCACCGACGACGCCGAGGACCGCATCCGTGACGTGATGGCGATCGCCTGCGTCCCCCTGGTCGCCCTGTCCACCCTGGCGGCGTGGTGGCTTTCCGGCGCGGCGCTGCGGCCCGTCGAGCGCATGCGCCGGCAGGCCGCCGCGCTGGGCGTGGCCGACCTCGGTGGCCGCCTGGAGATCCCGCCCACCCGCGATGAGCTCGCCGCGCTGGCCGCGACGATGAACGACCTGCTGGATCGCCTCCATGCCGCGCGCACCCGCGACCGGGCCTTTGTCGCCGACGCGGGCCACGAGCTGCGCACCCCGCTGACCAACCTCAAGGCGGAGCTGGACCTGGCCCAGCGACCGGGTCGGACCCGCGAGGACCTTACCGAGGCGCTGTCCAGCGCGGCCGTCGAAACCGACCGCCTCATCCGTCTGGCCGAGACGCTGCTCGGTCTCGCCCGCTACGACGCCGATCCCGACCAGTTCGTCTACCGAGAGCGGATGCCTCTCACGCCGCTTCTCGAACGCGCCGTCAAGGCCGCCATGCCCGCGGCCCAGGGCGCCGGGACGACGCTTCGGCTCGCCACCACGCAGGCCGTCGTCCTCCACGCCGACCCGGACCGGGTCCGGCAGGCCGTCGACAACCTGTTCAGCAACGCCATCAGGCACACGCCCGCCGGCTCATCCATCGACGTCCGCGCCGAGCTCACTGACCTCAGCGCCAACGGCGCGACGGCGCTACCCGCGGTGATGATCGAGGTTCGTGATCGTGGCCCGGGCTTCCCGCCGGACTTCCTCCCGCATGCCTTCGAACGGTTCACCCGCGCCGACGCCGCCCGCGGCCGGGTCGACGGCGGCGCCGGTCTAGGCCTCGCCATCGTGGCCGCGATCGCGACCGCCCACGGTGGCCACGTGACCGCCGCCAACCATCCCGACGGCGGCGCCGTGGTCACCGTCGTCCTCCCGCTCGGCGAGAGCGGGCCGCGGCCACCGACCGCGTGACGCGGCCACCGAGCGGGTGACAGGCACGCGGGCTTTCCGCGTCGCCCGTGTGCGTCCCGCCGACGGTCAGCCCACGGTCAGCACGGTCTTGGCGACCGAGTCCCGGTTCTCCAGCGCCGCATGGGCCCGCGCCGCCTCGTCGAGCGGGAAGGTCTGCCCGATGACGGGGTGTAGCCGACGACCCAGGGCGGGCAGGAGGTCGCGGGCGAGCCGGGTCCGTTCGGCCGCCGGGATCCGCAGGTCACCGATGCCCGTGATCGTGACGGCACGCCGGCGGGCCTCGTCGGGATCGACCTGGGCGAAGGATCCGCTGGGCGTGCCGTGGGCGGAGAAGTGGCCGCCGTCGGCGACGAGTCCGTAGGCGTCCAGGCCGAGGGTGCCGCCGACGCCGTCGAGCACCACGTCGGGGCGGGCGGCGCTCGTCGCCTCCAGCACCTGGTCCGTCCAGCCGGGGAGGCTGTAGTCGACGACGGCCTCGGCGCCCACGGCCGCCACCGCGTCGAGCTTGGCCTTGCCGCGGGCCGCGCCGACGACCCGCGCGCCGCGGGCGCGCAGCAGCTGGACGAGCAGGATGCCCATCGCTCCGGCGGCACCCAGGACCAGGACTCGCTGCCCGGGCTCGACGCGGGCGAGCTCGACGATGCGCAGGGCGGTGGGCCCGTCGTGCAGCACCGCGACGGCCTCGAGCGGGTCGACACCGTCGGGTACCGCGACCAGTTCGTCCGCCGGGGCGACGGCCCGCTCGGCGTAGCCGCCCCAGCCGCCGGGGCCGCCCGTGTGGGCGATGACCCGTCGTCCCAGCCAGCCGTCCTCGACGCCGTCGCCCACCGAGACGACCTGCCCGCCGACGCCGTTGCCTGGCACGTAAGGGGGTCGGATCGGGAAGAAGTCCTTGCCCAGCCCGGACCGGACCAGGATGTCCACGAACATCACGTCGATGGCGGTGACGGCGAGAAGGACCTCGCCGGGGCCGGGAACCGGGTCGGGAAGGTCGGTGGGAACGAGAACCTCCGGGCCGCCGAAGCGGGCCACCTCGATCGCGCGCATGGTGTTCACACCCGGCCCGGCCAGGCGCTGTCGTGCGTGACGCCGTGCGTGACGTCGCGCGTGTGCAGGCCGGGACTGTCCGGGTCGACGTTGTAGGCGACCACGCGCCGCGGGTGAATCCGGATGATCTCCGCCGCGAGATGCGGGTCGGCGGACGGGAGCGTCGCGATCTCGGCGACCCCGCGGATCTCCAGGAAGTGCGCGCCCTGCATGGTCGCCTCGGTCACCTCGTCGATGACGAAGGCCACCCGCGGATTGGCCTGGACGTTGCGGTACTTGGCGCTGGAGGCCATCCTGTACCCCGCGATGTCAATCGTTCCCAGGGCGGGGTTGTAGGTGAACCCGAGCGGCTTGACCTGCGGCACGCCGTCCGGTCCGATGGTCGACAGGTGGCCTCGGGGCTGGCGGAGCAGAAACCGCTGCTCGGCGTCGCTGAAGATCATGCCCTCACCGTAGGACCTCAAGTGAGGTTGAGGTCAACGGGCAGATCACTACCTCCGTGTCGTCGCAGTCGCGGATTCGGCCAAATCGCGACGGCGGCGACACGCGACGTGCGCGCACAGCCGAGTCCCGCGCGGTCCAGCCGGGCCCGGGCGGGCAGCGCGCCCGCCCGGGCCCCGCGGATGACACATGGCGTGGGCGGAAACCCACGGCGGCGTTCTCTTCGGTTAGCTCGGCTCGATGATCATTTCGCGCCAGCGGTCGATCTGCTCCTGGGTCACGCCGTTCGCGATGAGGAAGCCGGCCACGCCACCGGGCGCGGCCTCGACGGTGTCCAGGACGTGGATGATGGCGCGCGGGTCGAGCGAGAGGGACCCGAGGGACCCGGTGGCCCCGGTGGACTGGTTCGAGGCGGCCTGTTCGCGCAGGTGCCGGTATTCCTCCCGCTGGGCCAGCGCCTCCCGGACCGCCTGGATCCGCTGTTCCGTGGCCAGGTAGTCCGCGACGATCGCGTCGCGTTCGACGCCGGCGACGGCGAGCAGGACCGAGGTCACGATGCCGGTGCGGTCCTTGCCGGCCGCGCAGTGCACGAGGGCGGGTGTGCGCGGGCCCGATACGAGGAACTCCAGGATACGGGCCAACCCGGCACCGGACCCCTCGAGCATGACGCCGTAGAACGAGGTGTAGTCGTTGCCGATACGGTCGCGCATCGCCTGCTGGTTGCTAAGACCGGTGAAGTCCATGAGCGGCTCGTGCAGCCAGGTGACGCCGAGCTGGGGGAACCACTCGGCCTCCTTGGGGTTCTCGAAGGGCGCGCGCAGATCCACGACGCCACGCAGCCCGACGTCGTCACGCAGTAACGCGATGTCCTCGGTGGTGAGGCTGTCCAGGTTGTCACCGCGAAGCAGCACGCGGGGGCGGACGGTCCCCCCGCCTGCGGGCAGCCCGCCGAGGTCCCGCACGTTGTGGGCCCCGGCTAGCTGGATCCAGCTGGGCACGTGATGGGCGGTAGTCATCCCAGAACCGTAGAACTGACCGATGAAGCGCGGGTGAACATGCACTGGTCAGCCTGGCTCGGCCGGTCGAAACGGCGGCGCCGGCCGCGGCACCCGCGCCACCGCATCAGCAAAGGCGAACGGCCTGGAGACGGACCGTGGTCGCCGTCCGGCTGAGGGTCAGGAAGTGCGGGAGCGCGGCCGCCGAACCAGGCGGCCGCGCTCATTTTTTGCGTTGTCGGTTTCCGGCCCGGGGATCAGGCCACGCGTTCGTACCGCCAGCCGGTGTCGAGCATCCACAGCCGGTGGCGGGCGCCCTCCCGGGCGCCGGGCGCCGGGCCGGCGTACCCCTCGTCGCCGTGCCACATCGCGAGTAGTCCGCCGGGGACCTGGGTGAACTGGGTCTCGAACAGCTCGGGCGGTGCGCCCGCCGCGGCCGTCAGGGCGTCGGCGACGCCGGCGTGCGGCGCGAGCGTCCACAGCGTCACCCAGGTCGGTGGCAGCAGCTCGAGGATGCCCTGGTCGCGCGCCGCCAGGGCGTCCGCCGGGCGTATCCAGCGATGTTCGGTGATCTCCGCGCCGTCCACGACGACGTCCTGCTCGGGCGCCCGGCCGAGCAGCATCCAGGTCAGGAACCGACGCGCGGCCACGGCGGGCGGGCACCAGTGCGACAGCGGGGTCAGCTCGGCGCCGTCGATGCTGATGCCCGCCTCCTCCGCCGTCTCCCGCGCGGCGGCCCGGCGGGCGGCCACCAGCTCGGCCGACCCACCGCCCGGAATCTCGCCGCCGAGGTCGCCGGGATCGACCCGCCCGCCGGGGAACACCCACGCACCGGGCGCGAAGGATGCCGTCGGGCTGCGCCGCAGCAACAGCACCTCCGGCCCGGACGGCCGGTCGCGCAGCAACACGGCACTGGCGGCGGGCACGGCCAACGGCGAGGTCATACGGCCGATCGTAGGACGTGCCTGGTGACAACCGACGGAATCGCCGGTCACCGCGGCCGGGGTCGGGGCCGGGCCTGATGACGACGACGGACGGGCGTCGCCGGTCAGCGTGAGGTGGAAGCGGGAGCCTGCTCACCATGCGGCTGCGGCTCGCCCGCGGTGGCACGTTCGTAGGCACGCAGGGTGTCGACGACCAGCCGTCGCTCGGCCGGGGTCAGTGGCTGGAGTGCCTCCCGCCATGCGGTGGCGCCTCGGCCGAGCCATCCCTCGATCGCCGGGCGACCGGCTTCGGTGATGCTCACGATCCGTCGTCGGCGGTCGTCGGGGTCCTCGCGGCGTTCCACGACTCCGCCCCGGCTGAGGTCGGCGACCATGAGGCTGACCGTCGTCGGCGCCACCTCCAACCGCGCGGCCAGGGCATTGACGGTCATGGGTCCGTCGAACAGCAGGTAGGACAGCAACGACAGGTGCCGTGGGCCGAGGGCCAGCCCGGCCAGCTCGGCCGGCGGCGGTGTCCGCTTGGCCCGACCGACCAGCTGCGGCATCAACAGCAACAACGCGCGGACCGCCTCGTCCACGTCGAGCTCGCCGCCGCGCCCGGGCCCGGTTGACATCGCCCTCCTCGCCGTATTTAGCTTTGTCGGCAAAACTACTTTGCTAGCAAACGCTATTTGTCGCGTCTTCGTAGCTCACCGTAGGAGTGTTATGACCATCCTCGTCACTGGCGCGCGCGGGAACCTCGGGTCACGCCTGGTCGCGACGCTGGCCGCGGCCGGCTGCCCGGTCCGCGGCTCGGCCCGTGACGCCACGACCCTACGGCTGCCTGCCGGCGCCGAGCCGGCCGAACTCGACATCACCGACCCCGGGCCGGCCGCGGCGGACACGCTGCGTGGCGTCGAGGCGGTCTTCCTCTACCCGGTCATCGGCTCGGTGGACGCGTTCCTGGCGGCGGCGGCTACGGCCGGCGTGCGCTACCTGGTGCTGCTGTCCTCGCCGGCGGCCTACGAGGCCGGGGAGTTCGACCGGCCGATCGGGCTGGTCCACCGCGCGGTCGAGCGGGCCGTCGCCGGGGCCGGTCTCGAGCACACTGTGCTCTACCCGAGCTGGCTGGCGACGAACGCCCAGCGCGACTGGGCCGACCAGATCCGGACAACCGGACGGGTGGCCATGGCCTATGGCGACGCGACCGTCACGCCGATCCATCCTGACGACGTCGCGCAGGTCGCCGCCGACCTGCTCACCCGCGGCACCCACCGCGCCCGGATGCAGATCCTCACCGGACCGCGCTCGCTCCACCTTCGGGACGTGGTCACGACCGTCGGCGACGTGCTCGGCGTCGAGATACCCGTCGATGACCTGACGCGCGACCAGGCACTCGAGCAGGCGAAGGGCCGCATGCCTCGCCCGATCCTCGAAACCCTGCTCGACGTGGCCGCGGCGAGCATCGGCCAGGCGGCCCCCGTCAACAACACCGTGGAACGCATCACCGGCCACCCCGCCCGACCGTTTCGCTCCTGGGTCGAAACCCACCGGGCGGATTTCGAGCGCAACTGACGACAGCCCTCCGCGCCGCGTGGCCCGGAGCCGCCCGGCTCCGGGCCACGCCGCGGCCCAGTGCGTGCTGACGTCGGATCTGGCGACTACGAGGTGACGGCGACGGCCTGGCGGACGAGGTCGTCCCGGGTGAGCTGGGCGAGCATGAAGTCAGCGAGGTCGGCGAACGAGATCCTGGACGAGAACGACAGCCACCGGTCGGTGCCCGCCCCGGACGAGCAGCTGCGCCTGCGGGCGCTGCTCACCAGGGCGGGCGCCGATCCGAGCCTGTTCACCTGCCGGGCGACCTAGGCGGTGGTATCGCCGGCTGAGCCGCGGCGTTGGATGGACAGCGCGGCGATCGCGGCCGCGACGCCGGCCGCGGCGCAGAGCGCGAACAGCTCCCGGTAGCTGGCGAGGGAGGGGAGTTCGGCCGAGCCGAGGGACATCGTCTGCGCCGCGAGGATGCTGCCGCCGATGGCGCTCGCCAGCGAGCTGCCGATGGCCCGGAACAGGGTGTTCATCCCGTTGGCCGCGGCGATCTCCGCCGGTGGGGTGAAGGCGTTGATGAGGGAGGGCATGGCGGCGTATCCGATGCCGGTGCCGATGCCCACCACGGAGGCGCCGAGGATGACCTCCCAGAGCGAGCCGGTGAGGATGATGCGCATTCCCCACCCGAGGGCGACGATGATCGCGCCGAGCGCGAGGGTCTGCCCGGCGCCGCGCATGGCGACCAGCCGGGCGGAGACCGGCGCGAGCACGAGCATGCAGATGCCGCTGGGCAGCAGCGTCAGACCGCCGACGAGCATCGATGACCCGAAGCCGTACCCGGTCGCCTCGGGCGCCTGGACGTAGGACGACGTCCCGATCAGGGAGGCGAACAGGGCGAACCCGAACAGCAGCGAGGCGAGGTTCGTCAGGACGAGCGGCCGGCGGCGCAGCGTCGCGATGTCGACGAGTGGCCCACGGACCCGGCGCTCGGCGACGACCAGCGCCACGAGCAGCACCACGGCGAGCGCCAGCAGGCCGAGCACCCGGGCGGAGCCCCAGCCCCAGTTGGCGGTCTCCGCCAGCGGCAGCAGGAGGGCGACGAGGGCGGCGCTCAGCAGCGCGGTTCCCACCAGGTCCACGCGCCCGCCGCTGCGGTTGGGCGCCTCGGGCACCAGCCCGAGCACGCTGGCGAACGCGATCACGCCGCCTACGCAGGTGATCCAGAACAGCACGTGGAAGTCCGCATGCTCGCCGATCACGCCGGCCACCGGCAGGCTGAGCGCGGTGCCGACGCCGAGCATCGCGCTGATCAGCGCGATCGCCGAACCGGCGCGTTCCCGGGGCAGCAGCGAGCTGAGCAGGCTGATCCCGAGCGGAATCGCCGCTCCCGACGCCCCCTGCAGCGCGCGGCCGGCGATCATCAGGCCGACGTCGTTGGTCAGCGCGCAGATCAGCGATCCGACCGTCAGCGCCGCGACCGCGATCAGCAGCATCAGGCGCTTGCCGAACATGTCGCCCAGCCGTCCGAACACCGGCACGGCGACCGCGGCGACAAGCAGCGTCGACGTCAGCAGCCACTCGGCGTTGGTCTGGCTGGTGTGCAGTTCGGCCGGCAGGATCGGCAGCACCGGCACCAGCAGCCCCTGCGCCATCGACACCATCAGCGCGGCGAGGCCGACCGCCAGAAGCTCCAGCCTCGCGCGGCCGGGGGACGTGCGGGCGCGGATCGCCGCCTCCGCCGAGCGCGCCGTCGCCTGCGTGGGACGGTCCACCGCCTTTTCGGACAGCTCGGTCATGCGTCACCCTTCGGGTCAAGATCAAAGAGGTGGGCGGGAGCGTGGCTGGCGTGCCCATCCACCTACTGGAGGGACTTCTTCCGATTACAGTAACGCAAACGGATGAGATCCCTCCGTTTTGGTGGTGGTGACCACAGTGGCGCCGAGCACAGCGCTGAAGCCCACCGCGAGAAACCCGCTGCCCGGACACCCGCTGACCAACGCGGACCCGGACCCGGACCAGATCGAGCTCGACACGGAGGCTCGCCTGAGCCTGGACCGGCCCCTCCCGGACCAGGCTGAGGACGCGCATCCGCCTCGGGCGTAGTACGAAGCGCGACGCTTCGGAGCCGACACGACGGCCGGGTGCGAGAGTGGTCGCTGGGGCTGGCGAAGCCAGCTGGGAGCCAGGGGACGGCGTCCGCCACGGACAGCGACGTGGAGGACGGACGGGCACGGCCCGCCGTGAGGCGGCTGGCGCGACGCCAGGGATTCTGGCGTGCGGGAGCGGGAGAAGATTCGGTGAACCAGGAACGTGGCGAGGACGGGCGGGAGCCCGGAGACGTCACCCGTGTCCCGCGACCCGGAGCCTCTCAGGGATGGCCGGAGACCTCCGACGCCGATGGATCCGCGACCCAGAACATCCCTCGCCGGACCATTCCGCCCCGCTCGACGCCCGCGCCGGCGCAGCCACCTGGCACGTTCGGCCCGACCGAGCCGCCGCCGCCCGCCAGCTCCTACCGCCCGGGGTGGGCCGCGCCGACGGCCGCCGCCGAACCATGGGACGAGACCCGGGGATGGGCCCGGCCAACCGGGCAGGACAGCGGCTACCAGGACAGCGGCTACGAGGTGATGTACCCGGCCGCGGCGCATGGCGGCTTCGACGCCACACCGCCCGGCGCGGGCGACGGCCGGCCGCCGGAAGACGCTTCCGGGGCAGGAGAAGGGGCCGGGTCCGGGGTCGGCGTGGAGCCGCCGACGCGGTGGCGCCCGCCCCGGCGTCGCGTCCTCATACTCACCGCGCTCCCGCTGGTGCTGATCCTGCTGTTCGTGGTGGTCGACCGGGTCACGGTCTCGGTCGCCGAAGGGGAGATGGCCAAGCAGCTCAAGACGAGTGTGGTGGAGAACGTGGCCTGCGGCGCCCCACCGCCGACGGTGAAGGGCGTGAGCATCGGCGGCTTCCCGTTCCTCACCCAGGTGCTGTTCGGGAAGTTCCAGAACATCGGCGTGACCGTCGAGGACCTCTCCACCCCGCAGCTGCGGATCGCTTCGATCCAGGCGAACCTCAAGGGCATCCACGTCCCGCTCAGCCAGATCATCAGCAACAACGTCGGTGAGGTGCGTGTCGACAGCGCGCAGGCGACGGTCCGGGTCCGCTACGACGACCTGAACACCTTCCTGGCCAGCCAGCCGGGCGGGCTCCGGATCAACCCCAAGGACAACGGGCGGCGCGTCGAGATCACCGGCACCGCGGACGTGCCGCTGCTCGGAGCCCAGCAGGTCGGCGGGATCACCACGTTCGAGGTCCGCGACAACAAGCTCATCCTGGTTCCCACCGAGATCACCCTGCGCGGGCTGCTCAACCTCGACATTCCGCTGGGCGGTCTCGGCGAGCTGATCCCGTCGATCCCGATCCCGGTCGGCGAGCTGCCCTTCCAGCTGGACATCACCAAGGCGTCGACCGACGCGTCGGGTCTGTCGCTGTCGGCGATCGCCACCAATCTCGTGCTGCCGAAGGCGGAGACGACCCCGCAGTGCAAGCCGTCGTAGCCGCGGCCGCCCAGACGGCCGTCCCGAGCCGCGGCCTTTGCTCGCGACAAGTCGTGTTGGCCCGGCTGGACGGCACCTGGCGGGACAGCGCCCGCCAACCGGTCAGGCGCGAAGCCCGACGACGTCGTAGCGGGCGCAGGCGAAGGCCCGGTTGCGGGTGACCTCGACGAGGCGCAGGTCGAGCCGGCGGGGGAGCAGCGGCTTGCCCGCGCCGAGGGTCACCGGGGCGAGGGAGACGATCAGCTCGTCGAGGAGGCCGTGGTCGGCGAACTGGCCGGCGAGGTCGCCGCCGCCGACCACCCAGACGTCCTTCGTCCCGGCGGCCGCCACAGCGGCGGCGTGCACCGGCCGGATGTCGCCCCGGGCGAACCGGATGTCGGCCGCGTCGACCGGCTTGAGGTCGCGGCTGGTCAGCACCCACGTCGGCTGCTGGTAGTCCCAGGTGCCGCCGGTGGAGATGTGGTTGTCGAGGAGCCACTGGTAGGTCGACGATCCCATCACGAGCGCGCCGACGTGCTCGATGAACTCGTTGTGGTTCATGGGGCCGGCCGGGTCGATGTCCTGGGTGACCAGCCAGTCCAGCGAGTGGTGCTCGTCGGCGATGAAGCCGTCGAGGGTGGTCGCGGTGTAGTAGGTCGTGCGACTCATCGGTCGTTCCCTTCCGTCCCGGTTGCCGTGTAGTTGTCGGTCGCTTCGCCCGTGTTGTCGCCGCTGCCGTCGCCCGTGCCGTCAGCCGGCCCGTCGTTCGGCTGGCCGGCCGGCCCGTGGGCGGCCTCGCCGCGCACGGCGCGCAGCCACATGATCGGGTCGCCGTCGTCGACCTCGCGTCCCGCGGCGCGCAGCAGGTGGCGCACCAGCTGGCGGCGGTGCGCCGCGTAGGTGAGGACGTGCGCGACGACGCCGCTCAGGACGAAGCTCTCCGGCGGGTCGCACAGCGCGTCGACGAGCCGGTCGTCCCACGCCCCGCGGGCCTCGATGTCGCGCACCACCGCCAGCCACCGGCCGGCGGTGGCGTCGTGGCGTTCCAGCAGCCGCGCGACGCCGTCGTTCTCGTCCCGCGGCGGCAGGTCGAGGCCCTCGACCGCCGCCAGCCAGACCTCCTTCGTCCAGATGTGGTGCTCCAGCACCGCGGCGATCGACCTCTCGGGGCCCTCCCAGGACGTCACGGTCGGGAAGGGAAGCCGCTCGGCGCGGAGCTCGGCGTCGGGCAGCCCCTTGGCGATTTCCAGGAGGGCCCGGGTGTCGTCCAGGTCGTGGCTGACCAGCTGTTCGGTGAGGGGGTTCATCGTGTGCTCCGTGGAGTGCACCCACAGCGACATCGGTGGGTGGTAGTGGATGCCGTTCGGCGCGGGCAGCCAGTGGCTGGGCGCGGGCAGGCTCGGCGGGTGGCCGAAGGCGCGGGTGAAGGCGCGGGTGAAGCCGTCGACGGAGTCGTAACCCGCGGCCCAGGCCGCGTCGGTGACCGTCGATCCCCGCCGCAGCTGCCAGGCGGCGCGCTCCAGCATCACCCGACGCCGCATCGCCACCGGCGGCTCGCCCGCGCCGCGTGACAGCAGCCGGCTGAAGTGGAACGGCGAGGAGAAGGCCTCACCGGCCATCTCGCCGAGGGAACGCGGGACGCCCTCGTCGGCGCCGGCGAGCACCGCGTCGAGCAGCTCGCGCAGGCGGTCACGTCCGGGTTGCGGCATGAGGCCAGTCTGTCGGTCGCGCGCCGGTCCACGCCCGACCGATCTTGCGCAGGCCGGGACGCCGCGTCAGCGCAGCCGGGTGCCGCTGGCGATGACCAGGGCGACGTCGATCGCGGCGATCGCCATCGCAGCGCGGAACGCGTGCCGGTCGCCCAGCCGGAGACCGAACGCCGTCAGCACGGCCACGATGCCGAGGACGACGAGGCGCCAGGCGCTGGGCCCGACGGGGCCGAGCAGGGCGACGACGGAGCCCGCGACGAGCAGCAGCACGGCCGACCAGCGCGCGCCGACGGCCCCGAGGCGCTGCGGCAGCCCACGTACGCCGGTTTGGGCATCGGTGGCGAGATCGGGCAGCGTGTTCGCGAAATGCGCTCCGCACCCGAGCAGGGCGCCCGCCAGCGGCAGCCACCACGGCGGCAGCGGATGCCCCGGCTGCCCGAGAACGACGAAGGTGGGCAGCAGCGCGAACGACACCGCGTAGGGCACGACGGACAGCAGCGTCGCCTTGAGGCCGAAGTTGTACGCCCACGCGCTCGCGACCGCGCCCAGATGGACCCATCCCGCCCGCCAACCGGAGGCGAACGACAACGGGACGCAGGCGACCAGCGCGACGGCGGCCGCGAGCGCCACGGTTCTCGGCGTGATGTCGCCCGCGGCGACGGGTTTCTCGGCCCGTCCGCCGATCGCGTCCCGGCTACGGTCGACGAGGTCGTTACTCCAGCCCACTGACAGCTGCCCGGTGACGACCGCCCCCGCAACCGCGGCGACCCCGGCCGCCGGCCGTCCAACGGCGACCGCCAGCGCGGCGGCGAACAGCGTCACCGCCGCGGTCGGCTCCGGATGGCAGGCTCGCACCAGCGCACCAATCCGTCCCACAGCCACTAGCCTCGCAGACCACGTGGTTCGGGACCCAGCGCTGCGGCAGCAAGGTCTAGTTTCGCCCAGAATCGTTCGTGATCACCGTGGGCGTGTCGTCGCTGTCGTGATTTGGCCGGATCCACGACGGTGGCGACACGGTGGTGGTGATCTACCAGTGGCGACCAGCCCCCGACATCCCTCGACGCCCCCGGGATGTCGGCGGTCGGCCGGGACGATGTCCTCGGGGTTGGGGGCCAGGTCTGTAGCCGCTGTTGGATGCTGGCGTTGAGCTGGGTCAGTAGTCGCTCGAATCCATGGCGACGCTCCCGTCCGGCAGCTGCTCGGATACGTCCAGGCTGCCGCAGCCGATCATGACAGCGGGCGCGGCACCAAACATATCGGCGGACCGTCGAGACCACCGGCGACCAGCGGGCGGCGGGTGGTACGGCCTCGCCCGGAAGAAGAATTCCTAATTCGCGCTCATACAATGACGGAAAGTAATAGTATGCAATCTCACGTTTGCGGGTGCTTACGGGCGACGACGGTCATGGAATCCGACGGCGCGCGTGTGGGTACCCGACGGCGCTGGGACCACCCATTCGGGGGCCGGCGGAAGTAGCGATCTGGTGCACCAAATGACGTGGCGTGGCGAGACCCGGGGCCGGTCCGCGTTTGCTTTTGAGGTGTGAGAGGGCTACAAATGGGTTAGCACTCAGTAAGGTCGAGTGCCAACCGCTGGTGTGACGGATGCCTAGGCCTACGTGACCTATCGTTTTCGTTTCTGGGCCCCGCCGGTGACCGGCGCTCCTCCCCGCGGGCACGAGCCCCGCGTCGCGCATCCACGGAGCACAGCGCTCGCGTGACCGCCGGCCGACTCGGTGTCGGCAACTACCGGAAGGTGGGCCTTCGTGCCCCTCCGTTACGGCTTTCTGAGCACCTATTCCCCGACGCAGTGCGGCCTCGCCACCTTCACGGCGGCCCTTCTCGACGAACTGACCAGCGCGGCGCCCGGCGCCGCCAGCGGGGTGGTACGACTGCTCGAGGCACCAGCGGGGCCTGGCCCGCGACCAGGGGCCGTCGTGGGGGACCTGGTGGCCGGGACCCCGGGTGGCCCGCGCCGCGCCGCGCGGCTCCTGAACGGTTTCGACATCGCGGTCGTGCAGCACGAGTACGGGGTCTACGGCGGCCCGGACGGCGACGAGGTGATCGAGGTACTCGACAATGTCGAGGTGCCGGTGGTGGTCGTCCTGCACACCGTGCTCGTGAGCCCGTCCCAGCACCAGCGCGAGGTCATGGAGGCGCTGGTCGCGTCCGCGGACGCGGTTGTCGTGATGACCGAGACCGCGCGGGCCCGGCTGGTCGACGGGTACCGCGTCCACCCGTACCGGGTCTCGGTCATCCCGCACGGCGCGGCGGACAACCGCCGGGCCGCGCCCGCGCGGTCCGCCCGGCCGACCATCCTCACCTGGGGCCTGCTCGGACCAGGCAAGGGCATCGAGTGGGGCATCGCGGCGATGGCGGAACTGACGGACCTCGACCCGCCTGTGCGCTACCTCGTCGCGGGGCAGACCCATCCCAAGGTCCTCGCCCGGGATGGCGAGGAGTACCGGGACAGGCTGGCCGCGCTGGCCAGTCGACTCGGCGTGGCCGATTCCGTCACCTTCGACCCCCGCTACCTCGACAGCGGGTCGCTCGCCGAGCTCGTGAGCGGCGCCGACGTCGTCCTGCTGCCCTACGACTCCGTCGACCAGGTGACCTCGGGCATCCTCATCGAGGCGGTCGCGGCGCTGCGGCCGGTCGTCGCCACCCGGTTCCCGCACGCGGTCGAACTGCTCGGCGACGGCGCCGGCCTGCTCGTGCCGCACGGTGACGTGGCGGCCATCGCGGCGGCGGTGCGCAGCATCGTCACCGATGACGGCGTCGCCCGCGGGCTGACGAGCGCAGCCTCCGCCCACGCACCCGAGCTGCTGTGGCCCGCGGTGGCGCGGAGCTACCGCCGACTGGCTGCCGGCCTGGCCGCCCGCACCGGGAGCAGGCTCGGCGTCGCACCCCTACCCGCGCCCCAGCGGGCGCCCGCGCCGGTGCCCACGCCCATGACGGCGACGGCGACGGCGACCCGGTGACACCCGCGATCTCGTTTGCCCATCTCTTCCGACTCAGCGACGACATCGGCCTTTTCGAGCACGCTCTCGGCTCGGTCCCGCGTCGGGAGTACGGGTACTGCGTGGACGACGTCGCGCGCGGGCTGGTCGTCCTCTCCCGCGAGCCGTCGCCACCCCTGGACCTCATCCGGCTGCTCCAGCTCTATCTCGACTTTGTTCTGGCGGCGCAGGCGCCGGACGGGAGGGTCGTCAACCGGCGCGACACCGAAGGCCGGTGGCGGGACGACCCCGAACTCGGCGACTGCTGGGGCCGAGCCCTGTGGGGGCTGGGCACCGCGGCGGCCCTGGCGCCCACCCACCGGCTGCGGGCACTGGCCCGGGCCGGGTTCCATGCCAGCGCCACCCGCCGTTCCCCCTGGCCGCGAGCCATGACGTTCGCCGCCCTCGGAGCGGGCGAGCTGCTGCTCGCCCATCCGGACGACGGGTCGGCTCGTGCTCTGCTCGCCGACGCCGTCACCGCGATCGGCCCGATCGGCGACGATCCCGGATGGCCCTGGCCGGAGCCCACGCTGCGTTACGCCAACGCGGCGGTGCCGGAGGCGCTGATCCTGGCCGGCATGTGCCTGTCCGACCGGACGGCGCGCGCGGACGGCCTGCGGCTGCTGGCCTGGCTGCTCCACGTGGAGACCCGGGGCGGAACGCTGTCACCGACCCCCGTCGGCGGCCGGCGTCCGCGGGGCGATCCCAGGCCTGGCTTCGACCAGCAGCCCATCGAGGCGGCGGCCATCGCGGACGCCTGCGCGCGGGCCCACGCGGCGACCAGCCAGCACCGGTGGCTCACCGGTCTCCGGCAGGCGCACGGATGGTTCCTCGGCGAGAACGACGCCAGCACTCCGCTGGTCGACACCACGACCGGCGGTTGCCACGACGGCCTCGAACCCGGGGGACGCAACGCCAACCAGGGGGCGGAGTCCGCGCTCGCCCTGCTCTCCACGGAGCAGCACGCCCGCCGGCTGCTGGCGCCGAGTACACCGTGACCCTTGAGTTGGACCTGGTCACCCGGCTTCCGCTCACGCTGGCCGCGGATCCCGGCAGGGTCATCGCGAAGCTCTTCCTCCCCGGCGAGGAGGGCGCCGAGGGGCACTCCCGGGCCGCGGGCATCGTGGACCGGGTACTCGCCCTGACCGACGACGAGGTCGACGGCCTCGTCGACGCCCTGCTCGACCGGTTCGAGCCCCGTCACCGGGACTACCGGGGCACCCTGGCGCGGCACGCGGCGATCGTGGCTCCCCGCGTCCGGGCGCCGGCCGAGCTCTCGCCGGCGCGCACGCTGCTGCTCGGCGCGAGCTTCACCGCCGAGTACGCGGTGGAAGGCGCAGCCGTCACCAATCCATCGGCGGTCGCGCACCCCGACCAGTCGGGGCTGCCACCCGGCGCACTGCGCCTGGTGCTCAGCCTGCGCGCCGTCGGCGAGGGGCACATGTCCTCGATCGGCTTCGCCGTCGGCGTGCTGGGCCCAGGCCCGACGGTACGGCTGGAGTCACGCACCGGTCCGCTCACCACCGGCATGGTCGTACCGGTCGCGTGGGAGCGCGGCCGGCTGCGCTCCCTGCTCGCCGACCATGGCCTCGACGATGAGGTCACACGCTCTGTCCTCGACGCCCTCGACAGGAGTTTGGCCGGCGATGGGCTCGAAAGGGCCTTCGCCAGCATGCCCGCGGAACTCCTGCGCCGTCCGCAGGCCGCCGGCATCCTGGCCGGGATCCGGTCCGTCGCCGGATCGCTGCGGGGAGTCGAGTTCCCGGTGGACAGCGCCCTCACGCAACGGGTGCTGTGGCCCACTGTCGCCAGCGAGAGCAAGGGAATGGAAGACGCGCGGTTCGTCCGCTTCACCGCACCGGACGGAACCGTCGACTACCGAGCGACATACACGGCCTATGACGGCACCCACATCCTGCCGAGACTGCTCACCAGCCCCGACCTGCGGATCTTCACGTCCTCTCCGCTGGCCGGCCCGGCGGCCCGGAACAAGGGGATGGCGCTGTTCCCCCGGCTTGTCGGCGGCCGTCACCTCGCGCTCTGCCGATCCGACGGGGAGACCACCGGTCTGACGGCGTCCGATGACGGGCTGGTCTGGGAACCGTCCCGATCGGTCCATGAACCGAGGGCGCCGTTCGAACTCATTCAGGTCGGCAACTGCGGCTCACCCATCGAGACGTCAGCGGGCTGGCTCGTCCTCACCCACGGCGTCGGGCCGATGCGCACGTACACAGTGGGAGCGATCCTGCTCGACCTGGCGGACCCGTCCACCGTGGTCGCGACGCTGCCCGAGCCGCTGCTCACCCCGACCCTGACCGAGACCGACGGCTATGTCCCCAACGTCGTGTACTCCTGCGGCGGGCTGGTCCATGACGGGCGGCTGTGGCTCCCCTACGGGATCGGTGACTCCCGGGTCGGGATGGCGAGCGTGCCCGTCGACGCCCTGCTCGCGCGGATGACCCGGGCAACCGCCCGACCCGTCGAACAGAGCTGACGGGCCTGACGGGCCCGAACCGTCGGACAGGTCAGCGCAGGATGCGTTCGTAGACGGCGAGATAGTCGGTGACCATACGAGCCATCGAGAACCGCCGGCTCGCGGTGGCCCGGCACGCGGCGCGGTCGAGATCCGCGGCGCGGTCCACCGCCGCCACGGCCGCCGCCGGATCGTCCACCAGGAACCCGGTCACTCCCTCGTCCACGACCTCCGGCATGGCCCCACGGCGGTAGGCGACAACCGGCGTGCCGCACACCATCGCCTCGACGACCGCCAGGCCGAACGGTTCGTCGAACGCGATGGGATGCAACAGCGCCGCGGCGGAACCGAGCACCTCCGCTCGCCTGGACGGCCCGACCGGCCCGAGGTAGCTCACGGCGTCCCCGTCGACGTGGGGCCGCACCTGTTCGACGAAGTAACGCTCGTCCTGAACGATCCCGCAGATCACCAGCCGCCGGCCGGCCAGGCGGGCGATCTCGACGGCCGCCGCGGTGCCCTTGTCGGGATGGATCCGGCCGAGGACGACCAGGTCCTCCCCACCAGCGACCGAGAACGGAAGGGCGGCCAGATCGACGCCGTGGTACACCGTCGCGGCATAGTCCAGTTCCGGGCTGCGATCGGCGTCGGAGATGGAGACGTAGGTGGAGGCCGCCCGCGCATAGGCGGGGACGATCCGCGGGTCGGAGAATCCGTGGACCGTCGTGACCATCGGTGCCCGGACATGCGCCGCGAACGCCAGCGGCAGCCAGTCAAGATGGTTGTGCACGAGGTCGAACTCGCCGGAGCGGGCCAGCGCGTGGGCCACGTGCAACGCCTCCCACACCCGGCCGTCGAGCGCTGGGTCCTCGGCGTACCCGTGCGGGCACACGCCGTCCAGCTTCCCGGCCGTGCGCGAGTCCAGCGTCGCGAACAGGGTGACGTCGACGCCGCGCGCCACCAGGCCCTCCGCGAGGTGGCTGGCGATCTGCTCCCACGGGCCGTAATGCTGAGGCGGGGTGCGCCACGCCACCGGCGCCAGCATCGCGACCTTCATTCTATGATCCGCGTCGCCATGTCGATCACCCTGCTCAACCGCCTCGCATCCAAAAATTCTTCAGCTACGCATGAAAAATGCGAAAAGGGTGCAAAAGGTCGTTTTTATCACCGGTATGACCCTACTCGGGATTTCGGCCCGTGATACGCGCCGCGCGTACCCGGCCATGATCGACCGCAATGTCACGCTCGGTGAGAAGCTCCTCGACGTCCCGGTAGCCGCGTCACTGTGCCGCTGCGTCGCTCATGACCAACGGGCGCGGCACGGCAACGTACTGGGACGAGTTCGGCTGGCTGTACACCCCTGTCCCGAGGAGAGGCCGACCAGGTCAAGGGCGTCGGAGAAGTCGGCTCGCGACCAACGATGTGATTCCGTCACCATCGTGCGGGCAGCCTACCGACCGCCTCTTCCGCTCCGCCTTCAGGGCTACGCGGACACCCTGGATTCGCCGGAGCCGTCCGCGGGCCCGCTGTCCTGAATGCTCGCGACAATTACCTCGATGGCTCCCTGGATCGCGTTGCTCGCCTGGTCGTGGTCCATGTGCCAGTGCTCGACCAGATGCTGGTAGGAATCGGGGTTCCACAGCACGTCGAGCACGGCGGCCGTGGACGCGCGCTCATCCGGCGACCAGTGCGGCGTCGCCGCCTCCACAGCGTCGAGGAGGGCGCGGCGGCGCGTCTGGCCGGCGGACGTGATCGTCGGGTCGGAGACCGCGGTGGTATACCCCGACGCCGCGAACGAGGACAGTGTCGCGAACGCGCGGCCCGCGGTGTCGGCGACTTCGTCGAGAGCGATCCCCTGGTAGGTCACGCCGGCTTGCTCCTGCAGGCGCTGCATGACGGCGGTGTGCAGCTCGCGTTCGTTGGCGAAGTGCCGGTAGACCGTGCTCTCGCTGACGCCCGCGCCTTCGGCGACCGCCCGGAACGTCAGCTCCCGCCAGTCCCAGGTCCGGAACGTGTGGGCGAGGTCCGCGCCCACGGACACGATTCGCTCCCGGGTGTCCGCGGAGCGCTGGCGCCTGACCGGGCTGTCATAGGCGCGCCGCGCGGTCGGGCCCGCGGTGGCCGTGTCCGCGGAGCTTGACTCGGGTCCCATATTAGCGGGAGTCTACTGCCGCGAATTGTCGTGGGAGTCTGCTCCCGCGAATGTGGCACCGACGCTCCGGGCCGAGCCAGGCCGGGCGTCCCTCTCCCCTTGCCGAGGCCGAACCGGCCGCCACCCTCGCCTCTGTCTTCGCCCCCACGACGCCGAGAACGCCTGCCCGGTGCCGGACGCGCACACCCAGCCACACGGGAGACCATCATGACTGACGTCGACGACCTGCTCGCGGCGGCACGTAAGGAAACCGGCCTGGACGACTTCGGCGAGAACACGTTCAGGGAAGGCCTCGAGCGGCTGGTGGACTCGTTACGCACGGAAGCGAGCCTGAACGCCCTCGGCGAGTTATCCATCCGCGCCCTGATTGTCCAGCTCCTGAAGAGCCGCCTGCAGGTCGAGGACTGGTACCGCCGCCGTCCGGAGATCGACGACGAGCCTATCCAGGGACCGCTTGTCGGGCTGGGTTTACCCCGCACGGGTTCGACGGCGCTCGCGGCGCTGCTCGGGGAGGACCCGCTGGCACGCTCGCTGATGCGGTGGCAGGCGGAGGAGCCGTGCCCGCCGCCCTCGACGGTGCCCGCCCCGGATCCCCGTATCGCCCGGGCCGAGGCGAGGGCGAAGATGACGCTCGAGATGGCGCCACGGATGGCCGCGCTGGTGCCGTCGTCACCGACTGGGCCCTACGAGTGCCACGACCTGATGGGCCTCGACTTCAAGTCGCACTACTTCCAGGCGTTCGCGTACATCCCGTCCTACTCGTCCTGGCTGCTCGACGCGGACCTGACGCCGACCTACCTCTACGAGCGCCGGGTGCTGAAGCTTCTCCAGTGGGGGACGGAGCCCAGACCGTGGCGGCTGAAGTGCCCGACGCACCTGATCTTCCTCGACCACCTGGTCGAGGCGTTCCCGGACGCGCGTTTCGTGATGACGCACCGGGACCCGACCGAGGTGCTCGTCTCCGTCGCCGACGTCTACGCGGTGATGGTCTCCATGTACAGCGACGAGGTCGACCGGCCCTACCTCGCGGCTCTCAACGTCGAGCACTGGTCGGTCGGGATGCGCCGCGCGCTGGCGTTCCGCGACGCGGGCCACGACCACCGCTTCTTTGACCTGGACTTCCGCGCCGTACAACGTGACCCCGTGGGCGAGGTCCGCCGCCTCTACACCTGGCTCGGCGAGCCCGTCACGCCCGAGTTCGAAGCCGGGATGCGGCGCTGGTGGCGTGAGAACGCCGAGAACCGCGAGCAGAACATCCATCCGGACGCGGAAGCCTTTGGCCTCGACCTGGAGAAGGCACGGCCGCTGTTCGCCGACTACATCGGCAGGGCGGCCCGGTGGACCGCCCGGGAAGACGCACACACCGCATGATCGCGCCATGGTCGCCGCGCCGACAGCTGACTCACTCGCGCGAAGAGGGCCTCCTGGCCCCGCCCAGCCACAGGTGACAACGACGCGTGAGGCGCCTGGCGCAGGTTTTGATCCGAACGCGACCGGACGCCCCCGCCGCGAACGCGTCCGCCGAACAGAGGAGACAGCACTGTGGCCATCGACCTGACGGGTGGACTCGCCGAGGAGCGGGAGTTCGTCTACGCCAAGCAGCCCGACAACCCCGAGGCGCGGGAGTCGGTCAACGCGTGGATCTGGGATGACAGCGGGACGTTCGGCATCCCGCGCATCGGCGTCGAGGCCGTGGCCGACCAGTGGGACACGCACGACATCCAGGTCAACATCGCGTTCGCTGACGGACGGGTGTACAGCATGTTCGGCCCGTGGCCGGTGCACGACCCCGTCGCGGCCGACGGCCGGGCGCGCATCCTGGGCGCCGGGCCGCTGTCGTTCGAGCTGGTGGAGCCGTACCGCCACCTGCGCCTGAAGCTCGACGGCACGGCGCTCGCGACCACCTCCCAGGCACAGGCCGAGGGCTGGACGCCTCGGGACGGCGGCGAGCAGGTATCCGTCAGGGCCGAGATCGACATCTACCCCGCCGCGCCGCCGTGGGAGAACGGCTCGACGAGCGAGGAGGCCCGACGCATCCTGGCGACGCAGGAGGAGGGCGACCTGATGGGCTACCCCTGGCGGTTCGAGCAGCTGTGCCGGGCCAGCGGCACGCTCACCATCGGCGACGACGTGCACCGGCTGGACGGCGGCGCGGACAGGATCCGGCGGCAGGGTATCCGGCGGCTGGCGAAGTTCTGGGGCCACGTGTGGCAGGCGGCGCTCTTCCCCAGCGGCCGCGGCTTCGGCTTCACGATCTACCCGCCGCGCACAGACGGCAAGGCCACCTACAACGAGGGCTATGTGGTCGACGGCGGCGAGCTCGTCCCGGCCCGCGTCGTGCGCGCGCCCTGGCTGCGCGCCATCGAGCCGAAGGGCGAGGACGTGTCGGTGGTGCTGGAAACCGCGAGGGGAACGTTCGAGATCGGCGGTGAGACGCTGGTCTCGACGTTCATGGTGATGCCTCCCGAGGTCGGCGGCGGCATGCAGCTGCACCAGGGGCTCGCCCGCTACACCTGGGACGGCGAGTCGGCCGTCGGGATGGTCGAACGGTCCAGCACGCCGGAACAGATGGCCTGACAGGCGACCGGACGGCCTGGGCCTGGGCCGAGCGGGATCCGCCCGGGTCACCGACGGCTACCCGGCGCCGTGGGTCGTGACTCCGGCGGGCGATCGGGTGATCGCATCGTGTGCCAGGTCCGTGGGCCAGGTTCGTGAACGCATTCCTGGAGGGCGGTACTGGTTGACACTGGGCACTCGCCCAGCTAGAACAGCTGTTAAAACTTGGCACGTTCGACCGGGCGTTGCCAGCCGCCGTGCCGCGGCCATCGAAGGAGGCCCGCCAGGTGAGTCGTGACGGCGCGGTCTACTGGGATCCGTTCGACCGTGATATCGCCGCGGACCCCTATCCCGTCTACCAACGGCTGCGCGCCGAGGCGCCCCTTTACTACAACGACAAGCACGACTTCTACGCCCTCAGCCGCTACGAGGACATCAACCGCGGCCTGATCGACTGGAAGACTTTCTCGTCGGCCCGGGGCCCGATCCTGGAAGTCATCAAGGCGAACATCCGGATTCCGCCAGGCACATTGCTGATGGAGGACCCGCCGGCCCACGACATCCACCGCGGTCTTCTCGCGCGGGTGTTCACGCCGCGGCGGGTCGCCTCGCTCGAGGTGGAGATCCGGGACTTCTGCACGCGCTGTCTCGACCGGCTCGACGGCGCCGACGGCTTCGACGTCATGGCGGAGTTCGCGAACGAGGTGCCGATGCGCGTGATCGGGATGCTGCTCGGCATCCCGGAATCGGACCAGCTGGCGGTCCGCGAGCGCGCGGACGCGAAACTGCGCACCGAGCCGGGGCAGCAGATGAAGGTGTCCGAGAAGGCGCTGATGGACACCGACCTGTTCGCCGACTACATCGACTGGCGCGCCGAGCACCCCTCAGACGACCTGATGACCGAGCTGCTGCGCGCCGAGTTCGTGGATACCGCCGGCACGACCCGCACGCTCACCCGAGCGGAGATCCTGACCTACGTCACCGTCCTGGCCGGCGCCGGCAACGAGACCACGGCCCGGCTGATCGGCTGGCTGGCCGCGCTGCTCGACCGGTACCCCGACCAGCGCGCCGAGCTGGTGGCCGATCCTGGGCTCGTCCCGAACACGATCGAGGAGACCCTGAGGTTCGAGCCGACCGGCCATGCCGTCGCCCGGTACGTCACGGCTGACGTCGAGCTGCACGGCCAGACCGTGCCCGCCGGCAGCGCCATGATGCTGCTCGTCGCGTCGGCGAACCGCGACGAGGACTGCTGGCCGGAGCCCGACCGGTTCGACATTCACCGCAAGGTCAGCAACCTGCGCACCTTCGGGTTCGGCACCCACTACTGCCTCGGAGCCTCACTCGCCCGGCTCGAGGCCAGGATCGCGCTCGAGGAGTTCGTGAGGCGCTTCCCGACGTGGGATGTCGACTGGAACAACGTCGCGCTGTCGTCGACGTCGACGATGCGCGGTTGGGAAACGTTGCCGATCACCGTCGGCTAGCGCGGGCGCCCGCTTGTCATCGCGGAATGCCCGGCCCTGACCTCCGCACCATGAGCTAAGGATGGGTAATGGGAAAACTGGACGGCAAGGTCGCGTTCATCACCGGTGCCGCGCGCGGCCAGGGCCGCAGCCACGCGATCCGGCTGGCGCAGGAGGGCGCCGACATCATCGCGGTGGACATCTGCGCCCAGATCGCCACGGTGACGTACCCGATGGGCACGGCGGAGGAGCTCGCGCAAACGGTGAAGGAGGTCGAGGCGACCGGCCGGCGTATCGTCGCCCGGCAGGCCGACGTGCGCGATGTGGCCTCGCTGCGGAAGGCCTACGACGAGGGCGTGGCCGAGTTGGGGCCGGTCGACATCGTGGTGGCGAACGCCGGCATTGGCGCTGGCGGCGGCAGCGCGTCGGAGGAGGCGGAGTGGGATGACGTCGTCGCCGTCAATCTCACGGGCGTCTGGAACACCGGCCGCGTCGCGATCCCACCGATGGTCAAGCGGAACCAGGGCGGGTCGATCGTGCTGACCAGCTCCACGGGCGGGCTGATCGGCGTGGGCATCCCCGTGGCGGGATTCCTGGGCTACACCGCCGCCAAGCACGGCGTCATCGGGCTGATGCGGTCGTGGGCCAACTACCTGGCGAAGTACAGCATCCGGGTGAACAGCGTCGCCCCGACGGCGGTGCGCACGCCGATGGCCGGCGACGGGAACCTGGCCGCCATCCTGGAGAGGTCGCCGGCGCTCGCGGGCGCGCTGACCAACGCGATGCCCGTCGACCTGGTGGAACCGATCGACATCTCCAACGCCATCGCCTGGCTGGTGTCCGACGACGCGCGCTACGTGACCGGCACGGTCGTGCCCGTCGACGCCGGCCTGCTCAACAAGCGGTAAGGCGGATCACCGTCCGGCAACACGCCCGCGTCGAGGAGCCGTTCCCCGACGCACCGCGCGGCGGGCCGGTGGAAAACACGTCCGATGGTTCTGACTTGTATTACCGTACGTCACCGACCTGGTTGACTCTGGGTAATCGTGGGTATCTTTCGCCCATAACCCATCCGGAACTTCCTCAATGAGACGGCGCAATGCGCCGGGGGGAGCGGGCATGGAGTACCGAAATGGTCGTAAATATTCCCTGCTGATCGCCGCGGCTGTGCTGGGCTCGGTTCTGTCCGCGGCTCCGGCCGAGGCCGTACTGGCACCGAGCCATGTCACCAACGCCGCGGCCGCCTGTTTCTGGCGTCATGACCCCGGCCACTGGGACTGGGTGAACGGGCACAGGCGCTGGGTCCCCGCGCGCTCCGTCTGGGTCTGCGCGGCAGGACGGCGGTGATACCGCGGCAGTAGGAGAAGTAGCCTGTCGCCCGGCCGCCGCCATCACGTCGCCGTGATGGTTGCCCGTGCCCTCCCGGGGCCGGGGGATGCCGTATGGCGTGACGCAGAACAGCGCGCGGCCGATGGCCGCGCGCTGTTCCGTGTGAGGTCGAAGCGTCGTCAGACGGGCTGGACGTTTTCGGCCTGTGGGCCCTTCTGGCCCTGCACGATCTCGAACTGCACGTTCTGCCCCTCGTCGAGCGACTTGTAGCCATCCGCCACAATCGCCGAGAAGTGGACGAACACGTCCGGACCGCCACCGTCCACGGAGATGAACCCGAAACCCTTCTCCGCGTTGAACCACTTGACGGTGCCCTGAGCCACGAGCGTTCTCCTTGCTACTTTCCCGGTAGACGTCTCTCGTCTCCCGGTCTCGCGCCGGCCACGGATCGCTCCGCATCCGGCCGTTCCGTTCGACGATGCATGACGCTCACACAGCGGAGAACAGGCAACGGCACCACCCTACTCGCCACCGGCGCCGACGATCCCACCGCGTCCAGGTCCCCGCACCGCGAGTTCGCGCGGGTCGCGCGGGTCGCGCGGCTGGTGTGAGGCCGGAGAGCGCGCGCGTGGCCGATTGGGCGTCACCGGGGCCGCCAGAGTGGTTCACCTGGCGGCGAGAACCATGAGGTGGTTGGTCGCGGCTCCCGGCCGCCGCTGCATGATGGCGTAGCCTGACGCAAGTCGCCCGACACGTTCCATCGCCCGACACGACCGTTGTCGGGCGGCGGCGCACCCAACTACACCCTCTGGTCGGCGCCAGTCGCGAGCCGCCGCGGCCGATGCGCCGACGGGCATGAGGCGCCCCCAGGGTCATGACCCATGACTTTGGTGACTCCAACCGCTCAGAACCTCCGACAGGCTGGAGCTAGCCATGGGCAGCAAGACCCGGCCCGGTAGCGCGACGGGTTCGCGGACAGCCACGATCCCTGTCCGCATCGCCGGCGAGCCGGGCGACGTTCGTATCGTGGGAGAGCCAGGCGATGTCCTTATCGCCGGAGACCCGGGAGACCCCGGAGACCCGGGTGAGAACGGTCTCGGCGCGGACGCCGCCGCCGGGGACCGCCTGGGCGTCGATGGCGGGGATGACGAGGAGCGGGAGGACGCCCGCCCCGGCGATGCTGACCCGGCCGAGGCGCCGGCGTCGCCCGCCCGGCGACGGGCGGCGGACTCGCGGGTCGCGCCGTCAGCCGCGCACGACCCGGTCCGGATGTACCTGTCGAGCATCGGCAAGACCCCGCTGCTGACCGCGGAGGGCGAGGTGGACCTCGCGAAGCGGATCGAGGCCGGGGTGTTCGCCGGCCACAAGCTCACGACCTGCGGCGATGAGATGTCCGCGAGGCAACGCCAGGACCTCGAGGCCGTCGAGTGGGACGGGCAGCAGGCCAGCCGGCAGCTCGTCGAGGCCAACCTGCGGCTGGTCGTCTCGATCGCGCGGCGCTACGCCGGGCGGGGGATGCTCTTCCTCGACGTCGTGCAGGAGGGCAATCTCGGCCTCATCCGGGCAGTGGAGAAGTTCGACTACACCAAGGGCTACAAGTTCTCCACATACGCGACCTGGTGGATACGGCAGGCGATCACCCGGGCCCTCGCCGACCAGTCCCGGACCATCCGCCTCCCCGTGCACCTCGTCGAGCTGCTCAACCAGGTGGCGCGCCTGCGCCGGGAGCTGCTGGTGGAGTTCGGCCGCGAGCCGACCCGGGAGGAGATCGCCGTCGCCCTCGGCGTCACCGCCGCCAGGGTCGACGAGCTCCACCGGATCTCCAGGGAGCCGGTGTCCCTCGACAGCCCGGTCGGTGAGGACGCCGATACCCACCTCGGCGACCTGATCGAGGACACCGCGGCGGTCGAGCCGATGGAGGCGGCCATGATCTCGGGCCGCGCGGACCATCTGGGGGCCGTCCTGCGCGCGCTGCCGGACAGGGAACGACGAGTGATCCAGCTGCGGTTCGGCCTGGCGGACGGCCGCAGTCGCACGCTGGACGAGATCGGCCGCGAGTTCGGGCTGACCCGCGAACGCATCCGCCAGATCGAGCAGCGGACGCTGGCGAAGCTGCGCCATCCCGCCCGCTCCGAGGCGCTGCGCGACTACCTCGAATAGACACCCGCGGCGCCAACGAGAGCCGCGCCCGCGAGCGGCGCGGATCGGGCGCGAGCCGCGTGGCCAGGGCGCGGCCAGGGCCCTGACGGCGCACGTGGATCGTGACGACGTGGCGCGGGCGCTGATCGTGGCTCGGACATGCCGACCCGCGGCGGCGTGGCGCCGGGCTACGCGTTGGCGACGCTGCTGACCTGCCGGCGAGCCGCCTGGGCCGGGCTGGCCCCGCCGCCCGCCGCGGCGTTGCTGCCGTCGGCACGCAACACGCCGCGCTGGATCAGCTCACTGATCACTTCTTCGGCGACGGCCCTGGCGTCCGCCAACCGGGCTTGCGACGCCTGGCGCGGATCCCCGGCGACGATCGCGTCGACGACGCGCGCGTGGGCCTCGACGATGTCCTCATGGCTTCGCCGGTCGCTCTGGCGGGCCGCCCACTCCAGGAAGCCGCCGAGCCCGTGCAACTCGGCGAGCAGGCGCGGCGTGGCGCCAGCCCGGTGCTGGACGCGGACGATCTCGGTGGCGAGATCGGCGCGCCGGGCGACGGCCGTCCCGCTTCTCCCGAGTTCCCCCAGGAGGCTCTGGAGCTGGGCGATGACCTCCGGGTCGCGGTCCGTCGCGGCGCGGGCGGCCGCGACGCCGCCCAGCAGGCCGAGGACGTGGAAGTCCGCCCGCAGCGTGCGGGCGTCGAAGTGCTGCACGAAGGTCGCGCGGTGCACCCGGGTCGAGACCAGGCCATCCCGTTCGAGCAGCACGAGGGCCTCGCGGACCGGGGTGGGGCTCACGTCGAGCGCCGAGCTGATGCGCTCGACGTCGACGCGGTCGCCGCAGCGCAGGCGGCCTTCGAAGATCTCGCGTTGGACGTACTCGACGACCGCCGCGCTCGTCTTCGCCCGTCGCAACAATGGTTGGGCCGCCACGTCGCCATCGTGACCGTCACGGCTGGCACGCGTCAATCAAAAATAAAAAATTGGAGATTGCGGGCGCCGCGAAGTGAGCGTACGCTCAGCTCGGCATCGGGACGGTGTGGTCGAACGGCGCAAGGAGGCCAGAGTGGTCAGGTTGGCTGAAGGTCTGCGGGTGATCGACGCGGACGCTCACATGACCGAGCGTCACGATCTTTTTACTGAGCGGGCGCCAAAGGGTTACGAGGACCGGATGCCCCACGTCGAGCGGATCGACGGCCTCGACATGTGGGTCATCGAAGGGAAGACGTTCGGCAGGGCCGGCTCGGGCGGCACCATCGACCATGACGGGAAGAAGCACCCGCACCGGGACTCCCAGGGCGGCCCGTGGGGCATCGAGGACGTGCACCCGGCGGCGTGGGACCCGACGGAGCGCCTGCGCCTGATGGACGAGCTGGGCATTGACACCCAGGTCCTCTACCCGAACGCGATCGGCCTCGGCGGCCAGAACCTGCGGAACTCGGTCCAGGACACGGACCTCCTGCGGCTCTGTGTCGAGATCTACAACGACGCGATGCAGGAGATTCAGGCGGAGTCCGGCAACCGGCTGTTGCCGATGCCGATCATGCCTGCCTGGGACCTCCAGGGCTGCGTGCGCGAGGCGCAGCGCTGTGCCGCGATGGGCGCTCGCGGCATCAACATGACGGCCCACCCGCAGGACTCGGGCTCGCCCGATCTCGGCGACCCGGCCTGGGACGCGCTCTGGGACGTCTGCGCCGGTCTGAACCTGCCAGTGCACTTCCACATCGGCGCGAGCCAGACGTCGCTAAGCTATTTCGGCACGACGTACTGGCCCAGCCAGGACGACTACGTCAAGCCGGCGATCGGCGGCGCGTCCCTGTTCCAGAACAACTCCCAGCTGCTGCTCAACAGCTGCTACTCCGGGATGTTCGACCGCAATCCCGACCTGAAGATGGTCTCCGTCGAGAGCGGCATCGGCTGGGTGCCGTTCATGCTCGAGGCGATGGACTACGAACTGCTGGAGAACGCGCCCAAGTGGGCCAAGAAGCTCCAGAAGCGCCCTTCGGAGTACTTCCAGAGCAACTGGTACGCCACGTTCTGGTTCGAGACCGGCCGCGGGGACCTGCAGCACCTGGTCGACCAGGTCGGCGAGGACAACATCATGTTCGAGACCGACTTCCCGCACCCGACCTCGCTGCACCCGGACCCCGTCGGGATGGTGAGCGAGAAGATCTCCACCCTGCGCCCGGAGACCCAGCGGAAGGTCATGGGCGGGAACGCCGCCAAGCTCTACCGGGTCTGAGGCGCCGCGGTGGGCGGTCGCGTCAGCAGACCGCCCACCGCGACACCTGTCGGGCGCCGAGTGCCCCCTGGCTCAGTCGAGGGTCTTGCGGTAGAAGATCCGCTCGAGGCCGTTGTCGGTGGCACGGTGGGTTTCCACGTAGCCGCGGGCGGCATAGATCCGTTGGTTCTCCACCATGGAGACGTGGGTGTAGAGCCAGATCGACGTGTGGGCGTGCGCCAACGCCTGTTCCTCCGCGAGGCGCAGTAGCGCGCCGCCCAGCCCCCGGCCCTGCGCCACCGGGTCGACCGCGATGTTCTCGAGCAGGAGGCCGTCCGGTCCGGGGACCAGCACCAGGAAGGCACGCAGCCGGTGCGCCGGCCCGTCGACGACCCAGACCTCGGCGTCGTCGATGGTGGCGGCGTAGTCCGCGTCCATCGGGCCCGGGCGTCGCCCGTCCATCCGGGCGACGTACGGCCTGTATGACCGATCCGCGAGTCCGGCCATCTCGGCCGCGTCGGCCGTCACGGCGCGGCGGACCTCGACTGGCTCTGGCACGCCTCCATTGTCACCCGTTGCCGTCACCGGTTGCCGTCACCCGCCGCGCGGCTGCTCACGGCGACTCCGGCGGGCCGCGGGGAGGGCGCCCGCGGGCAGGGCCTCAGCGGTGAGCGGATCGGCGTGGCTCGCGGACGGTCCGGCGGGCGCGGCGACGGCGGCGGTTCTTGGCGGCGTACATGGCCTGGTCGGCGCGGTGGAGCAGCTCCTCGGTGCTGGTGACCGGGGAGCCGGCCTCGGCGACGGCGACACCGACGCTGGCCTGGACGTCGCGTCGCCGCCCGTGCACCTGGAACCCCGGGCGCATCGCCTCCTGGATGCGCCACGCGGTGCTCTCGCCGGTCGCGCGCG